>PGYL01000020.1:0-7323 GCA_002839645.1 Methanomicrobiales archaeon HGW-Methanomicrobiales-2 | reverse complement strand
CCATAGTCCGCCGGCTGCTGGACCAGAGCGAGGACCCCGAGCCCCTGAGCCCTGAGACGATCGCCGACATCCAGGCGTCGCTCGATGAGATCAGGCGGGGCGAGTTTGTGACGCACGAAGAGTTGAAGCGGGATCTGGGGATCGAGTGAGATACTCGCTCATTTACTCGAAAAGAGCCCAGCATAAATTAAAGCGCCTCCCAGAGGAGGCTGCCGCCCGGATAATCGGGGCGCTTGAACTGCTGGCTGAAGAGGAATCTCCCCACCTGCAGGTGAAGCGCCTGACGAACTCACCGCTATTCTCCCTGCGGGTAGGGGTGTACCGGGTGATCCTGGCGTTCGAGCACCAACAACTCGTTATTATGGCGGTCGATCCCGACCACCGAAGGAACGTCTATAACAACCTGTGACGCACCGTTTGAGCCCTCCCGAACCTATGCCGGGTCCGAACTATCGAAGGCCTGGGCAACCTCTCATCGCACGGCAATCTCATGATGAAGTGTCTTTGAGGGTGCTCTCTTGAATATCGAAAATATCTTATAACATAGAGCAATAAGGATACCAGTTATACGCCCTACCGTTCCCTTGCGGGACGGTAGTTTCTTTTCAATCGCCCTATTAGAAAATATTGCGGCGGTACATCGGTATTGTGTTCTTCTTTTTAGTTTTAAGGGCTCTATGGAATCCAAACCGTTCGTAAAACAGTTCGGCATCAGGTTTGGCATCGACGGTGAGAATGCAGCATCCAGAATAGGTTGACACGGTTATCGCTATCGACCGTATCGCGGTTAACATGGCTCGCCCAACGCCTCTTCCTTCACATTCCCGATCCGTGGCGAACCGGGCAATCTTGATCGCAGGATAATAGGAGTAGGCATACCAATCCTTGTCATCCTCGGGATCAATATCCTTCTTGATGATGCTATCGTTGAGGAGCGAGAAGTACCCGATACACCTTCCCTCGTACATGGCGAGATAGGTAACGGCCACATGGGCGTCCTGGTTTTTTAGCGCATCAGCGGCCAGGTAGTCGGTTAGTTCCTCATGTGTGCAGGAAAAAGATGAGATATCATGATGGACGGCGAGATGCTCGAAGAGTATATCCGATAGAGGTATTTTTGGTGGTCCGGCATCCGGAATCGCGGAAAAATTCTTTGAAGGCATTGTGATCGCGCAAAATCAGACTAAAAACGGAGGGATTTTCAGCGGATGGATTTAACAAGTTCCTTTCCGTGGTCACGTACCCAACGAGTCATCTCCCGCCCTTCCGGAGTATCGTATCGGTCGGGGTCCGCCATGTACTTCTCAAAGCGGCGGGCGTCATCGCCTTCCAGGTAGAGGCCTAATTTGATTTTCTGAGCCATATCAATATCATCCTCATGGAATTCTCAACGCGTTATGATACTATCTCCCGCCGTGTTAATATACTATTCTTCACCTCACCCCCTCTCGCCCGTTTCACTCCCGGACCAGCCTCCCCCACCAGATGTGGAGGGGGAGATATAGCCGTGCCAAATGGATTTCTCGCGTCCGGCATGCTTGCTGATCTTCTCAATCGGGAGATCGACCTCTATCACACGTTTCACATGAACGCATTCATGACTATGCGCATACGGTCATACCTCGGGTTCTCTTCAGACACAGCGAGTTCCTCGCCGTACCCCGATCCCTCCCCGGGATGCCGGCAAGCCCCGGGATCATCCCCGACATGCGCTATCTCTCCCCCGGCCTACCTCCCCGTGCTCGTCATCGGGGTCTACGCCTTCAAGCACGCCGGTCTCGACGGTGATGGGGTGAAGGAGGCGCTGAGAACACTCTTCTGGCTCGCGGTCATCGACCTCCCGCTCACCTTCGTCGTCCTCCAGGTCATCGCCGGCCAGAACCACGGCGGGCAGGTGACGTTCATCACGACCCTCACCTGCATCTTCCTCGCCGGAGCCGCGGTGCTGATGCTCTTCCCCCTCGCCTGGGAGATCATTGTCGACTTCCGGTTCGCCACCAGCTGCTGGGAGGGCTACCACTTCTGGATACCCGTGGTGCAGTACATCTGGTATATCCAGTACACGATCTTCCCGCTCTGAGAGCAGGGAATTAACAGCCCCTGATCAGTCGTACCCGACCGGGACGGCCCCACCCTCCACGGCCCGTCGGCGTGCCGCTCATCCTCGCCGTCGCGGGGTACATCCTGAAGGCCGAGGGCGCTGAGGATGAATGCGACGATTACGAGGGAAAGACGCGAAGTGAGGAGTGATGTGCTCCCCGCTTCCCCGTCGTGCCTTTGCGGGGGTGGAGTTTGAGCACCGGAGGTGCGAACGGCAGAGCAAAAAGACCCCCTGCGCAAAGCCGGGGGGGGTGGTTCACGCGGTTTTACAACATTACAGTAGGGCTGAATAGTTGTACGATAGCGTTAACAGTTGACCTCTGGGGTTAGAAACGCCCATACCACTTGTGCGCTCGCTCGATCGGCATCACGGCGAGAACATGAACCTCCTGCTCTGCCTCATGGATGCGATAGAATGCCGTGAAGGTATGGCTTATATGAAGGCGATAGGTGTCTTCCCGTCCCTGAACATACAGACGTTCCTTATCGCTTCCGCCACCGGGGAACGGATCTTCTTGAAGCATCTTCAGTTTCTCCATGACGATCCGCCGGCTCTTCGGGCGGAAACTCCGGATACTCTCAAGGGCCTTGCGGTTAATCAGTATCCGGAACGTCAAAATTCAGCTCCACGAAATCCCCCTCCGCCTCGATACGATCCATATCCTCGATGAACCGGCGCTTCTTCTCCAGTTCCACCATGTGGGAGAGGAGATCATCGAACGTCTGTCCCGGGCGCTTGAGATCGGAGATCTCCTCCCATACACCTTCCGAGACCGGTATCCGCTTGGTTGCAACCATGACAATACTGTAAGTGCTGACCATATTTACAATGGTTGGTGAAGACTCTTCCGGCGTTCATCACGACCCTCACCTATCTCTTCCTCGCCAGTGATGCGGTGCTGTATGTCGCCGTCCTCGCTCGCCGAGCCTGCGCCGTCCCGGTGCTGATGCTCTTCCCCCTCGCCTGGGAGCTCGTCGTCGACTTCCGGTTCGCCACCAGCTGCCGGGAGGGCTACCACTTCTGGATACCCGTGGCGCAGTACATCCAGTCTGCGATCTTCCCGTTCTAAGAGTGGAGCGGCCAGGGCCCTTCGGCCCATCGCATCCTGCGGACAGTCGTTCCTGCCGGAGCGTCGCAAATCGCAAAGATCGGACGAGCCAGACTCCGCCGCCGCACCAGAGCCCCTGGACGGAGGTGGCTCGATGCGCCGCGAACGGCCGGGTTATTGCAGAAATGGGATAATAGTTCCTGAACGCGAAAAACGCAGGTTCTTACAGAGCGTTGCTATCCGTTACTGCTCGTCCTTATGGTAGAGATCCAGAAAAATCAGGAGATCCCTTCGCTCATCATAGCAGTATGACAACCGGAATGGAGGAATATATACCTCCCTCGTCTGCTTTCTGCCATATCTCATCGGTTTTCCGATCACCGGATCGTCGATGATCTTAAGGATCTGTTGTTTCACCCGGTCCTTTATTCTGCCGTCACGGATCTTCCTGATCGTTCTCTCAAAGGACGCGCCGTAGGCAACGGTCACCATGATTCAAGATCACGAACAAAATCGGCATGGTCCTTCTTGACAAATTTGCCCTCTTTAAACTCCTGGAGCGCCCGCTCTGTCCTTTCTGCAAAGAGAATATCCTCTTTCAGCTCTGGCTCCAGTTCATCAAGCGGTTTTATGATAAAGCGGTCCCCCTCCCTGACGATGAGCAGTTGTGTACCCTCAGGGAACCCCCTCCGCATGAATGCCGGAATGACAATCTGCCCCTTTGAACTCAGTCTGGTGATACCGATATCCATAGATCCTCGTAAGATACATCTTACTCAATCTCATATGAGGTTTTGCATGGCACCAGGCACACCCTTCAGGAACCCGTGAGCGGGCGCCTGCTCACAGGGTTGGAGGGGCAGGCGTGTTCTCCCATCCCGGGGCAGCCCGCCCCGAAGTCGGCGGTCATCACAAGTTCGCCCAAAACAGTTTGCGAATGTTCGGTGTACCGTACAGGGCTTCCGCCACCCGGACCATAGCCGGGGTCAGAACGCGGACCTTCAGCCCGACAACGACCCCCCTCCTCGCCGGGGCGGCCGGATACGCCCTCATCCGCCACAGATCGACCGAGATCAGCCCCCGCGACGCACGGCTCCTTGTCTTCTTCGCCCTCGCCGCCGTCCTGGTGGTGCTCACCTACGCACGCTCCCTCCCCGGGATGCCGGCAAGCCCCGGGATCATCCCCGACATGCGCTACCTCTCCCCGGCCTACCTCCCGATGCTCATCATCGGGGTCTACACCTTCAAACACGCCGGGATGGACGCCGACGGGGTGCGGGAATCCCTCAAAACCCTCTTCTGGCTCGCGGTCATCGATCTCCCGCTCATCTTCGTCGGGCGGCCTCTCACTTTCTCCCGGGGAAGCCTCCTGCTGTCAGTGGATCTTCAACACATGCCCGTTACCTTAGAGGGGATACTCTTGGCACATCAGGCTTTCCCAAAATGCGATCACCTGAAAGTGCGCCTGAACTCTTCCCCATCAATCCCGGCCTGTTTGAGGATGCCATTCAGGGTGCCTCTCTTCAATTCCCGGTGCAGAGGTACAGAAAAGACCCGCCACCCCTTCTGCACGACAACATGGGACGAGGTCTGCCGTTGCGGAACGAAACCATGCCGGGCAAGGTACTTCACCATCTCTTCCCCGGAGACAACCGGCAGCTTATGCGACATCAGCTACGTCAACTTTCGATATCTCGTGACGGACAGTTGATGCCTGCCGACGCACCTCTTTCCACTGCACCTCAAGAACAAGTTCTATCGCTTCTTTGATGTTGGCAAGTGCTTCTTCCCGTGTCTCGCCCTGGCTGATCGCTCCCGGGATTTCAACGCACTGGACGGTGAACCCGCCCTCTTCCTGCGGTTCGAGCACTACCGTATATCTCATGATCATACCATTGGTCACGTGGATTATACAAGTTTTTTGGGTAGCGGTTCAGGCTACTCAGTGAGCGGCGATCGGGATGAACGGTGTTTTGCCGGTGTTTGATTACACATCCCCTGGGTTCAGCCTCGTCCTCCGGAATGATCCGTACACCGGAGAGCGGCTTGATTCACCCGGGCTGAATGAGCGGCAGATCGCTGCCGTAAACTACCTGAAGAGACAGGGTTCCATCTCAAACCTGAAGTACCAAAAACTCAACAACGCGAAGAAGGCGACCGCAACACGGGATCTTAAGGCGATGGTTCAAAGCGGTATTCTTCGCAAAGAGGGAACAACCGGGCCAGGCGTGCGCTACTCGCTGACGTACGCAGAGATGGATAGCAAGAGATCATAGAAGGATCACAATGGGATCATAATAGGATCATAACGTCTGTCCTGAACGTACTTCGACAAATTTTACGCCTTATATATGCAAAATGCCCCCTTTCCGCCATTCTGTAATGGGATCATGACCCCCACCGATCACCGCCGGCATCCCCGTGCACACAGCAGAGGGAAGGTGCATGAGTTCTTCCCAATCTCCTATCTCCTTATGAATGAAGTCTCGGCCAGTGGTTGGACGAGGATTATCGGTGTCAGGTTCGTTGGGGACGGTAAGGATCTCGACCGTCTGGAGCGGCAGAAGAGGGGAGGGATCCCTACCATGGACAGAAGAGTAAGGGGGATCAACCATGTCAAAATCCTCCTCAAGACCTCCCGCCCGCCTCTCACCCCCCCCGCCGAGCACCCGCACGATCACCGCCACCACCCCGCCGGCTCCGACATGCGTTACCTCTCCCCGGCCTATCTCCCCATGCTCGTCATCGGGGTCTACGCCTTGAAAAACGCGGGCCTGGACGGAAACGGGGTAAGGAAATCTCTCAAAACCCTCTTCTGGCTCGCGGTCATCGACCTCCCGCTCATATTCGTCGTCCTCCAGGTCATCGCCGGCCAGAACCCCGGCGGGCAGGTCGCGTTCGTCACGACCCTCACCTACATCTTCCTCGCCGGAGCGGCGGTGCTGTATGTCGCCGTCCCCGCAACGGCGACCACGCCCGCCGCCACGAGAAGGGCATTCACCACCTCCAGAATACTTTTATTTGAACAGATGGTTACTACTACTCATGACTCCGGCTGTCACCATCGATGAACTCTATCTTGAAATCAAAAAGATACAGGAGACCATGGTCCGGCGGGAAGATCTTGACGCCCTTCTTGATACCGTTGAGATTCTCAGCAATCCCGAAACGATGGCGCAGATACAAAAGAGCGAAGAAGACATCGCAGCCGGTCGATACCGGGAGATATCTTCAATAGACGACCTGCTCGCCGAGCTGTCCTGATGGAATGGACGATCCGGAGGACCGATACATTTGTCGAGAGCCTCTCAAAGGTCAAAGGCAACAAAGAAGTAATAATCGAACTCGGGAAAAAAACTCGAACGCCTGAAACAAGACCCTCTCAATACCGGCGGTTGGCTTTCAGGTGCATTACACGGGAAGAAAGCAACCCGGATTGCAAAGCGTTATCGACGGATATTCCTTCCCGACGAAAGAGAAAGAACGGTGTACCTGATAGCAATCGATCATCGCCAGCACGCCTACAGGTTGCGGTGAAGACCAGCAGCATCGCGGACATGCTCCATACAGTCATCAGGCACCCTACCCGCACTTGCGATATTTTTCACGTTCCGCCGGAACAGCACCCCCAGCCCCCATAGCGGCACCGCTCTCCGATCAAACACAGGAGAGATCCCTTATAAGAGAACAAACGCCCTCCTCCCATGATCCTGTTCGTGTGCCTCTGGTCCAGCGGTGTCGGTGTGTTCTTCATCATGGCCGCAATCGCAGCAGCATTCATCTTCACGATCTCCTGGCCGGCACTCCGGTAGGCCCGACGGGATGGCCACGATCGAGATCCTCAAATCCGACCGGAACCGTCTGGATGAACTCCGCCGTTACCCGAATGAGCCCTACCGGCTATCGTTCGCCGACTGCTGGACCAGAGCGGCGACCCCGAACTCCGGAGTCCGGGGGCACTCACCAGCATCCAGGCATCGCTCGACAATATCCGGCGGGGCTGTGACGCACGAGGCGCTGAAACGGGACCTGAGGAGCGTGACCCCCCCACCACCTCCTCCCATAGACACGCTTTTATAACTTATAACGACCCATAACTCATTATGCCCGAGGAGACAACCACGATCGAGATCGCCAGATCCGACCGGGACCGGCTGGAGAGCCTGCGCCGCTA
>PGYL01000019.1:64154-91928 GCA_002839645.1 Methanomicrobiales archaeon HGW-Methanomicrobiales-2 | reverse complement strand
CAGGATTGGGTTCTTCAGCCTTTTTTCGCCCGTGAACTTCTTCGTCCCGAGTTCGCAGGCGTTCGTCACGGCGACCACCCTGCCCTCCTCCACTTCCACCTCGATGTCGTCGCAGAGGCATCCGCAGAAGGGGCAGACCGCATCCTTAACGATCATAAGCAAGGCCTCCCAGGTCTTCCATCAGCTCGTGAACCCTCTTTGGTTCTTCATCCGTCGGTTCGATCGCCACCCTGTGCGACTTGAAGTCCGGCATCCCGGTGGAGTGGGTATCGGCAGCGACGATGTGGTTTGCATACGGCCCGTAGGGGACAAAGACGGTGCCCATCTCCACCTCGACCGATGCAACCGCCCGCATGACGACCTCGCCGGAGGGCCCGGTCACCCTGACGGTATCGCGGTCGGCAAGCCCGAGTTCCATCATGTCGAATTCGTGCATGAAGCAGGTCGAGGTCTCTTCCGCGTAGGCGGCGGAAGTCTTGTTCTCGACGGTCACGCCCTGGTTCACCGTCCGTCCGGTATTCATGAGAAACGTCATGCCTCCGCCTCCCCGCCCTGGACCCCTTCCACCATACGGGCGACCCTGATGGCGCGGTTCGGGCAGTTGGTCTCGCAGGTCTTGCACCCCGTGCACTTCTCCTCGTGGAGTATCGTCACCCGGCCGCCCTCGATCCGCATGATCACCTCGTCGCTTGCGGACGTCCCGGTCCCCGCAAGCTGGGGGTCTATCTCCCGGTTGACCGGGCACGAGACGCAGCAGTTCCCGCACCGCATACAGAGGTTGTCGTCGACCTCCAGGCGGTACCACGAGGAGAACGCCGTTTTATCGCGAGAGGTGACGTCCAGGATTCGCCCGCTCGTAAGAACGCCTTCGGGGCATGCCTCGACGCAGAGGCCGCACCGGATGCAATGGCCCGGATAGATCTCCGGTGCCCACTGCTCCTTATGCCGGAGGACCGCGATGGCGCCGGGCGCCGGACAGATCATCATGCAGGTGAGGCAGTGCGTGCACTCCTTATCGGTCAGGGTCGGGTAGCCCTTGAAGTATGCGGGGGTTGTGAGCGGCGCGGTCTTTACCGAGAAGAACTTCTTCAACCATTCCGGCCGCAGAAACTCTCGCACGTAGTAGACGATCGATCGCATATCCTCACCTCTCGTTGCACGCGATGCAGGGGTCGCTGCTGATGAACGTCGACGTCACGTCGGCAATCGATGCGGCATCGACGATCATCGAGTGGGCGCAGGCCTCGATGTTCATGATCGAGGGCGTCCGTATCGCGATATCGAGCACCCTCCCAAAGTCGTCGGTCTTGATGGTGTAGGTCAACTCGCCCCGGGGGGCTTCGCCGGCATACGAAGTCTCGCCCGCCTTGCAGAGGCCGCCGCCCCGGATGGGGCCTTCGGGGAGGGTTTCCACGCATTTTCGGATCAGGTCGATGCTCTGGAAGACCTCGTCGAACCGGAGCATCACCCGGGCGAAGTTGTCGCCCTCGGTCCGGGTTATCTGCGTAAACCCGAGTTCCCTGTAGGTCGGGTGGCGGAGGCGGAGATCGGACTCCTCGACACCGCTCGCCCGGGCCGTAGGGCCGACGGTGTGAGACCGGATCGCTTCTTCCCGGCTCATGACCCCGATCCCCTTGCTCCGGAGAGCGATCAGGGGGCCGGTCTCGAAGATCCGGACATGCCGCTTCATCTCGTCCTCGACCTTCACAAGATCCGCAAGCATCGCCGCGGCGTCCTCGGGCAGGAGGTCGAACCGGACTCCGCCCGGGATCATATAGGCGGTGTTGATCCGTGAACCCGTGATCCGCTCGAGGTTGTCAAGCACGATCTCCCGGGTGTTTAAGAGATACATCGCCAGCGTCTCGTGCTCGATCGTGTAGCAGTAGGAGAAGTTCGCGAGGATATGGCTTGCCATCCGGTCGAGTTCGTTCACGATGACCCGGAGATAGGCCGCCCGCGGCGGCACGGCGATAGCACTGATCTCCTCCATCGCCTCGATGAAGACCATGTTGTGGACGACCGAGCAGATGCCGCAGACGCGTTCCGCAAGGAACATCACCTCCTGCCAGGGCCGGCCCCGCATGATCCGCTCGATCCCTTTCTTCATGTACCCGAGCTCGACCTCGGCCCGGATCACCCGCTCGCCCGCCGTCTCGCACTTGAGGCGGACGGGCTCTTTCCAGCAGGGGTGGACCGGACCGAGCGGTATGGATACGTCGACGGTCTTCTTCATGGCTGTTTCTCCTCGTAGTCCTTGAATATGATCGGCGCGACCGAGAGTATGGCATTGAGGATCTCCGTCGGGCGGGGCGGACAGCCCGGCACCGATGCCGCGATGGGGATGTAGTTCTCGACAGGCGGGGTGGTCAGGGTGCCCCTCCGGGCATAGACGCACCCCGATATCGGGCAGTTCCCGATGGCGACGGCCGCCTTCGGCTCCGGGATCTTATCCCAGATCTCCCGGAGCTTGTCCACCCACTGGGGCGTTACGGAGCCGATGACCAGGAGGACGTCGGCCTCCCGGGGGTTGTTGTGGACGTAGATGCCGTACTGCTCGATGTCGTAGCGCGGCGCAAGACAGGCGAGCACCTCGATGTCGCAGCCGTTGCACGACCCGACATCGACGTAACTGACGTGGATCGACCTTGAGCGGACGAAGTTCTTGATCTCCTGCAGGATATTCCTCATGAGAGGACCGCCTCCCGGATCCGTGCCTTTCCTCTCGCGAGCGCCTCTTCTTGTGGTCCGTTCTCGCTCATTGCTCTTGTCTCGCTGCAAATCGACTGCATAACACCCGGGTCCACGAGCGGCACGAACCGGGTGAAGAGTTCGCACCCGAGTTCTTTCGTCACGGGGTCGCCGTTGTCTGCGTGCTGCTGCCCCATAGCCCACCGGGACTCAAGGTTCTCAAGCAGGGACATGTCGAACCGCCGGATCAGCACCATCCGGAGTTTCGCGTCGGAGATGCCGAGGCGCCCGGCGATCGCCCGGACGGCCTCGTCGTGCCTCGTGCTCGTGAGGATGGTGAACTTCATCTGGCGGAGGTCTTTCTCGTAGAGGTACCCGGTCATAGGTATCCTCCGGCCTTTGCGAGGGCATAACCGACGAAGAGCAGGATCACGAGCCAGACCGCGGTCATCTCCATCTTCTTGAGCCGCTCCTCGTTTAAGGCATAGTGGACGAGCGAGAGGGCCACAAGGATCCCCGAGAGGACCACCGCCTCGTAAAAGACCGTCCGGTTTGTCACCCACTGCAGGATCGCTATGACGATGTAGAACACCGCCCCGAGGAGCACCATCCTGCGGATCATGGCATCACCCACCAGAGAACGGCGGCGTAGCCGACCATCAGCAGGGTGACGATCCCCTGGACGGTGACGCTATCGAACGGTGAGAGCATGGGCGTCACCGCACAGACAAACGAGAGCGATACGAGGACGATCGTCATGATGACGAGGGCTGCCCAGAACGGCATGGCTCCGATGAAGATCGCGACGAACGCGAAGAGGAGCACGAACGTCTTCGTCCCGTCGATGACGGAGATCCCTGCCCGCCAGACCCCGAAGTGCTCGGTCTTGTAGCCGCTCACGAGTTCCTTGGATTCGACGATCGAGAAGGGGCCGTAGGGCAACTTCGAGAGGATGACGATGTACATGGCTATCGCGGCGGGCGGTGCTATCAGGAGGAGCGGCCCGTGGACCGCCTGGTAGGCGACGATGTCCCGGAGGAGGAGCGAGTCCGTGAAGAAGTAGATCGCCGCGATCGTGACGAAGAGCGGGATCTCCGAGGCCGCGGATATGACCGACCGGACGCCGCCGAACTTCCCGTAGGGCGATCCCGACGAGAGCCCGAACCCGTGCTCGACGATCTTGTGCAGCATGTAGATCGCAAAGAGGATCAGGATGCTCTCCCCGGCAAGGACGACGAAGAGCGCCGCGCTCCATATGCCGATCCCGATGAGCACGACCCCGACGTAGAGCGTGGCGCTCGCCGTCTTCGGGACCCAGGTGCTCTTGAACGAGAACTTCAGGGCGTGGAGGATCTCCTGCCAGACGGGAGGGCCCGGCCTCAGCTGTACCCGTGCGATGACTTTCCGGTGGAGCCCCAGCAGGAGGAGGCCGAACGCTGCTGCAAATACCAGGTACTCGATCATGTCAGTATCCTATGAACGGGATATCCTCTTCTCCGCCCGGAGCCCGCCACCAGAGCCCGAGAAAGAGCACCAGTACGGGGAAGGCAATCACCATGGCCGTCTCCGCCGCCCAGAGCGGTATGAGGGATGCCGCCAGCGCCGCCCATGCGGCGACGATGACGAGGGCCGATGCCGCGAGTCCGTAGGTAATCGTTGTTCGCTTCATGTCAATCAGATGGTTATGACAATCTCCACGACGCGGAGGAAGATCAACAGCGACGAGAGGGAGCACATGATGACGTAGGGGGCGCCGGGCGCCCGGAACATCTCGGCCTTCGCCGCGTAGAACGGCGCCATCCCCTCTCCGATGACGCCGAGGGCGAGGAAGGCTTTGGCCACCAGCGGGACGGCAAAGCCGCCGGCCGCAAGAGCCGGTATCGCAAGCGTGCCGGTGGTCGCAACGACCAGTGCGGCGCCCCCGAAGAGCGGCAGGGTGGCGACCATGGCAACGATGCCGTACTCGTATGCGGCGTCGAGGACGTGGCGGTTCTTCACCGCCGCGACGATGCCGATGTTTGCTATCCCGACGAGGGAGACGAAGAGCGTGAAGTTGAAGAGGTCCCCGCTCCCCATCGCCCCCAGCGTCGCAAGGCCGCAGGCGATCGCCATGAACCGCCGGAAACGCATCTCGGAGACCGTCGTCTCCTTCGCGTAGTAGGCGTCGCCCCCGAACGCGATATCGATCTGCCGTTCAGGCCTGCTTGCGATAGCAAGGCCCGTAAAGATCAGCGCGAGCAGGAAGAGCGTGATCGTGTAGGGGGTGTAGTAGTGGAGGATATCCCCGAACTCCAGCACGAAGAGAGGGTCGCCGCCGATATCAGGCATTCGGACCACCCCGCATGGTGCCGATGAGCGACATCTTGGCCATGACCTTGACGAGGATCGCGGAGCCCGAGAGCATGACCGCGAAGAACCAGTACTGCGGGAGGATCATGAAGATGAAGAACGCGACGATCCAGAGCGCCCACGAGTAGCCGCTCGCCGTCTCGATCAGCTCGAACCGCTCGTCGTGGCCGCGGCAGAGGAGGTAGAAGAGCACCCCGAGGCCGGCGACGACCCCGCCGGAAAATCCGGAGAGAACGATGCCGTAGACGACGAGGAGCGCGGCAAGGATGCCGGGCGCGCTCTCCATCACCTCGATCTGCAGGCCGGCGTCGGGCGGCCGCGTGTAGCCTTCCTTGATCCGGTAGATCTCCGAGAGCGCGATCAACTCGGACGTGCCGACGACAAGGCCCGGGAGGATGAGGGCCTCCGCAAGGTCGGTGCCGATCAGCGCGATGAACGCGAGGCTGACGACCTCGATGAGGTCCGTGAGCAGGAGGCGGTGGAAGCCGTCGGTCTCCCGCATCATGGCGAAGAACGCGACTCCCATCGCTGCGAACGCCACGAGGAGGCCGAGCGAGTACTCGGGGATGATCATTCTTCCTCCCTCCGGTAGAGGTAGGAGGCGATCGCAAACGCGGTAAAGAGGATGCTCGTCTCGACGACGGTGTCGGCGCCCCGGGTGTTGTAGAGGATCTCGTCGATGATCCCGCCCGGGTGGGCGACGATCGTCGTGCCGATATAAAGCGTGTTCTCCGCGAGGAAGAGCGAGAGCGGCGTTAAGTAGGTGGTGACGTAGCCCGCGTAGGGCGAGTTCTCCGGGTACTGGCAGATGACCTCCGTTGTGCCGAACGGCACGCCTCCCCGGTCGTAGGGGTAGAGCCCGCTGGTGGGGTCGAGCCGCGTCTTCGGGTAGAGCTGGTTCTCCTCGAACGCGAGCGGCAGGGAGAGGATCCCGATGAGGGAGACGATGATGCATGCGCCGGCGAAGAGCGCGACGAGGTTTTGGAAGTTGGAGAGGACCCTGGAGATCCGCGTGATGATCAGCACGATGCATCCCTCCACTCCATCAGGCGGACGATGACGAACGTGCTGATCGCGGTGACGGCAACGAACGTCATGAGCGCCAGGGCTTCGTCGTAGGCGAGCATGACGAGCAGGAGGCCCCATGCCGGTATCTCGAGGTTGATCAGCCGGGCGACGTAGGTCTTCGGCCGCACGAAGGCGACCGAGAGGACGCCGATCACGAGGATGGCGAGACCGAGGATGAAGGTGGTGTTCACGGCTCAGCCCTCCGGACAGCCATGAGGACGAATATCGTCGAGATCGGGGCGATGAGAGCGGCCGCGATCGCGACGTCCAGGTAGCCGCGGTCCACGATGAAGGGGAGGACGCCGGAGACCAGGATCCCGAGCGCGATCAGCTTCCCGTAAGAGTCCCTGATGAGCGCGGCGGAGAGCGCCCCGAGGAGTGCGATGAGCCCAAAGACGACCTGCAACTCGAAGATCACCGCTTCACCCCCCCGGCGTAGGTGCTTGCGATGGCGTTCGCCTCAAGCGTCGAGCCGACGAAGTAGGCTGCCGCCGCGACGAGGGTGATCGGGTGATCGAGCAGGAGGACGAGGCTGCCTGCGACGGCGAAGTTCAGGACGTTCGCGTGCGGGAACCTCCGGCCGGTGTTCCGCTCGAGGATGGCCCTCACGGCGGCAAAGACCGCGATCGCGGCCACGACGTAGAGCGCGATCACTCTCTCACCCTCCAGAGCCGTCCAAGGAGCCTGCTCGCGTGGGTATGGGAGAGCCCCTGGATGGTGAGGATGGCAATCACCATCCCCGCGATGAAGTCCGAGGCGGCAAACCCGACCAGGGTGAAGCCGTAGATGACGAACGTGGCGAGGATCGCGCCAGTGGTCCCTGCGTAGCCGGGGTCATGGCAGATGCGGTTGCCGATGAAGACGAGCGTCGCCGCCGCGAGCCCGCCGGGGATGCCGGCGACGTAGACGCCGCAGGCGGCAAGGAGCGTCCCGGCCGAGGCGTCGGGGGAGCAGACGATGTTCCCCATCATGGTGCCGCCGGCAAGATCGCCGCCACCGGCCTCGATATCCCGGGCAATGGCCGTGGCTCCAACGACTCCTCCCGTCTCTGGCAACTTGAAGAAGATGTCGACTGCTACGAAGAGGATCCAGCTGATAATCGCCGCTGCCAGGATATGGAGGAGCTCGCCCAGCATTTCAATTCAACTACTGGAGAATACGGTCGATCAATTCAATAAATGTTTTGTTGTTACCATTCTGGGCACGATTTTGCCCAAATACGCCGTCGGCGCATCCCGGACATGATAATTTCTGGTTACTTTTGTATGTAATGTAATGTATTTTTATATGCAATATATTTTCCGCATATGATTCCGGGGCTGTTTTGCACCGCAATTACCGGATCCCCGAGCAGGGGCCGGGCACCTGAGCCGGCCGGAATACGGGTGGTGCCGCGGTGGTGCGTATCCCTCCGCGCCGCGTGGGACCTCCGCCTGCGGCGCCGCCGGGGAACAAATATAATGCTTCCGGCGCCGACATATATGGCACGCGGGGGTTGCCGAGCCAGGTCAAAGGCGCTGGATTTAGGGTCCAGTCTCGAAGGAGTTCAAGGGTTCGAATCCCTTCCCCCGCATTACCGCCCAAAAGGGGCATTCCTTTCTCTTCCCTTACCCGTGACTCTTCCGGACTCCGGGTTCTGTTCCGTCTTCCCTGCTCGGGCCGGTCATAACAGCCAGGCGGAGGCCTCGCCCGATTCCCGGGGGGACCAGCCTCAGGAAAAACCAGCGCTCCGCCCGGTCTCTTCGCGTCCCGCCGGAGTGAAGGGGCTGCACCCCATCTCGCCTACGCCAGTTCGTGCCGCCGCAGGAACTCCCGAACCTGCCTCGACTCGATCCAGCCCCGGTCGAGATCCTTGATGTAGCCGTTGATCCGCTCGACCTGCTCCTGGATCCTCTCCACAGCCACCCCTTCCTCGAGCAGGTTGGTCATGCCGAGGATCACCTGGAGCGGCTGGCGGATATGGTCCCCGAGGATCGCGAACTGCTCGATGTTCCGCTCGATCTGCTCGAACGCCTGCAGGCGGAGTTGCTCGTTCTGTTTCCGCTCGGTGATATCCCTGCCGACGACGTGAACCCCGACCACCGACCGATCGCGGACGATCGGGGACTCGTTCAGTTCGAGGAATGCCACAGACCCGTCTTTGCGGCGGAACTCGATCTCGAGCCCCTCGACCGGCTCGCCCCGGGCTATCTTCTTGTGTCCCTCCTCCCATACAGGGAGCGACGAGGGGACGACGAAATCGCGACACTTGCAGCCGATGAGTTCGGTGGGAGTATAGCCGAGGATCCTCATTACGGCCGGGGATATGTAGGCGATCCCGGTTTCGTGGTAGCAGGTGTAGATCATATCGAAACTCTGCTGCGTAATCTCCCTAAACGTGGATTCGCTCTTCTTGAGGTGTTCTCGCGCCTGGAAGAGCTCGATCGTCCGCCCGAGGCGTCCGGCGACGGTATCGAGCAGCGATCGCTCCTCCCCGAAGAAGAGTTCTTTGTCGTCTTTCCGTCTCTCGTGGAGGTAGCAGACCTCCACCTGGCCGACCGTTTCGGCGTGGACGACGATCGGAGACGCCTGCCGCCAGGGCGTCACCCGGAACCCCTCCGTCTCAAACTCGCGCCCGTACACCGTTATCCTGACGACGGCATCCTCCGGGTACTGCCAGCCGGAAGGGAGCGCCCGGGCCACTTCGCAGAAGATCTCGTCGAGCGAGATCCCCGGCTGCTCGACGATGCGGGATATCGCATACAGGGTTGAGAGTTCTTTTATCCGCTCGTTGAGGTCGTGCGTACGCTCGCGGAGGGCGTCTTCCGCCTGCCTGATCTCGGTGGTATCCCTCGTAATGACCGCGACCCGGCTGAAGACGCCGTGTGCATCACGGACCGGGTAGAGGACGGTATCGTATCGTCGTCCTTCCCATACATCTTCAAACCGGATGGGCTTGCCCAGATCGACGGCATCGTGAAGGCGGCCCGAATACACCCGGGCTACGTCCGGAGGGAACAGTTCGAACATGTTCGTGCCGATGACGTCCTCCCGGTCCTGCGAAAACCGCCGGACCATCGTCTCATTGGCGTCGATAAGCCTGCCCCCGGTATCCAGGAGGACAATCATGTCCGCCGGGGCGTTGAGGAGGGCGCGGGCGGTCGCCTCACTCTCCCGGAGTTCCTCCTCGGCGCGCTTCCGGTCGGTGATATCGTAGAGCTGCTCGACGATGAACGCCACCTCACCCTGCGGGTCAAGGATCGGGCTTGAGCGGCACTCCAGGTACCGCCCGAGTTCAGGCACGAACTTCTCGACGGCCTCCCGCTTTCTGCTCTCGAGCGCAGTGGCCGTCGCGCAGACCGCACAGGGCCCGGTCCGCCCGAGGAGGTCGTAGCACTTCCGCCCCTTCACCTCCTCCGGCGTCATACCGAGCATCTCGTAGCCGGCACGGTTGTAACGCAGGATCGTATGATCCGGGAACTGGATGCCGACGATGTCGCCGAGGTTCTCAAAGAGCCCCTCGAGCAGGGTGTTCGCCTCCTCCATGCGGCGCCGGGCATGCTCCTCTCCGGTGACATCCTGCCAGGTGACGACAGCCCCGGAGACCGTCCCTCCGGTTATCACGGGCGAGGCGGATACGGTGATGTGGATATCCTCGCCTCCGCGGTCACGGATAATGAACCGGCAGGACTCCAGCACCTCTCCCCTGAGCGCCCGGTGCCCGGGAAGGTCACCGGACCGGACCGCTTCGCCGTCGGGATACCGGATCGATCCGTCCCCGGAGAGCCCATGGACGATCCGGTTCTCTTCGCCCGGGCCCGCCACGACCATCCCGCCGTCAGCGTCGTAGACGATCCCCTGCCTCCCGATGGCGGCGAGGAGCGCATCGCATTTCAACCCTGCTTCCACGACCCGGGAGGCAAGAGCCTGGTTCTCGGCAATCAGGGCCTCGATCCCGGCCTTCAGCCTCTCCCGCGACCGGCAGTCGAGAATGGGGGCGGCCTCCTGCAGCATCTGCAGGAGGTCGGTGGGATGCTCGTTGTGCAGGTCTTCCATCCAATCACCCCTCTTCCGGCATCCGGAGATCGTTGCTCTCCCCTCTGCCCGTCCGGCAGAGACAGAGGGCAGCCGGGCTCTCCCCGGCCAGCGGCAGAGTGTGGGCCCCAACATATCGCTCCGTTTCTCCGGCCTTTTCCCTGGAAAGAGACCCGGGGGTGCAATCAGGCAGGCGCATCACCGGCAGCTCCGCAGACAGGGTATGAGACATTGAAACATCATCCATTCGGGCAGGTCAAAACAGGTACAGGTATAATTCCTATCAGATAAAAGTGGTTGGCACTGATCTTCAGCGCGAAGGTTGAGCAGGCCAATCCCGACCGGGGAGGCGAAGCCCTAACCCGGAGGTGGCTGCCGGCCCTCGCCGTCCGGGCGCAACCGGGTGAGCGACCAGAATGTAGATAACCCATAAGGGTATGCCCGGAGTGCGGCTGAAGGTCCTGTCGATCCGCATCGGGCGCGATAATGGGTCATCACAACAACTCTTTCTTCCCTGCACTCCCCGGCAGAAAGGTACTGCCGGCGGCAAACAGTCAGTTTGCGATCATCGCCCCCGACCTCGGGCTCATCTTCCTCTTCATCGCGCTGGTATTCTGGTCGGTTTCGGGTACGGCGAGCCCGGGTCCCCCCCCCCGAGGGCCCGGGCGCGGGGGGGTTGCGGGCCCCGGGGGCTCCTGCTTGCCGGTCCCCCGAGGGGGGGGGGGGGGGCCCGCCTCTCCGTCGCGCTCTCGGCGGTCGCCCTGATCTGGCTCGCCGCCGCCCTGATAGGCGCGCTGCCGTACACGTTCGGACTCGGGATCTCCTACACCGACAGCGTATTCGAGGCGATGTCGGGATGGACAGGCACCGGGTTCTCCCTTCTCCCGTCGGTCGAGACCACGCCAAGGATGATCCTCTTCTGGCGGTCGCTGACCCAGTGGATGGGCGGGCTCGGGATCGTCGCGTTCACCATCGCTCTCGCGGGCAGGTCGGGCCTGACCCGGTTCCGGCTCTACCGCGCGGAAGGGCGGTCAGAGACGTTCATGCCGAGCGTCGTGGCCACAGGCTTTGAGATGTGGCGGATATACCTGGTGCTTACGGCCCTCGGCATCGGGCTCGTCCTCCTCTCAGGGATATCCCTCTGGGACGCCGTGAACATCGTCATGACGGCGATCTCGACCGGCGGGTTTGCGGTGCATACGGCCGGCATCCTCTACTACAATAGCCCGCTCCTGGAGATGCTCGTCGTCCCGGTCATGATCGCCGGGGCCCTGCCGTTCAAACTCTATTTCCTCCTCTACTACAAAAGGAGGTTTGAGCTTCTCACCGACCGGCAGGCGATCCTCCTCTTCGCGCTCATCCTTGCCGGGTGCGCCGTCGTTACGTTCGATCTGATAAGCATCTCCTCCCTGGCCCCCGCGGAGGCCCTCCGGGAGGGCATCTTCATGACGGTGAGCGGCATCACCTGCACCGGGTTCCAGAACGCGGACCCCCGGAGCTGGTACGGCACGACGGTGATGATCCTTGCCGCGCTGATGTTTATCGGCGGGTCGGCGGGGAGCACCGCCGGCGGCATCAAACTCGGCCGGGTCATCCTCGGCCTCGAGGTGCTCGGGTGGTGGCTCCGGCGGCTTCACACCGGCCAGCGGACGATCACCCCGCTCCGGCACGACGGGCGGTCGATCCTCGAGCACCTCCAGGAGTACGAGGTCTCGAAGAGCATGCTGGTTGTCCTGCTCTTCGCCCTGATGGTCGCGGCCGCCACCCTCCTCCTGCTCCACCTTGCGCCGCAGGGGGGGTTCGACTCCGCCGACGTCATCTTTGAGGTCGTCTCCGCCGCATCCAACGTCGGGATCAGCACCGGGTTCGTGAACCCCGGCATGAGCCCCGCGGCGAAGTGGCTCTTCATCACCATAATGTGGGCGGGGAGGCTGGAGATCGTGCCCGTCATCGTCCTGGTGGCCGGGGCGGGACGGAGGCGGCTGTAACCTGCAAGGTCCCGGTGAGGATACGGCATAACGAGGAAGAATAGTATAACGGGAGAGCCGGCCGGAAAAAGGGGATGTGTAAAGGGTGGAGGCTTAGTTCTTCTTAGCCTTGTCCTGAACCTTCTCCGCCTTCTTGTCCTGCTTCTTATCCTGAGACTTCTTGTCCTTTCCCATGAATAACACACCTCCTTCCCGAGGTGGGATATATCTGATGTCAACGGTTCCGGATATATATTTTACGCAGAATCAGTCTTTTTTCCTGGAAATAAGACGAAATTATGCGCGTTTACCCTCGCCCGGCCATGGGGAGAAGAGGGGATCGCACCAGCGGGGCACTACAACGCGAGATCAAAAAATCAGGTGCCGGCGGGGGGCAACCTTACACCCCACGCCTGACACTGGAGAGCATGTAGAGCGCTATCAGGGAGAGGCCCCCGATCACCTCGACACCTATCACGAGGGCCACGGCCGGGATCGCCCCGGCAACCCAGAGCCCCTCCGATATTGTCCCGAGCTCGACCGGTGTCCCTGCAGGCGCCGCTCCCGGCTCGGCGAGCCAGTCGCAGAAGAGCGCAGCGCCTACCGCAAGCATGACGACCGCCATGAGGATGAAGATGAGCAGCCCCAGGACCTCGGTCGTCCGTAACGATCTTCCCGCAACGCGCATTGATGCCATCTTTGCACCCCTGCTCTCATGCATATCGTTCACCCCATGTACCCTGCCCGGTCACCCGGTGCTTCCCGAGAGTAGTCGTCTCTGCAGGACGTGCCTCAAGCGTACGCCGTGGAGTGAGTCCGGCGCACGGAACCCGCCAGCCGGTAGTTACGGTTCCGGCCGGGGTTCTGAAGTCGATCGCCATAACAGGGAGGGCTGGTGCTGTATCTGCGGTTCTCGCAGCCAGCAGACGGGAGGTCACGGAATCACCCGGTACATACGGTATCTCTCCGTTCACCAGTGTAGAATCGCTGATGCGCCGATGCCGACGCAGGGGATATGATTCTACATGATTGAACATGACAATACTATGAGACAGAGGATATATTTAATGATACGCATCTCGCTCTCCGGTTTACCCGGAGCGTCGCGTTTCCGGGAGAATACGCACCCCCGGGTCTCATCCGCCGATACCGCTGCAGGACGGGGGCGACCTCTCGCCCGGGTAAAACGCTCATTCTGGGGGAAATACTGCGGAAAAAATACAGAATACACCAAGACTTTTATCCGTTTCCCCCCAACGAATATAAGAATGCCTCGCCTCTACCTCGGAAAGATCCTGCTCTCCTGGTGCGACTCCTGTCACGCACCGGTGCTCGCCGGGGTCTGCGCCTGCGGCGCCCCGACACGCCCGGTAGCCGTCACGCCGCCGGGAGACGCACGTCCTGCGTTTCCCGACGACATCGAGCGGATAAACCGTATATTCAGCGAGCACTTTGGAGCGCCGCTGGTACCAGAAGGTCATATCGCGCTCTTGAACAAGGTCCCCGCCGATGACCGCATGGACGAGATCGTCCTCGGCGGCGCGGTCGTGGGTGCAATCCGCTACTTCCCCGAACGGCAGTGCTGGGAGCCCCTCCCGCGCCCGGCGGCCGCAGCCTATCTGCGGCCGACGAAACGCTACGTCGTCATCGATGACGGCGCGATCCCGTCCATCCGCGGCGGGGCAAGCGTCCTTGCTCCCGGCCTCGTCTCGATCGACCCCGCCGTCGCTGAAGGCGACGAGGTCTTCATCCTGACGAGAGCCGGCGAGTGCATCGGCGTCGGCAGGGCAAAGGTCGACGCCGCCACCGCCGCGACCATGGAACGCGGGCTCGTCGTCCGGACACGGAAGAACTGCTCTTCGGTCTGTGTCCCGGGGGAGGCGACGTGGGAGGAGACCGTCGCGGCAAACGAACCGGTCCTTTTGGAGTACGAGGCCGCGAGCATCCGGTTCGTCCGGGAGGTGGCGGAGCAGAATCACGAGAAGCCCACCGTCTCCTACTCCGGCGGAAAAGACAGCCTCGCAACCCTGCTCGTCGTCTTAAAAGCGCTCGGCCCGGTGCCGCTCCTCTTTGCCGACACGGGGCTTGAGTTCCCGGAGACCTGCGAGAACGTGGATGCGGTGGCGGGGCTCTACGGGCTCGATGTCCTCAGGGTCTGCGACGAGGAGACTTTCTGGAAGGAGTTCGAGAAGAACGGCCCGCCTGCCGTGGACAACCGCTGGTGCTGCAGGGTCTGTAAGCTCCACCCCATCGGGCGCCTGATCGGCGAGCAGTGGGGAGAGTGCCTCTCGTTCATCGGGCAGCGGAAGTACGAGTCGTTGAAGCGGATGCAGAGCAGGCGGGTCTGGCGGAACGCCCACGTCCCGCAACAACTCTCGGCGGCTCCCATCCAGCAGTGGACGGCGATGCACGTCTGGCTCTACATCTTCCGGGAGAAAGCGCCCTACAACCCCCTCTACGAGCGGGGGCTCGACCGCATCGGGTGTTTTATGTGCCCCTCAAGTGACCTTGCGACGTTTGAGATCATCAAAGACTCCTGCCCCGAACTCTGGGAGATGTGGCTCGCAAAACTCGCCGGGTGGCAGGAGAAACAGGGGCTCTCCTGCGACTGGATCGAGCGCGGGTTGTGGCGGAAGCGGGGAGATACGGATGAAGAAGAGGATAGTTATAATTGATTACGGCCTCGGCAACCTGCGGAGCGTCCTCCGGGGTCTGGAGCGGGCAGGAGCAGCGCCGACGATCACCGCAGACCCCGAGGTGATTGCATCGGCCGACGGCATCGTCCTCCCCGGCGTCGGGGCATTCCGCGAGGGAATGGAGATGCTCGGTGACTTGAAGCAGACCGTCCTTACCGGCAATACGCCGCTCCTCGGCATCTGCCTCGGGATGCAGATGCTGATGGACTCGAGCGAAGAGCACGGCGTCCACCAGGGGCTCGGCCTCGTGCCCGGTTCGGTGAAGCGGTTTGCCCACGTGCCCGGGATGAAAGTGCCGCATATGGGGTGGAACACCATCCGCACCGACCCTGAGACCCCCCTCTTTGAGGGGCTCCGCGAGGAGGAGTACGTCTACTTCGTCCACTCCTACTACGCGGCGGCCGCACCGGAGTATACGCTCGCGAGCACCACCTACATCCGCCCCTTCGCCTCGGCGGTCAATAACGGGCCCACCTATGGCGTCCAGTTCCACCCCGAGAAGAGCGGCGCGGTCGGCCTTAAAATCCTCGAAAATTTCATAGAGCGGGTTTGCTGAGCGGGGCGTCCCGGTTTTTTGGCCGCCGATGAGGGCGGTGCTATTTTGGTGCGCCGGTGCAGCGGGGGGGTTGATAGTTATCAGATTAATTGTTAGGATCGCCTCAAGAGAGTTCGGGCGCCGCGAGGTGCGATACGAGTTTCTGGAGTGCAACAGACGAAACGGCCCGAACGAGGAGCAAACACCATGCAGTGGACCGTGGTGGCTATCGCCACGCGGGGTGGGGCTGACGGGGAGGGGGTCTCCTCCTCCCCTGCCTCCTCCCCCCAAACGCGATATCCAGGGGAAAGCCGTGCCTCAATTTTTGTGAGCGATGGAAGTTCATCCTGGGTGACAAAAAAACGTGATGTCGGGATTTTGTGAAAGCAAAAGAACTTCACCAAACAACATCCCACGGAAAACAGAGCACGACCCCCGCAGCGCACCGGTGGCGTCACCCATAAAAAAAAAGGGAACGGGCGATTCAGTTCCCGTTGGTGTGCCTGCGCATCTCCTGGTCCCGGAGGATGTTCCTCTGGATCTTGCCGGAGATGGTTTTTGGGAGTTCCGCGACGAACTCGATCGACCTCGGATACTTGTACGGGGCGGTGGTGTTCCGGACATGGGCCTGGAGTTCCTTGACCAGCGATTCGGAGGGCTGGTAGCCGGACTTCAGCACGATGAACGCCTTGACGACCATGCCGCGGATGAGGTCCGGCGACCCGACGACCGCCGACTCCTGAACGGCCGGGTGCTCCATGAGGGCGCTCTCCACCTCGAACGGCCCGATCCGGTACCCGGAGGACTTGATGACATCATCGTTGCGCCCGATGAACCAGAAGTAGCCGTCCTCGTCCATACGTGCCTTGTCGCCGGTGTAGTAGAACCCGTTCTGGAACGATTCCCGGTTCGCTTCGGGGTTGTCCAGGTACTCCACGAAGAGCCCGACCGGCCGGGGGTTGAGGCTGACGGCAATGCGCCCTTCTTCACCGGGGCCGACCGCCTTTCCGTCGTCGTCGTGAAGTTCGATATGCCAGCCCGGAGAAGGTCTTCCCATGGAACCGGGCTTATGCTTCATGCAGGGGAACGTGGCGATGCAGCAGACGGTCTCCGTCTGACCGTATCCCTCGTAGATAGGCTGCCCGGTGCCGTCCTCCCAGACGCGGATCACCTCGGGGTTGAGCGGTTCGCCGGCGCTGCAGCAGTGCCGGAGATCCCGGAAGTCGAATTTGTCGAGATCGGCGAGGATCAGCATCCGGTAAACCGTCGGCGGTGCGCAGAACGTGGTCACCTCGTACTTCTCGATCAGCGGGAGGAGCTCGGTCGCGCCGAACTTCCCCCGGATGTCGTAGACGAAGATGCAGGCCCCGGCGATCCACTGGCCGAAGATCTTGCCCCAGGCGCACTTCGCCCACCCGGTATCGGAGAAGGTCAGGTGAAGGTCGTTCTCCGTGACGTCCTGCCAGAGCGAGGCGGTGATGATATGCCCCAGCGGATAGCTGTGGTCGTGCAGCACCATCTTGGCCTCGCCGGTGGTGCCCGAGGTGAAGTAGATCATCATCGGGTCGGTCGATTTCGCCTTCTTCGCGACCGGCATGTTGACCTTGTGGTGCGATACTGGTGCGGGGTACTCGATCTCGTGCGGGTAACTCGCCCAGCCCTTCCGCTCCCCGTCCACCAGGAAGAGGGTATCGAGCAGCGGGCAGGCGTTGGCGACCTCATCGACCTTCTCGGCATTCTCGCAGTTGGTGATGATCATCCGAAACTTGCCGGCCTTGATGCGGTATTTGATATCCTTCGGGGTCAGCATCGTCGGGCAGGGGCAGAAGACCGCACCGAGTTTGATGAGCGCGACGACGAAGATCCACCATTCCGGGACCCTCGGGAGCATCAGCATGACCCGGTCGCCCTTCTTGATGCCGTATTTTAAGAGGATGTTTGCGGCACCGTTGGAGAGATACCTCAGGTCGCGGAAGGTGTACTTCTTCTCGTTTCCCGCCTGGTCCACCCAGATCATCGCCAGTTTGTTCCGGTCGGTCTCAGCCCACCGGTCGATCACATCGTACCCGAAGTTGAAGTGGTCGGGGACGTCGATCGTGAAGTTGGCGCAGGCGACATCGTAATCGGTCATATTCGACCCCGGAACGCTTGCAGGCAATACCCCTGCGGGGACCACGGGCTGCACGCCGTTACCCGGTGTACTATCGAAGTGCGTCGTGCAGAGTTCGTTGAGCCATTCGGACCGGGAGACCCCCCGGATATCGCAAATCCTGTCGATCGTCTTCACGAGGTCTTCATGCATCGTGACCGAGTATCGCACCATACATAGGATTTTGTGGTGCAGGTTATCACTTTTTTGGTCTTTAACGCACCAGGCCCGCAAAAAGAGCCATCGCCATGGTGCATTTGACCCCGGAGGCGATCCGGTCTGTCCGTCAGGGGAGAGGAGCGCACCGGGTTTGAACACCAAACGTTCAAATAGAGACGGCATGCATGCAGGCCATATATGGCGAAGCAGACTATCCTGGTTACGGGCTCGACGGACGGCATCGGGAAGGCGGCCGCAGAGATCCTCTCCAGGCAGGGCCATCGCGTGCTGCTTCACGGCAGGAATCCCGAGAAGGGCCGTGGGGTCCTCGCGGAACTGGAGGCAGCCACCGGTTCCGACCGATTGAGCCTCTTCATTGCCGATCTCTCGGTGCAGGAGCAGGTCGGAGACCTCGCGAGGGAAGTCGGCGAGGCGTGCGACCGGCTCGACGTGCTCGTCAACAACGCAGGGGTCTTCATGCCGGAGCGGGAGGTTGCACCCGGCGGGATCGAGATGACGTTCGCCGTGAACTACCTCTCCGGGTTCCTCCTCACTCACGAACTCCTGGGGCTCCTTGAGAAGAGCACACCCGCGAGGATTGTGAACGTCGCGTCGATCGCCCACCGGAGCGTGGGGTCGATCGACTGGGGAAACCTCCCGGATTTTTCGAGCTACGACCCCTACGATGCCTACGCCGTATCGAAGGTAGGGAACATCGCCTTCACCGCCCGGCTCGCCCGGGCCCTCGAGGGGACGGGGGTGACAGCGAACAGCCTCCACCCGGGAGTGATCGACACGAAACTCCTCCGGGCCTATATCCGTGGCAGGGATGAAGGCGCCCCGCCGGAACAGGGGGCGGAGGTGGAAGCGTATCTCGCTCTCTCGCCGGATGCCGGGACGGTGAACGGCGGCTACTTCGAGGAGACCCGGTGGACCCAACCGTCGTCCCTCGCCAGCGACCCGAAGGTCCAGGAGCGGTTCTGGGAGATGGGGCTCGATCTTACCGGGATCGGGCAGTGGTGACGCGAAAGCATATGCCAGATGAAGGAGAGCAGTGACTCACCCGGGTACCCGGGAGGACGATCGCATGACAAAACGCAGCATAAAAGGCGAAGGAAAAGCGGAGACGAAGGAGTTCTGGTGCGAGATCTGCGGGGCGGCCTGCGACGAGATCACCGAAGAGAACTACCCGGATCTCGAGAAGGCCCGGACGCTCTGCCCCGACTGCAAGAAATCCTACGAGGAGTCCTGCAGGATCAGGTGACGGGAAGGAGAGATCACTTCCCGGCCGGCGGTCATGAGCGGACGCGGCGGAGCAGATCCTCAGACGAGGCCGGGATCTGCCGGTGCTTCATGTCCAGCCAGACTGCACGCTGTCGATAGAGCCAGAAGTCCAGGTCGTCGGGATCGTCGGCATACAGTACCGTATGCGCCTCAAGAACCCCGCCCCTGAGGTACCAGGGGATCTCATCGAAGATGACGATATCGTAACGATCCCCCGCCGTGAGTATGCGCCCATAGACCGGAGCGCGGTCGGCGCTCTCGTGCAGGATGAGGCAGATGTCGATGTCTGAGCGTTCGTCTGCGTAGCCTTTGACATGCGACCCGTAGATGAGGATGGCTCTGATGGACGGCAACACCTCGCGGAAGTGTTCGAGGAGCCCTGTGCCGATTACCGGTGAAGCCATGTGAGTATCACCCCGGAAAATTCGCGCAGGGCTTCGATAAGCCGTTCAATCGAGGTATATGCAATCCGATCGTTGATTCCGTCGTATTCATGGACCAGCCTGTTCCGGAGACCGTTTGCCTCCTTTAAGGATTGGCCGAGACCGGCCG
Organism: Methanomicrobiales archaeon HGW-Methanomicrobiales-2; assembly: GCA_002839645.1. GTDB lineage: Archaea > Halobacteriota > Methanomicrobia > Methanomicrobiales > Methanoculleaceae > Methanoculleus. Next base: position 72,467 of record PGYL01000019.1, on the reverse strand, counting down.
GGACGATCCCCCGTTCGACCAGGTAATCGACGTTGCTGTAGTCGTCCTGCGCCGACGAGTCCAGACTGCGCCTCGTGAGGGCACAGATGTCGGCCGCGGCTTCGGCTGCTTCCTGGAACTCCTTGTATATTGCCTTCCTGAGTATCCTGTCGGTGAGGATCTCTTCGGAGAAGTGCAGATCGATAAACTCCACCCGGTCGATCAGCATTTCGCATTTCTGCGCCACCCTCTCCGCGATCGTTCCGGTGCGAGTTTCCATCGCTGAAGTTTCACCCGATGTCATATTTGAGTGTATGCTTTTTAGGGAAGCGTCGTGACGACCGGCTCTGGCGGGCGGGGTTTCCGGCGTCGGATGCGATCGCCGGCAAACCTTCCCGTCATGGAAGAGTAATCACTTCCCGCCTTTCTTCAACTCCTCGATCATCTCCTCGACTTCTTCGTAGCCGTGCCGGTAGAACTCCTCTTCGCCAGGCTCAAGCTCCCGCAGGAGGCGCAGGAACTCCCCGGCGTGCTCTTTCTCCTCGTCCGCGATATCGCGCATCACTTTCTGGACCAGCGGGTCGTCGGTCGACTCGGCGATCTGGTTGTAGAGCTGGATCGCCTCGTACTCGGCGGCGATCGAGAACCGGATCGTTCGGATGAGTTCTCCGTGGTCCAGCCGGCGCTCCGTTCGGTTCCCGGCAAAGGGATTTGTAAACTCGGGCATATCACAGGTCTCCTCTTCGCTACGGAGGCCCGAAGAGGCGGACCTCCGTCTCGGGCCGGGCGCTGCCATGGCATATATATGTTGGGTCTGCTCCGTTCGGGTCGATTTCAACGAAGATCCGTCAGGACGTACCGCGAATGCATAAATCCATCAACACCGACCAGTACCAAGGACGTAGAGGAATGCAGAGGGCGCTGGTTGAAAAATTCAAGGAATCGGTACAGTCTGTTTTGCCGATCGGCATCATTGTTCTTCTGCTGCATGCTACAATAGCCCCCCTGCCGCTCGGCACGCTGGTGCTCTTTGTACCGGGGATCCTTCTGCTCATTCTCGGCATGAGCGCCTTCACGCTCGGCGCCGACATGGCCGTAATGCCCATGGGCGAACTGATAGGTGCGAAACTGATCGAGTCGCGAAACCTCTGGCTGCTGATCCTGATCAGTTTTCTGCTGGGCCTGGCGTTGACGCTGGCGGAGCCCGACCTGCAGGTGCTGACCCGGCAGGTCCCCGCCGTGCCCAATTTCGTTCTCGCAGCCACGGTCGCCTTCGGCGTGGCCATCTTCCTCGTTATCGCCATGCTGCGGATCCTCTTCCAGGTCAGGATCTCCCGCCTCTTCATCCTCTCCTACGCCCTGATCTTCATCGTCGCCGCGTTCACCGCACCGGAGTACATGGGCGTGGGGTTCGATTCGGGCGGCGTCACCACGGGTCCCATCACCGTGCCCTTCATCCTCGCACTGGGCGCCGGCGTCTCGGCAGTCCGTGCAGGGAGGAGGACGGAGGAGGACAGTTTCGGGTTGTGTGCCCTCTGCTCGATAGGGCCGATCCTGGCAGTCCTGATCATGGGGATCTTCTACGGCCCCGCAGGTACCGGCTACGCCTTTGAGACCCCCGCCACGGCAGACAGCATCGGGGAACTGGCGGCACTGTATGCCGGGGGGCTGGTCGGGTTCTTCAAAGAGGTTTCGCTGATTCTGCTGCCCATCGTCGTCTTCTTCGGGGCGTTCCAGATCGTACGCTTAAGGCTGCCGAGGAGCCAGCTGATCCGGATCGGCGTAGGGCTCGTCTACATCCTCCTCGGGCTCACGATATTCCTGACCGGGGTGTATATCGGGTTCATGCCCGCCGGAACCTACCTCGGTCATGCCATCGCGTCGCTACCCAACAACTGGATCCTGATCCCGTTAGGCCTGGTCATCGGCTTTTTTATCGTCGCCGCGGAGCCTGCCGTGCATATCCTCAACAAGCAGATCGAGGATATCACGAACGGCGCAATCTCACGACGGGTCATGATGCTGGCCCTCTCGATCGGCGTCGGGATTGCCCTTGTCCTTGCCATGATCCGGGTTCTTACGAGTATCGACATCTGGTACTTCCTCCTGCCGGGCTACGCCGTCGCCCTCCTGCTGACGTTTGTCGTGCCCGAGATCTTCACCGCGGTCGCGTTCGACTCCGGCGGTGTGGCCGCGGGCACCATGGCGGCGGCATTCCTGCTCCCGTTCGCCCTCGGCGCCACCGATGCCGTGGGCGGCCCCCTGCTGCTGGATGCGTTCGGTATCATCGGGATGGTGGCCATGATGCCGCTGATAACCGTGCAGGTCGTAGGACTGGTCTACCAGATCAAGATGCGGAGGGCAGAAGCCGAGGAGAGGAAGCGGGCCAAGAGGGAAACCTTTGAGAATGAGAATGTCGAGATTATTGATCTGTAACGAGGAATAAGAATGCTGCACGAGACATCCTCCGGCGCACCGCCCGTCTTGATGGTCACGATATTCGACCGCGGGCAGGATAAACGAGTCATGGACCTGTTTACCGGCGAGGGTGTGACGTTCAACCTGCTGACCCTCGGGAGAGGCACGGCAAACTCTCAGATCTTGAGTTTCCTGGGGCTCGGAGAGACGGAGAAGATGCTTCTCTTCAGCACGATGTCGTCGGAAGCATCAAACGTCCTGCTCAAGCGGGTCGGTGAGGTGGTGGGCCCGGATAAACCCAATCGCGGCATCGCTTTTACGCTGCCCGTCCACAGCGTCTTCGGGGCTCCGGCAGTGAAAGACCTGCTCGGCATATCGGAAATAGGGAGGGGAGAACAACATATGGGAGAGAGAGGAGAGCACGATCTGATCGTGGTTATTGCAAACCGGGGGTTTGCCGATGTCGTGATGGAGACGGCCAAGAGGGCGGGGGCAACGGGGGGGACCGTCATCCACGCGCGGGGCACCGGTTCAAAGGAGATGGAGAAGTTCTTCGGCGTGGCCATCCTGCCCGAGAAGGACCTGATCCTGATCGTCGTGAAGAGCGAATCGAGATGCGGCATCATGGAGGCGATCGTCGCCGAAGCGGGGCCCCAGACCGATGCCCGGGCCGTCACGTTCTCTCTCCCGGTGAACGGCGTGGTCGGGATGCCCCTGGGAACGGCGGAGTAGGGGGGGCGGTTGCCGAACCACCCGGGCTGATCCGGGTGATGCACGGCGTTCAGAGCGATTGCGGGTTCACCAGACCCAGGCCTGGTCGACCCAGCGCTCGTAATCACCCGGCCATTCGGGTTTTTCCCCGGTGATGACCGCTTCGAACTTTTTCTGGAACCGCTTGTGGAACGCTTCGATCTCCGGGTACTGCCGTTGCGTCCGGATCGCTTCGGCGAGCGTCTTGCCGAGTTCACGCGCCTCTTCTTCTGCCCGGGCCAGGGTATTTTGGTCCTTCCCCGTCGCGACCCCCACGCTGCCGACCGGCGTCGCACCGAGCATCTGGAGGAAGTGGTTCAGGTACCTAACGACCTCCTGCTCGGCATGGTCGCCCGAGGTGGAGACCGAGCATCCATATTTCCCCGAGAAGGCCTGACACTGGATCCCATCGGCCATACGGTCGATGAGCAGTTTCATCTGGCCGGTGACCTGGTCGACGTACACGGGCGACCCGAGCACAAGCCCATCGGCAGCCTTGATCTTCTCGTAAAGCCCCGGAAAATCGTCCTCTTCGGCGCACCTGCCCTCCTGGAAACAGGCGCTGCAGGCGTTCCGGAATTTGATATCGAGGTCTATGAGGTTCACGAGATCGATCTCTGCCCCTCCCTCCTTCGCACCTTCGAGGGCCGCGGCGATGAGCCGCAACGTGGCGCTTCTTTCGCCCCGGGGGCTCCCGTTGATTCCGAGTATTTTCATGATGACAACTCCGAACGGCGGCGCCTATCGATCGTGCCGGGTTATGAACGTTGTTGCCGGGAGATTCCCGCAACCTTTGTAATCCTCGCCTCCGCCTTCACGTCCACCGGCTCCGGGAGGGCTTCCATATACGCAACGAGCGCATCGACGTCGGACGGGCCGCTGACCGCATTCGTCCCTTCCGTGAACGCGGTATACCCGTCGCCGCCGGTCGCGAGGAAATCGACCATTGCCGCCGTGTACTCCGCGTTCGGGTCCAGTGGAACGCCGTTCACCCGGATCTCGGTAATCTTGCTGCCTGCGGGTCTTTCATCGTCGAACGTGTAGATAAGTCCGGAGACAGCGAGGTTGTGGGGCGGCAGCGGGGTCTGCCACTGCCGTTCCAGCGCGTCCCGGACCTGGTCTCCCGTCAGGGTCGTCGAGAGCACGGTCGAAGAGAACGGCTGCACAGCATACAGGTCGCCCCAGGTGACGCTCCCCTCCGCTATCTCCGCCCGGAGCGAGCCGGTGGTGATGAACGCGATATCGGCGTTCATCGCTGCCCGCTGGCCGTCGGCGACAAGGTTGCCGAGTGCGGATTCGCCGGCACCGGTCTTTTCACGCGTGATATCCGCCAATACGGTCGCGACAACCCGGTTTGTCAGCGGCCCGACCGCCTCTTCGCTCATTCCAAGCAGCAGAGAGGCTTCCGGGTCGGGACTGGTGCTGGGCGGCCGGTCACTGTATGTCGGGACGATCCGTGCCGATTTATGGGTGATCTCACCGGTGACGGGATCGATGACGAGATCGACGTCGGCAAAGGCCCTGCTGTAACTGTATGCCTGCGTCACCAGCACCGGGTTTTTGCCGGCGTTCTCCAGGTACGCATTGGTGAACGCATGGGTATGGCCCGAGAGGACGACGTCCACGTCCGCATCAAGACCGGCGACGATCCCGGCAACCCTGCCCGTCACGTTGCCCCCTTCCCGGGTCGGGCCGTCGTAGGCGTCCTGCGACCCTCCCTCGTGGAGGAGGACGACGATCGCGTGCACCCCCTGCTGCTGGATCTCCGGGACATACCGGTTGATCGATTCGGTCTCATTTTCAAAGGCAACCAGTTCAATATTGGCTGGTTTCTGGATCGAGGGCGTTTTTGTCGTATCGGCACCGATAAACGCAATCCTTACACCGTCGACGTCGCGGATCGTATAGGGAGCAGCGAGGAGAGTGCCGTTCGTCTTCCAGACCACGTTCGAGGAGATATATTCCGCTTCCGCACCCGGGTAGGGGTCTGCCAGGTGGGTGATGGTCGTCGCACCGTTCCCGCCGCGGACCATCCGCAGCAGTTCGTCCGTGCCCCGGTCGAACTCGTGGTTGCCGAAGGTCGCGATTATGTCCGGGCAGTCGTCTGCGAGGCTGTTGAAGAAGAGCAGGGTGGGTTCGTCCAGCAGCAGTCCGGATTCCGGCGGCGATGCGCCGACGACGTCCCCGGGGAGCGCGATGAACGTCGTGGCCTCACCGGCATCCGCTATCGTGTATTTGAGGTACGATGCAAGCACCGGTGCGCTCCCGGCCGGTTCTTTGTTGAGGTTCTGCCCGTCGGCCAGTTGCCCGTGGAAGTCGTTGATCGCGAGGATCTGCACGTGTACCGGTCTGGTTACCGGAGACGGTGCAGGGTGCAGGTAGTATGACAGTACGATGGGGGCGAGAATGATGATCAGGAGTACAAAAAAACCGACGACCGCCTGCTGCCGGGGCGATCTCTCGCTTGTGGATGAACCGGATGCCATTAAAAGAACTCTCATCGGGCGGCATAAATACCAGCCGGAACGGATGCGCACGGGAATGAGGGAGCGGGGTGTCGAACCTGCCGCCAGGGCATAACGCCCGGTCCGGTGCGGCGAACCCTATCTCCCGGCCTTGCGTTCATCAAGCGGGGGACGGGCTCACCGACCGGGTGAACGGTTAGGGCCAGACGAGGTGCTCAGCTCTCCCGGGGAAGTATTGCTGCGATTGTGATCGCATAGGTGACCGTCTCGCCTGCAAGCGGGTGGTTTGCATCGACCGTGACGGTCTTGTCGGTTTTGTCGACGACGGTCACCAGGCAGGGTTTTCCCATCACTTCGACCCCGATGAGTTCTCCGGGGACCGGTTCGTGATCGAGCTCCAGCTTCTTGCGTTTTATCGTGACCACGAGTTGTTTGCGATAACTCCCATAAGCCTTCTCCGGGGGCAGCACCACGGTCACCGTCTCGCCCCGGTTTCTTCCGATCAGCGCTCTCTCAAAGAAGGGATTGATCTGGTCCTTGCCGAGAGTTACCCGGACCGGTTCTCCTGTTCGGGTATCCTCGAAGACCTCGCCGTCGGGGCGGGTGCTGGTGAAATGCAGGAGCAGAGTGTCGCCGTGTTGTATTGGTGCCATAGGTGTCTGATTGGTATGTCGGGCAGGGGTTTAACCCTCACGATGCCGGGCCGGATGGGACAGGGGCAGGCGCGGGCGCATCCCGGGACAGGGCGGTGTACCCGGCCGCTTGAGGAGAACGAGGCGGAGATCCCGGGCGAGGCTCGAGGTCGGGACGATGAAGACGGTACCGAACGGGTCACGGGCGGCGGCTTCCCGGAACTTTGTTATGAACCCGGAGAGGCCGACTCCGGGCAACTGGCGATACAGAACGGCGGGGGACATCCGGTAATCACTCCTCCGGAGAGATTGGGGGTGGAGGATGGATGAGGGTTGTTATTTTGGTCGGGGAGGGAGAGGACATCGACACGCCGGCCGACTGGTCGGGAGCACGATTGAGAGGAGGGGGCCTGACCTCGCCGGCCGGCGCCGGAGTGGCGTGGGGGGCCTACCGTCGGGGCAGTCTCCGGGGCGCCCCGGGATGCCTCATGCGCCTCTACCCGAGAATTTCGGTGAGCTGGATGGTGTGATACGGTAGCCTGGCTACAATTTTGCTCCGACTGGAGCAGGTTCCTCGCCATCTAAGAATCCTCGAAAGGAGATCTTTACCTCATTTTTTCTGAAACATTGCCCGGGCATCAGGCAAACTGAATGGATAGGGTTATGACAGCTGAATAATAAACAAGAGCATCAGACGATTGTTTGACCCCCACTCTGGCAGGAGATCCAGATGTCTATCCGGCATATATCGTAACGATACCAGAGGGAGGAAGTAAGCTCGTGGTATTGAAAGATGCTGTAGATTGGCATAATGAGGGCATTGATCTTCACCGTTCAGGTAATTATGAGAAGGCGGTCCAGTGCTACGACCGCGCACTGGAGATTGACCCAAAAGGTGCCGATGTATGGAACAATAAAGGCGTTGCACTCGATGCACTCGGCCGCTACGACGAGGCGGTCCAGTGCTACGACCGCGCACCGGAGGTTGACCCAAAACATGCCCATGCATGGCTCACTAAAAGCGTAGGCGGTCCAGTGCTACGACCGCGCACTGGAGGTTGACCCAAAATATGCATCACATCGCGTTATTGGGGATTTACGACTCCAACACCGCGCACTGGAGGTTGGCCCAAAATATGCCCGTGCATGGAACAATAAAGGCGTTGCACTTGGGAACCTCGGCCGCTACGACGAGGGGATCCAGTGCTACGACCGCGTACTGGAGGTTGACCCAAAAGATGCCGATGCATGGTACAGTGAAGGCGTTGCACTTGGGAACCTCGGCCGCTACAACGAGGCGGTCCAGTGCTACGACCGCGCACTGGAGATTGACCCAAAATATGCCTATGCATGGAACAATAGAGGCAATGCACTCCAGAGCCTCAGCCGCTACAATGAGGCGATCCCGTGTTACAACCGCGCACTGGAGGTCGACCCGAAATTAGCCTATGCATGGAACGGTAAAGGCGCTGCACTCCAGAGCCTCAGCCGCTACGATGAGGCTATCCGGTGCTACGACCGCGCACTGGAGGTCGACCCGAATTATGCCAGAGCAAAAAGCAACAGAGATGATGCATTGAGAAAGAGAGACGCAACTACAAAAGGTACCGGCCAGGAGACATTGAGAAAGACCATAAATACTGACATACCAGGGTTACCTCATCCTGGCAAGATCGGAAAACCGACACAAGTTCCTGCCCATCCTGCTGAACCAATAAAGACCCAATCATCGGTCACCATCGAGCGCACCATCTATGATCCCTTAACCCGGGACTTCACCATATCCTCCTTCCGGCCGCTCGTCAACGTCAGAGACTGGATCAACCGTCATGACCCTTCCTCCTACTGGCTGGTCATCTGCGTACATAACCACGGCGACCACCCCCTCGACGAGTGGGGGATAGAACTGGAGTCATCATCAACACTCCAGATCCTTGAGACCGGCATCGAAGGGAGCGACGAGCAGGTGCGCCTCCTGGTCAGCAACCCTCAGCCCTGGCTGATAAGGTCGGTCCTTGGCATCCCCCACCAGCGCGGAATCGTGATCCCCCGCGGCGGATCACGGCGGG
>PGYL01000019.1:0-64117 GCA_002839645.1 Methanomicrobiales archaeon HGW-Methanomicrobiales-2 | reverse complement strand
CGGAGATCCGGGAGAAACAGTTCCAGCACTCCTGCGACGTGGCAACGCTCGGGGTAGCCATACGACAGAACCCCGGGATTGCCGTGCAATACACCGAGAACGCATTAATGCAGCGCTACCAACGTACAACTGCCCTGAGTTACCTGCACACCTTCCACCTGATCCAGGAGATCGATGCCTGCTGCCGCACGAAGCGGTTCGAGGACGTTCACGACAAACTGTACATTCTGGAAGATGCACTGGGTAAGATGGGTCTCAGCGAGAGGCTTGTCAGGCTGGTCAAACAGTTGAACGCACTGGATATCGACGATGGAATGGGAGGGAGTATGCTGGAACTCAAGGCGCAGAGGGCAGAGAAGATGTGTAAAAACATCGTCGATGTGTGGACGACCGAGGTGCTCCTGGTGCCGCGATGCTGAGGGGCCGGCGCTCCCCCTCGCGGATCTCACCTGCAACACCGTTCTGGCCTCCGTTCATCGCCTTCCCGTGACAACCCGGGCAACTATCAAGATGAGATGGGGAGAACCGGATGGGGGACGAGAACCCCATACGGCAACGGTGGAGACGCATGGCCGGATAGGCTCCCTTCAGAACCCGCCGGCTTACGCGTTCACTCGCCAAATTTCTCCATCCACTCATCGTATCTCTGGAGGTCAGACCTGGTAATAGGAGACCTGATCTTTCCAAATGCGTCATCGAAATCGCCGCCACGGAGCCCGCGCACATTCAGGGAACGTTCCTTCAACTCATCGAACGGCAACTCGGCGAGATGGTGGAGGTTGGTATTCTCTTCGCGGATCATATGCCAGATCGCCTGCTGACAGAGGTTCTGGATGTCGCGCCCCGAGTAGAGGTTCTCCACACAGCGCGCTCCCAGGGCATCGAGGTCGAGGGATGAGCGGTCGAGATCCTTTGTGTGGATCTTCAGGATCTCGTAACAGGCCTCAGAGTCAGGGAGGGTCACATAGATCCGCCGGGGGAACCGCGAGAGCACCGCGGGATCGAGATCCCAGGGAGTGTTTGTGGCCGCAAGGGTGAGCAGGAGTTGTCCGCTCTTTTTGTCCTGCAATCCATCCAGTTCGGTGAGCAGGGTCGAGAGCAGTTTTCGTGTCGCTTCGCTTGTATCGCCGCCTCGGGACTGGCTGAGGGCATCGAACTCATCCACAAAGACGATAGATGGAGAATGTACCCGCGCCGCTGCATAGAGTCCGGAGACCAGTTTTGAAGACTCCCCGAAATACTTCGAGAGAACGCGGTCTGCCTTGAGATCAAAGAAGGTCGCATTGAGACTTCCGGCAGCTGCGGCCGCAAGCAGGGTCTTACCGGTTCCGGGCGGGCCAAAGAGGAGGATACCCTTCCAGGGCTTGATCGAGTCGGGCTTGTTCAGGCCGGCGATCACGATCGTCTCCATCATCAATCGCTTGGTATTTTCAAGGCCCCCGATATCTCCCCACCTCACCGGGGTCGTTGCGATCAGGGATTCGGCATAGGTCAGGAACTCGTTCTCTCCGGTTCCTGCCGATTCCACAACCTTGCCGCTCCCCCTCGCTTCCACCTGGCCCGCGATCACTCTCCATTCCTGGGCGCGTTTCATGTATATCTCACGCTGTCCGGGAGAAGATTGGGCTATCTGCTCCAGCAACCCTGCACATTCCAGGGCTTTTGCCCTGGCGCTTCTGGTATCGCCGCACTCATCCGCTGCTCTGTACTCCTTAATTGTCTTCTGCAGCATCGAATTCAGTGCGCCTGTCAGGTCCACTTTCATGCCTGAGATCCCCTCAAACTGCCATAAATAATGAGAGATCGGGCTTCATGAATGAGCCCGAATTCATGTTCTATTCATACTCCCGGCGATCTCTCGTGATCTCCACGTCGGTAGGGTCGAGGGATCCGTCCTTCACCGCCCTGATCACATCGAGGATCTCATCGAGTTCCTCATCCTCCTCCACGCCGGTTGACATCGCGCTTGAGGTCATCTGTGTGATCGTTGTGACGAGATCGCTTCTGCTCTGGCCTTCAAGATTCTTCTTGATGAGCCAGTCTTCGAGGACGTCAGGCTCCAGATCTTTCACCTGGTTCCATACTCCGGCAGATTTCAGATCCGCCTCGTGCTCCTTGAGGATGAGGATGTTCGAGACCGCCCTGAGTTCTTTGTCGAGCTGGGCATGGGCGGCGAGTTTCATCTCCTTCTTCTGAGAGAGGGTCTTGATCCGGCGCGCAAGACTGATCTCTTCGTTTTTAGACAAGGGCGAACGCGCCTTCTCAAGCAGGAGCGCGATCTCTGCATCGACCCTCTTCGCCTCCCCGGCAATCTCATCGATCCGCCGGGTCAGCTGGATCTCCATGACGCGGAGATCCTTTGGACTCATCGAATCGACCGGGTTTCTGGCCCCAAAGAGTCGGGAAAGGAGACTCATAGCTCTCCCTCAGATCTCCCTCTTCTCAAGAACTCTCTCGATGGATAGCGTCTCCTCACCCTCTTCCAGATCCATGGTTCCAGCTTCGATCTGGCTCCAGGTATCCAGCAGTTGCTTCTCGGTCTCGTCCTCGGCCGTCTGGAAGTCGGCGATCTGCATCTCAAAGACCTGGTTGAGGCTGTCGAGCACGTTCTCAAAAGCCTTTCCGGAGAGGTTGACATTGATCAGGGCGCCCTCAAGCTGTTCAGGGGGGATATGGGTGATCTTATCCCAGAAGGGGGTGTTCTTCAGTTCCTTCTCGAACCGCTTGATCACGACGAGGTTTGAGACGAGCATGAGCTGCTTTTGCATCGCCATGAATCCCTGCACCTTGAGCTGAACCTCCATGTCGAGTCGTTTCAACTCATAGGTAAGCATCTTCTTCTTCAGGAGGTCTGCCCCGACACCCTCCTGGAACCGGTTTTTCTTCTCCTTTTCGAGTTTGTTGATCTCCTTGCGCGCGCGTTCAATCTTGTTTTTTAGCCGGATCTCCTCTTCCTGAAGCTCAAGTACCTTTAATTTGTCAACAGGGTTCTTCCTGAACGTATCCCAGAAACTCATAGGCTCTCTATTGAGAATGAGGTATGCAAACATATAAATTTATCTCCAATGTGGATATGGAGTTAAATAATCTCCGGAATGGAGAAAACCCTATATAGGTGAAAACCCAAAATGAGAGGTCAATGGGGTATCTCCTGATTGTGGATTATGAATCTGATGCGGAGAGAAAACGTATAGATTACGCAATTGAACGGTGGGGGGACAGAGCAGAGATTTCTAAGCCAAAAGGGACGGCGATGGTCTTCAAAGGAGCAAACATCGATGAATTTCTTGAAGACCTCTATTCCCGTATCGAGGGTGATAGAAGAAAGGTTGAGGTCTACCGGATGGAGGAGTATCACCCTGAGGTGGAGGAGAAGACAAGAAGATTGCGTTACGAGAGCAAGGAAGAGATCGAGGTCCTCGAAAAGTTTCTATCCTACCTGATGAGCAAGATCAATGCAGGGTATGACTACAGGACGGGGAACACGAAGAAGTATTTTGTTACCACAAAAAAGGGGCAGGCCTCCATTGAGATTACCCTGAAAGGCAACGGGACTACGGATGTTCTGATCACCATCCTGGGTTACGGCGAGATCGTGGAGTTTCTTGCAGAAAAGATCAGCGAGGAGATGGAGGTATTTCTCGGGGATGATTAGATGTTCGAAGAAGGAGATATCGAGTGCATTAAGAAGTTACTATTGCCGGCAAAACGGGTTCTGAAGGCCGGGCCGCAGATCAGGTATGAGACATTTGAGCGAAGGATTGAACTCTGGAACCAGATCCGAACGAACTTTGACCGGTACCAGGACGGAGAATGTGGCACATTCTTGAGGGATCTGGATTCCCATTTCCGTTCGCAGTTCGATGCTGCCCTCGTCGCCCTTGCAGTCAGTGTGAAGGCCAACGGGGAGTCGTTTGATGCAGTAAGGATCTTTTCTGATGAAGAGCTCGGACTCTATGAGAGGGTCGAGCGATACAACGTCTTTGAACTCCTGACCGTGAACGACATCAAAAAACGGCTCATCCGGCAGGACGAAAACCTTCTTTCGCTGCTTCATGATTACTACATCGAGATGGACTCCTGGGTCGATGCATCCCTTGAGAATACGGAGATTCGCCTGACGCTCAGGGGTTACCTGAAGAAGCGGTGGGGGGGCTACAAAGGCAAGGCCAATGCGGCTGTTGCCGAAGCAGTGACTGAACTGGACTGGCTCGGAGGCCTGATCGCCACCTGGAAGGATGAGGCACAGAGCCGGGAGAAGAGTGTCCGGTCAGAGGTTGAGGCAGAGAAAGAGGCCCAGTCCCGGAGACTGAAGGAGAAGGAAGCTATTCTTCGCGATCAGGAGCGGGAGGTTATCCGGAGAGAAGAAGAGGCACAGGGGACCATGGCGTCTGCCCGCAAGATTGAGGAAGATGCCAGGGCGGCTCGTGACAACCTGGTCGTGCAGGAGCAAGCAATCAGGGTGGCAGAGGAGGCCCTCACATCCCGGGAGCAGCGGATCGAAGCTGCTATGAGAGCGTTGAAGGGCAACGGTCAGGGCGAGCGGAGCAGGTACGTCAGTGCCGGAGAGGCAAAACAGTACGAGCTGACCTTCATCGGGAGGATGGAGAGAAAGATCGGGGATTCCCCGGTGATCGGGGGGAGGGCGTTTTATGTGGAGGGGATCGAGGAGAACAGGGGCACCTCCGCAGGATACGCCGGCGAGGCCAGGAAGAAGGTACTGCCTGAGAACCGCTCTCTCACCATCCGTCTCGTGGAGAAGAGGCTCCTAGGGAGAAAGAAACAATACGTCTTCGATGCGTGCTATGCGTCGCGGATAGAGAGGTATGCCGATCTGGGCTATGACTGCGATCCTCTCGCCCAGGATGATGTGACGGCCATGCTCGCTGATATGCGGGACCAGACACGCTCATCCGGAATCGTCACCGTTCTCTGCCTGGCATCCCCGACTGGATTCGAGCGGCGGGTGCGGGACTTCATCGACAGTGAGCAGTTCCATCGCAATTTCATCTCAAAATACCTCTCTGTCCTCCTCCTCGATATGGAGACCGGCGACCTCGCCTTCAACCCGGCCGATGAGACCGCGCAGGCCTTCTCCGATATCTGCGAACTGGAGATTGATTCTGAGAAGGTGGCAAAGGTCAGGCGTGACGTGGAGAAGGCGATGCTTGACGCCCTGAAACTGAGGGATCATGTCGTTTTTGATGATATTCAGAAGGCCCTCGGGAACGGGTCCCTGATGAAGTCTGCGTTCTATGATTGCGCCACCGAGATGGGGGGTGAGGTTCAGTTCGTTGAGGGTGTTGGCCTGGTGATGATGCGGGGGTAGGTTGTGGACCTGAATAAGGTGCGTTATTTTTTCGCCGGGTCTGGCCGGCCTGAAACGCCGGAGACAATCTCGCAAAAGCATGAGATTGCCTCCGCTCCCGGAGCTCGGGGCAGTATAATAGCGGCATGTTTATCATGCGCTACTGTAAACGGCTATTAATGCATAGGATCGGTTTTTGCTGATTTAGTCTCCCCGATCTACGCTCAAACCCCCTGTGGGTAGCGATCTTCGAATCCATTTCCTGCTGGCAACGTACCTGTGCATTACGAGGGTAGTAGCATGGCCTGGCGAACAGTATCTCTAAAAATTGTCGCTGTGGCACTTCCGGTTGTGCTGATTGTTTTGGCTATATTGAGATCACCCTTGCCATCCGTGCCATTTTTTGCGGAAGTATCCACGCTTATCGGACTGGTGGTAGTTGCCGTCATCATCCAAGCAATAAACAAGGGTGAAGGGTTTTCATACGTGGTAATCCTGATTGCGTTGGGTGTTTTGGCAATAATGGGAATACGCATCGAATCGTTGGCGATAGTAATCGCGATTTTGGTAGGGTCGATCATCCTCTATTCAGTGTATCTCATCCGCTCAACAAGCGAAGAAAATCAAGATGAACCACCCAAAACAAAAGGAATCCAATCACCTGAGCTCCCTGCACAGCCAGTTGAATCGATGACGGCACACCCATCGATCACCATCGAGCGCACCATCTATGATCCTCTAATCCGGGACTTCGCCATCTCCTCCTCCCGCCAGCTCGTCAACGTCAGAGACTGGATCAACTGCCATGACCCCTTCTCCTACTGGCTGGTTATCTGTGTACATAACCACGGCAACCACCCCCTCGACGAGTGGGGGATAGAGCTGGAATCTTCATCAACGCTTCAGATTCTTGAGACCGTAATCGAAGGAAGCGACGAGCAGGTGCGCCTCCAGGTCAGCAACCCAAAACCCTGGTTACAGCTGTCGACCTTTGGAGTCCCTCACAATCGCGGAATTGTGATCCCTCGCGGCGGGTCACGGCGGGTATACATCCGACTGGGCTCGGAGGCCTGCGGGGTCTCCCATAGCATCAAGGGCCGGTTCATCACCAGCGATGCTGAGGTGGAGATCCGGGAGAAACAGTACCAGCACTCCTGCGATGTGGCGACGCTTGGGGTGGCCATACGACAGAACCCAGGAATAGCCCTAAAATACACCGAGAACGCGTTAATGCAGCGGTACGATCATAAAACGGTTCTGAGTTACCTGCACACCTTCCGGCTGATCCAGGAGATCGATACCTGTTGCCGCACGAAGCAGTTCGAGGACGTTAATTTCAAACTGTATGTTCTGGAAGATGCGCTGGATAAGATGGGTGTCAGCGAGAGACTTGTCGGACTGGTCAAACAATTGAACGCACTGGATATCGACGATGGAATGGGAGGGAGTATGCTGGAAATAAAGGCGCAGAGAGCGGAGAAGATGTGCAAAAACATTGTCGATGTATGGGCGAACGAGGTGATCGCACACCCGGTGAGGGTGCGGTGACGAGGTTCTGTAAAAAGAATCGGCCAGAATTGCTGTTTATTGGGAAAAACCAGCAGTCACCTGCAATAACATTTTTCCGGGCTCATCACTGGAATCTCCCGGCCCGGGTTTAGAGGTCGATCTCCTTATGCCGTTCCGTTCTCCCGCTCAATATTCCTGCAGAGCACCCTCAACATCTCAATACGGTCACTCTGGATCGAGATGCCTTCGGTGATCATGTATTCGATCCCCTGACATACCTGATCTAGGTGCTCCCGGTAAGCTTCGGTGAAGTATCCCAGGTCAGTCAGGGCACAGAGAAGTTCCGCCTGGTTGTTAGACCGGGCATGGATGAGGGCAAGATCCGCGGTTACCCTCACCAGATTCTGCGTCAGGCGCCGGATCTCATCGGGACTCGAGCTGACTAGAAGGCTCTCTTTTAGTTCTTCGGCCATCCTGTCAAGGGTAAGCGATTCAAGATCTGTGAGAGCATCAAGTGCATCGACAAACTCTTCAGCAGTCTGGAAGCGGTCCTCTTTTTTCCTGGCGAGCAGTTTCTCGAAGAGACCGTCATATGCCCGGAGGGCCGGGTTGTGAATCGACGGGAGAAGTATCCGGGTGTTGCTCGACAGGATCATACCGAAGAGTGCCGTGGGCGACGACCCTTCGTAGGGCACTTTACCGGTCAGGAGTTCGTAGAGGATCATACCGAGGAGGTAGATGTCTGTCCTTGCATCGGGCTTCCCGAACGTCGCCGGATCAATCTGTTCCGGCGCCGCATAGAGCGGGCTGAACCCCACCTGCATGGAGAGGGAGCTCCTCGCCCCGATCCCGGCAAGCCCGAAGTCGGTAACCTTGGGGTTTCCCTCACGGTCAAGCAGAACATTCTGGGGTTTGAGATCCAGGTGGTAGATGCCCTTATGGTGAGCATGGATCAGGCCGGCGGCAATGTTTCGGGCCAGATCCAAAGCCCGCATTACAGGGACGGGTTTTGGGAGCGTATCCATGTCTTCAACGTGGACATCTCCTTCGGTGTATCCGCCGACGTATTCCATCTCGATCAGGGGCACGGGGTAGATATCCGCATGGTAGAGGGTGACGATATTCGGGTGACGAAGGTTGTACCAGGCGGCGACTTCCTTGATGAACAGACTGCTGTTCTTTTCATCGATGCGCGGAATTTTAACGGCTACCATCTTTCCATCGGAGCGGCGCCGTGCCTGATACACGGCGGCAAATCCTCCCTCGCCGATCAGATGCATCTGCTCATACCGTGATGCAAGTGACGGAGGCGCACCCTTGCCGGAGTCGGGCCGTGCAGTTTTCGGGGGGAAAGGAGTTTCCTGAAGTTTTGCCTTCAATTCTCTGATCCGGCCTTCCGCTTCATAGAGGCCTGGCTCTATGGCGACTGCCTTCTGATAGCACTCCATTGCCCGAGCCCGCGCCCCTGTATCGGCATAGATATCACCTTTCATGAGCCAGGGTTTTCCAAGATGTGAGTCCAGGGCGATTGCGCGGTCATAACAGAGAAGGGCCTCATCATAATTGCCCATACGATGGTACGTGGTCCCTTTGCCGTACCAGGGGTAAGCCGGCTTTGGAGCCATCGTAATTGCGCTGTCGTAACAATGGAGGGCTTCAGCATAATCCCCCATATCCCTGAAGATGTTCCCCTTATCATACCACGGACGATCAAGGCGGGGATTCAGGGCCAGTGCCCGATCCTGGCACTCAATAGCCGCTGTATAATTTCCCATTTTGTATAGGGCATTCCCTTTGCCGTACCACAGGAACGGATCTGACGAATTCATCAAGAGGCCCACATCGTAGCAACGGATCGCCTCCTCTAAGTGTCCCTGTCTCTTATATGTATCACCCTTCTTTCTCCAGTGATAGGCGCTTTCTGCCATGGCTACCACCATATAACGATCCGGTTACTTACGGCTGGGTTGCCTTCAACGGCGAGATAGTGCCTATCCCGGTAGTTGCGCCGGAAGTATCGTATCTCCCGGACGACCGTATTGTAACGGCGAGCACCCGAGAGATGTCCTGCACTTTCTGCAGTTCACCTGAGCCCTGTCCCCTTGGTTGATCATTCTGTTTCCCCCTCCAAATACTTTCTCCTGGTGTTCTCCTCCTCGTTGCGTCGGATCGGAGGCTTAACCGCGCCATGATGGTCTTAGGAGATTGCGTTACAGAGGGTTTACAGAACACCTGTCATCCAGTCGAGTATTCCTACTAGGCTTTGTTAGCAGAGCGGGAATCATCAGTAACCTGCCGGAGCCCTGAATGAAAAACCGAAATGTTCATGCTATCTCGCCCACATCGGTTTGTTGATCGCCATCTCTCGCTGCAATGACGATAATAACCTCTGCTGATGCGCGGGGTACGGAAACCGGGGATAAAAATGGGATTATTTTGGAAGAAATCGGATACGGGGGAAGCAAAACGCCTGATCGAGGAGGGAAAGAGGGCACTCGATCCCCGGCAGAAACTGGCCTGCTTTGACAAAGCTATCCATGCTGATCCGAACTACGCGCCGGGATGGAATAACAAAGGCAACGTTCTGCTCAGTCTTGGGAGTTATGACGAGGCTCTTGAATGCTGTTCAAAAGCAGTCGAGCTCAGCCCCGGTTATTCCTACGCCTGGAATGCACGTGGAAACGCACTGAAAAACCTGGGACGCCATGCGGAAGCGGTAAAAAGTTATGAAAAGGCAATCTCGCTCAAACGGGATTATGCATATCCCTGGAACGGGAAAGGCGATGCTCTCAGAGAACTTGGACAGTATAGCCAGGCAATTGCCTGTTACGATCGTGCATTGAAGATCAAATCGTTCTCCTGGCCATGGAACGGGAAAGGGATGGCACTCATTGAAATGGGGAGATTTGAAGATGCATTGAGCTGTTTTGACAGAGTGATCAGCATCTCACCAACGTTTGTCTGGCCATGGTACGGGAAAGGCAGGGCACTCGAAGAACTCGGAAGGCTTCAGGAAGCCGCTCGCTGCTACGGAACTGCTCTGAAGATCGATCCCGAACTTCGCGTAGCAGAGACCCGGTTGAACCGGATATCTGCAAACTTGAAACCTGGCGGATCACAGTGCGGTTGGAAGAGCGAGCCTGATGCGCAGTCCATACCGCTTACCGCGAACAACTTCCGGCAAGAACTTGCAGATCTCTTTTCAAACGCGCAGGGCGCTGGAAGAACTTCGATTGAAGTTAACTCCGGTGAACTCCACCGCTCCCTGGGAGGGTATCCCGGCCCGAATCACCGCATGCCGGTCTGCTGCGATGTCATGTATCAGGAGATGCGGGACGGCGACCGCATTCTCAACGCCCCGGAAAAAGGGAAAGGTGCCAGCCTGACGATTCGATACAAGCTGCCAAGGACTGGGGGAGATGCGCTACCTCATCGAGAGGTGCTACCGGACCGGCAGGCTATCCCTGCGAGCCTCGCATCACGCTACACGAAGAGCATGCTCATCGGTCAGGGTGGGTTTGCACGGGTGTTTATGGCTACAAAAAGCGACGGGAGTGTCGTCGCGGTTAAAGTCCCGATAGCACTCGATCCTTCGACAGGGAGATCCTTTATTGCCGAGATCCTGAACTGGGTGCACCTCGATCATCGCAATATCGTCAGGGTTGTCGATTACAACATCTTACCGGTCCCGTTCATCGAGATGGAATACTGTAGCAGGTCGTTATCAACCATAGACAAGCCGGTTCCTTCCCCTGAAGCAGCCATGCTCATGCTCAACATCTGTGAGGGTCTGAAGTACGCCCATGCCAGGTCCATCGTTCACCGGGACCTCAAGCCGCAGAACATCATGCTCAGCGAGGGAGTGCCGAAGATAACTGACTGGGGGTTGAGCAAGGTTGTCTCCAGCGCTTCGTTGTCTGCTTCACCCTCATTCACTGCTCATTTTGCAGCGCCGGAGCAGATCCGCGGCGATCGAAAGGATGAGCGGACAGACATCTGGCAACTCGGAGTGATCCTCTACGAGCTGGTCACCGGCAGGTTGCCGTTTACTGGCGAGAGCATGGTCGAGATCGGGATGGCGATCGTCACAAAGGTCCCGGAGCGACCGGGTGCGGTTCACCCTGACGCACAGCCGCTAGATGCCATCATCCTGAAGTGCCTTGAAAAGAACCCCAAACAGCGGTACCAGTCCGTTGTTGAACTCCAGAAAGACCTCGCAACATACCTGAAAGCGAACTATTCTGATTCATTAAAGGAGAGCATTCGAATAAACGATCTCCATCGGTCGGCCTATTACTGTGGGGATCTTGTGTTAATCTGCATGAAGGCCGGCGATCTGACGGCTGCCTACAAGTATGCGGTCGATCTCGCCAGGTACCCGGCAGGGGACGTACGAGCGCAGGCAACCGAGCTGGCCGAGCAGATCAAATTAAGGATTGAGATGGGAGCACACGAGCTTCCTGACGAGCTGGTTCAGAAGGCCGAGGTGGTTGTGCATCAGGTGAGGGTGCGATGAGGAGAGTCTATCTTACGGCGATCGAGAAAACTCCTGGGATCACTGTTCTTCCTGAGCTTGCAAAGGCTACAAAGGCAGATCCCCTTAAATCGAAAGAAAAACGCTCAGATATGTTCGAGGGCGACACAGAGCCAAGGTTTGAGCGATTAAGGCGATGTAGAGAGGGCAAATATAGTAGATCGATCATTTTTCTGATAGCACTGGTCTGTGTCGTGCAGGCGGTATCGGGATTTGAAGTCATCAAGGAAGAGCTCAAGCCTGATAGCAGCGTTCTCCAACCCGGTCAGGAGGTAAACGCGCATTACGTGATCTCCGGTAAGATGGTTTCCACAGACCAAAATAACAGGTTCGGTGAAAAACTCGAGTTCAGTACCGGACTGCAGAAACCCACTTGGGATTTCAACATCCGGAGTGGGAACTATCCGCGCAGCATTCTCACACGCGAGGGCGCCTACCAGACCTTGTTTGGGTACGAGATGGGTAGCACAGGTGATTTCCAGCTCGAAGTTCAACTGCGTGGTACCGTGTCCACAACCTCATTTGGGAAGTTAGAGGTAGTCAAGATTGAGCATTTCAGGGATAAGTTTGTGGAGGATGAATACCGTATGACCCGTGACGTCATGATTTCGTCCCAAGTCATGGGCATTCTCTCTGTTCAGCAGAAGAATCTCCAGAATTTAAAGGCCGACATCGACGCCAAGGCCTCACAGGGTGTGGATGTCTCCGCCGCACAGACCAAGTACAACGCTGCGAGTCAGGCGCTCACCAGCGCCGCGTTTGAAAATCCGTCGCAGGTGGCAGAATATATCACCATCGCCGCGAAGAATATGGACGAGGCGAAGTCACTTCTCGATAAGGCATGGGCCGAGAAGGAGGTCTCGAACGCTGCCGCGACGATCGAGTCCCTTGATGGAATGATCACTTACTTCGTCGAGAACCGTTCTATGGGCACCGACCCACAGGTGGTCGCCATCATGACCAAGCGCGAGAGCGCCGTCCAATACTACTCCTTGGCAAAAAGTTCACTGAGTGCCGGGAAGCATTCGCTGGCGCATTCGAAGGCGGTTGAGAGCATTAATATAGCAAACGAAGCTCTAACCGATGCGAATGCTCTGAAGGAGAGAGGCAGCGGGTGGTTCAACATCAGCGGAAACCCCCTTTATGCCAGTGTCGGGATCATAGTTGCACTCGTACTTCCCGCAGGGTACTATATCCGCTCAAGGAGGAACGGGAGGAACACCAAACATGGGTGGTTTAAGACCCAGGGAGCACAACCGCCCGACTCACCTAGTTCCCCCCTCCCATCATCGATCCCACATCCGGTGACACCGAAGGGCCTACCACCGGAGATGACAGATCGATACACCACCTCTGAGTACCTGGGGAAAGGTGGTTTTGCCCGGGTCTTCAAGGTGCAGAAGCCCGATGGGTCATGGGCCGCTCTCAAGATCCCGATTTCGCTCGATGCAGCCACAGGCAAGTCGTTCATCGCCGAACTCCAGAACTGGACGTCGCTCATCCACGAGAACATTGTTCGGATCAACGACTACAACATCATGCCGTTCCCTTACTTCGAGCTGGAACTCTGTGACGGAACCCTGGCAACCCTGGAACGTCCGATCCCTCCGGATCACGCGGCCTGGCTGCTCTTCAACGTCTGCGAAGGCCTGAAGTACGCCCATGCCCGCGGCATCCTGCATCGGGACCTCAAGCCGCAGAACATCATGCTCCGGGACGGCGTCCCGAAGATCTCTGACTGGGGCCTCTCGAAGGTAATGACGCAATCGAGAACTACCACCACATCAGGCGGGTTTACTGCATACTACGCCGCTCCGGAGCAGATTGCCAACAGAGCCAAAGATCCGAGAACAGACATCTGGCAACTCGGGGTCATTCTATACGAGCTGGTCACCGGCACGTTGCCGTTTACCGGGGAGAGCATGGTCGAGATCGGGATGGCAATCGCCACCAAGACGCCTGAGCGTCCTGGTGTGGTTCACCCCGATGCGCAGCCGCTGGATGCCATCATCCTGAAATGTCTTGAGAAAGATCCGGAACAGCGGTATCAGTCGGTTGCCGAACTCCAGAAAGACCTTGCAGCATACCTGAAGATGAACTATGCCGGGTCGCTCAAGGAGAGCGTCCAGGCAAACAACCTCCAGCGGTCGGCCTACTACTGCGGGGACCTCATACTGATTAGCATGAAGATCGGTGATCTGGTGGCTGCTTACAAGTATGCAGCAGATCTTGCAAGATACTCAGCAGGAGAGACCAAGGTACAGGCAGCGGAGCTGGCAGCGCAGATCAAGATGAGAGTTGAGATAGGGGCGCAGGAACTCCCGGATGAATTGATCCGGAAGGCCGAGGTGATCGTGCACCAGATCAGGGTGCGGTGAAGGAGAGGTTGCAAAAGGACGGCTGTAGCGGGGCCTGGCCTGCAGCTCTCCCGATGCAGACCGGAAACCTTTGTCGGGAGCTGCCTGAGGAGAACTATGGCAAGGATCGACCGCTACCGCGGCCCCTTCCTCGGCCTCGCCGCCGGCGACGCGCTCGGGACGACACTTGAGTTCCGCCGGCCGGGAACATTTACACCGATCACCGGAATGCTCGGCGACGGGTCGTTCAGCCTCCGGCTGGGCGAATAGACAGACGACGCCTCCTGGTTGCACATCTCCGACCGGCCGTCACCCCCTCCCCTGAAGTTTTCTCCTCGACTTCGCCTTCCTGAATCTATAGCTCGCCGGCCTATTCGCCCTCTTCATGGACCGGGATCTCGATCCCCTCCTCCCCGGGAACCTTCCTCAACCGCACCGCGAGCACGCCGTTCCTGAGTGCAGCCGTCGCGCCCTCCTCCGTGACGCATGCCGGAAGGTTCACGAGCCGGGTCATCTCGCCGGACGGCCTCTCCCTGAGAGCGTAGCCTTCCCGTTCCTCCTCAGGCGGCCTCCCGGCGCCGGACTGTGATCCGCAGCGTGCCCGGACCCGTGAGCCGTATCGTGATATCATTGCTCTCCACCCCCGGCAGGTCGGCGGCGACCATGACCTCATCCCCGAGGTCCCGGAGATCGACCGGGATCCCCGCACCCCGGATCACGGGCAGTATCCGCTCTCCGGGCACCGCCATCAGCTCGTGGAGCCGCCTGTGCGTCTCGCACATCCCCGGACCAAATACTCTCCGAAACGGGCACAATACCTCATTCTCTGCCATAGCCTCAACTCCTCCACCGGTGGTCATGCAGCCTACATGCTCCCGCTCGTATAAGTTGTTCCCGGGGTCCCCTATCCGGACGGGCAGACAACCGTTCCATCCTTCACCTCCGGCCAGCCCCCCACACTGGCACGATGACCCGGAAGAGCACGATGCTGTCCCTGAGCACCGATGACGCGGTTACAATCCCCGTTCCCAACCCCGAAGCGGGGAGCCCGGTTGTGATGAATCGGGTACGGCAAACCAGCAAGCCGGTGGAATATACGGTATAAACTCTGATGAACGTCCGGATTGCAAACAATCAATGTTAATACCCTTTCGCACTATCGGATAATTGTATGGAGGTACTCCGGAAGATCGCCTGTTTTCCTGTCCCAGATGGATCCACGGTGAGCCGTGAGGAGGCCGGAGCAGCATGACAGTCCAACCCTACGTCCCGGAGCCGCTGCCCCCGACCGGGATCGACTGGGAGGCCCATATCCCGCAGATAGCGTCGGCGAACCGCGCCCTCGCCCGGTACGACGGCGTCCTCCAGGCGATCCCGAACCCACGGCTTCTCCTCTCCCCGCTCCTGACGCAGGAGGCGGTGCTCTCGTCGAGAATCGAGGGGACCCAGGCGTCGCTTGAGGACGTCCTGCGCTTTGAGGCGAACCCGAAGGAGCCGATCGATGGTGCGGTTCGTGCCGACATCTAGGAGATCATCAACTACCGGGAAGCGCTGAATACTGCGGTGGAAGCCCTCAAGACCCGGCGGCTGGACACCACCCTCGTCTGCGACCTGCACCGGATCCTTCTCTCCGGGAGCCGGGGTGCATCCGGGATATCCAGAACTTC
This sequence comes from Methanomicrobiales archaeon HGW-Methanomicrobiales-2, assembly GCA_002839645.1. GTDB lineage: Archaea > Halobacteriota > Methanomicrobia > Methanomicrobiales > Methanoculleaceae > Methanoculleus. The sequence goes on along the minus strand of PGYL01000019.1, from coordinate 48,742 downwards.
ATCGGCCGGGACGCCCACATAGAGCACGCGATCTTCGTCCCGCCGGCGCCGGAGGATGTTCCCAGGGCGCTCGCGGACTGGGAGGCATACCTGCAACGGGAGGAGAAGGACGTGCTCGTCCAGCTCTCCGTCCTGAAAGCGCAGTTCGAGCTCATCCACCCGTTCTGCGACGGCAACGGACGTATCGGGCGGATGCTCGTGCCGTTGATCATGTACGAGAAGGGCTGATCGGAAGCCCGATGTTCTATATCAGCGCATACCTTGAGCGGAATCGACCGGTCTACTACGAGCGACTGCTCGGGGTCTCCCGCGACGGTGACTGGAACGGCTGGATAACGTTCTTCCTCCACGCCATCGAGGAGCAGGCAGGGGAGAACGGCAAGAAGGCAAAGGCGATCCTCGACCTTTACGACGAGATGAAGCGGACGGTGCCGGGGGTGACCCGATCGCAGTACGCAGTCGCCGCGATCGATGCGCTCTTCGGGGCGCCGGTCTTCAGTTCGGCTGAGTTTTACGAGCAGGCAGCGATCCCGAAGGTAAGTGGGGCAAAGATTCTCAAGGACCTGGAGGAGAACGACATTATTCAGATATTGCAGCGAGGAGCGGGCCGAAGAGCGAGCATGTATGCCTTCCCGCGCCTGCTCGCCATCACCGAGGGGGACCGGTTGTGAATACCCTGATATCTGCAAACGGTTTTGTGTATATCAAAACCCCGATCAGATATACACAAAGCTCGTTGTGTATATCAGAGTATACACAAACCATACCCCGGGGGTTATGGGTCATCCATGACCCACAACAATCTTTGTGCGACATGAAACCCCATCTGGTGTCGCACAAAAACCGTCGTGCGACGCCGGTGACGCACAGCGATCGGGGCGGGTGCCGGTGAAGTGCAGGAGGGTGTCTCCGACGGTCACGGGCGGAGTGGTTGGGCGGGGGTTCGCCTCCACGACTTCGGGCGGGCTGTTTCAGGCGCGGACGCGAGCGCATCCCGGGCAGAAGAGCACCGGAGCTAGGTTTATGCACACGCTGGATGAGTACGGATCATGCGTCAGTACCGCATCGCCGTTATCGTCGGAAGTCTCCGGAAAGACTCATACAACCGGAAACTTGCGACCGCCATCGCGAAGCTGGCACCTCCGGAGTTCTCATTTAACCAGATACAGATCAGCGACCTGCCGCCGTATAACCAGGATGACGACGAGAACCAGGCGGCATCCGTGAGAAGGATGAAGGCCGAGGTCCAGGCCGCCGACGGTCTCCTGATCGTGACCCCCGAATACAACCGTTCGATCCCCGGTATCCTCAAGAACGTCCTCGACCATGGTTCGCGCCCTTACGGCCGGAACGTCTGGGCCGGGAAACCGGCAGGCATCCTGGGCGTCTCTCCCGGTTCTTCCGGGACGGCCATGGCCCAGCAACACCTGCGCAACATCCTCGCAGCTCTGGACGTGCTCACGCAGGGCCAGCCTGAAGCGTTCATCCAGGTACGGGAAGGCCTCTTTAATGAAGCGGGAGATATCGGCGAGGCAAGTAAACCGTTCCTGCAGAACTGGATAGACCGCTATGTTGCATGGGTAAAACGCCACGTGGCTTAAGGGCGGCAGGGCAGGGAAAACGGCGTAACTCAGCCTTACACCGCCGATGCGGGGCGCTCCCTCCACCCACCGGTGGTAATTTATGCTCACCCGGGATCGATGGGGGAGCATGGCAGACATACGCGAAGCGGTCGAGGTGCTCACAGCCCGGCCGACGCTCGAGGGGGCCGGAGTCCGGCTCCGGCGGGCCTTCGGATTCTCCGAGGTCCCGCGGTTCGACCCGTTCCTGATGCTCGACGACTTCCGGGGCGACCGGCCGGAGGATTACCTGGCCGGTTTCCCCTGGCACCCGCACCGGGGGATGGAGACGGTGACCTACATGATCGAGGGGAAGGTCGAGCACGGCGACAGCATGGGTCATGCCGGCTCGGTCGGGGCCGGCGGGGTGCAGTGGATGACGGCCGGCTCGGGGATCCTTCACCAGGAGATGCCGAAACCCGTCGACGGGCGGATGGGCGGGTTCCAGCTCTGGGTAAACCTGCCGGCCGAGAAGAAGATGATGGACCCGCGATACCAGGAGATCGCAGGGGACGCGATCCCGGTCGTACGCGGGGACGGCACGACGGTCCGCGTGGTCGCGGGGGAGCACGGCGGGGCTCAAGGGCCGGTGACCGAGATCGTGGCCGACCCGACCTTTCTGGACGTGGCGCTTGAACCCCGTATGGTCTTTAGGCACCCGACGGACCGGGCGATGACGGCATTCGCCTACGTTTTCGCCGGAGCGGCGGCCTTTGGTGAAGGCGGGACTGCCCCCGGCAACGCCCACGCAGTCAGGCTCGGCCCCGGAGACGTGGCCCGGGCAGAAGCGGGGCCGGACGGCGTGCGATTTCTGCTCGTCGCGGGTCGGCCTATCGGCGAGCCGGTGGCCTGGCGCGGGCCGGTCGTGATGAACACGGACGAGGAGCTCCGCGAGGCATTCCGCGAGCTCAACGAGGGGACGTTCGTGAAGAAGCGAGGATAGACAGCTGTCGTTTAAGAGGAAAGGGTCCGGACCTCTCATCTCCCCTTTCTCAACGCAGAGAGTTGCCGGGCAATCGGCCTGCACGAGCGCAGGCCAGGAGGCGACATCATGAAAGCAGCAGTCATTGGTGGAACAGGCGGACAGGGGATCGCCCTCACGTTCAAGGAGCCGGAGAACAGGGATATAAACATTTACCCAGAGGGTAGAACCAGAACAAAGAAAGCCTCAGGCGAGATTCGAACTCGCGACCTCGTCCTTACCAAGGACGCGCTCTACCGGCTGAGCCACTGAGGCGTGACGCACCATTCATGTTGGAGTTTTTCCTTATAAAAGGTTACGGTGCTGCCGGGGGAGGAACCGGGTGCGACCGGGCCTATCTGCCCCGCGAAGCAGCATCGATCGTCTCCAGAGCGCCGATGCTCGCGACTACGCCCTCAAGCGTATCCACCTCGACGATCGGGATGACGTTGTCCCTCGCGACGGCCCCCATCACGGCTGAAAAGTCGATCGTCCCGGCCCCGATAGGGGAATGCGTGTCCTCGCCGCCGCTGTTGTCATGCAGGTGGTAGTGCGCCGCCGGGTGGGCGAGGAAACAGTCCAGGCACCCGTTCAGGTTCGCGTGGCCGACGTCGAGCGCAAGCCCGAGCCCGTCGATGAGCGGCAGGTCCTCGCAGGAGCGCAGGAAGAAGTACTCCCAGTTCCCCATGTTCTCGACAAAGAACGTGACCGAGAGTTCGTCGGCCGCCGCCGTCAGTTCGGAAAGCGACTGCCGGAACTTCCCCACCGCCCGCTCCCGCTCCTCGCTCCACGCGTAGTAGCCCGGGTGGATGACCACGTCCGCACCGACCTCGGCGGCGACGGCGAACGTCTGCGTCAGGACCTCGACGCTCGCCCGCCGGATCGGCTCGAGGATGCTTGCGATGTTGACCCCCCGGGACGGCGCGTGGATGAAGTAGAGATACGAGTAACTCTCAAGCGGCTCTGCGCTCTCCAGGTAGTGCAGCCCGTCATCCATCACCTCCACGCATTCGGTTATGGGAGCGAGGTTCTCGAGCGCGCGAGAGAGCGGCTCGCGGTGAAGGCAGTAAGTGGAGACGCCAAACATACAGAATGTTCCGGCCGGGACGATAAATAGATTCGGAATTATGCACCTGCCGGCATCCCACGACGCGACCGTGGCCCGGTCCATCCCCGCCGTGCCATCCCGGTGCATGCGTTCACCGGAGCCGGCCGCAGCGCTCCACTCCTGCACGGGGCAGCCCTCCGGCGACCAATCCGGATGGTTTATGATAATTCCCTCCAATAGAATAGATATGGCTGATGGCTTCATTCCGGAGGTTGTCATCGCAAACCAGCTTGACCGATCCAAGGCCGAGATCTTCTCCTTCATCGAGTCCAATGCCGAAGCCATCGATGAGAACTTCCCCTCGTTCTTCGGAAACGTCGTCACGATCCTCGACCGTGCAGGCGTCCCCATCCCCGATGCGGCGCATGACGAGTTCATCGATGCGATCGTGTTCCGGGTCTTCACCGTCAGCAAGCGGGCAGGAGAGATCAAGTTTCTCAACCGCGCCTGCGAAATTGCCTGCGGGATGAAGCGGAAGAAAGAGCGAAAAGCCGGCGTCCACCTTGCAGCCGCCGTCAAACTGATGAAGCTCGGGATGCCGCTTGCAGCCGCGGCCTACCTCCAGCCCTACCGGAAGCACGATGCCACCGTGGGGTGCTGGTACGCCTACTGCTACTACGCCCTCTACAAAGAAGGGTCGGCCGAACCCGGGTATTCGGCCGCCGAACGGTGGAACTACCTCAAACTCGCACGCCAGTACATGGAGGAACTCGGGCAGCTGCGGCCGGGGCTGCAACGGCTGGCCAGGGGGGAACTCGAGCAGGACCCGTGGCTTGCCGAACCGTTCTGGGTGATGATCTTCCTTGCGACCGAGTGGATCCCCGATAACCGCTGGTTCCTGGAGATCGGCCTTGCACGGGCAAAACAGGAGCACAACGACGTGGCGCTGGTGAAGATGCTGCAGATCGGCCTCATCCGGTTCACCGACGACATGCTCTTCTACCGGGAGGCCTACCACCTCAAGTTCGAGCAGGGCGACCTCGGCGATGCCCTGGGCCTCATCCGCGACATGCTCCTGAGGTTCCCCGACGACCCCGAGCCGGTCTACTACGGCCTCCGGACCGCCCTCTACCTCCCCCGCGAAGGAGAGTTCAACGAGTTCCGGACACTTGCCGAAGAGAAGAAGTTGCCGGGGCACGTCCTCTGTCTCATCGACTACACCTACGCCATTCTCCGGGGGAAGCGGGTGCAGGCGGGCCTCTGTCTCGACGAGTTCCGCAGAAAATACCCCTCGCTGAACTACTACTCCGACATGCTCGGGTTCGTCACCGCCGGCGCTCACGACGGCGCCAACACAGCGGTCTTCACCTCGGTCGACCACTTCTGCAAGAAGATGCTCAAGATCGCCGAGACGTAGCGGGCCTGAGCCTCCGGGGGTGTCGTTGCAGACAGGTGAACCCTGATGACTCCTCATGCCGGAGAGTACTCAGGATAACCCCATGGCATACCGTTACCTCTTCGGCCCGGTCCCCTCCAGGCGCCTGGGCATCTCGCTCGGGATCGACCTGGTGCCGTACAAGACCTGCGCCTTTGACTGCATCTACTGCGAGTGCGGGCAAACGACCAACCTCACCTGCGAGCGGGGCGAATACGTCCCGACAGACCGGGTCATCGCGGAACTCGACGATTACCTCGCGACGGCGCCGGACCTCGACTACGTCACGTTCGCCGGCTCCGGGGAACCGACGCTCCATACAGGCATCGGCGAGATCATCGCCTTCTTAAAAGACCGGTATCCCCGCTACCGGGTCGCGGTGCTGACCAACAGCGCGTTCCTTACGGACCCGGAGGTCCGGGCCGCCCTCATGCAGGCGGACCTCGTCGTGCCGTCGCTCGATGCGGTCTCCGAAGAGGTCTTCCTGCGGATCAACCGCCCCTGTCCCGGGCTCACCGCCGGGCAGGTGCTCGCAGGAGTTGTGACCTTTGCCCGGGAGTTCCCCGGCGAGGTCTGGCTCGAGGTCTTCATCGTCCCGGGCGAGAACGACACGGAGGATGAGATCCAGCGCCTGAAAGACGCCGTCGCCGCCATCGGCCCGGACCGCGTTCAGGTGAACACCCTTGATAGGCCCGGCACCGAGATCTGGGTCCAGCCGGCAACGCCCGGGGCTATCGAGCGGATCGCAGAGTTCTTCGGCGAGAACGCGGGGGCGATCGGGGCAGCACCGGAGAGCCGGGCGATGCCGCCGGAGGTTGAGGGCGCCGTCGAGATCATCCTTGCGACCATCCGGCGCCGGCCCTGCACGCCAGACGACATTGTCGCCCTTACCGGCCTCCGTCCGGCCGAGGTCGCAAAGTGCTTGAGACTCATCGAATCCCGGGCCCTGATCGAGCCGGTGCAGGAAAAAAGAGGGGTATTCTACCGACCGGCCTGAAACCACCCGGTATCGCTACCGGCATAAATATGCCGTACCGGCGAGAGATAGGTATGAGGATTCATGGCGGTTGGTAAGGATATACTCAAGACACTCCACGCGCTCGTCGACCGGGATATCACGCTCATGCATATCTGCGGGACACACGAGGCGGCGATCGCGCGGGCCGGACTCCGGAGCATCCTCCCCGAGCGTCTCAAGATCGTGATGGGGCCGGGCTGTCCGGTCTGCATCACGCCGCAGGGCGAGATCGATGCCGCGCTCGACCTGGTGGAGCGGGACTGCACCATCGCCACCTACGGCGACCTCTTACGCGTTCCCGGGTCGAAGGGGTCGCTTGAATCGAGCGGCGGCGACATCCGGGTGGTGCAGGGCGTCCACAAGGCGGTGGAGATCGCGAGAAGAGAGCCGGACCGCGAGGTCGTCTTCGTATCGGTCGGCTTTGAGACCACCGCGCCGACGGTCGCCGCCACGATCCTCTCCCGCCCGCCAGAAAACTTCTCCATCCTCTCGTGCCACCGGCTCGTCCCGCCCGCGATGGCGTGGCTTCTCGGTCAGGGGGAGGCGGCGCTTGACGGGTTCATCCTCCCGGGCCACGTCTGCGCGGTGATGGGCTACGAGGAGTACGAGCAGTTCCCGGCCCCCCAGGTCGTCGGCGGGTTCGAGCCTGAAGATATCCTCCTCGCCCTCCTGATGGCGGTGCAGCAGATCCACGAGGGGGTGCACCGGGTGGACAACGCTTACCCGCGCGTGGTCACCCGGGAGGGGAACGTCAAGGCCAAACGCCTCATGTATGAGGTCTTCGAGCCGTTCGACGTCGAATGGCGCGGGTTCCCCGTGATCCCGGCATCCGGCCTCCGCCTAAAGCCGGAGTTCGAGGGTTACGACGCGCAGAAGAAGTTCGATATCGAGATCCGGCACGTGGACAAGCATTCTGCCTGCATCTGCGACAAGGTGCTGCGCGGCATCGCCCGGCCGTCCGACTGCAAGCTCTTCGGGAAGGCCTGCACCCCGCGCACCCCGGTGGGCCCCTGCATGGTCAGCCACGAAGGAGCGTGCAAAATCTGGCAGCTCTATGAATCGCGGAGGGCTTGAACCCCTCCTCTCCGCTGGCCTTTTATACCATACAGAACAACATCATATGGCAGTCTCGGTAGGGTAGTGGATATCCTGAAAGCCTCCGGAGCTTTCGACCCGGGTTCGAATCCCGGCCGGGGCGTTTCTTGTTTTGGGGAAGAGATCCCTGTTGGCAGTATTCTGCTCAGAGCAGACGCGCTTTACGTGGCTTAAGCCCGCGAGGGGCCTTTTCACCTCATCTAAGAAGAGCGTGCAGGCCATCCTCGGCGAAAAGATGACGGCCTTATCTCACAGGAGAATCAGGAATCTTCTTCCCGGGTCGAGATCCGGACAAACGCCTGCAGAGGAGGCTACGCACCGTCCCCGTGCTTTCGCAGGAACTGCCTGACGTTCGCCGACTCGACCCATCCCCGGTCGAGCTCGGTGACGATCCCGTCAATCCGGCACGACTCATCGAGGATCTTTGCGACGAGCGGGTCGTCGATCATCTCCGCATACCCGACGATCACCTGCAGCGGGTTCCGGATATGATCCCCGAGAACAGCAAACTGCTCGATATTCTTTTCAATCTGCGCGTATGTCTCCCGTCGCATCTGTTCGGCGAGTATCCGCTCGGTGATATCCATAACGATCAGCATGATGCAGAGCGGCTGCCGGGCATTGTTCTGCACGACGCTGCCCGAGACCTGGATATGGAATGGGGATCCGTTCTCTCGCAGCCCGATCATCTCGTCCACGATGGTGCGGTTATCAAGGAGATGACCCGTGATCTTTTCGCCGAGGGTGGGGTCTGCAAAGAACGCCTCCAGGTTTCTCCCGGTGATCGCTTCCTTCTGCTCGTACCCGAACATCGAGGCAAAACCCGGGTTGGCGTACATGACGGTCCCGGTGAGATCGGCGATGAGGATGCCATTCGTCGATGATTCAAGAGCGCTCTCCTTTATCTTGAGCTCGCTCTCGGTGCGGATCCGGTCCGTAATGTCCCGCGCAATCGCTACGATATACTGCTCGCCGCCGAACGTGACGGATCGGACGGTGATCTCCATCGGGATCTCCGTCCCCTCCCGGGATAGAAGCGACGTGATGCAGGTCTGTCGCGAATCCGATGGACGATCGCCGCTCTCGGGGATGAACTCAGAGAGTCTGGCCTTCTGCTGCGGGGAGAACAGGCTGGCAAACGGCATCGCAAGCAGCTCCTCCTTTGAGTAGCCGAGATACATCCCCGCAGATGCGTTAGCGTCCGCAAGTTTCCCGGTCTCCGTCCGGATCAGAAAGATTGCATCGTGCGTCTGGTCGAGCAGGGCCCTGAACCGTTCGAGTTCCTCAAGCCGGCTCTGCAACTCCGGATAGTAACTCTTATGGAGAGACGTCTCTCCAAGGCCGATGATCTTCTCCCGGAGCATATCCCGGTCATCAGGAGGTTCAAAGCGCATATGCGTAGATCCGTTCTATATCTTCACAGGTGAGCCTGCGCGGGTTCGTTACCATACAGGGGTCGGCATACGCCCTTCTGGCGAGGGTCTGGATCGCGTCCTCCCCAACACCGACCGAGGCGAGGGTCCCGGTGATGCCAAGCGATCTCCTGAATGCCGCTATCCCCTCTGCCGGAGGCGTTCGTTCGCCCTGTACCGGGCCGATGATCGCTCCTATCCGGTCGTATTGCTCCGATGCCGCCTCGTAGTTGGCCGGGATCACATGCTCAAGGAGCAGCGCATTGCACCGCCCGTGCGCAAGATCGTAGGCGCCCCCAAGACTGTGCGCCATCGCATGCACGGCTCCGAGGCTTGCGTTTGAGAACGCGAGGCCGGCGTGAAGGCTCGCCAGGAGGGTCGAAAACCGCAGGTTCAGGTCTTCCGGCTCCAGGATGACGGCAGGCAGTGCGTCATGGATGAGCCGTATCGCCTCAAGGGCATGCATGTCGGTCATCGGGGAACTGGCGTTCGAGACGTAGGCCTCGATCGCGTGGCAGAGGGCGTCCATGCCGGTATCCAGAGTCAGTTCCCGGGACATCGTCGTCAGCGGTTCAGGATCGAGCAGAGAGATGTCGGGAACAAGCGTCTTGGAGATGATAGCGATCTTTCGCTTTCGCTCTTCGTCCGTGATGATGGCGAACTGGGAGACGTCGGCAGAACTCCCGGCAGTTGTCGGGATACAGATGAGAGGCGGCGCAGGCACCGGCACCCGGTCAACGCCCTCGAACGTGAGGATATCCCGCATGTTGGAGCTTGCTATCCCGATTCCCTTGGCGCAGTCCATCGCGCTTCCCCCGCCGACAGCGACGATGCCGTTGCACTCCTCGGACCTGTACACCTCCATGCCCGACATCACCTGCCTCGAGCGGGGATTTACGGAGACGGAGTCGAAGACGGTGAACGAAACCCCCGCTTCGGTCAGGCTCTCCCCGACGGCCCCGGCCCAGCCTGCGGCCCTGACGCCCGGGTCGGTGACGAGGAGCACCTGTTTCATACCGAAGTTATGTGCATACCGGCCTGCAAGCTGCAGTGCTCCAGATCCACAGATAAACTCAGGAGCTACGAACTTTCTCAGGTCAAGCGGGTTTCTCGGAGTCATGATGTGATACGGCAGTATCTGGCGGTTGAAGTGAGACGGTTAACCAGTTGTATGGAGCCGTATCCATATATACATTGACGAATTGTTCTACGGATAGATATTACGGTATTACCATCAGAAAAATTCATGTCGATTATTGAATTCGGTAGGAAAAACAGGCATTATTAGGTAAAAAATCTCTCTGCCATCCACGCAACTATCGTATCATACCGGCTGTTTTTTCGGGTCATATAAATACTCGGGATTGCTTCACCTCCAGCAGTTTCATCCGGAGTAAACTTGACCGATATCCGGCTGATTTTGGGATTTTATCCCAACCATATGATGAAAATGCCCCGGTTTCAGGGAAAAATCGCCTCGATCCACGGCCGGCAGACGTATCGATATCGACTGCGTTCACGGCGAATCTGCCGGTGCAATACCCTTGCCCGCGATGGACGGCAGCAGCCGCGCATCCGATCGGAAATTCGCCGTCACCGTGAGGGGGCGGGTCGGTAGGAGCCCGGAGTGAATACCGGTAGCGATGGGCGGCCCGTATTCACCCCGGGCACCGGGATCGGAAAGGCTTGCTGTTAAAAAGGGGGTGGTGTCAGTCGATGGCAGTAAGGCTGACGCTGAAGTACTCCATCCAGGAGAGGTCCAGATCGTAGTCTGCCGTATCGGAGACGATCGCCGGGTACTGCCTGACTAACCTGAAGATGGCGGCATCTTCCGGGAGGGCCGGGTCCATCGGAGCATCGACGTTCTTCTGGATGACGAAGCGAGCAGGATCGAGGTTCGTGGCGTAGTAATCCTTGAACGCCGACCGCTTCTCCTCGGTGATGGAGACCCAGTCTGCCGCCTCGGCAATAGTGGGATCGTTCGGGACCCAGCCGTAGCCGGGGAGGTAATACTCCGCCCAGAAGTGGGTGCCGGGAGCCCCGGCCATGACCATCTGGTAGCCCCCGATGGCGCGGGCGGGGATACCGAGCGACCGGCAGAATGCAGAGAAAAGCATGCTCTGGGTACCGCAGTCGCCGTGGCCGGTCTCGAACATGTGCGTGGACTCGGCGACCTTGGGCTCCCGGGCATCGAGCGAGCCGTGCGGGACGTGGCTGTAGGGGTAGGCCTCGATGATATGGTAGTAGATCATCTGTGCCTGAAGATGCGGGTTCGTCTCGTTCCCGACGATCTCCCTCGCCTTCTCCCGGACAGCGTCCGTGATCTCGATGTTCCTCTCGGACTTCGTGTAGAGCAGGTACTCGAGGTCGCTCGTGTTGTACTCCCCGACCAATGCAGGGTCAATATCGTCAAAGATCTGCTCGTGGGCGGTGAACGCGATATCCGCCGTGAGGACGAGGTTTCCGTTGACCGCTCCGGCCGGGACTTCATAGTAGACGTAGCCGATAGAACCGGTGGTGACCGGGCCGGCGACGATGAAGTCGGGGCACGAGAGGTTCGTGACGGTGACGTTTCTCTGCGAATCCGTCTCGACCGGGAGCGGGAACCAGATCTTCAGCATGCCCGTCTCCGGGAGTTCCTCGAGCGGGATCTCAAGCCGTTCGACGCCCGCGTAACGGACCGGGTTCACGTACGGCCCGGGCCCTTCGGGCTGTTCCTCCGACCAGGCGTACCGGGCGATGTAGTCGAAGTCGAGATTCCTCCCGTTCTGCTTTTGCATCTCGTCGAAGTGCGCGTAGAGATAGTTCCCGGCGACGTCGTAGAAGTAGAGCGTCTCGTTTTCAGAGACGATCTTCTGGGCGCGGTTCTCCAGCCAGTCGGCTATCTGCTCATCGGTGATGCCGGGGACCTTCTCCCGCAGCGCCGCCTCTGCGGCCTCGGTGTCGAGCGCGTACTCCATGACCGTCCGGTTCGCCCGGAACATAGCGTCCCTGGCAGTTCTGGCCTTATCCGGATCGTCGGCGTAGAGAGCGTAGGCCTCTCCAAAGCGTTCTTCAGCGACCCGGTAGTTAGCGTCCGCATACTCAGCCAGCCCCTTCGCGTAGGCCTCGTCGGCCGGCGAGGAGGCGGAGAGATCCGTCTTGTTCTCTTCTGTTGTGGCGGTGCATCCTGCCGCAAGGATGAGGAGAAGAGCCGATGCAACCAGGAATGCAGTAATCGCACGGTGTTTCATACTAGAGAGAATATGCAGATCGGCAAAAAACCTTTTTATTTCGAAGGGCCTCTCTCCGGGGCGTACCAGGGATTTCCCATTTCTATGCCGGCGGACGCCCCGTTATAGCCCGTGCCGCCGCGAACTCCGGGGGTCGGCAGGGCTCTTTGCCCGGACTCGATCACTCTTCCTGCGCCTTTATGAGCGTGAACCGGAACGCCGCCCCTTCCTCCGGCCGGCCGGACGCCCGGTCTTCCACCCGGACACTCCCCCCATACCGCGTAACCAGCATCCGCACGATGTAAAGGCCGAGACCCTTGCCGCTCCTCGAACTCTTCCCCTTCCGGAAACGGGAGAAGAGGGTGGGCTTTATCGCGTCGGGGATGCCCGGGCCGGTGTCCTCGACCGAGACCAGCACTTCCCCGTCCTGCTCCTCGACCCGGATCGTGACCACGACATCGGGCTCCCCGAACTTGATGCTGTTGCCGAGGAGGTTCGTGAAGACCTCAGAAAGGAGGTCGTCGGCCCTGACGTCGACCGACGTGCCGCTGTACCGGATGGTGGCCTCCGGGTGCTGCTTCAGCTCGGCGCGGATGACGGCATCGAGGTCGACAGGTTTCAGGACGGGGTTTGGGGGGCGGAGACGCCGGATCGTGGAGACGTTCTGGATGATCTCGATGCTCTGGAGGACGGACGACCGGATCTTCCGGGCTATCTCCCGGTTCTTTCCCTCCAGGTCTTCGCTGAGGATGTCGCTGTACCCGAGTGCCACGGTATTAACGTTGTTGATATCGTGGACCATGATGTCCAGGTAGAGGTTCGCCTCCTCGTTCGCCGTCATGATGGCTTCTTCCGCCTCTTTGCGTTCGGTGATGTCGGTGAACGTGAGCATCGCCATGAACGGGTTGCCGTCCGCGTCGCGGAAGAGGGTGCCGCCGTAGTTGAATATGCGCTGCCAGTCGGTCCCGATGCGCCGGGTACGTACTTCCATATCCCGGAGCTGCTCTCCGCGGAGGATACGGGAGAGGGGCCACTCCTCCACCGGAAGGACGGTACCCTCCATCGTTGTGATCTCGAATAGCTCACCGAGATCCTCTGCATTCTCGGGGACAGTCTCAAGGCCGGACGGCTCGTAGATCTCCCGGGCGGCACGGTTCCAGTGGAGCGGGTTGCCGTCGAGGTCGAAGACGCCCAGCCCTTCGTTCAGGTTCTCGACGATCGTGCGGAGCTGGGCCTCGCTGTTCCGGAGCGCCTCCTCCACCCGGATCCGGTCGGTGATGTCCTTCCCCGACCCGAGGACCCCGGTGATCCGGCCGTCGGTGTCCCGTAAAACGGCCTCCTTCCAGATGAGTGTGCGCTCATCGCCACTCCCCGTCACGATGACGTTCTCATCCGAAGCGGATGTCGAGGAGACCCCGGATACCATGCGGGCGAATGCCCGCCGGGCGCCCTCCCTGTTGCGCTCCGGGACCGCTACGTCGAACCAGTTCTTCCCGACGATCTCGTCTTCCCGGCACCCCAGGAGTTCGCAGCCACGGCGGTTGATGAGGCCGACGGTCTGGTCTGCGTTGATGACGACGAGCAGAACGGCAGCCACGTCCAGGTAGCCCTGGGCCCGGTCACGCTCTCTCTCGATCTCCTTCTGCTGCCTCTTTAGACGCTCGGAGAGCAAGGCGATGACGAGTGCGACCACGACAAACATCAGCGCACGCCCGTAGTCATTGACGGTCCCCACGTCGATCCTGAAGAGGTAATGGCTTGCCAGGACCAGCCCGCCAAGGAAGAACGCCACACTGATGCCCTTTCTCCCCCACCAGAGCGCAGCGAGGATGATGGGTACGTAGAAGAAGTGGGAGAAGACGGCCCCGACCGAGAGGACTGCATGAAAGTAATAGGTCAGAAAGACGGATACCCCAAGCAGGACCCCGATGATGAATATACGGATGGTCTCGGGCAGTGGTGCCATGGCAGGGCTCTTCCCATGCGGGTTCTGGTCTTATAATTTTCCTGCAATAAAACTCACCGGGCCGTGTTACGAAAAGTTGTTCTCCGGCACAGTTTCCCGGATACCTGCTCACCGCCCCCGCGCTGGACCTGCCGTCAGACGCCATCCCCACGATAAGGGACGCCGCCGATGGGAGTACCGGGAGCGCCACAACCCGGCGCCCCCGGGGTTCTCGTGGGATTCCCCGCCCCATTCCGATACAAACGGCTCTCAACCCCCTCTGACCCTGAGGATACGGTATGTCGGGAGGCCGTGCATGGGCGCGTTTCTGCGGGGACCAACCGGGAACGCCACGAAAACTCTGTTACTGAGCGACATACCGGATTTCTCCCCAAAATTACGGTTAATATCGTATTTCCACCGTTATAATAGAGAAAGATATATCCGTCCGGGGATAATTTAATAATTAAAGCGGAGGCTTTTATGCAGAGCGTTGTACGCAATTTCCTGATATTTTCCCTTGTTGCCTGCTGTCTTATCGTCCTTCCTTCGAGTGCACAACCACCCGTAGGCGGAGACAACGGATGGTATGCGGTCAACTGTAACGTGAACGGAGCCGATGTCTACTTCGACAACGAGTACCAGGGCGCGATCGAGGGCGGCGTGCTGTACGTCCCGGTCTACACCACCGGAGCCCCCTACCAGACGTTCCGCGTCGAGAAGGACGGATACGCCACCTACTATGGGAGCATCAACTCCGTCCCCGGCAAGGGAGACGTATTCGATCTCTACGCGACCCTCAACCCGGTTCAGACCCCCGCACCGGCGCCGATCGGCGGAGATATCGGCTGGTACACCGTCCACTCCAACGTTGACGGCGTGACGGTCCAGTTCGACAATGATGTCAAAGGTGTCACCAGCCAGAACGTCCTCTCCGTGCAGGTCTATACGACGGGGACGCCCTATAAGACCTACACCGTGACAAAGGAAGGGTATCTGCCCTACACAGGCTCCATCGACCGGTTCCCCGCCAACGGCGAGACGGTCGACCTGTACGTGACGATGAATGCGGCGCCGACACCGGCTCCCACGCAGAAGTCACCCCTTTCCCCGGCCCTGGCCGGCGGTGCCCTGCTGATTGTGGGGCTGCTGCTGGTTTCCGGGAGAAAGCAGAACTAACTCCCCAACTATTTTTGTGATTGCTTGCTCTGCGGGGCTTTGCCTCGTTACCGGGAACCGCAGGGAGATTGCCAGCGCTCCACCAGGTATGAGCAGGCCGGATACCTCACCGTATCGGCTTGAGTGCCGGGTGAACTGCCACGCTTCTCTTCCCGATCGTCATCATCAGGGCAACCGGGGACGCGGCATTCATCGTCACGATGCCGATGCTTGCTACGCATTCCCCCCCGGCAGCGATCTCACTCTTGCGCTCTTTTCGCTCCTGCAACAACAATGAGATTACCGGCCGCCCCGCCGCCGAGGATGGGGATGAGCGAGCCGAAATAATCCGTTCCCGCAAGCAGGAACGCCGTGGTGATGATGACTCCCGCCCAGATGATCGCCGTTCCGAGGATCGCTGCATTCCATGCCTTTATTGTCATCTTAGATCGAGAGGACGGATGCCCGGATATACCTTCGCGGAACGCGGGCGAGCAGAAGAAGCACGGTCCCAAAGAGTTCGCCCGGGTTGTGCCTCGCCGTACGGCTCTGTTGAACCCCTGTTCTGGTCTTCCTCCCTATTCTGATGAGGCCGGTGCCGGACCCGGCTTATCCCCGGGACGACCTTTTTCTCGGGCATCTCCTCATGCCGTGGACTGTGGCGGCTATCGCCATGGGGAGGGGGCCTCCCCCTCCCCTGTCTCGCGCGAGGGAGAGGCCGTGGCCGGTGTTCCTGCCGGCACCCCACCGGAACAGGCCGTCTTTCTCCCCGCCCTGCCCGTCGTCCTCAGAGCGGAGCACTCTGCCACCGTTATCCTGCCCGAGCAGATGGCAAGTTCTTTCCCTTCCGGGGGAGGACGGATGCTGGATGAACAGACGGAACCGGCCTTCGAGCTTACGGCAGGCAGTGCGGGCGGATTCATGAAACGCTACCGGTTCAAGAAAATCGATGCGTTTGCATCCGGAATGTCGTCGGGAAATCCTGCAGGATACGTCCGCCTCTCTCCCGGGGAGGAGATCGCCGATCACGAGATGCAGCGGATCGCCCGCGAACTGAAGGGTTTCGTCTCGGAGGTCGGGTTTCTCCGCGAGGGCATACCGGGCGAGTGCGACCTCTCGATACGATACTTCTCCTGCGAGCGGGAGGTCGACTTCTGCGGCCACGCGACGATAGCCGTCATGGACGACGTGGTGCGAAACGACAACCGGTTCCGTGACCGGGAGAGCCTGCTCCTCAGGACGAACAGAGGTGTCGTCACGGTCCTGAACCGGACGGGCGAGGACGGCATGGTGCATATCCGGGCTCCCGAGCCGGCGTTCTCCGATGCACGTCCGGATGCTGCAGAGACCGCCGCCGCCCTCGATCTTGCCATCCGGGATATCGATCCCGCGATACCCTTCGGCGTCGTGAACGCCGGTCTCGACACCCTGCTCATCCCCCTCGCCTCGCTCGACGCCTGCATCCAGTGCTCTCCCGATTACGCGACGCTCCGCGCGTTCGCCCTCGCCCATTCCGTCGATGTGGTCGTCATCTACACCCGCGAGACGGCGTTCCCGGAGCACGACCTGCATACCCGGGTCTTCGCCCCGCTGTTCGGGTACCTGGAGGACCCGGCGACCGGCTCGGGGAACGCTGCTCTCGGTAATTTCCTTGTCCGGGAGAACCTCTGGACCAGCCGGACGCTCGTCATCGAGCAGGGGCCGGACCGGGAGAACCCGAACATCGTCCGCCTGCTCCGCCCCGAAGACGGTGGGCTCATGTTCGGCGGGCGGGGGCAGGTGCGGATCGACGGGAGTTACGTCCTCTCTACAGGAGTTCGCCCCGGGCAACCGGAATGACCCTGCCGCCGACCTGCACCGTAATGGACCCCCCGTGCCGCTCCGCCCTGCAACGGATCAGGGACGGGCGGTGTATCTCGCAACCCTGCTCCACGCGGACGTCGAGCGAGTCGCCGGGGAAGTAGCCGTGCCGGAGGAGGTAGCCGGCAAGGCACCCGTTCGCGCTGCCGGTCGCCGGATCCTCCGGGACGCCGAACTGGTCGGCAAACATACGTGCGTTGAACGTGTTCTCCGGCCGGTAGGGTTCCGGGCAGAAGATGAAGACTGCTTTTGCCGCCGTCGTGCGGATAAGGGCTTCGTAGGCGTCGCGATCGATCGCCGCCCGCCGTACGGATTCAAGGCTCCTCAACGGGACGATGATGAACGGGAGCCCTGTGGAGACCTCCTCGACCGGAAAGCGGGGATCGATCGCGGTTTCCGGGAGCGAAAGGACGCCCGCGAGCGTGCCCGGGGAGAACTCCCCGGTGAAGACCGGCGGGTTCTGCCGCATCCAGGCGACACCATCGGGGGCAAACGAGACCGGGATCTCTCCGACCGCGAGGTTCAGCCGGACCTCGGGGACGGGTTCCCGCAGGACTTTCTCACGAATCACATAGGCCGTGCCGAGCGCCGGGTGCCCGGCGAAGGGAACCTCGTGCTCCGGCGTGAAGATGCGCAGATCGTAGGCACGGTCTTCCCCCCCGCCCGACCGGACGAACGCGGTCTCTGAGAGATGCATCTCCCGGGCGATCGCCTGCATGGCCGTATCGGAGAGCGCTCCAGCGTCCAGCACCACGGCGAGCGGGTTGCCGGCGTATTTCTTCTCCGCGAAGACATCGACGATGTAGTAACGCATGGTCATGGCGCCTTTCTGCAGATCGTCCGTTCTGCCGGAGGATAACGCTTGCGACTCCGGATGCGGAAAAAAGCGGGATGGGGCCGTCAGGCCGCCCCGGCCGATTCATCCTGGTCTGCATGCACCCGGTGCCGGTCGAGCACCAACCCGACCGCCAGTGCGGCTATCGAGAGGGGGAGAGCGACGACGAGCGGGTCCACGTCCTGCCACGGCGCGGAGAGGACCGCCGGCACACCGAAGAGGAGGTTCGAGAGACCGAGCGCCTCCGACTCCTTGATATGGACAAAAGCGGTCCATACGAACCAGGCGGCCGCTCCGGCGACCAGGCTCAACTTCGCCGCGAGGAGTGACGGCCGGCTGCTGTAGACGGCGTGGGCGTAGGCCGGCAGGAACGCCGAGGCGCAGAGGCCCATGAACATCGCCGTCGCCCGGGCGATGATGCTGCCGGGCAAGATGAAGGCAAGGACGACGCTTACGACGATCATGACGACGGTCGCCGCCTGGATCCTCTTCATCGACGCCCCCCGCGAACCGGTGTGCCGCATCATATCGAACCCGAGCGACGTGCCCATGGCGTGGAGGAGGGAGCTGAGCGTGGACATCGCGGCGGCGAGGAGCGTCAGCATGAAGATGACGATGAAGAGGTCCGGCATCGACGCGTTGATGAAGTTCGGTATGATCGTGTCGATGTTGCCGCCGGTAGCCGCCGCAAGGGCGATCACGCCGTCTGTCCGGTAGAAGTATACGTTCGTGAGCGCGCCGACCGTGAAGGCCACCCCGGTCATCATCAGGATGAACGGTCCCCCGACGAGGACCGCACGGTTCAGCGACCGGGTGTCCTTGACGGTCATGAACCGGACGACCAGCTGGGGCTGCGCCAGCACCCCGATCCCCACCCCGAGAACGAGCGTCGTCACCAGCGTGAGCCAGATCGGCGACCCGAGCGCCGGCATGGAGGCCCACCCGGTCATCCCTCCGGCGGCGAGCGCCTCCGGGACGAGGTCCGACATCGCGGCAAGGGCGGTGTGCGCCTCGATGACCCCCCCGAGCTGGACGTAGGTGAGCGCGAGAAGGACAGTCATCCCGACGAGCATGATCCCGCCCTGCAGGGCGTCCGTGTACATGACGGCGATGAGCCCGCCTACCACCACGTAGAGGGCGACGACCGCCGCGAAGGCGATGAGCGCGGTGGCATACGGAATTTGCAACGTGCTTGTGATGAACTGGGCCCCGCCGATCAGGATCGCCGCCGTGTAGAGCGGCATGCTGACGACAATGACGAGCCCTGCGGCATACCGCATGAACGACGACTGATAGCACTTCCCCATCAGGTCCGGGAAGGTGACGGCCTGAAGTTTGCTCCCGATACTGCGGGTCTTCTTCCCGAAGACGACGAACGCGATGAAGATCCCGAGCCCGATATTGAGGACGGTCAGCCAGATCATCCCCATGCCGAGCTGCGCCGCAACCCCGCCGAACCCGACGATGGCGGACGTGCTGATGAACGTCGCGCCGTAGGAGAGGGCGAGAACGACGGGATTGACCTTTCTGCCGGCCACCATGTAGTCGTCGTCCCCCTTCGTCTGGCGGTAGCCGAGGTAGCCGAGGACGATGGTAGCGGCGAGATAGACCAGCGTCACCGCGACGAAGAGCCCGGTATCAACTGCCATTTCGTTCATCCTCCACGCCATTATTCCAGTTCACGAGGCCGTACACTAAACACGCGAGCGTAAATCCGAGCGCAAGCAGATATCCAATCCAGATCGAGGGATCACTAATGCCAAACATAACAAACAACCTCCGGTAACGGGAAAACCGTTACAATACACGGGAACTCAGCGAAAGGGCCGGTTCCCTACCTAAAGAAAAATGCGAATGCGGTCTGCACGTGGGTGCAATGGTAGGGCTCTGAGTCGGTACGAATCATCGAGTACCCAGGCAGTTTCCGGGTTAATTGTATTTAAACCATACGATTTCGCTGCCACTCAAACGGGGGGAGACGGTATCGCTGCCGGATTGCTCCCGGCGGAAGGTCCTGATAGGAATACAGGCTCCCAGAGTGGCGGATAATCACGCCCCGGGGCATCCAGAACGGTGATATGCACAAACAGCGTACCGGATGTTAATCCGGGGTGAATCCCCGTGCAGCGGCTCACCGGGTCGCCGCACCCCGCACCTCCGGCGGAAGAATACGGTGAATCATGGATAGCACAGCAGAGATCGTTTCAGCGACACTGAGCCTCGCGTCCGAACTCCTGCTCCGGACGGTTCCGATCGTCGTCGTCGGCGTACTGATCGCCGAGATCCTGATCGCTCTCCGGATCACCGACAGGATCGCGAGCGTTGCCTATCCGGTCACGACATTCTCTCACCTGCCCCGCGAGTGCGGAGCGAGTTTCCTCCTGGCATTCATCTCGCCGCAGGCGGCGGACGCGATGCTTGTCGATTACCACCATAAGGGGATGATCGGGGAGCGGGAGCTGATCGTCGCAGCGCTCATCAACTCCTTCCCGTCCGTCGTCATGCACTGGCGCTACCTTATCCCGGTCTATCTGCCGCTGCTCGGGGTCTTTGGGATGATCTATTTCGCCATACTGATGGGGATCGGATTTCTCAAGACCGGCATCGTCATGATGGCCGGGAAGGTGCTGCTCCCCCCGCCCCCTGCGTCCGGGCCGCCGGAGAAGTCGTCCGGGCCGACCCCGTCCGTCCGCGAGGCGTTGCGGGCATCTCTCAGACCGACCGCGAGGACCCTCCGCCGGATCCTCGGGATCATGATCCCGACGCTCGTCATTGTGGCGTTCCTCATCGAGGCGGGCGTCTTCGATGCCGTTGCCGCGTACCTGGAGGGGGCGAGCAGGCTCTTCCCCATACCGCCCGAGGGCCTCGCGATCATTGCTGCAAAGTTCGGATCGTACGTCGCCGCGGCAAGCCTTGCATCCGGACTGCTCGCTGCCGGCGATATCTCCGGCAGGGATATCGTCATCACGCTGCTTGTGGCGAACCTGCTGACCAGCCTCACCACCTACCTGCGATGGCTCGGGTCCTTTTACGCGGCAATCTTCGGACCGAAGCAGGGCACCAGGATCATGCTCCTCTCCGTCATTCTCCAGGACGGCCTTCTTCTGATAGCCATCTTCCTGCTCGCCTGGCTCTGGTGAAGAGAAAAGGTGAAGGCTGACATTCCCTCAACGGCGTTGCAGCGCCCTGCAGGGCCGGGACTCCGTCGGGCGAGCCTCTGCCCGCACCCGATTCCATCGGTGCATGGGTGGCGGGAAAGTTTTTCATACAGAAGCGATGAAGCCCGGGAAAACCGGAGGGAGATAGAATGGCAGAAACAAGTATTACCGCTGAACCGGGAAAACAGGAGATCATCATCTCGCGGGTCTTCGATGCGCCGCGCGACCTCGTGTTCAAGGCGTGCACGGACCCGGAGCTGGTATCGCAGTGGTGGGGACCGAGGGGCACCACGACCACGGTCGAGAAGATGGACGCAAGACCGGGCGGCACCTGGCGCGTCGTCCAGCGCGATGCCGGGGGCAACACGTTCGCGATGCACGGCGTGTTCCACGACGTTACCCCGCCCGAGCGGGTCGTCGACACCGCCGAGTACGAGGGCATGCCGGGCCATGTCGTGCTCGAGACGGAGACGCTGGAAGACCTTGGCGACGGCAGGACGAAGATGACGGACCACCTGGTCTTCCAGTCGGTCGAGGACCGCGATGCGATGCTCCAGCCGGACATGAAGGAAGAGATGGTGTCGACCATGGACCTTCTCGCGGAGGTTCTGCAGCGCCAGATCTCGCAGGAACAGGCGGCCCCGGCGCGATAGTCCTGGAACAGAGCAGGGTACTGCCGCCCGGTAGCATTGGCGCTACCCCCGTAGACTACCTTCTCCATCGTTTCCCCCGGTGTACCCGCGGCGGGAAAGGTTTTCATACAGGATCTACGTAGTCCGCAAAAACGGAGGGTGAGCTACGATGGAAAAAACGGTTCTGACGGAGGAGAGAGGGAGATTATTCATCCAGCGCATCTTCGCGGCGTCGCGCGACCGCGTATGGAAGGCCTGGACCGACCCGGAGCTGATAGCGCAGTGGTGGGGGCCGAAAGGCTTCACCGCGCCGGTCATCAGGGTCGACCTCCGCGAGGGAGGGAGGTACCTGTATGCCATGCGCTCGCCCGATGGCCAGGACTTCTGGAGCACGGGCGAGTACCGCGAGATCGCCCCCGCGGAGCGGCTTGTCGTACGCTCGATATGGCTGAGGCCGGGTGGAACGAGTCCCTCGACAAACTCGCAGAAGTCCTGGGAGGAGCAGCGAAGACGCCCCTTACCGCCGAGCCGGGAAAGCAGGAACTCGTCATCACGCGGATCTTCGATGTGCCGCGCGACCTCGTATTCCGGGCGTACACGGACCCGGAACTGGTGCCCCGGTGGTGGGGGCCACGGAGTTACACGACCACCGTCGAGGAGATGGACGTGCGGCCGGGGGGCACCTGGCGCTACGTCCAGCACGGGGCCGGGGGCAACGAGTACGGGTTTCACGGGGTGTATCACGACGTTACGCCGCCCGAGCGGCTCATCTACACCTTCGAGTTCGAGCCGATGCCGGGCCACGTGGCGCTCGAGACGGTCACCCTGGAAGACCTGAACGGCAGGACGAAGGTGACGGACAGGGTGGTTTACCAGACGGTGGAAGACCGCGACGGGACGCTTCAGTCGGGCATGGAAGAAGGGATGAACGAGACCATGGACCGGTTCGCCGACCTCCTCAAGGAGCTCTCGAGGGGATAAACCGGCGCCGAAAACCCGGCATGCCGCGGAGCCCGTGATCGGCAGGAGACTCCTATGGCTGACGTCCTGATCGTCCTCATCCTGCTCGGCATCGCCGTCGTGGGGGCGGCGGTCACGGTGCGCTACCGGAGAGATATGCGTGCCGCCCGGGAGCGTATCGAGAGGTCGGGGAGCCGGGTGGTCCGGACGGACTATGGAAGCATCGAATACGCCCGGGTGGGAACCGGCTACCCGGTGCTGGTCGTCCACGGCAACGCGGGGGGGTTCGACCAGGGCTTGCTGCTCGCCGGCCGGACCATCGACCCGCGGTTCCAGGTCATCGCGCCTTCAAGGTTCGGCTACCCCGGCTCGCCCATGCCGCCGGAGGCGAGCGTCGCCATGCAGGCAGATGCTTTTGCCTCTCTGCTGGACGCCCTCGCGATCGAGCAGGCTGCCGTCGTCGGCTACTCGGCAGGCTCCGCATCGGCGCTCCGGTTCGCCCTGCGCCACCCGGAGCGTCTCTCGGCTCTCGTCCTTGTCGAGCCCGTTGCCCCGGGGAAGGGGCCGGTCATGCCGAAACCTATATTCAGCGTCTTCTTCAAGAACGACTTCATCTACTGGGCGACGATCGCCTGTTTCCAGCCGATCGTGGGAGGAGCATGGGCCGGTGTGCCCCGGGGAAAGAGGCTCACCCCAAAAGATAAGGCCGAGGTCAGGGAATTGCTCATGAGTCTCCTGCCGGTCAGTGCCCGGGTCGACGGAAGTTCTTTTGACATCTACGTCTCAACCCCCGGACTGCTCAACGCCCCGGAGAGCGACTACCCGTTCGGCAGCATCAGGGCCCCCATGCTGGTGGTCAGCGCCGTGGACGATCCGCTGGCGCTCCACGAGAATGCGCGTGCCCTGACGAAGAAGATCCCGGGCGCCCGCCTCCTTGCCGTATCGGGGGGAGGTCATATGCTTCTTGGGCAGTACGAAGAAGTCAGGCAGGGGATCACAGGGTTCCTGCACGACAACGGCATTCCCGGCCCCTCTACAAGCCAGAAGGAAAAATGATCATGGTAACAAACGAGATTGCACCCGTGAACGGGCTTTCGATGTATTACGAGATCCACGGCGCCGGCCGGCCGCTGGTGCTCCTTCATGGGGCGCTCACGACGATCGAGGGCTCGTTTGGGAGGATGCTGCCGACGCTCGCCGCGAACCGGCAGGTCATCGCCTGCGAGAGCCTGAAGTAAACGTCGAGGCGGTCGGGAATGCGGCAAGGAGGTCTTCGGGCGTCTAGATGGGGAACTTCGCGCCGGCGGGGGCCGCCAGATCCGGATATATTTTTATCTCGTTAAGGATAGGATGGCCCGGCGCTCCCCGCAGAACCGGACACGGTCCCAAACCCTATCGGCGTCGGGATGTGGGGTGGTTGCAGCAACAGGAGGAATTGAAGATGTCGGGAGAAACCGGGAATTCCGGCACAAATCGGTTCAGGGTGCCGGGGCTGGTACTGTTTCGCCCGGCTCTGGCGGCGGCACGATCCGGTGGACCCGCCCCGTCTTCCCGGCCGGCCCCCGGCTCTTCGAGGTCAGGACGTAGAGTTCGTGCTCCGCGTCCTCCCCGAACGCGAGGACGTACGCCCCGATGGTCCGGCTCCCGGCCACCTCGACCTCGGTAAACTCCCACATCCTCCCGGGGGTCTCCGTCGCGGCAAAGATGATGCCGTCGCCCTCAGCGCCCGCCCGGTTCCATTCGCCGAAGACGTAGCGCCCGAACAGACCGGGGATCGCGCTGCCGCGGTAGACGTAGCCGCCGATGGCGACCTCCCCGATCCCGCCGGGCTGGCCGGCGTTCGGGTACTCGATGATCGCGTCGATGAGGGGCTCGCCGCGGCGGCCGACCCGGGGCACGTCCTGTGGCGACTCATGGGGGTTAGTGGGATCGAAGGCGTGGTTGCCCTCCCGGAGGTTCCAGCCGGGGTTGCCACCCGGAGCGATGATCTTCACCGACTCCCAGAGGTTCTGCCCGGCATCGGCGGCAAAGAGGCGATGCTCGCCCCCGGCGTCGAACGTCATCCGCCAGGGGTTGCGGAGGCCATAGGCGTAGATCTCGTCCCGCCCGCCTCTGCCGACAAACGGGTTGTCGCCCGGGACCCCGTAAGGCTCCGCGCCGTCGACGTCGACCCGCAGAATGCTCCCGAGCAGCGTGGTGACGTCCTGCCCGTTTCCTCCCGGGGGGTGGCCTCTCCCGACGTCGCGGGCGCCGCCGCCGTCGCCGAGCGGGATATAGAGGCAGCCGTCGGGGCCGAAGGCGATCGAGCCGCCGTTGTGGTTCGCCTGCGGCTGATCGACCTCCAGGACCACCCGCTCGGAGCCGGGGTCGGCCCGGTTGGGGGTGGAGACCGTAAACTCCGATACCCGGCTGGTGTGATCCCACCCATCCGGCGCACCGGCCCGGAGCGGGGCGCTGTAGTAGACAAAGAACCTGCCGTTCTCCGCGAACATTGGGTGAAACGCAAGGCCGAGCAGTCCGCGCTCGTCGTAACCGGTGCGGAGGTCGACGACCCGGTCGGTGATATCGAGGAACGGCCGGTGACCTTCCCCGTCGATGACCCGGACGGCGCCCGGGAGGTCCGCAACGAAGAGCCGTCCGGTGCCGTCGCCGGGAGACGCGAGCGCGACGGGCATGGTGAACCCCGCGGCGACCGCCTCAAGGCCCACTCGTTCCGGGGTTGCCATTCCGGCCTTTTCTTGACTGATAGTCTCACCCTACCAGGGAATGGATAGGGGGGAAGTACTTAAAGGTACCCGGGCGGTGAAGGTATGCTCACCGCCTCATCCAGGTCACACCGATCTGGAACGGGGATATCTCCCGGGACGGTGCATCCGTAAACGACAATCAGGGGAAGTTCTTAGATTTTGTCGTAAATATTCTCCCGCTTCCCGACCTTGATCACGTACACAATCATGGTCTTCTTTCGTAAGTCCAGAATGACGCGGTAATTTCCCACCCGCAGTTTGAAGTAGGGAGACCCTCGCAACGGGTGCAGGTGATCCAGAGGGTTGTCGCGGATCTTCTCGACGGCCGTAACGATCCTCGCAGCAGTTTCGCGGGGGAGTTGTTTCAGGTTTTTAAGGGCTTTTTCGGTCCAGATCACCGTATAGGGCATTCAATCGATCCCCAGTTCCAGCTTCAACTCTTCCGTCGTGTAGACCCTCCCCGCCTTGATGTCCGCAATTGCCTCCTCGATATCACGGATGTCTTCATCCGTCAGTTCCCCGGCAGCTTCCTCCAGGGCGTCCCGGGTGAGACGGTCGATCACGTCGTTGTACGTCTCCCGGGGGTAGTTTTTCAGTTTATCCAGCCTCCCCTTCACTTCCGGAGTCACCTTGATCGTTGCTTCCACACCCATACACCACAATACACCACAGGGGAACATCAACCTTTCCGGCCGGATTCTCGGCAACTCGATATGATTGTTGCCTGTTCCAGAACCCGGATCCGGGGCAAAAAGAGGAGATCGATCAGAAGTATGTCCCGCCCTTCTCGAACGCTTCCCGCCGCTCGCGTGCCATCTGCGATAGCCGCTCCTCCACTTCCGGGACGCCGAGGACATACCCCTTCCAGAGATCGGTGTAGGGATCCTCGGGCACGACGATGATCCCCTTATGCTCTGCGACCCTATCAAGGATGAGCGACGCCGCCTTATCGGCGGGATACGCGTCGTCGGGGATCCGCAGGTCGCCGCGGGCCTGTCCGTCGATCCCCTTGTTGAAGATCGGGGTGGCGATGTTCGCCGGGCAGATCGTCGAGAAA
Organism: Methanomicrobiales archaeon HGW-Methanomicrobiales-2; assembly: GCA_002839645.1. GTDB lineage: Archaea > Halobacteriota > Methanomicrobia > Methanomicrobiales > Methanoculleaceae > Methanoculleus. The sequence goes on along the minus strand of PGYL01000019.1, from coordinate 22,590 downwards.
TAGAGCCCTTTATCCGCGTACTCGTACTTCAGGCATTCGGTGAGGCCGGTGACGCCGTACTTCGTCAGGGAGTAGAGCGCCTGGAACGGAGGCGGGACGATGCCCGCTATCGAGCTGGTGTTCACGACTTGCCCAAACCCCTGTTTGAGCATGATCGGTACGGCGGCATGTACTCCGTAGATGACGCTCCAGATGTTGGTGTCGATGATCGCCTTCCAGTCTTCGAGGGTGGCCATCTCGAACGGGATGGTTCCCCCGACGCCTGCGTTGTTGAAGAGCAGATCCAGCCTGCCGGCCTCCGCCGCCGTGTCCTCGATACCCTTCTGCACCTGCTCCTGCTTTGTCACGTCCACAACAAGCGGGCGTACCCGATCCCCGTAGGCGGAGAGCTGCCCCGCGGCCGCGGCAACCTTCTCCCGGCTGCGGCCGGCCATGTAGACGGTTGCTCCCCTCTTTGCGAGCTCTTCGCTGATCGCGTACCCGATCCCGGAGTTTGCACCGGTGACGATGCAGACTTTGCCCTTATAATAATCCAAATCAACCATGATCCTCACCTGCCCTTATTCAATCACCCTTGCGCCCATCGCGCGAAGGAGGGCCCTCCCCTCGATCAGTGCCGCCTGCGTCACCCGTTTTATGGGCAGGGACGCGAGGCTGTTGACGATGTAGTACTGGACCGGATTCTGCATCGGGGTCAGTTCGGTCCATTTCAGGCTGCCTTTGCCGATCTCTGCCGTCTCCACCTCCATGCCCTGGGGGTAGAGGACGAACTGGGAGAGTTCCGCTCCCGGAGCGCCGACCTTCGGGATGTACCGCCACCCGAGAGTGTTCATGGAGAGGAACTGCGACTTCAGGGCATCGAGATCCCGCCCGGCGATCGATCCTCTGGCCTCGAAGTTCATGTTGAGGAAGGTATTTCCCTCGTAGCTGACGGTCGTGGCGTAGTTGGGCCGGACGATATGCAGGTCTTCGATATCCGCATAGATCTTCGGGATGCCGGTCTGCTCCCGGCCGCCGAGGATGGGCGCGGTCTTGTTCTCCCAGACCACCAGCGTGTAGGCACCGTCGATCTCGTCCTTCTTTCCGTGGAACCGGACCGGCGCCGCCACGTTGATCAGGTTGTACTGGCCGCCGTGCATCCAGTTGATCTCGGTGAACCTGTTGAATGCGACCTGCACCTCGGGGGCCAGGAGTTCGAATCCCTCCGGGATGTAGTTTTCAAGAAGGTCTCTCTCGGTCTCGTAACTGATGACGAGGCCGGTCGCCCTCTGCGTGACCAGCGTCTCCGGGTCGAATTTGCCGCCCCCGAAGTGGACCGGCATCAGGTACGTAAAATCGTCTTGCGTTCGGAACATAGGCATTCCTACCCGTCCCTTACTGCCTCACAGCATAAATTTATGGTTTTCTCCTCGCGGACACCGGATCTGCAAATCGGCCTTTTATTGCATTCATTTTGACGAAATGAACGATATCATTCCGGTTATCATACAGGAACGGTTAAGGGGATGGGATCGCCGCAAAACAACCCTGGCACGTTTGAAGCGCCCGGACAGGGGCCGCAGGGCAGGATGTTTTTTCGTAGCCGGGCCGAATCCGGGCCAGGAGCACGAACACGACCTCTCCCTCACTCCCGGCGCGCGGGGAGCGTTTGCCGGCAGGGCGGCGATACGACCGGCCGTCTCCGTCCTGTAGCGACGTTTCGAGACGGTTTCGACCCCGCCGTCAGCACGGGTGCGGGGCCGGCTACCGGTGGAGAGACCATCGGAAATACCTATACTTATAAATAAACCTTGAGCGCTAAACTGATTATTTATCCGACAGCCCTTGTTCGGGCCTCCGTTATCGGATCCACACCAGGAGAGACTAATTTGGCGCCTGATAATCCGCAGAACCAGAAAACCGGTTCGACAAGACCAGAGTCCGACCTTTCCCTCGAGGTCGTCATCCTGCTCGTCTTCGGGGTATTCATGCTCCTCTTCGGCCTGCTTCTCTTCAGGATTCATACGGGCGAACTTCCGTATGCCCCCGACAGCACCTACGGGCTTTTTCTCGTGATCGTCTCGTTTCAGGTGATCACGATGGGAAAGACTCCGTTCGGCGATCTCCGGCGTTCGTGGGCGGTCATAATCATCGGAGTGTGCACGGCGGTTATCGGGATGGTCGCCTGCTTCGTTCCCGGACTGCTGGCCGGGCCGGTTCGCATCCTTGTCGGATTACTCCTCTTTGCCGGAGGGGCCGCACTTCTCGCGCAGTTGTTCTTCTCCGAAGATAAGGCCCGGGTGTGGCTGAAGGTCTCCGGAATACTCCAGCACCTGACGGTCGCCTGCATCCTCGTGTACGCGATGTCGATCGTTCTCGGCCTTGTCACGCTCCTTCCCGGCATCACGACCGACCCACAGACCGCGGTTCTTCTCATCATCTACGGCATCGGCTTCTTCTACCTCTCCTGGTGCATCCAGAAGGCTGCCCGGACGTATCCTCCCGGAGAAACCCCGGCATGACTCCAGACAACCTTCACTCAAAAGACGGGTTCGGGTTCTTCAGGGAGGCCTCCCTCCCCCTCTCGATTGCCCTGGTCATCCCGGTCGGCGCCCTCCTGGTGCTCCTCGGGCTGCTCCTCTTCCCGGTGAACCTCGGATTGATCCCGTTCTCCCCGGACGGCCAGCTCGGCCTGCTGCTCGTCATCATGGCCATCCAGATGCTGGCCCTGGGAGAGACCCCGATGGGCCAGTACAGGCGCTCGTGGCTGCTGATCGTCATCGGGATCGCATTCGCCGCCATGGGAATCTTCTCCTGCATCGTTCCGGGCATCCTGACCGGCGTGATCCGGCCGCTTCTTGCGCTCCTGAACATCGCCGGGGGAGCGATACTCCTCACGAAGCGGTTCCTCCCGATGCTGCACGGTGCCGCCGAACCGGCCGTCCTTCCGCCCATCCTCAAACGGCTCCTGATTACCCTGACGGTCTTAAACGTCGTGGCGATCGCGTTCGGTATCAGCATGCTGCTGCCGGGCCTCGTCCCGGGCATGGTCATTGCAGGAATCGTCGTGATCAACGGCCTGCTCCTCTTCGTCCTGGCATCCACCCTCCTGAAGATGGGGTGAAGATACCGGGGCCACGAAACCCTTTTTCGCAAAACACCCTCTCGAAACATCCAGGTTCATCTGATTGCCGTGATTAATGGAGAGAAAAAAACAGAAGGTATAAGCCTGATGTGGATGTTGAACTACCAGGGCAGATCAAAGAAGGCTTAATGCGCCGCAGGCGGGGTAGAACCCAAGGAGAGCCAATATCCGGGCGATATTGGGAATAATTTGAGTGCCCTTGCCGGAGTTGGCAATACCATGACTGCAACTGAACAGTATGTAAAAGGGGCCTATGTAGAGACGGATATCGGGAGGAGACCCACCGACGCGGAGGGATCTCCCGTCTGCGGCGCCAGGATGGACACCTCGCGGGCCTATGCAGGGATTCCCGGACTGCTCCAGAAGGTCATCGACGATGACGACACCGCGGCCTGGGCAGCGATCACGGAGAAGATCGACTATATCTACACGCATATCGGATACGCCCTGGACAGTCTCGACCGGGAGACCGGCTTTATCGCCGGGAGGTCTGGTAAGAAGGGTGCGGGCAGTCACATAACCGCCCAACCCCGGCACCGGAGGCGGCCGCCAGGGGCTGCGCAGCCCACAGGCGTAAGGTTCGTGACCCCCGATCAACCCGGGCCTCTCTCTTCCATCCTCTTCGCCTTCATCTCCTTCGCCCGGCCGATGAGGTACTCCAGTTCCACCAGTTCGCCGGCAGTCCCGCAGGCACCCCTGTTGCACGCCTCGTCGTGCAGCCTCCAGCAGTCTTGCTCGATGCGTTTGAGGTCGTCCATCGAATAGAGATGGTATCGGGCAAGGATCCCTCCATGCTCACGGACGAACGCGGCGATCTCCTCAAGGAGAGCCATTCGATCCGCTCTTGCCATCTTTTCCGGTGCTCCTGCCCCGGAAGTGGTGCGCTCCATACTAGGCCCTCACCGCACGAGGAGTTATCCTTTCCTAAACGACGGTAGCCTGCCGGGCAGGAATACAGGTCGATTCCCGCATGAAGGCGGCGCCGGTCATTCCCGGCTGATCCGCGAGAAGATCTCCTTCACGCTTCCCGAAACGATGAAGGCGACACCCCGCACCCAGACCGAAAAGAAATCCAGGGCAACGGAGAGAAGCGTCTCCTCCGGGAACATACGGTTGCGCACGTTCCGGAGCGAAAAGCACGCGAGCAGCATCCATACGGACGCGACGAGCGACTGGCCGACCGCCGAGATCCAGAGCCCGAGGGTGGCGAAGACCAGGGCCATGCTGTAGCCGAGGAGACTCGTCGCGAGCGCCGAGAAGAAGTTCAGCACAACGCCGCGCGACAGCACGTCGCGGAGCTGCGGCAGGAGCATGACCGCGAAGAGTATCGTGATGCCGGTTATTGCAAAATCCTGCCAGCTCGTTTTGATCACGCCGTCCCGTGCACCCGCGGTGCAGCCTGGAGATATCGACCTATAACCATATCAGTTCACCATATCCGCGGTCGGGTGCGCGGCGTTTCGTCGATCTTTCGCCCCCGTTCAGAACACCGCCGTCTTCAGGTAGTCGTTCTCCGCGGCGATCGCCCTTTCCCGCCACTCGACAGGGATCCTTGCATACTCATCGAACCGCGGCGAGACAAAAAGCCCGGTGCCGCCGTCTTCAAGCGTCCAGACCTCTCTTCCCGGCGCGAACGTCTTGTTGATCTCGTTTGCCACCGCGTGATAGACGATGGTGTCGATCTGCTTGACCACCGACGCGGCGACGAGGTTCGGGGCGAGGTAGGACTGGTCGGTATCCTCGCCGATGAGGTAGACGTCCCCGGTCTCCCGGGCGGCATCGACGATTCCGGTATTTGAAGAACCTGCGACCATCAGGATGATATCGACACCCTCGCTACGGAGGTCCCGGGCGATCGCACCCGCACGCTCCGGCATGCCGAACCCCTCGAAACTCTCGCCGACGTACGCCACCGTGACGTTCACGGACGGGTCGTATTCCTCCGCTCCTCTCCGGAACCCTTCGACGAACGGGTCGATGACGGAGACCGGGGCACCGGCAACCGCACCGATCCGCCCGGTCTTCGTCATATTCGCCGCCATCACGCCCGCGAGGTAGGACGCCCCGTAGGGGACCATCACGACATCGCACGCATTCGGGAGACCAAACTCCGCCTGTTCGAGGGTGAAGAACCGGATATCGGGGTTTGCCTCCGCCCACGCCCGGGAGGCGTCGGTGAACTGGAACCCCTCGGTGATCACGAGGTCGGGCCTCTCGGTGAAGTTCCGTGCGGCGAATACGGCGTCGAGGAGCCCGAGATCCTCGTACGAGCACTCCCGCTTGGTGAAATCAAACGACTCCTGTGCGCGGAAAAGGCCCCGGTACGCCGAGTCGGCGAACGACCGGTCACCCTTCACCAGCGGGTAGACCATCCAGACGACCGGTCTCTTCCCGGCCGGGCCGTACGAGAGGCCGGGCAGGCCGGGAGATACGTCTGCAGAGGGGACCGGGGTGCTCTCGCAGAACGCCCCGCCTTCGACCGCCCAGCGGACATAGTACCCGACGAGCGGCCCTGCGGAGGGGCTTTCGCCGAACCGGAGGGGGCCTGAAGCGCCGGAGATGGCCGGATGAGCGCCCGCACGGATCATCGCCGCGGCTTCGCCCGCTTCCTGGGGGTCCCAGCCTTTGACGGTGCCGTCGCCGGAGACGACCCACTGCAGGGAGGCGGCAAGCGATTCGGCCGGAGCCGCCTCCTGTCGTGCCGCGGTGTAGACGGCAAGGAGCAGGGCATCGTAGGTCTGTGCGGCAAACGGCGGCGGTGCCTCGCCGAAGGCCTCCTCGTAGGCGATTGCGTACCCGGTCGAGGGGTCGGAAGAGAGCGACGTGCCCGCGATCCCCTCCGCCCGCTCACCCAGGCTCTCGAGCACGTATGGCGAGCGGCCGGCATCGGTCAGGAAGAGGCCGGCGGACGAGCCCGCCGCGGAGAGCGCATCCGCGATCCCGACCGCCTCCTCCGGGTACACGGCGGCAACGACTATCCCGGGCTCTTCCTCGCCGATCCGTGCGGCAATCGCCGTGAAGTCGTCCGATGCATCGATGGATACCGCCCCGGTGATCCGGATCCCGTTCATCGCGGCCGCTGCCGGGGCAAGCCGTGCAAACGTCTCTCCGTAGGTTGTGTTCGCGGTGATGAGAGAGACGTTGTTGACGCCGTCTTCCCGGAGGATCGAAAAGAGTGCCTCCACCTGCCGGCCATCGGCGGGGCAGGTCCTCCAGAGGAGGTCGTTTCCGTTATACTCGGCCGTGACAACTCCCGAAGTGACGCTTGAGGAGATGAGAATTTTGCCCTTTCCCGTGACGAGAGGAGCAATTTGCATCAGTTCCGCGCTTGTCGCGGGGCCGATGATGATATCGATATCGTCGCGCCCGGCCAGTTCCTCCGCGTATGCAAGGGTGTTGCCGGCGCTCGTGTCCCGGTAGACGAGCTCGATCGTGCAGCCGCCCTGCCGGTTCATCGCCTCCACCGCCCAGGCGAGCCCATCCAGCGAATGCATGGCGAGCGGCCCGCTTTCGGGCAGGAGAACACCGATTCGGACGGGATCGGTCGTATCGGTGCATCCTGCAGAACAGATTGCAATGACGATACAGAAGAGCATGAGGACCAGAAGATGAGTGGTTCTCGGAAAAGGAAGTCGTGCAGTCATGGTAAACGCCAGGGTACCCGGGATCGGCAGCCAATCGTTGTACTTTGACGGCAGTTCAAATATGGTTTTTTATCAAACTTCCAGAGCAAGGGGGCGTGCTCGGGCCGCGAGCGAGAAGATCGGACTCCCGTCCTTTGAGACTTCACGCCCGGGAGGAGTATCATAACTGTCGACGAGGCCATAGCAACGGCAGAGCCGAACCGGGTCTGGCTACGGATCGTCCCGGAGACCGCTCATCTTCTATTCTCTCCGCCTTCATCATCTTTGCCCGGATGATATACTCCAGTTGCACACGTTCACCGGCAGTCCTGCGGCACTCCTCCCGGATGCGGTCGAGGTCGTCCATCGCATGGACGTGGTATCGGGCAAGGATATCTCCATGCTCCCGGGTGAGCGCAATGACCTCATCGAGGAGAACCATTCGGTCCGCTCTGGAAGTTGTGCGGTGCATGCTACGTCCTCGCTGCGTGAAGAGGTTCTCCCCCTTTGCCGCACCGGGACGGGGAGTTCATTCATCCCGTCCCGGCAATCCCCGTTTGGGCGTCTATGGTTTGTGGACGAACCCCACATCGACGCCGACGAGCCCGACAACGGCGCCGGTCGCGTCCCTGACCGGAGCATACCCGGTGAGGATGGTGGCGGTCTCGTTGCCCCACTCATCGGTGTAGAACCCGGGTTCAGCAGAGGGTTCCTCAAAGCCGGCGAGGAACGCGACGTCCTCTTCCGTGGGCACATAGACATAGCCTATCGCGGGCGCGTAGCCGTTGCCGTAGTCTGCGTCAACGGCGTACTCGGTGGCGTTCTCGGTCTTACGCATAGTATAGACGTAGACGACCCCGGGGTTTGCGTCACGGAAGGCATCAAGCCGGTCGCGGATCGAGATGTATGCCGGGGTATTCTCGTCGCCGGGCTTGAGCGCCGCCATCGCAGTGCCGTCGATCTCGTCTGCAGCCTCCACCGCGAGGGCTTTCAGCCGCTCCTGCGTGATCGGGCTCCCTGCTTCGATGGCTGCCATCCCGATGCTCGCGCCGGTCGCATCTCTTATCGGGGCATACCCGCAGATGAGGCTGTAGATCTCGGCCGTGGGCCCTTCAAAACCGGCAAGAAGAACGGTGTCGAGGTCCGTCAGGGTGTAGCCTTCGCCGATGGCGACTCCGTCGTCGCTGCCGTAGTCGGCATCCACGACGTACTCGGTGACGTTCCCGGCTTTGCGCATCGTATATACGTAGGCGATCTCAGGGTTCGTGGTCCGGAAGGCCTCGAGCTGGTCGCGGATGGCGATATACCCCGACGTGTTCTCGTCGCCGGGCTTGAGCGCCGCCATAGCGTCGCCGTCTATCTTACCTGCAATCTCCACCGCGAGGGCTTCGAGTCTCTCCTGACCGATCGAGCCATTCGGCTCGATGCAGACCAGCCCGACGCCGGCGCCGCCGGCGTTCTTCACCGGAGCATACCCGTACACGGCGGAGTAAACCTCAGCAAAGGGTTCTTCAAAGCCGGCGAGGTACGGGGTTTCGGGGTCCGCAGCGTGGTACCCGCCACCGATCGCGTATGCACCGGCGCTGCCGTAGTCTGCATCAACGACATGCTCGGTGCCGTTTTCCGCCCTGCGCATCGTAGAGATGTAGACGATCTCGGGGTTTGCGGACCGGAATGTATTGAGCCGGTCGTGGATGGCGATGTACGCCGGCGTGTTCTCGTCTCCCGGCTTGAGCGCGGCAAGAGCGTCGCCGTCGATCTGCCCTGCAATCTCCGCTGCGAGGGCTTTCATCTCGTCCGGCGTGGGCACCTTCTGCACCGGCACGATCATGCCGGGGGTCGGTTCGGTCTCACCGGGCGCAAATATTATCATAATCCCTGCGGCAACGGCAATCAGCGCAACAATGGCGACGATCAGAACATTCTTGACTGTCATACTGAATACTCCTCCTTCAGGATTCTATTGCAGAAGTGGGCACTTAAACGCTCGCAAATATATCGTGGCAGAATGTGGCGCTATGATGATTTTGGGGTACTTCTGACGGAGTTCCCGGGATTAAAATGGGAAGATTTGAGATGTGCATATTTCGGCTCTGTTGAAACCCAATTCTGATCTTCATCCTAACCCTGATGAGGCTGGTGCCGGACCAGGCCTGTCGGCGGGGGCAGTCATGGCGATACCGGGTGGAAAGCCGTGCCCCTGAGTACCCCCTGATTGTGGCCATCTGGAACAAGCAGGTGGGGTTTCAACAAAGCCCATATTTCCGGTCAAAACATCGCGCTCATGATGACGTTATCCGGGATTCCGGGGATACTTCCGGCGGTGAGCGGATTGGAGGCGGAGTTCGCCAGCACCGTATTTCGCAAATCCTGACACGGGCATTGAACGATACGATCGCAACACGCGAAGTGTGCCGGGCCGAAGGGTGCGATGTTCCGAAGGAACGGAGCAGGAGCACCGACAGATGCGAAGTGCGAGCGTAGCGAGCATGAGAAGCCATCAGGCTTCGAAAGGAAGTCGATTATTTGATCTCCGGGGGCTTCTTCAAAAAACGTTAGCGGAGTTCGCCGGCAGCCCCGGCCCGGTCATCCCTGCACGGTCCTTGATATCGACGTAAGCCAGGCATGGTGCCCTTCGGCCTGGATACTGTTCTCGAAGATCGCCGGCCGGATGTAATTGACGGACCACCCGTCCCGGAAGGTATCCCGGATCTCACTCTTCGCGATCCTCCTTGGAAGAGGGTATTCGCCGGGATTCTGGTCGCTGAAGCAGAGCATGAAGTAGTTCCCACCGGGTGCGAGGACGGCTGCGAGGTTATCCGCGAAGACCGGCCGGTCTTCGTCGGAGAGGGTATGGAAGAAGCCGGAATCGATGACGGTGTCGAACTTCCTGTTGAGCCCGCGGAGGTCCAGTGCGTTCCAGACAAGGAAGTGCGCCTGCAGCCCTCTTCTGGCCGCCTTCTCCTCTGCCTTCTGGATCGCAAGAGAGGCGGTGTCGATCCCGAACGCCTCATGCCCTTCCTCCGCAAAAAAGAGGACGTGATCCCCCGTTCCGCACCCTACGTCCAGGACGGAGCCGGTAATCTCTCCGGCCCGGGCGAGCTCGATGAACGCCTTCTGGGGCCGGCCGATGTCCCAGGGAGGTGTGCCCCGGTAGACCGAATCGAAGATATCCATACATTATATTGATCCGGGAACGATTTAACCGGTTCTGCAGTAGTCAAACGGGGTTCGTGAACGCTCCGACAGAGCCGGCCCTTATCTCTCCCCCTCAACTCCCGGAAATGCCGGGCATCCGGTGACGCAGAGGCTGCACCGGATCGTTGCCGTCCTGGCGATCAACGGCGCAAGCGGGGCCATACCCCTGAGCAGCAACTGCCGCCGGAGCAGCCACTTCACGACCGGGACGACCGGGGGCGGGACCCATGCACGCACAGTCCGGCACCGGAACGCGTCGACACCGTCCGGCCCGATCGCCCCTTCCGGGCACGCCCGGACGCAGGCTCCGCATCCGGTACAGAGCGGAGCCCCACTCGTTCCGGCTCTCTTTCCTGCCCCCTGAGCCGGGGCTCCGGTCACGACACCGCTCAAGAGCAGCCGCGGGCCGAACCGGCGATTGAGGAGGACGGTATTCTTTCCAATCTCCCCAAGCCCCCCGGCCGCTGCAATGTGCTTTAACCGGACGACCCCCTGCACCTTCCCGTCGACAATCCGCACGGGCAGGTAGAGCGGGATAGGAAGGGACGGGATATGCTCCGCATCCAGGCAGCCGGCGAGCCGGGCGGCAGCGTTGTCCAGGCTCTCTGCAATCCGGAGCATCTGTTGGGTCTTTTCCCCTGGCAGCATCCGGTACACCGGGACCGGGACTTCCTTTCCGAAGACGATCACGGACCGGGCGGCCGGGAAGAACTGCAGCACCGACGCTCTGTCCGCATCGGGGAGAGCCTCGATGCCGACCCGGGAGAAGACGTCGACTCCCTCATTCCTGAAGAACGCTGCAAGATCCATGCCAGCCCCTGAATGTATTAATGCCTGCAGGGGAGCATCAACCTTGCGAGCGGAGATATGCTTGAAAGCCGTTCGTTGGGCTCTGTTCTATTCTCCGCGGCCGGCTCCGGCTCCCGGGCCGGGTCCAGGCGTGGTAGTGGTGGAATCGGAAGAGGGTCGGATCCTCAACGTGGGTGTCGGTTGCGCGGTCAGGTCCGGTTCCGGAGTGCAATCTATGCGGGCGCAGGAATCAAGGTCAGAGGTAGGGGATACCCGCTCCCCTGGAGCAAAGCCGCATCGTTATCACTCCACCGCCCATCCTTTGAGGGCGATGAACACATCTGTAAAGACCCCGCCTCCCGTAGTGGACGATGTCATCAAATCCTGGCGGCCCTCAAGAGGATAGCATGAGTGAATCGACCCGGAAAGTTCTCCGCTGCCCGGTGTGCCGGAGCACCGACATCTACTGGGATGCCCGTGGCCTGTATGCGACGCTGTATCATTGTCGGCAGTGCGGGTATCAGGGGGCGTTCATCCTCGAATGTGATGAGGATACCGACCGTTATCCAGGCGAAAGAGTGCAGTAAGACCGGATGCTTGAATGTATATCCGGACTATTCGGGCGACGGTTGCCTTCGCCTGCTGAAGATCAGGATCGTTTCTCCTGTTCCCCCTCCGGTAGGATAGATTCGGTCAGCAAGAATCCGGGCAGTTCAAAACCCGCGAAATCCACGTTGCAAGTTCCCTCGCCGGAAGCGATTGCCGGAATGATGAACCGGAAGAATTCGCTCGCGAACTGCTCGTAGTTGAACCCTTCCGCCTCAATCACCAGCTTCCATCTGTTCTCCATGGAGAGGATGCCCATAAAGGATATCATAAGATACATCGAGGTCAGGAACGGATCGAGATCGGCCCGGATTGTCCCGTCATCGATCCCCTCCGCTATCGCATCCGCGAGAATCAGGCGGCAGGTGCCGTAGCCCTTCCCGATCTCCGCGGCATAGGGGTTCTCCCTCGAAAACCGTTCGGACCCGTAGAAGTGGATGAGCCGGAGATAATCCGGGTATTCCTGTGCAAACCGGTAATACGCCTGGCCCATCAGGGTTACTTTGACGATTCCGGGAACCTGTTTCTCCATGCACCCGGTGTAGCTCTCCGTGAGGATCCGGATGCCGCGGAGCACGATGGTAGCGAAAAGAGTCTCCTTATTTTTAAAATAGAGATAGATGGTAGCCTTATTCAGTTCGACCTCTCGGGCGATATCCTCCATGGAGACGTCTTCGTAACTCCGGGAAAAAAAGAGACGCTCGGCTGCATCGACGATCCCGGTCTTTCGCTGTTCTTTTTCTCGTTGTCTTCTCTCGGCGATTCCCATAGTTCCGCTTCACCCCTATCTGTTGGATTTCCCCGTTTGCCGGCAGGAATATCTCGTTACAGGAAATATTCGGGCTCTTTTCGTTCTTTATACAGGGTGCTCAACCGAACCGAAGCGTCCCTGACCGGGCCGGGCTTCATCGTTCTCGCGTGCGCAGGGCAGTGTTTGATGCAGGCGCAGCACGTGATGCATTTTCCCGCGTCGGTCGAATTACCGTCCCGGTCGATAGCGCCGGTGGGACATCCCTCTGCACAGGTCCCGCACCGGATACACGCATCGCTAACCTCGATAAAATCAACAATCCACAACTTCGCGTCCCCCCGGTAAGGACGGCAGCCGGGTATCGTTACATCAGAGATCCGGTCGGCCGATGGAATGGTGTCGAGTTTCTCCCGTATCTTTCGCCCGAATGCCTCTGCGTGGTGCAGGTCGGCTGCATCCGGGCGACCTTCTGCCGTCGGCGTATCGGCGCTGGAGAACGAATGCTCCCCGATGAACGCTGCACCGGCGATCGGTTTACAGCCGCGTTGAGCCAGAATATCGTTCAGTTCGAGGAGTGCATCGTCATACACCCGGTTGCCATAGACAACGACACTCACTGCAGGCGTATCATGAGCTCTGATCGCCTGCAGCCATTCCATCAGGAGGGCCGGCACTCTCCCCATGTAGACCGGAACTGCAACGATAAGCAATTCATTCTCCGACGTCTCCAGCGGCTCAATTCTTGCCTGCGGCGTGGTGATGTCTATGAGTTCCGCCGTGCCATGGTCGATTCCTCGTGCAATACCCAAAATAACCGTTTTTGATGTTCCCGTAGGCGAGAAACATACCAGTTTTACCGATTCTATCTTCATACGATCTCCTCCGGTTGATCTGCCGATGCGATCGTCTTCAGCAGCCAGGCCATGTTCTTTCCGGCTTCTCTTGCCCGTTCAATGCCTTCTTCGTCCTTCAGGACGTCCCCGATATCCCGGCCGATACCGATCACCGGGGCTCCCGGAACCGTCATCCCGCTGTAGAGCATGAAATGCAGCAGGGTATCGACGGTATGGTTTGCACCGGATCTCCGCACCGCTGCCGCGGCAATCGCCGCCTTGCGCCGGAAGAGCCCGCCGTTCGCCCTGGCTACGACGCCTGCACGGTCGATCAGGGCTTTCATCTCGGACGTGACGTCAAGGAAATAGACCGGGGAGCCAAGGATGATCCCGTCGGCATCGATCATCTTCTCGATGCAGTCATTTACGATATCGTCGTCAAAGGCACACCGCAGGTCCTGGTTCTCGAAGCATCTCCGGCAATCCGCACATCCGCGGATCATCTGCCCGCCGACCTGGACGAGCTCCGTCTCTATGCCTTCGTTCTCAAGTTCGTCAAAGATGTGCCGGATCAGGATGGACGTGTTGCCGTCTTTCCGGGGGCTTCCGTTGAATGCAACGACTCTGGGTCTTTTCATCGCTTTCACCGCTTTCAATTCATCGCAGTTCAGGGTCCCGGGACGCTGACGCTACCCAGTCGTCGATGAGCGCACGGGTTATGCTGAGTTTCGGCGGAAGGTCCGGGAGATGGTCCCGGTCGAACCATACGGCGCTCTCAACCTCAACGCCGTCCGGGGCAACTTCTCCGCCGTCGTACTCGGCAACGAACGCAAGCATGAGCGAGTCGGGGAACGGCCACGGTTCGCTTGTACGATACCGGAGATTTTTGATCGCGATCCCCGTCTCCTCATGGACTTCGCGGTGTACGGCATGCTCGATCGTCTCGCCGGGCTCGACAAAACCGGCAACGAGGCTGTACCTGCCGGGCGGCGCTCTGGTCCCGCGGACCATGAGGATAGCGTCGTTCTTTCTTACCAGTACGACGATCGCCGGGGAGAGCCGGGGATACATGACCCGGTGGCAGGACGGACAGACTCTGGCCCGCTCGGTTCTTACAGGCTCCGTTGCCGTACCGCACCTCCCGCAGAACCGGGTGTTCCTGTCGTAATCGATGATCTGGACCGCAAGCCCGGCAACGGCAAGTTCTTCGTCCGGGATGAGGCCGGCAAGTTCGCGCACGCCGGAATATGCCAGCCCTTCGGGCAGGTCGCCGGGGACCTCGACGGCATAGCAGGCAACGGATCCCCGGTGGCCGAGATACCGGGCATTCCTCTGCAGCCCTCCCGGTAGATCCGGGGATACCTTTTCAAAGATGGTCGGCGTGCTGCCGTTCCTGACGCAGACTCCCCCGTCGCGGACAACCACCAGGCATGCATCTTTTGGGAGCCGGTCCGGCTCCGGATACTGCTTATGCAGGCAGTCGACCGCAAACACTGCTTTATGCTTCATGACAAACCCCGATTCCCGGTACATGCCCGGGTCTTTCCCTTCTGTACACGTTTCCACAGGAATCCCATTGTATTTGTTGAGCGTCCATGTGATTCATCCTCCCATCGGGAGGTATCATCTCCAGGCTTCTGCCCGGAGATAGTCTCACCAGACGATTATATCTCTGGGTTATATTATAACTGTCGGTTAATCTATAACTTAAAGTTGTGTTCTTAAAACACAGACGAAAAAATCAGATGCCTGACAGAGGTTCATTCTTTGTTTTTGAAAGGGAATATGCCCAACGACCCGCAAGAAACCGGTATTCGGCGGCGACTGCACGCCACCCTCTCCCCCGGAAAGAACTGCTATCCCAGCGACAACAGGTCCTTCAAAAGAACGCTTATCGCCTCCATATCCTCGACCGAACACCGCCCGATCTTTTTGACGAAACGGTCTTGTGAGAGGGCGACAATCTGGAAGACCAGCGCCGCACTACTGGAGGAGAGCCCGTTCTGTGAACTCTTCTCGATGCCGTGGGTGTGCGGGAACGAAAAAGCCGCCGGAGTCGTCGTGAGCGGGACCACGACCGTCATGCCCCCATAGGAGGCGGCCAGCACCAAGGCAGGGCGCAGGCCGCTCTGTTCATGCCCCCGCGCGTCGGCCAGATCGACGAACCAGATATCGCCCCTGCTCCGGCGCATCCTAATGCCTCATCGACCGAATCCCGGCCCGCTGCCACTCCTGCAGCTCGGTTTCGAGCGCCGCC
Organism: Methanomicrobiales archaeon HGW-Methanomicrobiales-2; assembly: GCA_002839645.1. Lineage (GTDB taxonomy): Archaea > Halobacteriota > Methanomicrobia > Methanomicrobiales > Methanoculleaceae > Methanoculleus. Next base: position 7,409 of record PGYL01000019.1, on the reverse strand, counting down.
GCCTCGTCGTCGGTGGGGACGAAGAGGTACTGCTTCGCCCGGTTGACGCCCTTAACGATCTGCTCGTTGGAGTAAAAGGACTTCATCCTCTTCACCGTCCGGTACGCCTGCTGCGGCGGCTGATGCATCTCGTAGGCCAGATACCCGTAGGTCGCCCCGATCTCAAGCAAAGACGGGCTTTTGTCGAAGAGGCCGTTGAGCCCGGCAACAGAATCCGCTTCGGCAGGAGATAGAGCCAGATCCGTCTCGCACCGGGAAAACTCGTCGGCGTACTGGTAGTACTCCCGTGCGAGAGTTGGCGAGTAGGGTCCCCGGACGTAGAGGCGAAACGGATACGCGAATTCAACGCCCTTCAGCTTCAGCAGGTAGACGAACTTCTGAGCGATGAGCCGGTGCTCGAACCGGTCTTTGTCCATCCTGAACCCCGCTTCCCGAAAGCAGGCAATGACTTTGCTTCTATCGTCCACAGACATCACCTTCGCAGCCCAGGAGTGTGCAGAGCCAGCCCCGGACACGCCGCCACGCGAGAAGCCCTTCCGGGGTTATAGCGTAAAGTTCGAGTTCCTTACCCTCGATCGCCACCTTCTCGGAGCGGAGGTAGCCCATCCCGACAAGTTTCTTGAGGTTTGCATAGAGCACACCGTCGCTCAGGTTCAGCCCGGCCTTGAGCTGCCGGGCGGTGGCCCCGTCCTCCCCGAGCTCGGAGAGCGCCCAGAGTATCTCCAGGCGCACCCGGGAGATGAGGGTGCTGTCCACGTCCTCGGATTCTTCCACGATTGCTATAAAATCGTCAGGCATAGGCTACTTTCAACTTTGAGTAGATGTTGGAGCGGAAGGGGATAATACTTCGGGTACGGATCAGGTATCCATATTGTGGTTTTTCATCCCGGGCAGCCCAGCCATATCGTGTCCTTTTTCACCCACGCACACACCCAATGGTGCTGGATGAAACAAAATCAGGTTGAGTCCACTAGCGAATTGGTCGGCAACAAGCAAGTTCTGCAGGGGAATGAATAACCCCCGGGTCACCTGTAGGTTTTCGGCGCGCCGTAAACGTGATCTTTTACGTTCGACTATACCCCGGCACAAATGTTTGTTTTCATCGGGGTATAATCGAACTAAACCGGCGATCCCGGGGGTCTTCTCTCATCACAGGCGTGCCCGGATACCGTCAACGGCGCTATTCTATTGGTTCAACTATGGATGAATGTTCTTTCGCAAAGATAGACCGGGCGGGTTTGAACCCGCGGCTCCATCCCGGCACTTCCTGGAGCAGTATGGGTGTGAATATCTCATCAGGGTAGTAGTGAGGTCCCGGGAAACCTGGTAGCCGGCACCAAAAGTACTGCCTGACCTTTCTCGGCCAGGCGACGGTGGCGAGAGCCGGATCTTACCTGCGGGAGTACTCTTTATGGGCCTTCTCGATCGTCAGGATCTTCTCGATCTTGACGATATTCTCCTCCTGCTCGATGACATAAAATACCGTGAAGGACCTGCCGATATGCAGGCGATAGACTGCAGGAGGGTTAGGATACTCGGGTTTTTCCTTGTTTTCTCCCGGAAACGGGTCTTCCTTGAGTTCCAGGATCTTCTCGACGATGATCCGCCGGGTTTTTGGGGGGAGCCTTTTTACAAATTCCCGTGCCCTTCGCTCGATGACAATGGTAAACACGCTCTCCTGCTCCCCGGCATGTCAGTCGTCCTGCAGGATCTCGTCCGGGTCGAAGGCTACGAACTCGCCAGTCTCATCGATCCCGGCGATCATCTGCCAATCACGGTAATCCTGCTCCCGCCGGAGGCCGCGAGATCCAAAGCCTGCAGAATAAATAACCGAAACGGTCAGAGTCCCGGCACCAGCTCATCCGATCCCGTGATCGCCCGTACAATCCCGGCAACGACCGCCCGCTCCTCCGGCTGCAGTCTCGTGTAATACAGCCTCGTATCGTTCGCCTCGATGATCGCGACGGCGTCCGCGACCGGCTTTAAGAATCCCTCAAACCCGGCGCCCCCGGACGCGATGATCTCACGAACGGCGCTCCTGACCGGGGAGACTTCCCCCTCCCCGACGATCCCTTTCAGGAACCCTGCCGTAATCCTTCTTGCCGTGTCCGGGTCCACGCGGCTCGCGTGCGCATATGCCGCCCGGATCAGGGAGAGGCCGTTCGCCTCGTTTCCGTCCAGCAACTCCTTACGTGCGAGATCAAGCGCGATCTGCACCAATTGCGCCTCCTCGTCCGGGTCTCCCGGGTGCGCCTTCCCGATCGCCGCCAGCGCATCGGCTCGTTTCCCGGCGGCATACGAGGCCGACGGCTCCTGCAGGGGTTTGCCCTCCATAACCGCCGGCCGCTCGTGCCAGGCTTCCAGAAACTCGATGAGAGCAACCACGCGGTCCCGGCCGCCCGGTCTGCGCATCGCCCGCCAGAACCAGAAGAGGCGATCCCGGACCTCATACGATGTCCTCTTCCTCATCGGCCGGGAGACAACGTAGCCGTCTGCCTCCAGCCTCCGGAGCTGCGCGTTCACCGTCGCCAGGTTCAGCCGGGCACGCTCCGCGAGATCCTTCGGCGTAAGGGGAGTATCCGCGCTGAGGATGGTGTCGAAGATGATCCTCCGCTGCCCGGGAAGTCTCCGGAAGACCTCACGGTAGTAGGGCGTCTGCTCGTCCATCATCCTGAAGAAGACAGCCCCCATATCGTCGGTCCCGGCTATCGAGGCGGTCTCATATATCCGGACGGCCAGCCGCGGACTGCCGCCGACAAGGTGCAGCAGCCCCTCGATGCCGGGCTCGTAATCGGAGAAGTTCTCGATGAAGGTGGTGTTGCCGTCCAGCCGTGCGACCCTCTTCATGAGTTCCTTCGCTTCGGCGGGTTCGAGTCCCCGGAGGTGAAAGACCCGGAAGAAGTTGTAGAAAGGCTCGTCGTGCTCCGATATCCCGGGGAAGAGCGACGGTGCCGACGCAACCACTGAAAAGAGATCCGTCCGCTGGAATATCGACCGCAGCGCCCGGATCTCGCTCTTATCCATCTGGTTGAAGAGCTCGTGCACGTTATCGACGAATACCGCGATCTGTCTTCCAGCGGCCGCTTCAGCGAGCGTATCGACCGCGGCGTCGCGGATCAGGTGGTCGTCGCCGAGCGCGACGATCTCCGAAGTATCGACCCCCATCTCCTCGAGCACCCGGAGAAAGAAGTCCGACGCCCTGAATATCGAATACTCCTCATCCGCGAGTTTCACAGGGGTTATCCGCCCGGAGAGGTTGTCGTGAACCCTGTGGTAGAGCAGGCTCAGCAGGTGAGATTTCCCGGCGCCCCGGTCCCCGGCGAGGAGGAAGAAGCGCGGCGTTCCGCTCCGAGACGCCCGGTCCAGTTCTTCCAGCATGTCTTCGAGGAGGTTTTCCCGGCCGACGAGAAGGCATTGGAGCGTTTCTTTATCCAGCGCCCCGGGGAAGTAGCGGTAGACGGCTGCGCTACCCGATGTTGGCATGGTAAATCCTCCACCAGTCCCGAAGCATCTTCGAGTAGAACCGCAACTCGCCGGGAGTATCCATGGTGACGTAAAAATCGTGGTTCAACTGCGCCAGCAGCGCCAAAAACGCATCTTCGCTCTCCGATGCGGTGCTCCTCCTGAAGATATCGTATGCAATGGCCACAGGCAGAGATTCTGCGGCACTCACCCTGCTTAAGATGGCGCGGGCGGCTTTTGCCTCCTGATCGGAGTAGGTGATCTGGAGACGGTGCGAGTAGTGCTCGAAGTAGTGGCGCCCCTCGCTGCCGAGGATTCGTTTGTTGTAGACCCTCTCGACCAGCGCCGGGGAGGGCGCCCCTCCGGAGATGTCGACCTCTTCCTTCAGGCCGGAGAGGACGATCATGAGGAAGTAGGGGATGCAGGGGTCGCCCACGCAGTCGAGGACGGCTCGCCCGATCTCCGGGGAATACTCCCAGCCTTCTCCCCAAAAAACCCGTTCTACGACGGAGAGCGCAACACCTTTTTCGAACCCGCCGATGGTGACCCTCCGGAAGTCGTTGATGACCGGGGTTCCGCCGACGCCGTAGACGACGTGGTCGATGCTGACCGAGCCTCCGACGATGAACCTCACTCCGGGCGAGTCCTGCCGCAGCCGCCGGAACCAGTGCAGGAACTTCCGTGCGTCGTCGGCCTCCATGTTCTGTATCGCAACCGGGAACTCGTCTAAGATGATGCAGACCGGTCCGTCGACCTCTGCAAAGATGGCATCCAGGTTCTTCGCCTTCTCGTGCCAGTCGTCTGAGAACTCCGCTCTCAGGCGGCTGCGGAGTTTTGCCCTGAAGACCGGGGTCTCGATCTCGTCGATGCTCTCCTGCAGCCGGGCGAACGCCTTCCCGAGAGCGGAGAAAAACCGGGTCTTATGGTTTGCTCCCCCGCACTCGATCAGCGCCGTAACGAGATCGGTGATGAACTCTCCCGGCGAGTTCACGCTCTCGACTTCGAGGAAGACGCATGGCTTATGTCTGCTCTCCAGGTCTCGCTCGATCTTTCGCATGATCGAGGTCTTGCCGAACCGCCGGGGGGCGACGAGCATGACGTGGTCTTTCTCGATCGTAGCCAGGATGAACGCGGTCTCGCGTTCGCGGTCGATGAAGTCGTCTCCCGTTGCGGGACTTCCTACAGGCAACATGCACAACACCTAACTATTGTGATATATAACGAATATGATATATAACAGATTCCTTATTAACATGGCAGGCCTGCTACTCCCGAGGGCAGGGGCCCGGCATGATCACAGTCCCATCAAGAAAGGGCGGACAGACCGTCTGAGCGGATGAATGACCTCCGATACGGGAATCCTCTTCGTTGCAGCCATTATTTTTGCATTGTTTGAATCTGGATGAGATTGCCGCAGGTGTCGTCGAAGACCGCTATGGTCACCTGATCAACAACCTCTGTTGGCTCCACCGTGAACTTCACACCCCGTTCTTTTAGTTTTGCATATTCCACATGGGTGTCTTCAACACCAAAGGACGTGGCAGGGATACCTTGTTCAAATATGCCTTTCTGGTATGCCTGTGCTACCGGATTGCTGTTCGGTTCAAGCAAAAGCTCAGTCCCGTCTTGATCGTCAGGAGAAACGACGGTAAGCCACCTGTAGTCTTCAGCAGAAACATCGCTCTTTTTCACAAAGCCCAGCACTTCGGTGTAGAATTTCAGAGCCCGGTCCTGATCGTTTACAAATACGCTGGTCAGTATGATCTTCATAGCCGGCAATACCCGGAGAACCACATGTAGGTTTCGGCAACCGAAGATAGAGAGCGCAGGTCCGCTTCTCCTCATCGCCGGGTGCCCGAAGCGTATTCCCGCAGGTATGCGACGGCCTGTTCGTATGCCGAATGCACCTTCTCTCGTTCAACCCCCGGCACGCCGCATGCCACGATATGGACCGTCGTTGTGGCGAGGGTGATCTTTGTTGCATCGGAGTCGCGGTACGGGTAGACGGCGACGATCGCGTCTTCATCCGTCAGGATAACCTGGTTCTTATGGAGAATAACGGGTGCCGCCATCCCGATGCCGAGGAACGCTTCACCCTCTTCTGCAAACCGCATCGTGAGATCCCCGCCCAGGGTATCGGTGTCGAAAGCGGCGATGGGTATGCCTGTGCGGACCGAGGCCAGGTTATAGGCGTCCACCGCGGTGTTGATCGTCGGGAGCACCTTCCCGGCCAGGATCCTTCTCACCAGCGCCTCCGAGGCGGGCCGCGTCTTGGTCGGATCGACGCCAACCCTCCAGAAGAAGTCCCTGTACGCCCTGAAGAGAGGTTCATCTTTGATCCTCTCCAGCGTATACCGTTCTCGTACCGAACGGACGATCTCGTCGTTCAGGGCTTTTAAGGGCGGGCTCTTCTCCTGAATCGAGAGCGGCCCGACATCGCCCTCTGCAACCGAGAGACCGGGGAAGGCGGCAAGAATCTCTTTATGCATCTCCATGGCTCGTACCGTTCCTGCGGGATCGAGAGAACGCCTCCATGCCGTCCCGGGGAAACGAACCGTTCCGGCAATGGAGATGCTCACGTCAACGTTTCTGCCTTCAACCATATTGACCTTTATTCCGCTCCGGCCGATTCGAACGCGGGGTCGACCCGGTGGGTGCGGGGGGACCGTCTACGAGACGATAGAGACAGCACGGGAGGCCGTCGAGATCCTGCAGGTAGAGTAACGCCCCTACGTTCTACCGGGGACCGGCAGGAGAACGAACGGGCAACAGACTACAGGAGCGCCCGGAACTCGTCGACAGTGATCCCGGCCTGGAAAAGAATCGTCTGAAGGGTCTTGGGCGCAAGGGTCTTTTTGGAATGCAGGGGAACCGTGACGATGACATCACGCTGCGCGTGATAGAGGTAGTAGTGGCTTCCCCGGGTGCCGACCACCTCGAACCCGGCTTTCCTGAGAGCACTGACCACCTTCTCACCGGTGGTTCTCGGAAGTATCATGTCCCGGCGTTGCTCGTGTTCAGGGGAACGGAGATCTCAACCGGGATTGGTTTGCCGAGTTTCCTGGCCACCTCGACGTATCCTGCGATCGCCTCCTCAATGTGCGCCAGCGCCTCATCCCAGGTAGACCCCTCGCTGATACATCCCGGAAGGGACGGTACCGTTACGGTGTACCCTCCATCCTCATTCTGCTCCATAAGAACCGTATAACGGAGACGAGTTTCCGACACGCAATCCCTCCAGGGGAGAATTGTCCATGAGACTATATAGGGGTTATGGCGGCGATTCTGCAGTCGGTGCGGCTCGCGGAGTTCGCGGTTGTAGCCTTCGCTTTCATCCCGCGCCCGGCACGCTCCCGCCGTCCCTGACGCTCGAAAAACTCCGGCAGGCCCACGGGTCGGTGCCGGCGAACCCCCTCCTCGCCGAACCGATATCTCTCCCCGGCTACATCGAGCGGATGGGCACGGGAACGTGGGACATGATCCGGCACTGTACTGAGGCGGGGCTGCCGGAGCCGGAGTTTGCCGTCAGGCGCTCACCCTCTGCCGACCGCTACGTAAATTGCCGAGGATCGCGACGGCGGAATAGGGAGTCCGTCCTCCCCGAGCCCCTCGATGCGGAACTCAATCGCCTCGTGCATCCGCTCTTCCGCTTCCTCGCGGGTTGCCCCGGTGGCCACGCACCCCGGAAGGTCCAGGGAGTATGCCGGGTAGTTGCCGTCGGTCTGCTCGACGATGACAAGAAATCGATACATTATTCATCCCTCATGGTAAGTCCTGCCTGTTTGAGATACGCGCTCCGCACCGACAGGGTGCCCGTTTTATTGAAAGTTGGGCTCTGTTGAAACCCTATTCTGATCTTCATCCTAACCCTGATGAGGCTGGTGCCGGACCAGGCCTGTCCCTGGGACGACCTTTCTTCTCGGGCATGTCCTCATACAGTGGACCGT
>PGYL01000058.1 GCA_002839645.1 Methanomicrobiales archaeon HGW-Methanomicrobiales-2 | reverse complement strand
GAGCACCGCCCAGGTGTGCAGCCCTGTGGGAAGCCGTGCCTTGGAATGCCTCTGGATTGCGACCATCTGGAGCCAGCAGGCGGGGTTTCAACAAAGCCCGAAGATGATTAATTTCTGCTTTTCTCCGAAAAAGAAGGTTTTCATGCAGATTAAAGGGCAACAAATACAGCCCGAGTTGACCATAACTCTCCCGAAAGGGTGGATACTGAGCCGGCGACCCTGGTCAAGAACATGCCGTTTCGCCGTAAAGTGTTATGTAGCGTATACAAACCCGGAGGGTTCAACGTACAGACTATCAAATGAAGACGATGCTAAAGTCGGTGAGTACCAGATCAGGTGCCACAGTGCGTCGGAAAACGTTAACGGTCACTGGAGGTATTCCTTGCTTTTTGAGTTTCCAGATGATTACTACAAAGAAGGATCCAAAGAGTTTTCGTTCGAACTGAATTACATCTCTGCAATTTCATGGGACGCGTTTCTACTATCAACTGTCTTGCCATTCATGTTTATCGTCGCTTCTTCACTCATTTCGACGTTTGCGATTTTCAAGTGGGTTTTCCCGATAAGTCTCGATCTATCGGTTTACCTTACCCTCGCAGGCATGTTACTATCGTTCGTTTTCGTATACGTCTCATACTATCAGAACGGATATCATCTCACGAGACCACAGGGGTTTATTATCAGCGTGACGGCAACAGTTGCTACGATAATCATCGGATTGCTTCAGTGTAATGCACAGGGAGGCGTATAGCGCTAAACCGCATCCAGCAAAAAGGCCTACCGATAAACAGAACAACATATATAGGATCATAGCACACGAATTTTTTTACAACAGTAGATGCCCTTTAGCGGCATAGATTCTGCCGAGAGGTAGAAAGTTTTATACTCATACATGGAGGAGGAGGCACACATGTGCAACGTTCCAACGCTGAACCAGAAGGTTGAGAGCGTTTGTCTTATGGGACCTGGATCTCCGGATACTGAGAAGGAGAGAACTTCAGCCGGGTATGGCGAAGTTATTCGCAAGTTTTTTCAGAGATAATCCCGGTACGATCCCAATCCGGATATGCATGCCGGGCAAGCCATTCCGAGGGATATCTGCTCGTACTATGAAGCAATTGCCTAAAGTCCTCCGGTGAAGGTGCATTCAATCGCGGGTTCCGGCAAAGATAGCTCCCTTCTTCAACGTAGTACGTCACCAACCGGACGCGTTCCGACACAGACACCTACTTGCGTCAAAACGGCCCAGCGGCTCGACGCTGCTACCAGGGATCTCCGTCCCGCCGGTAACAGGCCTGTTCCAGACAGATCTTCCCTCTCACTAAAACTCGCCCGTCGAACCGTGATACGTCTTGGCTCATTGTCCTGAAGGGATCTGCCCCGAAATCAGATCGCGCAGGTTATCACCGGCCACAGCAGAACATGGATTGATGAACAGCTACTGGCCCGGTATCCTTCCTGAACCCTCCGTCCGGACCCTCAACGACATGCGGTGCGTGCTCGCTAGCCCGGACCAGTCCGGCGACACGCCCCTGTACTACATGTACCGCGACCTCGCTCTCACTGCGGAGGATCGCGCGTACCTCTACGAGCAGAACCTGCGGTTCGACATTACCGTCATTCCTCCGAAAACCGTGGGCGGGGAGTATGTCAAGACCAAAGGGCATTATCACCCGCTCAGCCCCTCAGCCATCGGCTATCCGGAGCTCTACCAGGTGCTCGCGGGGGAGGCGCTCTACCTCCTCCAGCAAAGCGATCTCCGTGACGTCGTCGTTGTCACGGCAAAGGCGGGGGAGTTCGTCCTCATCCCGCCGGTCTACGACCATCAACCCCGGGACGGAGAAGCTCGTGATGGCGAACCTGGTCTCGGCCGGTTTCACGAGTGAATACATGTTCTACGAACAGATGCAGGGTGGGGCGTATTACCTGATGGAGGTAGGCGGGTGGGTGCAGAACCCGCGCTACCCGGCGATTCCCGCGATGAGCGTGATCCCTGCAGGGGAGGTGCCTGAGATGGGCATCAGGCACGGGAGGGGGATCTATGGGATGGCGTCACGGAGGGAGGATTTCTCGTACCTGAATTTTCCGGAGGAGATCCCAGATCGATTTTGCATCGATTTTGCAGTCCCATAGCCCCTTTTCTCTGTAATCCTCGCCAGAGAGTGTTTGCATCAGTTCTCCGTACCCCCGTCCTTCTTTTGCATCTTCCAGCCCTTCAGTCGTTTTTGAGTCTCCTTAATGCTTGTAAGGAAGTCCCGCTCGGCGGGCGATAAGTCACCTACGGTCTTTTGCCGATACTTCTTATACTCGGCTTCCGCTTTTGCAAGTGCCTCCTGGTGGCTGACTGTACCCGCACCGGATAACATGCCCTTACCGTATCGCTTTGAAAAATCATCCAGTTCAACTATCCAGTCGCGCATATACATTGGCTGGTGCTGCATCGCCCGAAGTTCCGCAAGGTCGAAGAATGCGGACACCATACGGTTCAGCGTGGCGAGTTCCTCTTCGGTCAGGTAGTTCTTGGCGATTCCAACTTCGTCCTGTGTCGGCTGTTCGCTGGAAAAAGCCGTCAAGCCCATAAAAGGCAATTCGGCATTGGCTCGCTGCGAGATGACCTCAGCGGCGGTGTGACCATGCGCCGCAAAATGAATCTTATTCTGAACAATTTTGAAGAACTCTAACGACTCCGGCGTTCTTGGGTCATAGTCTACGCTTGTAGCGTAGAGGTCAAGCACCTGCCGGTAGAAAACCTTCTCGCTGGAACGGATGTCGCGGATGCGCTCCAGCAGTTCATGCCAGTAGTTACCGCCGCCCGCTTTTTTCAGCAGGTCGTCATTCATCGCAAAGCCCTTTTTGAGGTATTCTTTCAGGACTTCCAACGCCCAACGGCGAAACTGTGTGCCGCGTAGCGACTTCACGCGATAGCCGACTGAGATGATCGCATCAAGGCTGTAATGCTTGGTACGGTAATTTTTTCCGTCTGCGGCAGTTGTCAAGTATTCCTTGACAACTGAATCCCGCTCAAGCTCACCCTCTGCAAAGGCATTGTTGATGTGCAGGCTGACATTCTGTTTCGTTGTCTGGAACAGCTCCGCCATTTGCGCCTGCGATAGCCAGACGGTCTCCTCCTCCATCCGAACGTCAACCTTAGTCTGCCCGTCATCGGTCTGGTAGATGATGATCTCTGAATTGTCAAACGTCATACCCGATTGCCCCCGGAGGACAGCTATTAACCCACAATATACAAATTACCATCCTGATGCCATAGAATACCGTCGGTTTTGCATTCGGAAAAATGCCCTTGAAGCCCCACGATGATGATGCACGATTGGAGATCAGCCAGGCAAGCGGGAAGCCCAACCCACAGCAAAAATATCAAGAGACAGGGTGTAAACCGAAGGTTTCACCGCCAATAGTGGTCAGCTGGTTTCAGCAAGATGGTACAGGGTGAAAAAGGCAAATGGGGGAAGAGTCCCCATCAGTCGAGCGACGCGACACCGTCGGCCCAGGTCTCGACCTTGGTCCGGATCGCTTCGTCCTGGTAGGACGAGAGCCGGACGGTCGTCCGGGTGAAGGTGACGTAGTAGTCGTCACCCGACGGGTCGTGGCACTTGAGCTGGCAGTAGTAGGTCTCACCGGGGGCGTTCCGGAGGGCATCGGATGCACCCATCGCGGTCGCAAGGGGCGCGTTATCCAGCACCTCCGCGGCGTTCGCCTCGAAGGCGGCAATCGTCGGGGACTGCAGGGAGACGTTGCCCACCCGCTTGCCCTCGCCGTTGAGGAAGTTCACCTTCGCGGTGTAGTGCTCGCGGTTCCGGACGACCGCCGCGATGGTCTCGCCGGCCTTGGTCGTATACCCGACGCACCCGAAGGGGTTGTCCTCGATGACGCTCTCGATGAGGTTGTTAAACGACGTTACGGTGGCGATCGGGACGACGAGGTCCCGGACCGCCGTTTTGTTCACGGTCTTCTGCACGAAGTCTGCCATGGTTGGTATCTCCTTGCCTGCATGCCCCCGGGAATATGACAGACGATTATAGGGTATACCCGGGAGGGGATTAGCCTGACTTTATCGGGGAGCCAGGATTGGGCTTTGATTCTGAAATATAATCGTTACGGTCAGGCTTTTTCTCTTCCGCATCCTATTGCTCTCCGGGAGGGTTACCAGGATGACCGACGCAAAGACCACCCGGGAACTCGTTTACGAGACGAACCGGGACGTGAAGTGGATCTGCCGGACGCTCCAGCGGATGGAGGCGCAGGATGAAGAATTTGAGAGCCGGATCCGGGCGCTGGAAGGCTGGCGGGCGGAGAAAGCCGGCGAGGAGCGGCGGCTCTCGACGGTGAGCGCCGGGGCCGGTGGGGTCGTCGGTGGGGTGGTGGCGGTGATCGTGCGGGTGCTCGTCGGGGGGTGAGGACGGTAGATGTCCTCGCAGACCCGTATCAAACCCGGATACCCGGGTTCAATTCAGAAAGCCCTAAACCGGCACTCAACGTAAACTCTTCATGCGCTACATCGTCACCGGCATCTTCCACCAGGCGGCCATCCCCTCCGTGCCCCGGTCGGTGAAGGACCCCCTTGCCTCGAACGAGGCGAACGTGACCGGTACACTCGATGTGCTCGTCGCGGCGAAGGACTGCGGTGGAGTATGCGACCGCCACATGCCTGCTGTCCACAGTTGCCCGGAATGGCGGATTGAGTGGATATTCCCGCAGCCTCCCTCCCGCTTCACTACAATTATGCCTATCTCAGCAAGAGTGGATAGATTGCGCCGGGCGGCTCAAATTCGTCCGTATCGCCGATGGGCTTTTTCGATGGACATGATGTGGGTGATATAGACGAGGTTGTCGTCTGGATCGATATTGTAGATTACCGTGAACGAACGTGCGACATGGAGTCGGTAAGATTCCCGCTTTTTGTTTGTACGGAGTTTTTCTTTGTCTCCATCCGGACCGGGGTACGGATTGTCCTGCAAAATTTTCAGTTTTTCTTTGATGACCCGTTGATCTTTGGCATCGAGAGAATTTAAGAAGTCCAGCGCACGCTTATCCATCATGAGGCGGAATGTTACAGGTCTAACTCCGCGAACTCGTTCGTGGCCATGACTTCTTCGATATCGTCCGTGAGCCGCTGTTTCTTTACCTTCTCCACCAGCCTCGCAAGAGTCTCGTCGAGCGTCTCGCCCGGGTGCCTGAGATCCAGGATCTGGTTATAGGTCTCTTCCGATACGGGGATGTTCTCTGCACCAGACATTGAATCACCTTCTGTGCGAATCATGGATATGCCTTCTTCAACCGGATGGAAGGGGGAGGGGGCGGAGGAGGCGGGGGTAGAGCGGCTGGCCGCAGGGTACGACGGACGGAACGTCCGGAACTTGAGAAACCCAGGGGTTTCGAAGGCGCAGCGGTGAACAGCGCGAGGTGTTCCTCCCCGGTTCACTCCAGCACGCGGCCGTCACTCCGGGAGGAGGCGATCCCGGAGCATCGCCCGAACCAGGTCCCGGTAGCGGTTCACGACTAAAAGGTCGTCCTGGAGCACCCCGTAGACCTCATCCAGGTCCAGCCGGCAGTAGAGGTGGACCAGAGGGAAAGCCCGCGAGGTCTGAGAGCCGGGCCGCGAGGTCTTCCGGGATCAGCCCCTCATCACAGAGAATCATGAAACTCTCCCGGTAGGTTTCGGGCCGCCGGGAGCTCGAGGCCGCGACCAGATGGTTGGCGATATCGATCGATGCCTGGATGCTGACGAGGAGCGCATGTAACACCATATTCTTCTTGTCGCGGTCAGCCTTCAGTTCGTTGAGGGTGATGGACCGGTAGCGTTCCCAGTCCCCGGCTGCCTCGTCCAGTTCCCGGAGGTGGCCGAGGACCCCTTCATCCCTGACCATTCTCAGGCCCTCGTGAGCAGAACCCGGTCGAACCAGTCGAGCGTATCCGCATAGTCGAGGTACCGGGAGAGCACGCCCGCCTCGTACCGGACCCTCCGCTCTCTGTCGCGCAAGAATACGGGTCGGCCACTCTTGATGACCTCGTACTGGAACGAGACCGGGGCGGTGTTGAGGATCTTCACGTCAGCCTCAAAACGGTAACAAAACCCTCGCTCGAGCTCCCGCTCGATCCTCCGCGCGAACCGCATCGCCTGGTAGGGGGCGGGCTCGCCGGTGACGAGGATCGCCACGTCCACGTCGCCAAAATCCCCCCTGCAGAACGTTCCGAAGACATACCCCACCTCGATCTCGTCAAATCCGGCGAGGACCGTGCGGATGATACGGAGAACCTCTTCTTTCTCTTCCGCATCCAGCAGGTGGCGTCGTCTCATATTATCGTATCTCTTCCCGCATTGCATATCATTCTTTCCCGCTTACCAGCAGATCCTCTCCTTCCCGCAGCAGGAGAGGGGCCGGCAGTTTGACGTAGGCCGGGGCGATCCTCCGGGTCCCCTCCCTGAACGCGGAAAAGATCCGGCGGACGGTGGTGGCCTTCCTTGACCTGGGCGTCGCGGTGGTGGAGGTGGTCGGGGACCCGGATGCGTGGATCGCGGCGGGGTTCGTGTACCGCGGGATCGGCCGGGGCGACAAGAACCGGCACGCGTTGCAGGAATAATACCCTAATTTTTGGTTTGAACTTTCTGTGTCATCCGCCTTCTCTGTTGTAAATAAGATTTTAGTCGGTCCACTTACCCTCCGGAGTTGAGGGGGCCGGCTTCTACCCAAACCGCTGCCGGGCCAGGACGAGGGCCCGATGAGCCAGCCGGATGCAGAACGCTGCTTCTTCATCGCAGACGAGCGACCCACTATACTGGACGTTGTGCCTGGCGACCCGGAGCTTGTCAAAGGCGTTCAGGAGACCGGCGATCTCAGGATCATCACCTGAGGTATGCCGGACTGCGGTAATGAGGCAGGTGTGGCTCCGCTCGACGTAGCCTGCGGCGTAGAGAAACGTCCGGATACTATGAAACGCACTGTTGTAGGCGGCAAGATGAGTCATCTCGTACTCTTCGATCGCCACATTCTTCTCCGCCGCACGAAGGAACCTCGCCGCGGATGCGAGAGAGCCGGGAACACGCTCCAACGCTCCGGGATCGGGGCGGATGAGGCCGCGGTCGACGCACTCCCGCCACCTCATAGGCGAGCCCCTCTAACAAGCACGTGGTTTTGGAGGACACTCGCGACAAACGGGTCGCCCCCCTCTTTCATCTGCTCCCACCGGTAGTAGGGGACGACCGTCAACTGCACCTCTCGATCGGTCTCCGCCTCCAGCACCGCCACCCGGCTGTGATCGACCCGGCTCTCGTCGCCAATGATCAGGATGTCGATGTCGCTCTGCTCATCAAAGGTCCCCGCCGCGGTGCTCCCGTAGATAGCGACCGTGATGCTTTCGGGCGCGAGATCCTCGATGCCGGCCCGGGCAAGGAGGAGGATCATGCAGGCTCGCTTCAACTCCCGGACGGCAAAGGAGTCGTTGCCGAGGGAGAGGAGCCTTGCCGTGCCGAGGCGCGTGGTGGTGATCAACCCGTCGCGCTCAAAGGCATCGGCATACAGTTTGACGCTTCCCGGGCTGACCCCGATCTCCCGGGCGAGTTTATTGATGTGGATCTCGCCTGTTGGGTGGGTGAGGAACCAGGCGAGGACCCGGAACCCGACGAACGTCTTGAACTCCCTGAGCATATAATACATTGAATGACCGTTCAATATATTAAACGGTTGTGGAGCGCGAGCTCGGGCTGAGCCGGACGAGTTCCGGGCGTCGCGGTGGTGGAGGTGGTCGGGCATGTAGGCGAAGTCAAAGACGTCGGGATCTCGAAAGAGGGTCTGGTCGGCGCGGAGAAGGTGTTTCATAGGAGAGTCTGGAGAAGAAGAAGTAGATAAATGAAGGCCGTGCGCAGGTTGAAAGTGAAAGGGGGGTCTCCCCTCTCACGCCAGTGCGGGCACGGCGTCGGCCCAGGTCTCGACCGCAGTCTTGATGGCGTCGTCCTGGTAGGACGAGATCCGGACGGTCGTGCGGGTGAAGGTGACGTAGTAGTCGTCACCCGACGGGTCGTGGCACTTGAGCTGGCAGTAGTAGGTCTCACCGGGGGCGTTGCGGAGGGCATCGGTTGCACCCATCGCGGTCGCAAGGGCTGCGTTATCCAGCACCTCCGCAGCGTTCGCCTCGAAGGCGGCGATCGTCGGGGACTGGAGGGAGACGTTGCCCACCCGCTTGCCCTCGCCGTCGAGGAAGTTCACCTTCGCGGTGTAGTGCTCGCGGTTCCGGACGACTGCCGCGACGGTCTCGCCGGCCTTGGTCGTATACCCGACGCACCCGAAGGGGTTGTCCTCGATGACACTCTCGATGAGGTTGTTAAACGACGTTACGGTGGCGATCGGGACGGCGAGGTCCCGGACCGCCGTCTTGTTCACGGTCTTCTGCACGAAGTCTGCCATGGGTGGTATCTCCTCACGGCACAACCCTTTTTGGGCTGTGTCTGATAGGAAGACGCGAGGCGTCTTCCGTGGCCTGCATGCTCCCGGGAATATGACAGACGATTATAGGGTATACCCGGGAGGGTATCAGCCTGACTTTATCGGGGAGGCCGGATCGGCCTCCGATTCTCCCCTATAACCCTTACGGTCAGCCTTTTTCTCTCCGGCATCCTATTGCTCTCCGGGAAGGTTATCAGGATGACCGATGCAAAGACCACCCGGGAGCTCGTTTACGAGACGAACCGGGACGTGAAGTGGATCTGCCGGACGCTGCAGCGAATGGAGGCGCAGGACGAGGAGTTTGAGAGCCGGATCCGGGCGCTGGAGGGGTGGCGGGCAGAGAAGGCCGGCGAGGAGAGGAGGGTGTCGACGGGGAGCGCCGGGGCCGGCGGGGGGGGGGGGGGGATCGGGGGGGGTTTCGGGCGGGGGGGAGAGGGCCCCGCAG
>PGYL01000057.1 GCA_002839645.1 Methanomicrobiales archaeon HGW-Methanomicrobiales-2 | reverse complement strand
ATCAACGTTAGCGTATCCGGCAGCACCACCTTCGGTGAGCGCAGGCCCGACTACCTTGTCTCGATCGTGGAGCAGATCCCACCGGGAAAAACCGGGATCATCCCCGTAGAACCAAAGATTTATTACCGCGACAGTTTAGGCGAAGCCTTCCGTCCTCTGGAGGAGAACATTTCCATCAATTGAAACATATAATTGTTGACAGCCAAGTTCATCCAGCCTGTAACGGAGCGATTCCTTTCACTCTTTTATTCCCCATCATTCTCATTTTCGTGCCGGGATGCCTGTCAAGCGACATTGTCGGCGACCGTCATGATCTCTCCGTCACCCGAACCGATGCCGCCGGTATCGAGATTGATGGTTGTGTTCGGGTGAGGAAGCGGTTCCACAGGCCCGACGTGTAGCTGATAGTCACAGAAATCGTTTATAGAAGAACGTTGACCTCTCACGCGTGGGGTCCCCCTGGGCAGTAGCGAATCGAATGGGTAAACATTCCGCATGCCCGGAGGCAACGAGATGTACGCATCTTCTACCCGGGGGAGATAGACCTTATTATGGCGAACAGCGTTGCCGCTGTCGGCTATCGTGACTATACGGAGGACTGGGTGTCCGTACACGATACGTGGGGACTCAGATCCATAATATAGTCTACGGCAACTGGTGGGGTGCCATGGCAGCCTGGGTGAGGCCCTGACCTCCCCTTCACTGTGGAGGATCCGGATGACATCCTGAAAACCGACCGGGCGGGTGGGGTTGTAATCGTTCTCCTCCTGATCACCACCGGTGCTTTTGGTGCCCTCCTCCTGGATCTCCTTACCATCGGTCCAGGATACCCTCCCCTCGAGGCCCTACAGAAATGGTACATCCCCCAGCCCCGGTACGGGTATGCGGAAAACGGTTCTATGATCGTGAATAGAACAATTAGTGGAGATCTCGTCCTACTCGGCGATATCGAAGAGAGGTGTCCGCCCCTGTTCCCAGTTCTCTCCCGGCGTTGCAGCTATGCAATGTATGCTGACACCGGATGGGATGACCGTTATCTAGTTGTCAACTGGTACTTCGACGATAACGCAGATCTTTTGCAGGCGGAGATGGACCTCTGCAACCGTCTTCGGGCAGCCGGGAACGTCTCTTTCTCTGAGTTGATCCCCTCTAAAGAGCCTGATCCATCACAGAGCGAACCGATCTTTGATCGCGTTGCCGTGACGAGATTCGAGAGCGAAACGTCATCCGGCTATTTCACCGTTGTTGAAAAGCCGTTATCCCCGGAGCACGACGATTACTTCATCGCCTACTTCGGAGTGGTCGGATCGGCCCCTCTTTCCGATCACACGGCTGCCTTGGAGGATCTTATGCTCCGAAGTTACTCATTTAACGGAGCAAGGCCGCTCGCATTTTGCTGAGGGGACGACCCCAGGCAAACGGGGTCTCAGCTCACCATCCTGGGTCGACTAATCCGCCGAGCTAGATGACCGATCGTTTCGAAACCGACCCGGTGGTGAGTGTCTGAGGCGTCACCTGAACGCGGTGCCTCTTACCCGGGGGTCGGGGTAGGGATTGGGCTCCGGTCCTCCCTCCGGCTGCGTTTTTCGGTGTTCGGCTCAGCATTTTTTTCGTGCTGCAATCGCTTTCAAGTGAAGAAGCGAGCCCGTAAACCCTACGTATAAACGTGTGTCCACCCCGGTGGGAGGAGTAAACTGCCGAACGATTGCTACGATCGGAACGGTGCCCCCGGTACCGCATTTTTCCCTGCCGCGCGAAGTTTTAATCTCCACTGCAACATGGGTTTTCGTCCGGTTGCGGCGTTCTTCCGGGAGCAAAACGGATCGAACAGCCTCAACGTGTAGAGAGGATCGACAGAAATCGTTTATAACAGAACGTTGATTTCTCACCCGTGGGTACCAGGACCGGTATCCCGAAGCGCAGGGAGGTCCACCCGGCCAAGAGCGAATCGGATGGGTGAACGTCCCGCATGCCCGGAGGCAAAGGGAACGTATGCTCTTCCTCTACTTGAAGGTATGCCTCTCCCTGCCTCCGGTGAAAGAAACTGGAGGAAAACACATGAATGGAAAAATTGGAATGTGGGCGTCACCCCTACTTCTGGCAGTAATGCTGGTGAGTGTAGCTGTGGTGCCGGCGGTGAGTGCAAGTGAATTGATAGTTCTCCCTGAGCCGGAGAACGCGCTGACGCACCAGGAGATCGATTGTATTTATGTCACTCTGATGGATGACGTCGAAGCAAGTGACATTGATGCAGATGTAAAAAAAGACCTTTTGCAGTCCTTACAAATGGTCAGGGACAATACTCTTTCCGATGTGGAAAAGTCAGCCATCCTTACCGAAGTTGGGAAAATACTCCTCACCCAGGGTTCGGGCGGGGTTAGCCCCCAATGGTCGGGGTATATCGGAGGTGGGCCTGCACCTCACAACGACATGGCAAGAATAGCCGGACAGAAAATGGGACTGAGTTCCGCAGCATGCACCATCCTTAATGAAGCAGCAGCCGATCCTGATGATTGGGGAGATCTATCGTGGAATCATTATTTCATAACTGGCGCCCCTGATCAGGCTGAACAGTATGCAAACATTGCCAGGGGTTATCTTCATGATGATGACCCGTCAAATGACGATCTTGGCTATACAAATTTGGCCTACTCTCTGCACTTTATGACGGATCTGTCACAGCCTTTCCATTATGCCCCCGTGTATCTTGCAAATCATCAGGCATATGAATCCTCCTATGTCCATAACAATTGGACAAGCGGTAAAGATTATCGTAGCGATGTCGAACTGAACTGGTATTATTACTATGTAACCGACGTCAGCGACAGCGCCGGTAATCTCGCCTCGGCATCGAATCAGCATATGGATTATATCCGTAGAACCATGGATCAGTACAGTAACTGGGGTGACAACCCAACTCTCATCCAGTATACACGGAATTGCTTTGTTGACGGTGCAAAGTACAATATGGGCCTTGTGGATTATGTTACCCGCTCATAATTGCAGAGAGGAGCACAGGCGCGATGGCATCCTTAACTAAACTCAAAATCCTATTTCTGGCGGCAGCAATTGCCGGCATCCTTATGATCGCCCTTACTTTTTTCGGGGTCGCCTGGATCAACTCAAATCCGGGCTATTATAGATATACAGTCACAATGGACGGCCTTTCCAACTATACTGGTGAGCCTGTGACCGATATTATCGTGCCGATGCCTATGAGGGACGGCAATCTGGTCTTTTCGGAAGAAGAACTCCAATACAAGCAATTCGGCAACTGGAAATCGGTGATTGTTGTAACCCCCCATGGCAAAATGCTTGCGTTCCAATCGCTCGGCGCGAACCTTACTGATATCTACGCAGAATTCTTCAAAGGCTTTGATCCGGGCGAGTTAAGGCTGACAAATCTTCAGAATGAGTCTCTCTCCCCGCTCATGAGTGGGGGTCAGGATACCCCTGTAAGATGGAATTCCAGCACGCAGGTAGGATCCAACTGCACATCAGTGCTCTTCTTTCCAGAGGACCTCGTACCTTTGAATGTGAATGCAACAGATATTGGCGTTGACCTGGAACTAACTGTATCTGAAGGTATCCATCATTCCATATCGGGAGATACATTCCGGATGAGTATTCTGGAGCATATTCCTCCTGACATTCGCGGAGCGATCCCGGTAAACGTTCATGTTGCGAGATACCAGAGTGGTGGAAATTGGGTTCCAGTGAACGAGGTTGATATCCGATAATGCTCCGGTGAGAAGATGGACGAAAAACATACCAATACCAAAAAAATCCTGCTGATAGTGGTCGCCATCCTCGCCGCGGTGATCTTCCTGCTCCTTCTTCTTCCCGCGTTCGTCGTGGTCTCTCCGCTCTTGCCGTGAACGGCACCGCCACGGTCATGATCCCGGTTCCGGCGAACGCAGAGGGCGAGCTGGTGATCTTCGAGGCGTTCAGCGTTCGCCAGCCCGCCGGGTGGCGGACGGCGATCCGGGAGACGCAGTACGGGAAGATGCTCGCTTTTACGACGGCGGAAGGGTACGCGCCGGATATCTTCGTATCGTCCAGTGAATTCGAGGCAAAAGAAGAACCCCGGCTGCTCGTGCCGGTCCTCGCAACCCCGGACAACGCGAGCGTCGCCGAGTTCACCCGGTTATCGAACGGCACCTACACCACTGTCGTATTCCTCGACGGTTTCGTTCCGCCGGAGAACGCCACAGCGATCTCGTTCGACCTCAGTTACTGGGGCGGCGGAGGTAGGAAACATCTGGTCAAGGGGGATATCTGGGCGGCGACGGTGGATACGGCCGTTCCGAGCACAACATCGGGATTCGTTCCGGTGCCAGCCGACTACTACGTCACTGCCGGGGGTATCATGCCATTATGATGGACGATCCCGTGCGAAAAAGTCCCCGGCGGACCGTGAGCGTTGCGCCCCCCCCGACCACGTGCGCTTCCGGTCTTGCGGATTAGAAGGTGTCAGGGAGTGAATGGAAGATGGTCCCCTCGATAATCTCCTTTTTAGGCAAAGTTATCGGTGTCTCGCTTCTCGTGATCACAATTGTTGCCATCGGCGGAAACATTCTCGTCCACTATTATCCTACGGTGCCGGGGCATTACTCATACGTCGTTTCCATTACTGGATTGTCTGACTATCAGGGAGATCCAATCACGGAGATTATTGTTCCCATCCCTGCAATTGGCGGTTCACCGGTTTTTTCTGAAAAGGACCTCCAGGGGATGATCTCTGGTAACTGTACGCCCTTGCCCGTTATGACGAAGGATGGAGAAATGCTCGCATTGCGCTTGGTCGGTACAGATCTCACAGATATTTCTGCCGCGAAATCACGGGATTTCTCAAAAAACCCCTCGCTCGAGGAGGTGCAAAAGGACGGATTTGTACCGACATCCTCACGACTCTTTGAGGCGGGGAATTCCTCGGATGACTTTCCGTACATTATCATTCCGGATTCGCTCCATCCTATATCGAACCATCCGAGCCCTATCTTGGTAAGTATCAACTTTAGCGTATCCGGCAGTACAACCTTCGGTGAGCATAGGCCCGACTACCTTGTCTCGATCGTGGAGCAGATCCCACCGGGAAGGACCGGCGTTATCCCCGTGGAGCCGCGGATCTACTATCGCGAGAGTTTTCGCGAAGCCTTCCGTCCTCTGGAGGAGAACGTCTCCATCAATTGAAACATATGATCGTTGACAGCCGAACTCAGACGTTCTATAAAAAAACAGCGGCTGCTGTGGGGGGACATGACTCCCGGTACCGGATCTCCCTCGACTGCGTGAGTTCTCTATTGGTCGGTGCAGTGTGAGTTTTCGGTCGACTGCGGGATGTTTTTGGAAGCAAAACGGATCGAACAGCCTCAACGTGTAGAGAGGATCGACAGAAATCGTTTATAGCAGAACGTTGAGCTCTCAATCGTGGGTACCTGGACCGGTATCCCGAAGCGCAGGGAGGTCCACCCGGCCAAGAGCGAATCGGATGGGTGAACGTCCCGCATGCCCGGAGGCAAAAGAAACGTGTACTTTTCCCATACTTGAAAGTATGCCTCACTTGCCTCCGGGAAATTATCGGAGGAAAGCAAATGAATGGAAAAGTTGGAATACGGGCACTTCCTGTGCTCCTAACATTGTTACTGGTTTGTACGGCAATTACTCCTGTGGTTGCCGAAGATGTGCCAGCTCTCCGACCGCAACCCGTGGAGAGCCTGGAGAAAGGAGTACCGCCCAATATCGAACTCATGCAGGTTGCTGATAACATTAAGGACTCAACGCCGTACTGGATCTTGCTGGCAGCCGGTGAGCCCGAGAGACAAATCATCCTAGAATGGGTAAGTGAACTCAATGTTCCTGAGGACGAAGAAGACCGAATGAGTATGTTTCTTCAAGAGATCTGGAGGAAATATCCTGTAATGATTGAAAAAGAGGGTAATACTATTCATATGTCCTTTACCCCAGGGGCACAGTATACTAAATTAACAGAAAACGAAAATCGAATGCTCGAAGAGATCTCGACAGCGATTACTAAGGTCCAGTTTGATCTATATAACACGGAGATTTCTCCTGAATGGCATGGAGGTCAACACTCAGATATAATCTATCTGTCTGTTAAGAAATGGGGATATTCGGATGCTTTAGCGAATGAGGCAAGTGTTGCTGCAGACGATCCCGATACTTGGCCATCGATAGTCCCGCCATCTGGATATGAAGAATTTGATGATTTTATCAACACAGTTTGTCACTCTTGGGATCACTACTACAATCCCACCTTGGGAACAGGTTGGGCACCCCTCAGATGTGGAGAGTTCTCTGGAAGTGCAAAGGATAAAATCGATCAGTATGACTGGGAAGGTGGAATGCGTGACCTTGGTTGGTCAAGTCATTTCATGACCGATGTCGGCAATCCCCTGCACACTGGTAATGAGGTCGAGCAGGCAGCTTTCCCATGGGTTCACTTTGCATATGAGGACTATGTAGGGAACAATTGGATGGCCGGATATCAGTTCAAAAATGTCGTCGCGAACAATTGGGAATACCATGCTGTCTACTCACCCGACCTGACGACCCGGTTACTGGCGGGATTCTCAAAGAACTACGAAGACACTGTTTACTCGACGATCTTCTTTTATCCCGATAGCTTTGATTCTAACCAGAATCTAAGAGCGGCTACAGAGGCGTGTCTGCTTTCAACTGCAAAGGACACTCTGGGGTTGGTAAAATACGTGACCGATTGATCGGGTTAGATGTCTCTCGTTCCCCTCTTTTTTGTTTTACGGACCATAGGGCCATACTGGAGGACAAAAAGAATTTCAGCATTCTATTGCAGAGTTGTCGAACAAGGGGGGGTAGAATGTGAAGTACACTGAAAACAGTAAAGAGATGAACATGACACTGACTGTACATCAAGGACTTGGTATCCTGATGGGGCTCTCTCTTCTGATGTCGGTATTCGCAGCAGGATGCCTTGTGCCGGAGTACGGAGTGGGCCGTGACATCATGGTCTTCAAAGTCGATGCCTGGGGAACTGAGCAGTGGCAGACGGTCATCGATACCGGGGGCGACGATACCGCAACGTGCATGATCCAGACGCCAGACGGTGGGTATCTCATCGGGGGAGAAGTCTGGCCCTGGCGCGGGGATCGGTCCTACGGGGTCTTCAAACTCGATGATAACGGTTCCGCAGTCTGGAACGCCACCGGCAGGGGAGCCCAGATCTCTTCTGTCGCCGAGACGACCACAGGCACCATCGTAGCGGTCAGCAGTTACTTCACCAGTGGTTCCAAGATTCTTACCTTCGACCCGGCAGGGAGTCTCCTCTATAGCGACGTGCAGGATGTGGAAGCCGACAGCATCCTTCAAGCGGTCGTCAGGACCACCGACGGCGGGATTGCCGTCGCCGGGACCGCTGGCAAAGATCTTCTGGTGCTCAAACGAGGCCGGGACATGACGGACGAATGGCGTAAGATTCATGGGACCGGCAACCGGGACAGCGCGAGGGCCATCATTCAGACCTCGGACGGCGGGTACCTGGTGGGCGGCACGAGTGATCTTCCGGGCCGGAACGGTTCTGACGTGTGGCTGCTCCGGCTGGATGCCGCAGGCGACCTGCTCTGGGATGCGACGCTCGGGAGCCCGTCGCTGTACAACGATGTGTACTTCATGAGCGAAGCGCCGGGGGGCGACTATATCGTCATCGTAACGCCGGGAGAGGTCGTGTTTGACCGGGAAGGGAACGTGATCGGGGAGAGGACGCTCAATGCGTCGGCGCCTCTCACTAAAACCACCGATGGAGGGTACGTATCCGGTGCAGTTAGGTACCATCGTGCATCCCGGTTCCTGATCCTCCCCGACCAAGTAGGCGTCCCCCACATTGTGAAGTTCAATGCCGATGGACTCCTGGAGTGGGACACTGAACTGAGTGCCACGTTTGAACTGATCGGCAACGCCGTATCGATCATTCAGACTGCCGACGGCGGGTATGCCCTTCTGGTGAACCGGCATAACTACCCGGAGGAGCCCCGGTGACCCTCCAGATGAAATCTCTCTCCTGATAGTGAGTACAGGTGCCGGCAACCATTCCCGGACGGGTGGAGTGGGTCTGCTCCTCCTCCTTCTAAACGAATCGCACGTTGTGTGCTGAAACGACGCGAAAAATCCCTTTCCTGGTGGCAGGTTTCATAACCCCTCCTATCTCTGTAAGAATGATCCTCGAAATCGGAGCCTTCTCTGTTGCGTGGGTTTGCCTACCAACGGTGTAGCATGAGTTTCCGGCCGCTTGCGGTATGTTTCCGGGGGCAAAACGGAGCAAGGCGTCTCGACGTGTAGACGATCGTGACAGAAATCGTTTATAGGGGGACGTTGACTTCTCATGCATAGATCCCGGAAGGCGGGGCCCCTCCGGTGGGTGATGGTGGGGAGATGGGCGAACAGCGTACCAATACCAAAAAAACCTTACTGAACCTGCTGATAGCGGTCACCATCCTCGCCGCGGTGGTCTTCCTGCTCTTCCTTGCAGTTGGGTTCGTCGAGACGACCATGCCGAACGACTCCTACATGATCAAGATCACCGGTCTCTCCGCTCTTGCCGTGAACGGCACCGCCACGGTCATGATCCCGGTTCCGGCGAA
>PGYL01000018.1 GCA_002839645.1 Methanomicrobiales archaeon HGW-Methanomicrobiales-2 | reverse complement strand
CACTTCGTACTCTTCTTATCCTATCCAGTTCTCCTTCCTCCCCACTTCGTACTCTTCTTATCCTATCCAGTTCTCCTTCCTCCCCACTTCGTACTCTTCATATCTCATCCAGTTCTCCTTTCTCCCTGTCCTGCACCCGTTTTCTCTCATCCGGTTTTTTTCTATTCAAACCCTGTACACATACCATAAAACTTTATATCTTGAATTGCAGAGGTACACATGACTATTATCATCACCTTTGATTTGATGATACACAGGGTTGTATCATCATCACCCTCCACACGAAACAAAGGGGTGGGGGTGCTCCCCCCTCCCCCTCCCCGGTCCCCCTCTCCAACATCATCCATTCCGCCGTCAGCCGGTAGTCTGCTGTTCCACTGGAAACGAAGGGGTTATCTGCCCTGAAAGCGATCATATTAAGAGCCCTTGACACGAAAATTTCCTGTCCTGGCAACCCTCTCCGGTGACACTATGTCGGACGATAAGACAAACCCAATGGGATTATTCAAAAAATACCTGACCAATAGACGTATATTTAAGAACAGGGAAGTGCTCCGACACAGTTATCGTCCTCAGATCCTGCCTCACCGGAAACCGCAGATCGATGAACTCGCCTCCATCCTTGCGCCTGCCCTCACGAACGAGACCCCCTCAAACATTCTCATCTATGGCAAGACCGGGACAGGGAAGACGGCGTCGGCACGGTATGTCGGGACGGAACTCGAGAATGCCAGCGCACTCGCCGGGACGAAGTGCAGGATCGTTCACCTCAACTGCGAAGTGATCGATACCCAGTACCGGGTCCTCGCCCAGATCGCAAACGGCCTCGACGATGCCGAACAGCATCCAAGCGACAGCACGAGAAACCACATCCCGATGACCGGGTGGCCGACCGACCAGGTCTACATGGAGCTAAAGAACCAACTCGAGAGCAGCGGTGGGGTCACGGTCATCATCCTCGACGAGATCGACAAACTCGTGAAAAAGAGCGGTGACGACACCCTCTACAACCTCACCCGGATCAACTCCGATCTGAAGTCCGCCAAAGTCAGCATCATCGGGATCTCAAACGACCTCAGATTCACCGATTTCCTGGACCCCCGTGTCCTCTCCTCACTCTCTGAAGAGGAGATCGTCTTTCCCCCCTACAACGCCCCGCAACTCTGCGACATCCTCCAGCAGAGAGCCGAGCTGGCGTTCGTGGAGGGAGCACTCGGCGAGACGGTCATCCCGCTCTGCGCGGCCCTCGCGGCGCAGGAGCACGGCGACGCCCGGCGGGCGCTCGATCTCCTCCGGGTCTCGGGGGAACTCGCAGACCGCGAAAACGCCACGAGCGTGGATGAGAAGCACGTCCGGATGGCGCAGGAGAAGATTGAGACCGACAGCATGGTGGAGTGCATCTCCACCCTCCCGACCCAGAGCAAGGCGGTCCTCTACTCGATGCTGATCCTCGAGCAGATGGGCAAGCGGATCTTCACGAGCGGCGAGGTCACGGTGGTATACCGTGAGATCGCCCGGATCATCGACCTCGACGTCCTGACGCACCGCCGGATCACGGACCTCATCTCCGAGCTCAACATGCTCGGTGTCATCAACACCCGGGTCATCTCGCGAGGCCGCTACGGCCGGACGAAGGAGATGTGGTTCGATGCAGCGACGAGCAAGATCGAGGAGGTCGTTACGCGCGACCCGAGACTCGATGACCAGCGGCTCAAGAAACTCGACATCAATCGTTTAAGAGCAATGTTCAGGTGAAATTATGGATGAAAAGGACCGTATCCTCCTCCAGCTCCTGGAGGAGAACTGCCGCACCCCGGAAAAAGAGCTCGCGGTGCTGGCCGAGGTGAGTGAGCAGGATGCAAAAGACCGGATTCGCCGTCTGGAAGCAACCGGCGCCGTCCGCCGCTACGGGGCGGTCGTCGACTGGGAACGGGCCGGCGACGGCAACGTCACCGCGGTGATCGAGCTGAAGGTCTCGCCCGAGCGGGACTTCGGCTACGACCGGATCGCAGAGCGGATCACCAGGTTCCCGCAGGTCCGGTCGCTCCGGCTGATGACCGGGGCCTACGACCTCCAGCTGCTGGTGACCGGACCGAGCATGCATGAGATCGCCCGGTTCGTATCCGAGCAGATCGCTCCGATGGACCGGATCCGGGAAACGGCGACGCATATCATCATGAAGACCTACAAGGAGAACGGCACCACCTTCGCCGAGCGCGAAGAGGTCGAGCGTCTCCCCTACTCGTTCTGAGGTGAGGCGTGTGAGGAACTTCGTCTCGGAACGGGCCCGCGCCATACCTCCTTCGGGAATCAGGCGATTTTTCGATATCGCCCAGACTATGGAGGACGTCATATCCCTGGGTGTCGGCGAACCGGACTTCGTGACCCCCTGGTGTGTCTGCGAGGCATCCATCTACTCCATCGAGCAGGGATCGACCGCCTACACCTCGAACAAGGGGACACCCCAGCTTCGTGGCGCCATCAGCCGCTACCTCGATACCCGGTTTGGTACACGCTACGATCCCGACAGTGAGATCATTGTGACCTGCGGCGTCTCGGAAGCTGCGGACATCGCCATCCGGGCCGTGACGGACCCGGGCGACGAGGTGCTGGTCGCGGAGCCCTGTTATGTCTCCTACACCCCCTGCGTCTCCCTCGCCGGCGGTACCCCGGTCACCGTCCCCTGCCGGGCGGAGGACGAGTTCCGGCTGACGGCCGATGCCCTCGCAGAATGCATCACCCCGCGGACGAAGGCTCTGATAGCAAATTTCCCGAACAACCCCACCGGCGGGGTGATGCAGAAGGCGGATTGGCACGAAATCGCCGATCTGCTGGTCGATAAAGACCTCCTCCTCATCAGTGACGAGGTCTACGCCGAGCTCACCTACGATGGCGACCACTTTTCGCCGGCGATGATTCCCGAACTCCGTGACCGGACGATCACCTTGAACGGGTTCTCGAAGGCCTTCGCCATGACCGGGTGGCGGATTGGCTACCTCTGTGCCCCCCCGGAGATCACTGCGGCAGCCTTGAAGATCCACCAGTATGTCGCGCTCTGCGCCCCGGTCATGGGGCAGATCGCGGCCTACGAGGCGCTCCGGATTGGGGAAGCTGAGAAGGACGCCATGGTCCGGGAGTACCGGCTCCGGCGGAATCTCTTTGTTGACGGGTTGAACAAACTCGGTCTCGCCTGCCACGTTCCGAAGGGCGCGTTCTACGCCTTCCCCTCGGTGGAGAGCACCGGTATGACCGATACCGAGTTTGCCGAGTCGCTCCTCCGTGAGCAGCATGTGGCGGTCGTCCCCGGGAGTGTCCTCGGGTCCTCCGGTGCCGGGCATGTGCGGTGCGCCTATGCAGTCTCGCGCGACAACCTCAAAGAGGCCCTCTCCAGAATGGGAGCATTTCTGGACTCGGTGAAATAAGAACATCACCCTAAGTGCCCTCCAGACAAAATAAAAACATTTTTATTGGGCATTTTTACTTAAGTGCCAGACGGTTGGGTGTCCGACAGGAGAATGGCGGGCAGACAACCCCCTTACTTCCACTGGAGATGTGGATTTATTCAGGGATTCCGGCTGCCCGGGATCCCGTCACACCCATACTCAGAAAATGCATCCTGTCATCCAAACCCCGGGCAGATCTCCGGGTTCGCATCCGCGCTCCGACAAACGATCTGATTACAGATCATCATGCCGTTCCAGGGGAAAAACTCGATGTGACAGTCCCGGATGTCCAGGAAATTAAATTTCCACTGGAAATGAAGGGGTTCAGATCCCAATGGCAACCGTGCCGGAGCCCCTCTGCGGCAGCGAAGGTTGATATAGGATGGCCGTTACCAGCCGGGAATGCGGATATACGCGAATATTGTGACGCAATGCCAGAGACACCTGCCCAACACTCCCCACCTCCCGCAAGATCCGTCCGACCACGGGGGATGCCTCCAGTTGCCCGCGTCCGAGACACCGGCCCGGTGCTCACTCCCCGGGCGCGTAGCAGCGCGAAACGAGCGGTACAGGGACTGCCGGACCCCGGCTGCCTTTAAAGGGTCTGACCACTCACCCGGTATCACATTGTAACGTTTATCACCCAGTATCGCTCCATCCTACTTGATAGAACAATGAGTTGTACCATTATCGTCGGCGGGTTCTTTGGTGACGAAGGGAAAGGAAAAATCGTAGCCCATATCGCTCACCAGGATAGACCATCCATCATCTCTCGGGGCGGCGTTGGTCCGAACGCAGGGCATACCGTCTGTATCGGGGAGAAGGAATACGGTGTCAGGATGGTCCCCTCGGGATTCGTCTACCCGGAAGCGGCCCTTATGGTCGGGAGCGGCGTACTCGTTGATCCCCGGGTCTTCCTGCGAGAGGTTGACTTGCTCGGCGTCCGGGACAGGACCTTTGTCGATGGGCGGTGCGGCATCATCGAAGAGGAGCACATCGCGCGGGACAAAGCGAGCGAGCATCTCAGGGATAAGATCGGGAGCACCGGGACCGGGTGCGGCCCGGCCAATTCGGATCGCGTTCTGCGGACATCCCGGCAGGCGAAAGACGTCCCGGAGCTGGCAGACTTTATCATCGATGTGGCCGAGAAGGTCAACTGCGCCCTGGATAAGGGTGAGGTAGTCCTTCTCGAGGGGACCCAGGGTTTCGGGATCTCGCTCTACTTCGGAACCTACCCGTTCGTGACCAGCAAGGATACCTCCGCCTCGCAGATCGCCGCCGACAACGGCGTTGGCCCGACCCGGATCGATGACGTCATCGTCGTCTTCAAGGCCTATCCGACCCGTGTCGGCGAGGGCCCCTTCTCCACCGAGATGCCGATGGAGCGGTCACACGAGCTCGGTATCGAGGAGTTCGGTACCGTCACCCATCGCCAGCGCCGCATCGGCACCTGGGATGGGAAGATGGCCCGCTACTCGGCGATGATCAACGGGTGCACCCAGGCGGCGATCACCGGCATCGACCGGATCGACCCGGCCTGTTTCGGCGCGACGGAGTACAGCCAGCTGACCGCGAAGGCGAAGGACTTCATCATTCAGGCCGAGAAGGACATCGGCAAGCCCGTCACCCTGATCTCGACGGGACCCGAGATGTCCCAGATCATCGATCTCCGGGGTAAGTGATGAGACGAAACCTGATGGATATCCTCTGTTGCCCGGTCTGCAAGGGCGACCTCCTGCTGACGGTGACCGAAGAGAACGGTGAGGAGGTGCTGGAGGGCACCCTCCGGTGCGCGACCTGTTGCGTCGATTACCCTATCAGCGAAGGCATCCCGAATCTCCTTCCACAGAACGCCGGTGAGGACTGATCTCGGCGATGTCGGAGATTCATCTCAACCGCCGGGGGATCAACGCGATCGAGGTCCCCGACGTGGTCGAGGCGACGGCCGGGAGCGACCTCGCCCTCAGGCTCGTCAACCATGGCTCGCCGCTCCACATCACCCTCGCCTCAGCGAACTCCTCGACCTTCACCGGTTTTTTTCACGAGAACCTCTACGTGAACGAGACCGAGGAGTTCATCATCCCCATCCGGGAGGACGCCTATCCCGGGACCTTTAACGTGGAGGTCATCGCCGGGTACGGCGCCCGGAGAGCGGAGTTCCGGGTCGTCGTCCGG
Source organism: Methanomicrobiales archaeon HGW-Methanomicrobiales-2 (assembly GCA_002839645.1). Lineage (GTDB taxonomy): Archaea > Halobacteriota > Methanomicrobia > Methanomicrobiales > Methanoculleaceae > Methanoculleus. Next base: position 35,403 of record PGYL01000018.1, on the reverse strand, counting down.
GAACGAGTGAAATCTGAGCCTGAGCTGGTTGAGTCCCCTTCGACAGCAGCCGTCACGGCGGTCCCGTCCCGGTGGCGGCCCTCCATTCCAATCTTCGCCCTCATCGCCGCTGCCCTGGTCCTCTACGGGCTCTGGCTGGCCTACCGGGTCGATCTCTTTAACGCCGTTGCGTTTGCGGCGCTGCTCCTCGGGGTCATCTTCACATGGCTGCAGCAGCGGTCGTAATCGCTGCGTCGCTGCTGGTGGATCGGCTCATCGGGGACCCGCATTCCCGGTATCATCCGGTGGCGGTCCTCGGCCGGTTCATCGGATGGTGGGGAGTCCCGGGCCGCTACCCGGCCCGCATCCAGCGGGTGGCGGGGGTCGCGGGAACCATCGCGACCGTGGCGCTCTTTACCGCCCCTTTCCTCCTCGTCCAGCTCGCAGCTCCCTGGTACCTCTACATCCTCCTCGCGCCCTTCCTCCTCAAGGCCTGCCTGGCCTGGCGGGCGCTCGAGGAGCATACCGTCGCTGTGGTACGGGCACTTGAAGCCAGTGGCATCGATGCGGGACGTTCACAGGTCGGGATGATGGTGAGCCGGGATACGGCGCGCCTCGAGCACGAGCAGATCCTCTCGGCCGCTTACGAGTCGATGACCGAGAACCTGGTGGACAGCATCATCTCTCCGCTCTTCTACTTCGGGCTCTTCGGCCTCGCCGGGGCGGCCGCTTTCCGGGCGGTCAACACTCTGGATGCAATGCTCGGCTACCGGGACGAGCGGCTCCGGATCGGGTGGTTCCCCGCACGCGCCGACGACGTCGCGAACTTCATCCCGGCCCGGATCACCGGTCTTATCCTGCTTGCCTACTTTGCAGCGAAGGGCCGGTTCGCCCCGGCCTACGCGGCGCTCCGCCGGGATCGAAAGAAGCGCCCCGGTTTCAATGGCGGGATCCCGATGGCCGTCATCGCTGGCGGTGTCGGGATCCGGCTTGAAAAACCCGGCGTTTACACGATAGGGGACCCGGAGCGGACGCTTGCGGAGGCGGGCGCCGGGATCGTCCGTGCGGTCCGGGCGGCGACGATCATCTTCGCCCTGGTGGAGATCGTCGCACTATTTTTATTGTGGTCAATGAGCTATACATAGAAGTAATGAAACTCGAGGAACTGAGATTTGGCACCGAGCTGATCAAGCGCGGCTTTGCGTCGATGCAGAAGGGCGGCGTCATCATGGACGTGGTCAATGCAGAGCAGGCACGGCTCGCCGAAGAGGCCGGCGCCGTCGCCGTTATGGCGCTTGAGAGAGTCCCTGCCGATATCAGAGCGGCCGGGGGCGTGGCCCGCATGGCCGACCCGCAGAAGATTGTCGAGATCATCGATGCGGTCTCCATCCCGGTGATGGGGAAAGCCCGGATCGGTCACTCCGTCGAGGCACAGATCCTGGAAGCGCTCGGTGTCGATATGATCGACGAGAGCGAGGTGCTGACCCCGGCGGACGAGCAGTTCCATATCGATAAGACCGGGTTTGGTGTCCCGTTCGTCTGCGGCGCCCGGAACCTCGGGGAGGCACTGCGCCGGGTCAACGAGGGGGCTGCGATGATCCGGACGAAAGGCGAGGCCGGCACCGGCAACGTCGTGGAAGCGGTCCGCCACATGCGGGCGATCATGGGCGGGATCCGGGCGCTGAAAGGCCTCTCCAGCCAGGAGCTCATCGACCGGGCCCGCGAGATCGAGGCACCTGCGGAACTCGTCATCGAGTGCGCGAACCTCGGGCGGCTCCCGGTGGTGAACTTCTCGGCCGGCGGCATCGCGACGCCCGCCGACGCGGCCCTGATGATGCAGCTTGGGGCTGACGGAGTCTTTGTCGGGTCGGGCATCTTCAAGTCCTCAAATCCCGAGATGACCGCCCGGGCGATCGTGGAGGCGGTGAACCATTACAATGAGCCGATGGTCATCGCCGAGGTGAGCAAAGGTCTTGGCGAGGCGATGAAAGGCCTCGATGTCCATCTGCTCCGCGAAGAAGAGGTGTTGCAGACCCGTGGGCGTTAAGGTCGGTGTTCTCGCGCTCCAGGGCGACGTCGCCGAGCATATTCTGGCGTTCCGCGAGGCTCTTGCGGACCGGCCGGGTTCAACGGTCACGGCGGTCCGGCACGTGGAGGACCTCCCGGGGCTCGACGCCCTCGCGATGCCGGGCGGCGAGTCCACCACTATCTCCCGGCTGATCGGGAAGAACGGGCTTTATGAGCCGCTCGCCGGGTTTGAGGGCGGAGTATTTGCCACCTGCGCGGGAATGGTCCTTCTCGCGGACCGGGTGGACGACCCCCGGGTCCGGACTCTCTCCCTCATCCCGATGCACGTGGCGCGAAACGCCTTCGGGCGGCAGGTCGACTCCCGTGAAACGTTTCTCAATGTCGCGGGCCTCACCGAACCCTTCCGGGCGGTCTTCATCCGGGCCCCGGCGGCGACGGACGTCGGCTCCGGCGTCGAGGTGCTCGCCCGCATACCGGAGGGGATTGTTGCCGTCCGGCACGGCCGGCATATGGCGTTCGCCTTCCACCCGGAGCTCGGAGGGGATCTCCGCCTGCACCGGATGTTCTTAGAAAACCTCAGGGTATAGGCCCCCGGGGGATTGCTGCTCGTGGTCCGCATCCCCGAAGGCGGCATCGATCCAGGCCGCGATATCGTCCCGCACCACCCGGAAGACGGCCAGCCGTTCCTCCTCGGTCCCGGTCGCGGCGGAAGGGTCGGGGAAATTTGCGTGGACCGTTGATTTTGCCCCCGGGAAGATCGGGCAGGCGGTCTTTGCCGCGTCACATACCGTGACCACGACGTCCATCTCCTCGCTGATGAATCTGCCAAGATCCCTGGACCGCTGCCCGGAGATCTCGATCCCGAGCTCGGCCATCACACGGACGGCGAGCGGATGGACCTCCGTCGCGACCGTGCCGGCGCTGAATGCCTCATACCGGCCGCCGTACCGCGCCCGCAGATACCCCTCGGCCATCTGTGAGCGGGCCGCGTTGTGCGTACAGATGAAGAGGACGCGTTTCATACGACTCCCTGATCGACGGCGCACTGCGCGGCCGGCTCATTCGCGTACCACCGCTTCTTGAGCCAGATCGCAACATTGACGAGCGATATCAGGACCGGCACCTCGACGAGGGGGCCGATCACGGTCGCGAACGCGACCTGGGAGCCGATGCCGAAGACCGCAACAGCGACGGCGATGGCGAGTTCGAAGTTGTTCGACGCTGCTGTGAAAGCCAGGGTCGCCGAACGCGGGTAGTCGACGTTGAGCCGGTGGCTCATCCAGAACGAGACGAAGAACATCACGAGGAAGTAGATCAGGAGCGGGATCGCGACCCGGACGACGTCGAACGGGACCTGGATGATGTTCGCCCCCTGGGTCGAGAACATCACGATGATCGTGAAGAGCAGGGCGACGAGGGTCAGGGGCGAGATCCGCGGGATGAACCGGGTCTCATACCACTCCTTCGATCGTACCCGAAGCAGGATAAAGCGGGTCAGAAACCCGGCGATGAACGGGATGCCGAGGTAGATGAAGACCGAGGTCGCGATCTCGGCGATCGAGATGCTGATCGCGGTGCCGGTCCCGATCCCGAGGAGCGGCGGCAGAACCGTGATGAAGATGTACGCGTAGATCGAGTAGAAGAAGACCTGGAAGACGGAGTTTAAGCCCACCACCGCGGCACAGTAGTCGCAGCTCCCGCCGGCGAGGTCGTTCCAGACGATCACCATCGCGATGCACCGGGCGAGGCCCACCAGGATCAGGCCGTACATCAACTCCGGCCGGTCGGCGAGGAAGAGGACCGCGAGGGCGAACATCAGGACCGGGCCGACAAGCCAGTTCTGGAAGAGCGATACGCCCAGCACCTTCCGGTCGCGGAAGACGCTGCCGAGTTCCTCATACCGGACCTTCGCGAGCGGCGGGTACATCATCACGATCAGGCCGATCGCAATCGGGATCGAGGTCGTGCCGACCGCAAAGCCGGTGATCGCCTGCGGGACCGAGGGGACAAAGTAGCCGATCCCGATCCCGATCGCCATCGCGAGGAAGATCCAGAGGGTCAGGTAGCGATCGAGGAACGAGAGCCGTTTCATAGTTTCAGCCATGGTTGTTCTCCGTGGTGTCCGGGGGTGTGTCGGCCCCCGGGACCGGCGTTGTTCGCTCCCCGGGTTTGGCCATCGACCGGCATAATCATCGTCTTTTGTTGCATCACGTCACCTCGAGTTCGGTCTTGTGTAACTGCAATCAGCGCCGGTCTACAGGGACCGCGGTTACGCCCGCCTTCTTTACCGCCATCACGATATCGTCGACCGAGACAGCGGCCGGGTCGTAGGTGACCTTCAGCTGGTTCGTGATCGCATTCAGGGTGAAAGCGGTCACCCCCTTCAGGACCTTCACCCGTTTCTCGACCATCTGTCCCTCACAGGCGCAACCGGGCCCTTCGAGTCGGAACGTTGCGGTCGCAGGACCGGACGATCCGGAACCGTTGCCGGGGAGGGGGGCTGGAAGCAGCACCTCGCCGGCGGGCTCTCCGCAACAACAGCCCCCCTCCGTCTCGACGAGGATCGGGGTCGGCATATCCCGTTGCTTATCACCGCAGGAACATCCGGCCCCTGCGGGGGCTGTCGCCGTCGATGCCGCACCGACGTCCTCCGCGCCGGAGCAGCACGCGCCTGTCGCCCCGGAGATCTGCGGTTCTCCACACGAGCAGCCACCGGCTCCCCCCGTTGAAGGAACGGGTAGCGCACCGGCCGCAGGCGCGGTACAGGAACAGCAGCCAACAGCCGCCGTCGTCTGCGCTGCAGTCGGAGTGGCGGGAGCCTTTATCCGGGCAGCAACGGGGATCTCAGGTTCGGCGCCGCTCCGCCACGTCAGCAGACGCAGGGCATTCAAGATCACGAAGACCGCACTTCCCTCGTTCAGGAGCAGGCCCGTGACCAGCCCGAGGTAGCCGAGCAGGGCCGCGACGACCATGAACGCGACGTTGATCAGCGAGACGGCGATGTTCTGCCGGATCACGGTGACCGTCCGGTGCGAGAGTTCGCGCACATACGCGAGTTTCCCGAGGTCGTCGGACATCAGCACCACGTCGCCGGCCTCGATCGCGATGTCCGTGCCTGCCGCGCCCATCGCGATGCCGACGTCCGCGGCGGCCATGGCCGGTGCGTCGTTGATGCCGTCGCCGACCATGGCCACCGCGCCGTACTGCTCTTTCAACTGCCGCACCGCGTCGACCTTATCCGTCGGCAGGAGCTGCGCCCGGTATTCATCCACACCGACACGCTGTGCGATGGCCCGGGCACTCCGTTCGTTGTCCCCGGTCAGCATCACGGTCCGGACACCGGCGCGTCTTAACCGCTGCAAGGCCTCGACAGCGCCGGGCCGCACCTCATCGGCGATCGCGATCAGGCCGGCGAGCGTCCCGTCGCGGCTCACGAGGACCACGGTCCGGCCTTCACCCTCGATCCGGGCGATCGTCTCCTCCGCGTGACCGATGTCGATACCCTGTTCGAGCATGGCGCGGGAACTGCCGATGCGGCATGCCCGGCCATCCACCGTCGCCGCGACCCCGCGCCCGGCCGTCTCCTCGAACTGAACGGCCGACCGACCCGAGAACGTCCCGCTCTCGCGAGCCTTCCGGACGATCGCGGCCGCGAGGGGGTGGCCCGACCGCGACTCGATGCAGCCGGCGAGGTCGAGCAGTTCATCCCCGGCGAGATCGTCAAAGGTCACGACATCCGTGACCGCGGGCCGTCCGATGGTCAGGGTCCCCGTCTTGTCGAACGCGATCGCCTTCACCGTGTCGATGGTCTCAAGGTAGGCGCCGCCCTTGAAGACCGTCCCCTGCTTCGCAGCGTTCGCCATTGCGCCCACCACCGCGACGGGCACGGAGAGCGCAAGGCCGCAGGAGCACGAGACCACGAAGACAACGAGCCCGCGGTAGATGAACGGGTACCACTCGGCACCGAAGAAGAGCGGCGGCACGGTGGCGACCAGCACGCCGAGGACGAACATGGCCGGCGTGTACCACTTCCCGAAGGAGTCCGAGAACCGCTGATACGACGTCCGTTTCGCCTGCGCCTCCTCGACCGAGAGGATGATCCGGGAGAGCATCGTCTCGGACGCCGGTTTCGTGACCCGGACCTCGAGTGACCCGTTCTGGTTGATCGTCCCGGCGAAGACGTCCTCGCCGGGGCCGCGGTGGACGGGAACCGGTTCTCCCGTGACCGCTGCCTGGTCGACATACGACGACCCCGCGATGACCGTGCCGTCGACCGGCACCCGCTCGCCCGGTCGGACGATCACGACTTCGCCGACGCCGATCGTCTCGACCGCACAGATGGTCTCGCGGCCGTTGCGCCGGACCAGCGCTTCCTTCGGCACGAGCGCCATGAGCGACCGGATCGCACCCCGGGCTTTATCCACGGCGTAGGACTCGAGGACGTCGCCGAGCGAGTAGACGATGATCAGGACCGCGGCCTCCCCCCAGAGGCCGAGCGCCATCGCGCCGACCGAGCCGATCAGCATGAGCAGGTGGATCGTCGGCGTCAGGTTCTTGAGCGCGATCAGCGCCTTTCGTGCCGGGTAGTAGACGCCGATGAGCACGGCGAGCAGGTAGAGCCCGTTCACGATGGTGAGCGACGTCCCGAAGTATCCCGCGACGAAGGCGATCACTGCGGTGAGGAAGCTCCCGTAGAGGGCGAGTTGCTGTGGCTCACGCCACCAGGTGCTCTTCCGCCCCTCGCTCCGCACCTGCGAGGCGGTCATCCCCGTCTCAGCGACGGTGCGGATGATCTCCTGGACACTGACGATCGCGGGATCATAGCTGATCCGGGCCTGGCCGGTGACCGGCGTGATCTCGTGGCCCCGGACGCCGGCGAGGGCATCCAGTTTTCGGGCGAGGAGGTCGGCGTTGCAGGTGCAGTCCATCCCCTGGATCTGCAGGGTGACCGTATCGGTATCAGGTGTTGATGAAGGAGTGCTCATTTCGCTCCCATCTCCCGGCGGGCAAACCCCCAGGAGCAGATCGCTCCTTTGAATGCTATCACGCTATCGTTCGTCATGGTCACCCCCGCTACAAAAAATGGGTATTTCAATACTCTGAATGTCGAGGATCTTCAGGATCTGAACCGCCTGATCCGATCGGATCCTGTACCAGATGTTTACGCCGTCCCTCCGCGACTCCAGGACCCCGGCCTCTTCCAGGATCCTGAGGTGTTGCGAGACCGTCGGTTGTGCCTTTCCAACGGCCGGCACGAGGGTACACGCACATCGCTCGCCGTCCATCAGGCATTGGACGATTTTTACTCGTGTCTCGTCGGCGAGAGATTTCAGCAGCTTTATCTTCCCTTGCATATCGTTATATTGCTATATTCGAATATATAAATATTAGCGGGCGGCGCCTGCACCATATCCGAACGAAAAGCCCTGCTGGTGATAGCCTTCTCGCTGCTCCTGGTGACCGGGATTGCTCGCGTGAGGTAGGTTACCATAGGAGCCTTCGGGATCGGCTCCGGTGTGGCGTTCGCCACGGCCATCGGCTCGCTCCTTGAGGTGCCGATGCTGATATCGCTTGTGAATGTGGCGCTCCGGCACCGAGACCGGTGGTATGGTGGGGAGGCGACAGGAAGATGTCCCGTCAACACCCAGTAGAGATGATACCATGAAGAAGGAACTCGTCATCGAATGGAAGCACATCGGAAACGAGATCGAGAAGACCGCAGAAGAGTTTGAGGAGACCGGAATGACGCTTTCGGCCGTTCTCGCGGAGATCCGGATGCTCCTCGAGATGGAGGGGGTAAGCGTTCGGGTGGTCGAGACCGTCCTCCCCGATGATGCCCCCGCGGGATCGGGGAGCCTCCTCTTCAACGGGGTGCCGATCGAGGAACTTCTCGAGGGGGTCGAGGTGACCGCCACAGCCTGCTCCTGCGCAGGATGCGACACCTGTGAAACCTGTGGGGAGGAGGAGGCGGAGTGCCGGACGCTCCGCTATAACGGCGAGGAGTACGAGGCAATCCCCCCGGAACTGATCGGGCGGGCGGCCGCAAAAGCGCTTGAGATGGAGTGAGGCCGTGATGGAGCCCGTTACCCTCGTCACCTGCTCGGGCCTCTCGAATACCGGGAAGCTGACCGCCCGGGTGGGAATGGTGCTCCTGCAGCGGTACCCGGACTCCATGGAGGCCTCACTCCCGGCGAGCCGGCCAGCAGCCTCGCTCGAGGAGGCAGCACGCTCTGCAGGGCGCGTTCTCGCGCTGGACGGCTGCGAAGACACCTGTGCGCTCAAAAAACTCCGGGAGATCGGGGTCGAGCCGGACCTGCACGTCGTCGCGACCGGGTGCGGGATCGTGAAGAACGGCATGGCGGAGCCGCGGTTTGACGAGATCGAGCGGCTTGTCGGGGCGGTGATTGGGGCGATCCGGGACGGGCAGCAGCCCTGAGTGCATCACTCCCCCGGGCCATAGCATCGCCGGAGGATTACCGGGGCGTTTGGCGAGGCTCCGGCGGCTGAATCCGCAAGCAGCGGGGGATCGCCGGCGATGCGGCCCCCGGGGAGCGGGAAATCTGGAGCCCTGGAGGCCGTCTGCGCCTCCCGCCACTCCCAGACAGCGTCCATCACGGCGTCCGCCGTCGCCATGACGCTCGCGGCCCAGACGTCCACCACGACGGGATTCGTGATCTTCCAGCGGTCGACGACCGTATCGAGGAGCCGGCGCCGGACCGTCCAGACCATGGGGGGGTGCGGGTGCGCGAGCAATCGGTCGATCTGCTCCGCCCAGACCGCACCCTGGAGCTCGAACCTCCCCACCTCGTCGATGACCATGAGATCGGTCTCGCGGGGGTCCGGCGGTGCGAGCGCCCTGCGGCCGAAGGCGAGCCCCTCGGGCCGGAAATAGAACCGGCCGTGGGCCTCGCACCGCGGGTCGGGGTCGATCGAGGAGAGTTCCTCGTGTTCGCCGGTGGCGAGGTCGACGAGGGTGAACCCGGACCTCCGCCCGTCCCGCATATGGCCGGGAGCGATCACGCCCCGGACCCGTACGTTCAGCCCGACGGTGAGCCCGAGAACCAGATGCAGGAACGTCGTCTTGCACTGGCCCTGCTCGCCGGTAATGATGAAGACCGGCGTCTCCTGGTTCATCCGGGAACACCTCCGTTGCTGGAGGCCGGATATGGAGGTACGAGTATATCCCGGTCGGGGCCCGGGAGGACAACCCGGAAAACGTTCGCTCCGGAGTACATGGGTATACATCTGCGGCTTGCTATATAAAATAATTTTACTTTGGTGTATTGTTTAAATATTTTGATTTACTTTGCTGCGCCGCCGGTTGTCGGCCCCGCAACTCTTATGCGAGGCCCGGCGCCAGGAGTGCCCATGGACCAGGAGAAGGCCTGCACGGCCTGCAGAAAGAACCTCGTCCCGCGTGAAAAAGAACCGGAGAAGGCACCGCAGGGGGAGGACACCCTCTCCGGGGCCGACCGCGCGCTCTCGAACCTCGACCTGATCGAGCAGGTCTGCAGGACGACGGCGCTCGAGGACCCGCTCGCGATCGCCTGCAGGATCATGCAGCGTCCCCAGATCAGCCTCCACGGCCCGGAACACCACTTCCTCGTGCCGGCTGTCCTGATCGCGGCCTACTACAACCACCGGGGGAGCCCGGAGAAGAAGGACCCGGCCCTCCGGCAGGCGAGGAAGCGGGCCGAGGCCGTCCAGCCGGCCTTCTGCGGCACCCACGGGACCTGCGGCGCGGCGATCGGCACCGGGATCTTCATGAGCCTGATCACGCACGCGGGGCCGCTGAAGAAGGAGGAGTGGTCGCTCTCGAACCAGATGACGGCGCGGAGCCTTACGGCGATCGCGGTAAGCGGCGGGCCGCGCTGCTGCAAGCGGGACTCGTGGCTCGCGATCGGCGAGGCGGTGAAGTTCCTCGACGAGAAGTGCGGCGTCCATCTGCCGGTGACGGAGCATATCGCGTGCGAGTACGCCACCATAAACCAGGATTGCACGGGGTATGAATGCCCGTTCTACCCCGGTGAGGAGACCGGCGCGTGAGGGGGCATACCCCCGCATATCATATAAGTAGCAACGGCGGACAATACCTTACGGAGATTTTCTTATGACTGACCAGAAGAATGGAACGCAGGTCGTGCTCCACACGACCATGGGAGATATTACGATTCGCCTTTACGACGACATGCCCGTGACTGCGGGGAACTTTGCAAAACTGGCGAAATCCGGGTTCTATGACGGCACGATCTTCCACCGGGTGATCGCCGGGTTCATGATCCAGGGCGGCGACCCGACCGGCACCGGGACGGGCGGCCCGGGATACACCATCACCGACGAGTTCGTGAAGGGCCATTCGAACGCCCGCGGGACGATCGCCATGGCAAACACCGGCCGCCCGAACAGCGGCGGCAGCCAGTTCTTCATCAATCTGGTGAACAACGACTTCCTCGACTGGGACAACCCCAGGACGCCGAGCGCCCACCCGGTCTTTGGAGAGGTGGTGGAAGGGATGGACGTCATCGACAAGATCGCGAAAGTGAAGACGAGCTCTTCCGACAAGCCAAAGACGCCCGTCCGGATCGAGAAGGCCGAAGTCGTGGAGTAACGCCCCTCTACCCATGAGCCGCAGCGACGCCGGCGCCGGCCGCAAGAATCCGGGCGTGATCGAGGAGCGGATCGGCTACACCTTCAATGACCGCGCACTTCTTACGCGGGCGCTCACCCGCCTCGCCTACACCCTGGAGGCGGGTCTCCCCCCCGAGACCCACATGGACGCTCTTGCCACCCTCGGCGATGCGGTCATCAACGTGGTCGTCGTGGAAACGGTGGTCGCCGGTGGGGCGCACGACAAGGGCGCGATCACGAACAAAAAGGTGAACCTGGTGAACATGTCCCGGCTCAGGGGGCTCGCGGAAGACCTCGACCTCGCCGACTACGTCCGCTGGGGGAAAGGGGAGGCCGCCCAGGCGGTCTGGACCTCCGGCCGGGTCCTCGCCGAGTGCCTGGAGGCGCTTGCCGGCGCCGTCTACCTGGACGGCGGAATGAGCGCGGCCGCCGGGATGCTCCGGCGGCTCGGGCTCACGGGGAACACGTAATCTTTTCTTCTCACTCCTCCACCGCCGCCCCCGGCAGGGGCGCACTCCCCGGAACGCCGGCCGGCGGCCGCATCAGGAGCCAGGCGGTGACAAACCCCACCACGGCGAGCGCCGCGACCAGTGGGAAGACGCCGAGGTAGGTCCCGGTCGCCGTCCGGACGAATCCCGCAAGCTGCGGCCCGGCGATGGCGCCGGCGCCGTAGGCGAGGAAGACGACCCCGTAGCAGCGTGGGTAGTCGCACGTCCCGAAGAAGGACGCCGTCGCCGTCGGTGCGATCGCGAGCCAGCCCCCGAGGGATCCCCAGAGGATGGCGAACGCGACGATGTAGGCCGGCACCCCCGGCACGAGCCACATCAGGACCGATGCGGCCGCGATCAGCGCAAACGTCAGCATCGCCGTCTTCTGCGGCGTTATCCGGTCGGTAAAGTTCCCGAACACCGGCCGTCCCAGCCCGTTGAAGACAGCGAAGAACCCGACGAGGACCGTTGCGAGCCCCGCGTCGACCCCTGCCACCTCGGTCCCGACCGGCTTTGCGATCGAGATCGCGGCAAGCCCCGCGAGGCACCCGACGAAGTAGCAGGCGAAGAGCCCGTAGAACGTTCCCGTCCGGAGCATCGCCCTCCGGTCACACTCACAGACCGGCGCCGTCCCGACCCCCGGTGCGGGAGGCGTCCACCCTGCCGGCTGCCATCCCGCCGGCGGGAACCGGAGCGGCAGGGCCGAGAGGACCAGCACGGCGATGAGCGCAGCCCCGAAGATCCGGAACGTCGCCATCACCCCGTACGCGGCGATCAGGGCTCCCGCAGCGTTTGCGGTGATGAACGCCGAGAACCCGAACCCGAGCAGGGCAAGCCCCACCGCGAGCCCCCGGCGGTCCGGGAACCACCGGGCCGCGACAGCGACCGGCGCCCCGTAGGCGATGCCGACTCCGAGCCCCCCGATAACTCCGTAGAGGATGTAAATGGCCTCGACCGACGTCGCCGTCGAGGCGAGGAGCCACCCGAGGCCGGTGAGGAGCCCGCCGACGATCGTCACCTTTCGCGGGCCGTAGCGTTCGAGATACTTCCCGGCGAGCGGCATTGCTATTGCAAAGAAGGCCAGGAAGACCGAGAACGGGAGGAGCACCTCCCCGGCCGTCACCTCCCGGCCGAGCGTCGCGGTGAAGTGCGCGGCAAGCGGCGCGACAAAGACGCTCCAGGAGTAGATGCTCCCTAGGCAGAGGTTGATGAGGAGGCCGAGGCCCACAAGGCCCCACCGCCCCCTCTCCGCGGGCATGCCGAAGATCTTCGGGATGTCGGACATGGGGTTACTCCTCCAGGGTGGATATGTCGCCCGGGTCCATGCCGAGCTCGCGGGCTTTTAAGACCCGGCGCATGATCTTGCCGCTCCGGGTCTTGGGGAGCCGGTCCATATACTCGATCTCGGCCGGGACCGCGACAGGCCCGAGGCTCTTTTTGACGTGGCGGGCGAGTTCGTCGGAGAGGCCGTTACCGGGAGTCGCACCCACGCGGAGGGTGACGAAGGCTTTGATGACGTTCCCCTTCAGGGCGTCGGGCTTTCCGATGACGGCGGCTTCCGCGACGGCTTCGTGGGAGACGAGCGCGCTCTCGACCTCTGCGGTGCCGATGTTGTGGCCGGCGACGACGATCAGGTCATCGGCCCGCCCGATGACCATGATGTAGCCTTCCTCATCCTTCACTGCCAGGTCCCCTGCCGTGTAGCACCCCGGGATGGTGTTCCAGTAGGCGCGGTAGCGCTCGTCGTTGCCGTGGACCGTCCGGAGCATCGAGGGCCAGGGCTCTTTGATGACCAGGAACCCACCGGTCCCCGGCGGGACCGCCTTGCCCGCCCTGTCGACGACGTCGACGACGGCGCCGGGGATGGGTTTCCCGGCAAACCCGGGTTTCATCGGCTCCCCGACCATCGTGGTGATCATGTGCATCCCGGTCTCGGTCTGCCACCAGGTATCCACGATCGGGCATCGCCCACCGCCGATCCGGTGGTAGTACCACTCGAATGCCTCGGGGTTGAGCGGCTCGCCGACGGAGCCGAGCACGCGCAGCGTTGAAAGATCGTACTTCGCCGGCCACTCATCACCGTAGCGCATGAACATCCGGATGGCGGTCGGGGCGGTGTAGAAGATCGTCACCCCGAGGTCCTGGACCAGCCGCCAGTAGGCGCCGGGGTCCGGGTAGTCGGGCGTCCCTTCGGCGAGGACGACGGTCGTGCCGACCGCGAGCGGGCCGTAGACGATGTAACTGTGGCCGGTGATCCAGCCGGGGTCGGCGGTGCACCAGAAGACGTCGTCCTCCTTGACGTCGAAGACGCACTTCGTCGTGTAGTAGGTCCCGACCATGTAGCCGCCGCAGGTGTGGACGATGCCTTTCGGCTTCCCGGTCGAGCCGCTCGTGTAGAGGATGAAGAGCTGGTCCTCCGCGTCCATCACCTCCGCCGGGCAGTCCGGCGCGGCCTCTGTCATGAGGGCCGCGTAGTCGACCTCCCGTGCGGGGTCTAGTTCGACCACCGGGGTCTCACGCCGGAGGACGACGGCCCGCTCGATGCACGGCGTCCGGGTGAGCGCCTCCGTCGCTATCTCCCGGAGCGGGACGGTCTTTCCCCGCCGGTAGGCGACGTCTGCGGTGATGAGAACCTTCGCCTCCGCGTCGTTGATCCGCATCGCGAGCGCATCGGGCCCGAACCCACCGAAGACGACGGAGTGGACGGCCCCGATGCGGGCGCAGGCGAGCATCGCGACGACCTGCTCGGGGACGAGCGGCATGTAGATGCAGACCCGATCGCCCTTTCCGACACCGAGAGATTTCAAACCGTTTGCAAACCGCATCACCTCGCGGTGAAGGTCCTCGTAGGAGAAGACCCGCGTCTCGCCGCTTTCACCGTGCCAGACGATTGCCGGCTTGTCCTTCCGGTCGCTCGCCACATGGCGGTCCAGGCAGTTGCAGGTGATGTTTAATTTCGCGTCGACAAACCATCTCGCGTAGGGGTTGTTCCACTCCCTGACCCGGACCCACGGTTCGAACCATTCAAGTTCACGGGCGGCCCGGTCCCAGAATCCCTCCGGGTCGTGCAGGAACTCCTGGTATGCCTGCGTATAGTCAGGCACCCGGGCATTCGCCCTGCATCGGGGGTCGGGGATGTAGCGTTTCTTCTCAAGTTTCACGGCAAAGGTCTCTGCCATACTCCCACTTACCTACATGATTAATCATGCCAGATTGCCCCGGTCGATCCCCGTACAGGTCTCGGCACCGTGCAAAAGCGGCTGATTGCTCCGGCCCGGCGGCCTCCCGGCCGACCGGTCCGTGTTCGTCCTTTCGGGCATGCGGTCGCCGGCAACCGAGCCGGCCCCGCCGGGAGCGTAATTTCTCCGGGCGCCTCCTCCCGCGCGGTCGCCCCCAGATTATACATGATCTATCATGTATAATTTGACATGATCTATCATGTAGGATCGGGGATATACCTTGTGGTGCCCGGGGCGACTGCACCAGATTTCCGGCGTCAGCCGGAGCCCTCCGGGGTGCACCGCACCCCGGGTCGACCACTCTCGCCCGCGCGGCGCTGCATGAAGGATGATAGCCTGCGTCACGTGAAGTGCGAGCGTAAGCGAGCATGAGAAAACGCGAAGCGTTTTCGAGCGGCGACGTTCCGTAGAACCGGAGCTCGAGCACCGTCAGGTGCGAAGAGAACAGTGGTTACCGTATCCCGGCCAGCGGACCCGGTTCCCCCCAAAGATCTCACAGCCACCCTTTCCGGTTGATGGCCATCGCGAGGAGGGAGGAGACGATCAGCGAGAGGACAAGGATGATGAGGAACCCGTACGGGTTATCCTGGAGAGGGACCGGGACGTTCATACCGAGGAAACTCGCGATCATCGTGGGAATCGCGAGGATGATGGTTATCGAGGTGAGGAGTTTTAAGATATTGTTGAAGTTGTTCGATATGATCGAGGCGAAGGCATCCATCGTCTCGGTGAGGATCGTCGAGTAGGTGCTCGCCATCTCGATCGCCTGCTTGTTCTCGATGATGACGTCCTCAAGAAGATCGGTGTCGTCCTCGTACATCCGGAGCGGCTGGAACGTCAGAGTCTTGTCGAGGACAATCTGGTTGCTCCGGAGCGACGTCGAGAAGTAGACCAGGCTCTTTTTTAAGTTCATCAGCTGGATCAGTTCGCGGTTCCGCATCGACTGGTTCAGTTCGGCTCCGATCCTGTCGGATAATCGCTCGATCTGGCGCAGGTACTGGAGGAAGTAGGATGCGTTCCGAAAGAGGATCTGCAGCACGAACCGGGTCTTTTTGAAGGTGTAGAAGAGCTTCACCCGGCCGTTCGCAAAGTCCTGGATGATCGCGTTCTCGCGGAGGCAGACGGTGACGATGGTATCGGGCGTAACGATGATCCCGAGCGGCATCGTCGTGTAGAGGATTGTCTGCTCCGGGTAGGGCACCGGGATATCGATGACGATCAGGGTTACGCCGTCTTCGGTCTCGGTCCGCGGGCGCTCCTCCTCATCGAGCGCTGCCCGGAGGTAGTCCCCCGGAATGGAGAGTCTCCCGGAGATCTCCTGTATCTCGCCCGCGGTGGGGTTGATCATCGAGACCCATGCACCGGGCTCGAACGTTCCGGTCTCCTCTGTCCGTGGCACCGGGGCCGCTTCAACCGTGCGATAAATGCGGAACATATGGTCTGTCACCTCCGCTCCGGGAGTTCACACTCTACTGTTGTCGGCGGGCGGGATGAAGGTATGGACGCCCGTCAGGAAATCGGGCTCGAAAAAAGGGGATTAGATGACCAGGATCAGCGGCGCGAAGACCAGCGCGACCATGGACATCAGCTTTAAGAGAATGTTGATGGCAGGGCCCGAGGTGTCCTTGAAGGGGTCGCCGACGGTGTCGCCGACAACTGCCGCCTTGTGGGCGTCCGATCCCTTGCCGCCGAGGTGGCCCTGCTCGATGTACTTCTTTGCGTTGTCCCAGGATCCGCCGGCGTTCGCCATCGTGACGGCGAGGAGGAACCCGGATGCAAGCGAGCCGATGAGCAGGCCGCCGAGGGCTTCGGTGCCGAGGACGAACCCGACGGCGAGCGGAGCGACGACGGCGAGGACACCGGGCAGGATCATCTCGCGCAGCGCCGAGTTCGTGGAGATGGCGATGCAGGAGGTGTAGTCGGGCTCGGCCGTCCCCTCCATGAGGCCCTTGATCTCCTTGAACTGGCGGCGGACCTCGTGGACGATGCTGTATGCAGCTTTCCCCACTGCCATCATCGTGATGGAGCAGAAGAGGAAGGGAAGCATCGCACCGATCAGGAGGCCGATGAAGACGTTCGGAACCGATATGTCGATGACCGAGAGCCCGACCGCCTGAGTGTAGGCAGCGAAGAGGGCGAGTGCCGTCAGCGCCGCAGAGCCGATGGCGAATCCCTTGCCGATGGCGGCGGTGGTGTTGCCGACGGCGTCTAAGGTGTCGGTGATCTCACGGACTTCGGGTTTCTGGTGGGACATCTCCGCGATACCGCCGGCGTTGTCGGCGACCGGGCCGTAGGCGTCGACGGAGAGGGAGATCCCGAGCGTCGAGAGCATGCCGACGGCGGCGATGGCAATGCCGTAGAGCCCGGCGACCTGGTACGAGACGTAGATCGCGAGGGAGATGATCAGGACCGGCCAGACGGTGCTCTCCATCCCCTTGGCAAACCCGGTGATGATGGTGGTCGCAGCCCCGGTCTCGGTGGACTTCACGATGGAGAGAGTCGGTTTCCGGTCAAACGAGGTGTAATACTCGGTGATCAGGCCGATAGCGAACCCTGCGATGAGACCGGCGACCGTAGCGTAGAGAACCCCGATGTACTCCATCCCGAGGAGCAGGGTCACCAGGAAGTAGGTGGCGATGACGACCAGGACGAGCGCGGAGAGCAGACCTTTGTTGAAGGCCATGTGAATGGCGCTGCTCTCGGTCTTTTTGGTCCGGACGAAGAACGAGCCGATGATGGACGCGATGATACCGACCGCGGAGATGAGCAGCGGGAGGATGATCACGTTCATGACCTCGGCGTTCGGGAACTGCGTGGCCGCGACGGCGACGCCGAGGACCATCGCTGCGATGATCGACCCGACGTAGGACTCGTAGAGGTCCGCACCCATGCCGGCGACGTCGCCGACGTTGTCACCGACGTTGTCGGCGATGACGGCAGGGTTGCGGGGGTCGTCTTCGGGGATGCCTGCCTCGACCTTACCGACGAGGTCGGCACCGACGTCTGCGGCCTTGGTGAAGATACCGCCGCCGACACGGGCGAAGAGGGCGATCGAACTTGCTCCGAGGCCGAACCCGGTCACGATGGTGAGGACTTCAGCCTGGGCAAGCCCTGTTGCCATGCTGATGACCACATACGCGATCGAGAGACCGAGAAGCCCGAGCCCGACCACAGCCATGCCCATGACCGAACCACTCGCGAACGAGACTTTGAACGCATCGGCGATTCCACGCCGTGCAGCGTTCGTCGTCCGGACGTTTGCGGCCGTTGCGGTAAACATGCCGATATACCCGGCGGTCGCCGAGAGCGCTGCGCCGAGCACGAAGCAGGCTGCGGTGAGCGGGTTGATCCAGACGCCGAGGACGATGGCAAGCACGACGACGAATATTGCTATAGCACGGTACTGTCTGTTCAGGTAGACCATCGCTCCATCATGGATGGCGGCAGCGATCTTCTGCATCAGTTCGGTACCTGTCCCCTCCCGCCTGATACTCATATACGAGTATCCTGCGAACAGGAGAGCGAGAATGGCACCAATGGGTGCCAGATACACGAGATCCATCTCTTTGCATTCCTCCGATTGAGTACCATATACAAAGGTATTCAACACTTTTAAATATGTGGAAAGCAATCGGGAAAATTAGTGAATAGTTAGCTGAAATCCATCACTTCCGGCTGAAGTGTCTGGAGATCGATGACAAATGCCCGCGCCGGTGTGGGGTGGATGTTCATCTGCTTCTGAAACGACGTCTGGGACTGCCACGTGCCCGTGTTCACCCCGAGGACACCCCGGTAGCGGGTGATGCCGCAGATGTGGACGTGCCCCGTGAGGAGGATCTCGGGCAGCGGGTCGATGACGAGCCGGTCGGTCTTCATCGCGGCGATGGGGGTCCGCATCCCGTATGGGGAGGCGAGCAGCCGGCGTTTCAGCATCTCCTCCATGATCTCGCCGGGCCGCTCGTAACTCGCTCCCGGGATAAGCCCGATCATATCGTCGATCGACCGGCCGTGATACATCAGGACCCGGACGCCCTGGAGGTTTAACAGGCAGGGGTTCTCGACGAGGGTGCAGTTTGCCGGGAACCTTGTGGTGAACTCCGGCGGGATCGCAGGCTGCGGCTCGGCCATCCTGACGACGTCGTGGTTCCCCGGGGCGGCAACGATCCGGACCCGGGAGGGCAGATCCCGGAGCATCTCTGCAAAGACATCATACTGTTCGTAGATGTTCTTGATCGTCAGTTCGTTCTCCTGACCGGGATAGATGCCGATACCGTCGACAAGGTCTCCCGCGATCAGGAGGTAGCCGGCATCGGAGTCCTGGAGCCAGTCGGCGAACCGGTTCCACCCCTCTTCGAGGAAAGTGTTGCTCCCGACATGGACATCGGAGATCAGAACCGCCTTCCCTGGCCGATCGCTCTTGAACGGGGCGTTGTTGATGGGGACGTCGGGACGGGTGAGTTGCTCGGCGAAGAAGAGCCCTCCGTCGCTGGAGAGTTTCCCTTTGACCCCGATCACCTCGTCGGGGAGGATCCGCTCCGCTTCCGCGAAAGCATCGTCTTTTCCCTTATTGAAGAGCACCCGGGTGGTCCCGGTGGGGTCTTCCACCTCGACGAGCCGGTGCCCCTTGGCGGTCGTCCGCACATCGGCCACCATCCCGATGATGTTGCACTCCTCGTCCCGGTAGCGATGGGGGGATTTGACCAGCGCCTCGATCGGCATGGTGGTCATCCGGCTCCGGATCATCGATGAAAGGCTGTTGTAGCGGTCCCGGAAATAGTGGACGGCGTCCTGATGACCGGTGACGCTCCCCGTGGTCCCGGCGCTCCCCATGATCACTTCGAGTTCCGGGTCGACGAGGAAACGGGTCCCGTCCCGGACTTTCCTGAGGCCCGGAATATGCTCGGCCGAGATGACGAGGGTGCCACCGGGGACCCCCGCCGCTATCCGGTCGATGAGCGCCGGGTCGTTCTGCTCGCGGATGTAACTCACCACGTCGGGATGGACCTGATGTTTCAACTCAAGGAACCGGCGTACGATCTCGGCGTTGGCGAGCATGGACTCCATCTTATTCTCCCCCTGGTGATATGGGTTTATCTTTTTAGTACCCTATCTCCTGTCCGGGTATCCCGGAGAACCTATGTATATGAAGGGATAGCATTCTCTTTAGAGCAATGTCGGATACCACCTGGCTGCAGCGTGCAGCATCGGCCCTGCAGGCGTTCCGGGAGAGCGATCACCCGGCCGTCTCTCTCGCCCGGGACCTCCTCTGGGTCGTCGCGGTCGTGGGGGGTATCGCCCTCGTCCTCTACCTCTTCGCCGGCACCTGGCCGGCGGTGGTCACGATCGAGTCGGAGAGCATGGTCCCGAACATGAACGTCGGCGACCTGGTGCTCGTCGTCGATGAGGATCGGTTCGGCGGTCTCGTGACCTGGTCTGAGGGTCAACGGGCCGGGGATTCGTCTTTCGGGGACTATGGCAACGTGATCGTCTATCGCCCGAACGGCGCTGATACCGTCCACCCGATCATCCACCGGGCGATGACCTACGTCGATACCGCCGCCGTGGAGGAGTCGGGGCTCGCGCAATACTACGAAGATCCCCATGGCGGCTACATCACCAAAGGGGACAACAACCCCTACATCGACCAGGGGAACCTCCGGATCTCCGGTGTCGGGGTGGTCGAGCCGGTCAAGAAGGACTGGATCGTCGGCAAAGCCCTCGTCGCGGTGCCGCTCATCGGGTACCTGCCCCTGCACCTTGTGGAGTTTGCCGTCATCGTCATCGTCGTCATCCTCATCCACGATTTCGTCCTTGCGCGGCGCAAAGAGGAATAAATTCAGAATTACAAGGGAGTTGTTTACGATACCGCACTCGTTGCATGACCTGCTCGATGATACGCTTGCCGGTCACCGGCTCACCGAGGAGGAGGCTGTCCGCCTTCTTTCGACACGCGACCGGGGCGTCTGGGAGATCGCCGCCGCCGCGGACGAACTCCGCGAACAGAAGGTCGGCGATGTCGTCACCTACGTCCGTAACCAGAACATCCACGTCACCAACATCTGCAAGAACCTCTGCGGGTTCTGCGGGTTCGGGCGGCGGGCGGATGATCCGGAGGCGTTCTGTGACGACCTCGCGACCGTTCGGGAGAAGGCCCGGACGGCGGTGGCGCGGAACGTCACCGAGATCTGCCTCCTCTCGGGGGTGCATCCCGACTACACGCTTGACTCCTACGCCGACCTCATCTCCTGCGTGCGGGAGGTCGCTCCCGGGGTGGATATCCACACCGCAAGCCCGGACGAGATCGTCTGGGCGGCGGGACAAAGCGGCGTCTCGATCACCGCAGCCATCGAGCGGCTCCGCCAGGCGGGGCTCGGGACCCTGCAGGGGACGGCGGCCGAGATCCTGGTGGACAGTGTCCGCGCGGTGATCTGCCCGAGGAAATGCGACACGGCGACCTGGGTTGGGGTCATCCGGGAGGCGCACAACCTCGGGATCCGCTCGACGGCGACGATCATGTACGGCTCCTGCGAGACCGAGGCGGACCGCTCCCGGCACCTCGCGGTCCTCCGGGAGATCCAGGACGATACCGGGGGATTCACGGAGTTCGTTCCCCTCTCCTTCCTCTACGAGAATACCGCCCTCTACCGGGCGGGGCTCGCCCGGCCCGGAGCGACCGGGAGGGAGGATATCCTCCTCGTCGCGGTCGCCCGGCTCTTCCTTGACAACTTCGACCATATCCAGGTCTCCTGGGGAAAGGTCGGGACAAAGATGGCGGAGCTTGCGCTCCTTTCCGGCGCAGACGACCTCGGCGGGACGATGTTCTGCGACGACGTCTCGGTCGACGCCGGCGGCGAAGGGGCCGACTACCTGGACCCGGGCGAGATGCAGCGGATGGCCACGGACCTCGCGCGATCTCTCCGGCAGCGGACGACGACCTATGAGATGGTGTGAGCCCGGCCGAAGGCCGGTTCGCACCGATTTAAGGTGCGGAGCCCGCTCACATCCTGTTTAATGCCTCTCTCCCCGGCATCCCGACCTCGACGCGGCGCTGCACCGCCGGAAGGTTTACCGCCCTCACCTCGGCGTCCATCAGGCTATCAAGGTTCTCCAGGCTGGAATCTTCCGAGACCCCGACGATCGCCGCAGGAACCCCGGCGTTTGCCAGAGCCTCGATATCGAACCCGACGGTTCCGATCATCCCCTCGTCGGTCACCCAGGCCATCAGGCTGGTGCTCCCGACCGGGATGACGTATCCGTATGCGTCCTTGTAGCTGAGTCTTGTGCGCTGGTGGCATAGGATCTGCTGAGCCATAGGTGCCGGGATACCCCCGGAACTGATAAGTGTATGCACCACCACCGGGGCGCACCCGAAGGTTCTTGACCTGACCGCGCCAAGTGAAATTATTCCCCGAGGAGAGACGGCTGAGGGCTATGACGCCACCACTACGACAGATACTTGACGACGTGCTTGCCGGTCACCGGCTCACCGAGGAGGAAGCCGTGCGCCTTCTTTCGACACGCGACCGGGGCGTCTGGGAGATCGCCGCCGCCGCGGACGAACTCCGCGAACAGAAGGTCGGTGATGTCGTCACCTACGTCCGTAACCAGAACATCAACGTGACCAACCTCTGCGTGAACGCCTGCGGGTTCTGCGGGTTCTCCCGAAAATCGGGCGACACTGATGTGTTTTACCACAATGAAGCCACCGTCCGGGAGAAGGCCCGGATGGCACGTGAGCGTAGCGTGACCGAGGTTTGCACGGTGAGCGGCCTCCACCCGGAGTTCGACGCTCAATCCTACGTCGATATCTATTCCTGGATACGGGACGAGGCTCCCGGGGCTCATATCCACGCGAGCAACCCGATGGAGGTGGCCTACGCCGCAAAGAGAAGCGGTCTCTCCACCCGGGAGGTGCTTATGGCGATGCAGACCGCGGGACTTGGGACGCTCTGTGGGACGGCGGCCGAGATCCTGGTGGACAGCGTCCGCGCGGCGATCTGCCCGGACAAGATCGACACGGCGACCTGGGTCCGGGTCATCAAAGAGGCGCACGGGCTCGGCATCCGGTCGACGGCGACGATCATGTACGGCCACTGCGAGACCGGGGCGGACCGGGCCCGGCATTTCGCGGTCCTCCGGGAGATCCAGGACGATACCGGGGGGTTCACCGAGTTCGTTCCCCTCTCGTTCATCCACCAGAACACCCCTCTTTATCGGGCGGGGCTCGCCCGGCCCGGGGCGACGGGGAGGGAGGATATCCTGATGTTTGCAGTATCAAGGCTCTTCCTCGATAACATTGACCACATCCAGACCTCCTGGGTGAAGCTCGGGACGAAGATGGCGGGGGTGGCGCTCCTTTCCGGTGCAGACGACCTCGGCGGGACACTCTTTGAGGAGAGCATCTCCCGGGAGGCGGGCGCCCGGGATACAGATTACCTGGACCCCGCCGAGATGCGCCGGATGGCCGAGGACCTCGGGAGGACGCTCCGGCAGCGGACAACGATTTACACTCTCCTTCCGGGCTGATCTCCGGGAGGGGCCGGATCGATTCGCCTGGATCCATGATACCTCCGGAAAATTATAAATATCCACAAATAAATTGTGGCTCCTCGACGCCGGCGGGATGCCGGTGATTGGGAGGAGAAAAAGATGGTAAACGGTCTTGTAGGCCTTGCAATCCTCTTCTTCGTACTGGCGCTTGTTTTCGCCATATTGGGGGCACGGGGCATTGCCGGGATGTCGATGTCGATCGCCAAGTGGCTGGTCATCATCTTCATCGTCCTCGCGATAATATCGCTGCTGCTCTGACCGCCAGCCGGGCTCACGAGCCGTTCGCCGGCCGATGAGCCCGGTATACGGGCGGTACCCGGGATCCTCGATCTCCAACAACGCCGGGACCTCTTTTTTCCGGGGAGCATGACCGGCTGAGACGGGCTTCTCAGTCCTCCGGCCGGAGGTACCTGACGATCGTATCCGCAACCGCTACGGCCCTCTTCATTGCCCGCTCGTCCTTCACAACGTCTCCCGGCGCATAGGCCCTGCCGCAGACGTAGCCGAGGTACGAGAACTGATGGGCGTTTAAGAATCCCTCTATGGTCTCCAGGGAGCGCTCGCCCCCCCGGTCGGCGCAGACGGCAACGGCCACGGCCCTCCTCCCTGAAAGCCTCCTGTCGTGGAAGAGGGAGTAGGTCCGGTCGATCAGGTTCTTCGTCTGGCCGTTGATGTCGTAGTAGTAGGTCGGGGCGCCGAGGACCAGCACCTCGCAGTCGATCATCTTCTGTGCCACACCGGCCCAGTCGTCATCCTCCATCACGCACCACTTCGCCTCCCGGCAGGCTTCGCACCCGGTGCAGGGCCGGATGTCCATATCGGCGAGCGTCAGGTATTCGGTCTCGATGCCCGCCTCCCGCACCCGGTCGAGGATGGTGGTGACCAGCAGCGCGGTGTTGCCGTTCTTCCGCATGCTTCCGGAGATACCGAGAACATTCATGGCCTAGTGCTCGCTCCCCTCGTTCTTGATTCTTGTGATCCGGGCATCGAGGTCGAGATCCCGAAAGCAGGCGAGTATCTCCGGGACCGGGTCGCCGGAACGGTAGAAGAGGTGCGAGGGGCAGGTGCAGTCGCTGCACCCGAACCCGGGGATGTGTGCCCCACCGATGGCGCGGGCGAGGTCACACTCGCAGTCCCGGTCCGTAGCGGCGGTGACGACGGCGGCAGGCGCGAAGTGCGGGTCGAGGAGGAGGTAGTCGATGTGCCACCGGGGAGGGCGGTCGCGGCGGAGGGCGAGCCTCACGTGCCGGTCTGCCCGGGCGAGGCCACCACTTCCCTGCGCCGAACCGATGTAGACGTGTCGGCCTGCGGCAAACTCCCGCGGTCCCAGGGCACCGATGCGGGCTTCGCACCGTGGGTTTTCGAGGACGAGGGCGTAGACTCCTTTATCCATAAAACCGGAGGGCCTCCCGCGCGGCTGCGATATGCCTCCCCCCGTCACGGAGGGCGGGCTCGCCGTGCCCGGGGTAGAGGCCAACGACTTCGAGCGTGCTAAGGCGCTCTATGGACGCACCAAGTGCTGTCCGGTCGCCGCCCGGAAAGTCGTACCGTCCGAAGGATCCGCCGGTAAAGACTGTATCTCCCGAGAAGAGCACCTTTGCCGCCTCGTCATAGAGGCAGATCCCGCCCGGCGTGTGCCCGGGGGTGTGGATCACGCGGAGGCTCCCGATCCGGTCACCGTCGTGAAGGATGGTGTCGGGGACGATCCCGGGCGACCGGGCCCCAAAGTGCATGGCGAGGCTCCGGGTGTCGTCGACGAGGCCGGGCGCGTCCGCCTCATGGATGCAGACGGTCGGGTCGCCGCATATCCGGGCGATCTCCCGGAGATGAGCGATGTGATCGTAGTGGGCATGGGTGATGACGATCGTCTCGATCGCCCCCGCATACGGCTCCACCGCCATCGGGGGAACGCCCGCGTCGACAAGGATGTTTCCGTAAACGAACGAATTGGCGTAGGTCGTGCCGCTCGCGATCCACCGGACTGGCATGCAGACTAATATGGCTTCCGGGCAAATGGTTCTTATGCATACCCTGATCTCTGCGTGCCTGCGCGGGGTCCCCCCGGAGGTGGAGACGATTGCCCGGGAGGAGGACCTCGTCGGGCACCACGCCGCGCGGGCCATCACCCGTGGGCGGATTGTCATTCCAGCGAACCCCGTACGGTCACACCGGCTCTGCGCCATCGGGGAGGGCTGCAGGGTCCGGGTCAACGTGAACATCGGCACGTCGGGCACCCGGTGTGACGAGGACCTCGAGATCGAGAAGGCGAAAGCGGCCCTCCGCGAGGGGGCGGACGCGCTGATGGACCTCTCGACCGGAGGCGACCTCCCCCGCATCCGGCGCCGAATCCTCGCTCTCGACGCGCCCGTCGGGACGGTCCCTATCTACGAGGCGGTCCGGCGGGCGGGGGCTGCCGCGGACGTCGACGCCGACCTGCTCTTTAAGGTGATCCGGGAGCACTGCCGGCAGGGCGTGGACTTCCTGACCCTGCACTGCGGTGTGAACCGCGACGCCCTCGCGTCGCTCCAGGCCGACCCACGGACGATGGGCGTCGTTTCCCGGGGCGGGGCCTTCCACGTGGCGATGATGGCCGCGACCGGCGAAGAGAACCCGCTCTATGCCGAGTACGACTACCTGCTCGAGATCCTCGCCGAGCACGATGTGGTCGTGAGCCTCGGCGACGGGATGCGCCCGGGTGCGCTCGTGGACGCCGGCCGCCTCGCGAAGACGACCGAGTACCTGACGCTCGGGCACCTGGCGAAGAAGGCACTCGCCGCCGGGGTGCAGCGTATGATCGAGGGGCCGGGGCATATCCCGGCCGACCAGATCGGCTACAACGTGCGGATGCTCAAGGAACTGACCGACGGCGCCCCGCTCTACCTGCTCGGACCGCTCGTGACCGATGTGGCGCCGGGCTACGACCATGTGGTGGGGGCGATCGGCGGCGTGATCGCCTGCATGCACGGCGCCGACTTCCTCTGCATGGTCTCGCCGAGCGAACACCTGGCACTACCGGACCTCGACGACATCGTGGAGGGGACGCGGGTGGCGAGGATTGCGGCGCACGTCGGGAGCCTCTCCCGCACCGCCGCGAAAACGAAGAACCGCGAGATACGGATGGCGGAGGCACGCCGGGCGCTCGACTGGGAGAAGCAGTTCGAGGCGGCACTCGTCCCGGAAGAGGCACGGCGCATCCATGAGCGGGACGGGGAGATCGAGACCTGCTCGATGTGCGGCGACCTCTGCGCCGTAAAGATGGTGCGGGATATCCTCAAAGCACCGCAGGAGCGGATGGAGCCGTGAAAGGGTTCCGCTGAATATCCCTCTTATTTTCCGAATTTTCCATCGATCCAGGCGGCTATCGCGTCCCGGCTCCGCCGGTAGGCGGCGAGGACCTTGTCGGGGGTTCCGGTGGCCCGGCCCGGGTCCGGGAAGTCGACGTGGAGCGTCTCCTTTGTCCAGGGAAACATCGGGCAGATGCCACCTGCACAGAGCGCGACCACGTAGTCCATCTCGGTTCCATCGAAGAGGGTGAGATCCTTCGCCCGTTGTTCCGAGATACTGATCCCGATCTCGCCCATCACTCTTGTGGCGAGGGGATCGAGGGCGGTGGGGGCTATCCCGGCGGAGCAGGCCTCGTAGCGGCCGCCGTAGCGAGCGCGGAGGTAGCCCTCCGCTATCTGGGTCCGGGCAGCGTTGTTTGTGCCGATGAAGAGCACTCTCTGCTTCATACCCCTCCCTTCCCGGCCGGGTCGTGAAAAAACTATGTCAGGCGCTGTGCGCGCCGAGGATCCGGATCGCAAGCAGGGCGGCGTTCACGCCGTTGTCCACCCCGACGCAGGCCACCGGCACCCCTCTGGGCATCTGGACGATCGAGAGGAGGGCGTCGAGACCCATCAGCGTTCCGCTCACCGGGACACCGATCACCGGCCGCTCGGTCCTGGAGGCAATCACGCCCGGGAGGGCTGCCGAGAGTCCGGCGATCGCGATGAAGACCCGGGCAGTGCTTGCCTTCACGTACTCGTCGAGTTTGTCAGGGTCACGGTGCGCCGATATCACCTTGTAGTCGTAGGACACGCCATGCTCCTTTAAGGTTTCAAAAACTTTCTCCGCGACGGTGCCGTCCGAGGCGGAACCGCAGATAACCGTGACGTCTGCCATATCCAGCTTCAATTGTGCCCCGCCTCTTTTTCACCCTGTCGATATTGCACGGTGGAGAGGTTGATATGAATCCACATCCAAGTTCCTTGCAGGAACAGCGTCTGTCCTCAACGAGACGATATGGACTGATCTCTCATGGAATACGAACCACTCCTTATGATCCCGGGCCCCGTACCCGTCCCGCAGCGAGTACGCGCCGCCATGATGCGGCAGGCTATCAACCACCGCGGTCCCGAGTTCGGGGCCGCGTATGCGGACACCGTCCGGGTCTTAAAGACCCTTTTTGGCACCACAGACGAGCTCTACATCATCAGCGGCTCGGGAAGCGCCGGTATGGAAGCCGGCATCGCCAACTTCGCGCGGGACAGAAAGATCGTCTCGCTTGTAAACGGCAAGTTCGGCGAACGCTTCGCGAAGATTGGAGCGCGTTACGGCAACGTCACCTCCCTCGAATCCGAGTGGGGGACACCGCTCGATCTCGCGGCCCTCGAGCAGGAACTCGAAGCCGGGGCCGAGGTAGTGACCATGGTCCACAACGAGACGAGCGCCGGTATCAAGAACCCCGCACCCGAGGTCGGGAAACTCACCCGGAAGCACGATGCGCTCTTCATCATGGACGGAGTCACTTCCATCGGCGGCGACGACGTCCGGATGGACGAATGGAGCGTTGATATCGCCGTCGTCGGATCGCAGAAGTGCCTCGCCGCCCCGGCGGGCCTCGCCGCTATCGCTGTTGGCGACCGTGCCTGGGACAGGATATCCGAGAAGCGCCCATTCTACCTCGACATGGCCGCCTACAGGAAGAGCGGGAGCGGCACCCCGATGGAGACCCCCTACACCCCGGCGGTCCCGCTCTTCCTCGCGCTGCACGAGGCGTGCAAAATTATCGAGGAAGAGGGCGTTCCTGCCCGGATCGCCCGCCACCGCCGGATGGCGGACTCCGTCCGCGCCGCAGCAAAGGGATGGGGCGTCGACCTCTTCCCGACACTGGACGCACACCACGCCTACTCGAACACCGCCACCGCCATGCGGATCCCCGATGGCATCACCGACAAGAACCTGCGGGGAACGGTCAAGCAGTTCGGCATCGAGATTGCCGGCGGCCAGGACCACCTTAAGGGCAAGATCTTCCGGATCGGCACCATGGGCGGCGTCGGGGCGCAGGAGATCCTCGCCACCCTCGCGGCCGTCCAGTTCACCCTCAGGAAGTTCGGGTTTGAGGCCGGCGACGGCGTTGAGGCAGCCGCCGGGGTGCTTCTCGGATGAAGATCGGGATCGCCGACACCACGTTTGCCCGGGTAGACATGGGCAGGATCGCCATCGACGAGATCCGGAAACACGCGAGCGTGGGGCTGGAGCGCTACGTCGTCCCCGGGATCAAGGACCTCCCGGTGGCGTGCAAGAAGCTGATCGAAGAGCGGGGATGCGACCTGGTGATGGCGCTCGGGATGCCCGGACGTGCCGAGAAGGACAAGGTCTGCGCCCACGAGGCCTCTTCGGGCCTCATCCTCTGCCAGCTCATGACGAACCGGCACATCATCGAAGTCTTCGTCCACGAGGACGAAGCGAAGGACGCAAAGGAACTCGCCTGGCTGATGGAGCAGCGGACGAGGGAGCACGCGGCGAACGCCGTCCTCCTCGCACTTCACCCAAAGGACCTTGAGAAACTCGCCGGGACCGGCCAGCGGCAGGGGTTTGAGGACGTCGGGCCCGCACGCCTCTAGCATGAAAAAGTGAGGATTATCAACAACCGGTGCGAGTAGTAACACAGGAAGGATTGGAATGACGGTAAAACTTGGATTTGTCGTCGCGGAGTTCAACCGCGACATCACCTACATGATGGAGATCGAGGCCCGGGAGCACGCCGGTTTCCTCGGGGCTGAGGTGACCGAGACGTTCTACGTCCCCGGCGCCTACGATATGCCGCTTGCCATCAAGAAGATGCTCAACGACGGAAATGTCGACGCAGTCGTCACCATCGGGTGCGTCATCGAGGGTGCCACCCAGCACGACGAGATCGTCGTCCAGCATGCCGCGAGGAAGATCATCGACCTCTCCCTTGAATACGGTAAGCCCGTCTCCCTCGGCATCTCGGGACCGGGGATGACCCGGATGGAAGCGACCGAGCGTATCGACTACGCCAAGCGTGCCGTTGAGTCGGCCGTGAAGATGGTCCAGCGATTGGGATGAGAAGCCTCTCGGAGAAGATTGCGGGCATCGCTCCCTCCGCGACGATCGAGATCTCGAATGCGGCAAAGCGGATGGTACAGGAGGGCACCGACGTCATCAGCCTCTCTATAGGAGAGCCGGACTTCGATACTCCGGAACATATCAAGAGTGCCTGCATCGAAGCTCTCCGCCGCGGAGAGACCCACTACGCCCCGAGCGCCGGGATACCGGCACTGACGGGCGCGATCGCGGAGAAGATCACCCGGGAGAACGGCTTTAACGCACAGCAGGATGAGGTGATCGTCACCTGCGGGGCGAAGGATGCCATCTACGAGGCGATGGAGGCCGTGCTGGATCCCGGGGACGAGGTGCTCGTCCTCGATCCAGCGTGGGTCTCCTACGAACCGTGCGCGCGGTTTACGGGCGCGAGCGTCCGGCACCACGCGCTCTCTCCCGCGACCTTCCAGGTCGACGATACCCTGATCGAGGCCGTCGGCCCCAGGACGAAGATGATCGTGGTCAACTCTCCCTCGAATCCCTCCGGCGCGGTGTTAAACGCGGACTCATTCCACCTGATCGCCGACATCTGCCGGGACCACGACCTCTTCGCGCTCTCCGACGAGATCTACGAGAAGCTGGTCTACGGGAAGGAGCACATCTCGCTTGCCTCCCTTGATGGTATGGCGGAGCGGACGATCACCATCAACGGGTTCTCGAAGGCCTACGCGATGACCGGGTGGCGGATCGGCTACGCGGTCGCTCCCCGGCCGATCATCCGGCAGATGGAGAAGGTGCAGCAGCACACCATATCGCACCCGACGACGTTTGCAATGTTCGGCGCGGTCGCCGCCCTCCAGGGCAGCCAGGACTGCGTCGAAGCGATGCGCCGCGAGTTCGAGCGCCGGCGCGACTACCTCATCCCGGCGCTCCGCGACCTCGGCTACGTCACCGCCCCGGCGGACGGCGCCTTCTACGCCTACGTCAACGTCGAGGGCGACGACATGGCGATCGCCCGCTCGTGGCTCCACGACGCCCACGTGGCGGTCACCCCGGGAAGCGCGTTTTACACCCCCGGCTGGCTCCGGCTCTCCTACGCGACCTCGATGGAGAACCTCGAGGAAGCGGTCAGGCGGATTGCGCGGGTCTAGACCCTCTTATTTTTACTCGAATCCGTTTTTGCAGCCCAGTCCCGTTCCGGCAGCCGCTGCACCCTCTCGTAGTATTTGACCGCCTCGGCGGGGCGGTCGAGATAAATGAGCACCATCGCCTTCCCGTTGAGCGCGTCGGCGTCGTCGGGGTTGAGAGCGATTGCCCGGTCATAGCAGTCGAGAGCCTCCTCGCAACGTTCCAGGATGACGAGAGCATTCCCCTTCGTGCCCCAGATCTCGGCCCTCGCAGGATCGATCTGGAGTGCGTGCGAATAGCAGGTTACGGCTTCGCCGTACCGCCCGAGGATGAAGAGCGCAAGGCCCTTATTGTACCAGGCGTCCGCGTTCTCCGGGTGGGCCCGGAGTTCCTGGTCGTAGCAGACGAGCGCCTTGTCGTAGTGCGAGAGAACTGAGAGGACGCTTGCTTTGTTGTTCCAGACCTGGCGGTTCTCCGGGTCGATCTCGAGCGCCCGTTCGTAGCAGACAAGTGCCTCTTCGTATTTTTCAAGCCGATAGAGCGTGTTTCCGTAATTGTTCCAGGCGACGGCATTCGTGGGGGCCGCCCTGACCACAGCCTGGTAGCAGGCAACCGCGGCCTCCCAGTCCCCGAGAGCGTAGTAACTCTCGCCCCGGTAGTAGCATGCGTCCTTGTGGTCGGTTTGGACCCTGAGCGCCTGATCGAAACACTCTATCGCCTCCCCGTAGCGCTTCAGGGCAAAAAAGAGAAGTCCCTTCTGGTGCCAGATCTCCGCATCGACGGCGTTCTCCCTGAGCGCCCGATCGAAACAGCCAAGCGAGAGGTCGTAACGCTTCAATTTCTTCAGCACTATCGCTTTGTGGTACCAGATCCCGGGGTGGTCGGGATTGACCCGGAACGCCCGGTCATAGCAGACAAGTGTCTCCTCGTAGCGTTCCAGGTTCTGCAGTGCCCGACCCCGGTTGTACCAGGCCTCGGCGTCGTCGGGGCGGAGAGCAAGCGCCCGATCGAAGCATCCGATGGCCTCGTCATAACGCTTCAGCGCTGCAAGCGTGCATCCCCGGGTATACCAGGTGTCGGCGTGGTTCGGATCGATGGCAACGGCCCGGTCATACGAGGCGAGCGCGTCCTCGTAGCGGGAGAGGAGGATCAGGATCGTTCCTCTGGCGTACCAGGCATTTGCGTTCCGGGGATCGAGAGCGATGACCCGGTCGTAACAGTCGACCGCTGCGTCGTACCGGCGATCGGCAGCAAGCGCCATTCCGCGGGCGAGCCAGGCCTCGACGCGCCCCGGTTCGATCGTGACGACATGGTCGTAGCAGGCGATCGCGTCAGGAGTTCGCCCTATCTTCCTGAGGGCATGGCCCCGGATAAGCCAGGCGTTCGCGATCTCCGGCGCGAGTTTCACCGCCTGGCCGCAGTAATCGGCCGCTTCCCGGTACTCCTGGAGGTCATAGAGCGCCTGCCCCCGGGCGTGCCAGAGCCGGGCGCAGGTTGGGTCGATCCTGATGGCCTGGTCGAGGCATTCGGCTGCTTCCCGGTATTTTCGGGCGGTCGTGAGGGCGAGTCCCTTGTGGTACCAGACGGCAGCGATGCTGGCATTCAGGGCGATTGCCCGGTCGTAGCACTCGACAGCCCGGTCGTACTGCCCCTGCTCGGCGTATGCCCGTCCCTTCCTGCACCAGGCCTCGGCGCTCTTCCAGGGGAGTTCCATTTTGTGAGAGATGGCAACCCTCTAGCAAAAAGGGTTTCGATACCGTCCCCGGGATTTCCCCGGTCAGAAGGGAACTCCTCCGAACCGCCCCCGCCGGTTCGGACAGTAGACCCGTCCGGTGCATGGGATCGATTGACAACGTATACATGCTCCGGGATCAAAAACGCCGATCAGGGTAACCCACCCGGGCCGGATGAGCATGAAGAGGATGCGCGATACACCGGACCGCGATCGTCCGCGCGAGAAACTGGCAGCACGGGGACCGCAGGCGCTCACCGATGCCGAACTGATTGCTCTCCTTCTCGGGCGGGGCACAAAGAGGCGGGACGTCTGGCAGGTCGCCAGCGATGTTGAACGCTACCTGGGGAGTGCCGGGGCCGGCCCATCGTATGACGCCCTCCTTGCGATAGATGGGGTCGGGTCAGCGAAAGCCTGCGAGATCATGGCCTGCTTCGAACTTGGGCGGCGATATCTCGGGGACGACGGCGTCTCCGGACACCGGATCACCTGTCCTGCCGACGTCCTCCCGCTTGTTGCGGAATGGCGGGATAAGAAGCAGGAATATTTCTTCTGCATAACCCTCAACGGAGCCGGCGAAGTGATCGAGCGCCGGACCGTCACCGTCGGGATCTTAAATCAGAGCCTCGTCCACCCCCGGGAAGTCTTTGCCGAGGCGATCACCGACCGCGCCGCTTCGGTCATCCTGGTCCACAACCACCCATCAGGCACCCTGGAGCCTTCCACCCAGGATATCAGCATCACCCGGCAACTCGTCGAGGCGGGGTCCATCCTCGGCATCCGGGTGCTCGACCATGTCATCGTCACGAAGAAGGGTTACGTGAGCCTCAAAGAACTCGGGCACCTCTAGGTGTCTCCGGGATCTCAGATCCATCCGGGCGGTCTATCCTCCTGGAAGGGGACTTCTCACGATTATCATGGCTTTTTTCGCGGAAGTCCCGGCTGCTCCGGATCCCGTTCCTGAAAAAGTTTATCCCCTCTCGTCAGCCAGATATACGATATCATGGATACTGGATTTATCCGGGTATTGCTCAACCCCGGGCGTTTCTTTGAAGCGCGCATGCAGGACGAGCCGAGCCTGAAGATTCCGGCGCTTATCGCGCTCGCCATCGGGCTGATCACCGCGGTCTCGGTCATACCGATTACGAATATAACCATGGCCATGCTTCCCGCGGAGATGCAGAGTCTCGGATTGCTCATAACAATCTTCTCCGCCGCTGTTGCCTTCGTCGGCGGGCTCCTGGGCTGGATCATCTACAGCTTCATCTTCTACATCGTCTCGATGATCTTCAAGGGTCAGGGCGACCTCAAGCGGACGGTGGAGTTCACCGGCTACGGGCTTCTGCCCCAGGTATTCGGGGGCATCATCGGGACATACTTCTCCTACCAGCTCCTTTCGGGCCTGAATGTCCCGCCCATGACGAGCCCCGAGCAGATAGCGGAGTTCTCCGAGAGCCTGGTGACCATTCTCGCGACCGACCCCCTGGCGCAGATTGCCGGGCTCGTGGGCATCCTCTTCACGCTCTGGAGCGCGAACATCTGGATCTTCGGCATGAAATATGCACGGAACCTCTCCACGCGGGACGCGGCTCTCACCGTCGGGATACCCGTGGGCCTCTATATCCTCTATAGCATCGTCACACTTGCCGGATGGCTGTAACATGAAACCAATCTACCTTGCAATCGTAACACTCCTCTGCGCCGTCTTAGCGGTCGCCGGACCGGCCAGTGCCGGCCCGGCAGACATCACCGTGACCTCCTCCGCGACCGATCCGCCGGTCCTGATGAAGGGGGATACCGGAACACTCACGGTGACGATCCAGAACAACGGTCAAAACACCGTCGCCATCAGTAGCGCCAGACTCTACGGCAGCGGGGTCGTGCCCCTGAGCGACTCCTACGCGTCGGTCGGGGAGATCGGTGCCGGGAACAGCAAGACGTTCACCTTCACCGTCCGGGCGGACGGGGGAGAGGGAACGTTCTACCCACAGTTCGTCCTTGACTTCCGCGACGGTGCCGGCAGCCTCCGCTACCCGGTCCCGGTCCAGGTCGAGGACACGGTGCTCAGCGCGTCGGTGATCGGTAAGCCGGACGCCTTCTCCGAAGGACGGACGGCCGACATCACCATCCGGGTCGGCAACCCCCGCCCGAACGCTGCCTCCGGTGTCCAGGTGATCCCGCAGGGGACGGGCATTACCGTCACCCCGACCGGAGGGTTCATCGGGGCTCTCGCCCCTGACGGTTCTGCAACCGTCGTCTTCAACCTGACTCCGACCACGGAGACGGACGTCGCCTTCCAGGTGATCTGGCGTAACGGCATCAACACCCACACCACCGACCTCGTTCTTCCGATCGCCTTTGGCGAGGATAAAAGGCAGGCGGACCCGGTCATCACGAACGTCGAGGTCACGCCCATCGCCGGCGGCTACCGGATCGTGGGCGACGTCATGAACGCGGGCCTTGAGTCCGCCCGGTCGGTGCTTGTCACCCCCGGTGTGCCCGCGACACCCATCGACCCGTTCCGGGTCTACGTTGTCGGGACCCTTGACCCCGACGATATCTCCTCATTTGAGGTGACATTCCGGGCCGACGCAGGCACGACCGAGGTCCCGGTCGTCGTCGAGTATCGTGACGACGACGGCAACCGTTATGCGGCGACGACGATGGTCGGGGTCGGCAGCGTTGCTGCGGCGCCCCTCGAAGAGCGGGACGGCGGCATACCGCTCGTCGGCATCATCATCGTCGCGCTGATCGGGCTCGGGATCGCCGGGGCAATCTACTACTCCTGGAGACGGACGTAACGACGATGCCGGTCATCAGTTTCGATGCGGTCACGAAGGTCTACCCCCTCCCCGCAGGTGACGTCGTAGCGCTCGCCGGGGTCGATATTGCCATTGAGAAGGGCGAGTTCGTCCTGGTCATGGGGCCGTCGGGGTCGGGGAAGTCGACGCTCTTAAACATCATGGGCTCGCTCGATGTCCCGACCTCGGGTGAGGTCACCATCGCCGGCAAGAAGATCAACCTGATGGACGACGACGACCTGACCCTTCTCCGGCGCGACCACATCGGGTTCGTCTTCCAGCAGTTCAACCTCATCCCGCTCCTCTCGGTGGTCGAGAACGTCGAATACCCGCTCATCCTGAAGGGCCGGCAGAACGGGTCCCACGAGCGGGCAGAGGAGGTCCTCAGAGCGGTGGGGATCGCCGACACCCACTTCACCCACAAGCCGGGCGAGCTCTCCGGCGGGCAGCAGCAGCGCGTCGCGATAGCCCGTGCGCTCGTGAACGACCCCGACTTCCTCCTC
>PGYL01000056.1 GCA_002839645.1 Methanomicrobiales archaeon HGW-Methanomicrobiales-2 | reverse complement strand
CCCTATCCGCCGGGCAAACGGGATCCGGACGGAAAGGACCTCCTCTTTGATGACCTCCCAGATCGCCCGGCAGGTGAGGACGTCGTCCTGTTCCGGGCCGCGGCCGGCCGCCTCGGCCTCTTTCATGTGGTCGAGCACTCTTCTATCCTGGTCGACGGAGTCGTCGATCCAGACCGTGAGCATCCGGTTCATCACCTGGTCGTCGCCGATATCCTCGACTTTGGCGAGCCACCAGACGCACCGCTCCGGGATGGTGCAGACCCGGAGTTTGCGCTCCGTCGTGAGGGTCCTATGCTCGATCGGCTCGCGGAAGTTCGCTGTCGCGGATTTGAGGACTTCCTGGAGGTCGTCGGAGAGGGAGACGTCATCGAAGAGGAGGACGGTACCGGCCCGGAGGTCGTCGTCGTAGTAGAGCGCCTTGTTGCTTACGGTGCCTTTGAGTTTGTAGGCCGCCGGAATGAGGTTCTGCATCGTTGTGCAGGCATGGGTCTTGCCCTTGCCCGAGTTGCCGGAGACGGCGACGTGGAGGCCGTTCGTGTTCTCGACCGACTGCGAGGCAAGGGACATCGTGAGGCACTCCGCGACGGTCCGGTCGCCGACGTGGCTCTTGTTGAAGGTGTCGAGGAGGAAGGCGAGCGGGTCGCCGGCTTTCAGGATCGCAAGGGCACGCTCGCGATGCTCGTCCTCCACCGGTACCGGGGGAAGGGCGGGTGCCTCCTCCCGCTTTCTCTTCTGCTTCTCCCGGGGCTCGTACATCCCCCGGAGCTCCGGCCAGCGCTGGGCTCCCCCGCCGCAGCTCTGGTGGTGGCAGCCGGCGAATACGGCGCCGTTCGCGAACTGGACGGCGAATGCGCCGTCTTTATGTGCCGCCGAGAACGGGCACTCGGCGAGGGTGAAGAGGGTTCCCCCCTGCCAGGGCCGTGTGGACCGGAC
The DNA here is from genome assembly GCA_002839645.1 of Methanomicrobiales archaeon HGW-Methanomicrobiales-2. Classification (GTDB taxonomy): domain Archaea; phylum Halobacteriota; class Methanomicrobia; order Methanomicrobiales; family Methanoculleaceae; genus Methanoculleus. Next base: position 4,145 of record PGYL01000056.1, on the reverse strand, counting down.
GGCGATCCCGTGATCGAGCAGCCAGGCGGCGAGGTCGATGCCGGGGTCGTTTTTCCTCTGAGGAGGCTCTTCCCGCGGGAGGAGCCCCGCGAGGTGCTGCAGCCGTTCTCGCGGGACGACACTGACTTCGTCCGGTACGGCGAGCAGCCTCGCCCGCCGGTGCGGCCGCTCCGGGGTGGAGTCGCCTTTCCGGGACATGGTTCCGTAGAGTTTCCAGATCCGGGCGGCGTTGTGGTTTGCGGTATCGACGGTGACGGCCTCGTTCGAGAAGAGGGCGTCGAGGGTCGAAAGGCAGCCTTTGATGAGGGCCGTCGCTTCTGCGTCGTTGGCGAGGTCCACCCGGTAGAGGAGGTGGGCGCCGTTCCCGGAGTCCGCCCGGATGGGCGCCCCGAACCCCTGTTCGGCGAGGTAGGCCGCGATCCGCTCCGCCGCACCGAGCGCCGCGTCGTGCTCGGCGTCCGTGGACGAGACCCCGCTCGGCCGGACCGGGTCGATGTCGACCGGGAACCAGCGCCGGCGGATGATGTCGGCGTCGGCGGTCGTGGCATCCTTCCGGGAGAGGCGCAGCTTGATCCGGTTCGCCCGGCGGGCAAGGAGCGCCGGGTTCACATCATTGAGGGTGACATAGATCCCGGCGACCGAGGGGTCGGCGTCGAGGGCTTCGACCTGCTCCGCGAGCAGGGTGTGGTCGTCGAAGTAGCCGGAGTGGGTGACGCCGTCGGCGAGCGCCCGGACCTCGATTACGCCGTCGGCGAGCAACCCCACCGCCCGGCGGATCTCCTCACTCATATGCCTACCTCCGGGACGAGGGGGAAGAGGGGGGCGCTCGCCGCCTCCCCGCGGGCGACGCGCTGGAGGCTGACGAGCGGGATGATGAAGGATCCTGTCCGGGTGTGAACCACCACCGCTCTTCCGGCCGGGTTGACCGCCGCATGCCCCTCGATCGTCACGCTGCCCGCGACGATGCCGCCCGTCCGCCGCACCCGCTCGCATGTGACCGGGGCCGGGCGACCGGCGAAGATCAGGCTTCTGACGTCCTCCGGCGCGATCCGGTAGCGCTCGGCCTCGATGTGGATGATGAGCCCGCCCGCCGTGGTACAGGCGAGGGTCCCGGGCTCCATCATGGCCGGCCCCGCCCGACGGTGATCGTGTACTGGTGGTTGCGGGTCCGGCGGATGTTGATCTCGCGGACCGCCCGGCCGTAGCGCCGGATCTCATCTGCGACCACCCGCGGGACGAGGAAGAGCGGGACCGGCGAGACGTTTATCTCTTCCGGGGCAGATGTACCAGTGGCGGCCTGGCGGAGCGCGTGGTGGCACTTTGGATCCGGGCTGCCGCCTCTGGTTTTCGGTTCGGTTCCTCCCCCACCCGGGGGTCTGGTGTCGTGCTGCATTTTTTGCTATCTCCCTGCACCGGGACTCTCTCCGGCGCATACAACTCCATCGGGAGCATTTCGTTAAATAGGTGAGCCAATTAGCCCGATTTAAGCAGAAAAGGCCATATAAACGTTACTTTATCAAAAGAGATGATCTCAAAGAACCGGACGGGAATCACGGATTCCTGCCTGATCCGGGTTGACGATCGATCCGGGTTTTTTTGCTGCGGTGCACGTAGCAGCCACATCGTCGGGATCGTAGCGGAGCCGGATCGCTCGCTCCCGCCCCCGGCCCGTTCCGGGCACGAGATCGATGATCCCGGCCTTTGCGAGCGCATTGAGGTGCTCGTGACAGGCCGTTCTTCCGATCGCATGGTAGTCCTGCGCCGCCTCAAAGACCGTTCCCACTGCCATCCCGGCACCCTCAACCGACGTTTCTGCGATCCGGCAGAGCAGTGCCCGCTCATCGTCTGAGAGTCTCGCGGTTTTAGCCTGGAGCGCCGGTGCCGTGACGGCCCGGGCCGCGGCTGCGAGGTCGCCGGGGGTGACCCGCCGGCGGCCGTCCTTCTCCGCCCGCTGGACGGCTCCCCGGACCAGGTCGATCCCGACCCGGACATCCTGCTCGCCGGCGGCGATGGTGGCGATGCGGTCGAGGAGGACCTTCGAGATCACCCGCGGGTAGAGCCCCTGCCGGGCGCGATCGGTGAGGATCTCCCGGATCTCGACCTTCGTGTAGGGCAGGAAGGGGATCTCGGCCGGGTGGAAGACCGACCGGACGCTCGGGTCTGCCTCCGCGTAGAGGTTCAGGGCGAGGTTGCTCGTGACCGCGAAGACCCCGGGCTTTTTGACGTTCCATCGCTCATAGAGCCGGAGGATCTGGTAGAGGAGGGTGTTGTAGGTCCCGGCGGCGATGAGCTCGTCGGCATCGTCGAGGCAGACGACGAGCGCGGCCTTCTCGTCCCGGAGCCGGGCGGCGATCCCCCGCTTGATCTCGTCGAGGTAGCGCCCGGCCGGCGGTGCCGGGCAGCCGCAGACCTGCTCGAAGATGCTCCGGTAGACGGCGAGCTGGGTGTGGTCGTGGCGGCAGTTGATGTAGGCCGGGGCGATCTTTTGGCCCTCCTCCCCGGCCAGGGTAAAGATCCGGCGGACGGTGGTGGTCTTGCCGGTCCCCGGCGTGCCGCGGAGGACGGCGCTCCCGGCACTCCCGCCCCGGAGGGCCGGCTGGAGGAGGAAGGCGAGTTCCTGGAGCTGGGCGTCGCGGTGGTAGAGGTGGTCGGGGACGAAGGTGTGCTCGAAGGCGTCAAGGTTGCAAAAGAGGGTCTCGTCGTGGCGGAGGAAGGGCGGCGGTGTCATAGAAGAGTCTGGAGAAGAGGTGCTAGTTAACGGGTGGCCGTGCGCGAGGTGAAAGTGAAGGAGGGGTGGTCCCCTGATGCCGGCTGTCCGCAATTGTCCGGATACTGTTACCGGGTTCAGTGCCCGATCCTCTGATGTTCGGCAGTTTTGCTCGTTGGGTATGGGTTTTATCCTTCTCCCCCAGTCCGGGTTCTGTCCGGGATTGTCCGCAACTGTCCGCAATGATGGATTGAGCACATACCTATTCTCACTGTGGAAAAGATTCAACGTTGAGCGTGTGAGAAATCGAGGGTGGGAGCCTCTACAAGGTCTACGCTATTTCCCGTGGTTCGCACGCAACGCCCTTGCCCGCAAGGATCTCCCGCAGCTGCTCCCGGCCGCTCGGCTCCGGGATCTCCCGCTCCTCCTCCCGGGCGGTATCGAGCCAGAGGCCGATAGCCACCTTCACTTCAGAGAGAGCTTCCTCTTCCGTCTCGCCGAACGCGGAACAGCCTGCAAGCTCCGGGACGACGGCGATGAACCCCTCGTCCTCATCGCTGTAGAAGATCTCGATTGCATATTTATGTGGCATCTTCATCCACGAGCAGAGTATAGTGCTCAATAATCTTAAGAAGTTGCCTTACCTGGTACGGTTTTGCTTTTTCCTTCACGTTCTGGAAATTGAGGATATCAGGAATCCCGTCCCGCACGTACACGGTGTGGCTGCCCTTCCCGCCCTTCCGGCGAAACCCGAAGGTTTCCGCCGCACGGCAGAGGTCTTTGAACCGCACGTTCTTTGGGTTGTGCTTCAGGTGCTCGTACGTCTCGCGCCGGTTCATGTGGAGCACCCTTGCAAGTATCACCTCGCTTGATCTTCTCCCCGATCAACCTGTCCTGCAATATCCGCATGAGCTCCGGGTTCTCAGGCAGGCCCTTGCCTATCGTCTCCTGTGTGTCCACCCCATTGCGGTGATTGCCGGGCATGTGGGTGAACTCGAAGACCTCACGGTCGCAAAAGAGGGTCTGGTCGTGGCGGAGGAAGGGGAACATTTCATATCCAGTCTGGAGAAGGGGAATGGTATAAAGGGTGGCCGTGCGCAGGCTGAAAGTGAAGAGGGGTATTCCCCCCTCTCACGCCAGTGCGCCGACGGCGTCGGCCCAGGCCTCGACCGCATCGCGGATTGCGTCGTCCTGGTAGGACGAGAGCCGGACGGTCGTCCGGGTGAAAGTGACGTAGTAGTCATCACCCGAAGGGTCGTGGCACTTGAGCTGAGCGTAGTAGGTCTCGCCGGGGCCGTTCCGGACGGCCTCGCCGCCCATCGCGGTCGCGAGGGCCGCGTTCGCGAGCACCTCCGCGGCGTTCGCCTCGAAGGCGGCGATCGTCGGGGACTGGAGCGAGACGTTGCCCACCCGCTTGCCCTCGCCGTCGAGGAAGTTC
>PGYL01000017.1 GCA_002839645.1 Methanomicrobiales archaeon HGW-Methanomicrobiales-2 | reverse complement strand
AGAAGATCGTTCCACGATACGAGCGGTATGAGCACTCATTCATGGGACTGATTCACCTGGCATGCAGCATCATGATTGCGAGAGTATTGGGATGACCTCCCACACCCCTCGATCCCCCCGCGCCAGCCAGAGGCACGGCACCCTCGAAGACTCGCGATCTTCTCATGCTCGGTACGCCTAATGGCCAAGATCGACTACTACCGACTCTGCCTGTAGGAATGATGAGGACAAGACCCCCCGGAGAAATCTACTTCCAAGGAGCCACAAACTTTTAAATTTAAGTGGCATAGGACTCATTATGAATCCAGGGGCAACCATTAGAGACCTCCTCTATCCCACAGAATGGATGTTTCGGTTTTTCATCGCAGCCATGCTCATACGCATCGTAAGCCCACAGTGGACATATCTGTTCCCAGATTTGGGTTACTGGTTCATTTTCCCGTTGGGGTACTGCCTACTCATTATCGCGGCGGTAGGAACATTCGTGATGCAGGTCTGGGTTGGGATGAAGTACATCTCTTCAAGGAGACACAATGTACCTCTGCATCAGTGAAGAAGAGCGTGAGAAGGCGATTCAACATCTCATAGAGGCCATTCCCGGAGAGATACTACTGCAAATTTACGAAGGGATATCGAGAGAGCCCGACTGGCTGATTATGCAGCATTTTGGGATAGGTGTCGAGATTCGGAACCTGCTTCGCACCAAGGGCTTTGCTTGGGATGACACCACCTTGGATCGTGAGTGGGAGCCGATCGCGTTAGAGGCGGCCCGAAAAGTGCACGAAGAATCTCGATAAGTCCTTCCAGAGGCTTGGCGAGTGCGTTTGAGGCAGGCTACCTGATCTATACATCGTACCAACTGTCAGGTTTCATACCTGCCGGTGCTCTGCGCTCTGCTGTGCATGGAACTGCTTCAGAAGACTTCATTTCGACGAAAAACCTCTGGTTTTGACTGATGACCAGGTCTGCCGGGATTGTAGGGTCATCGGCCTGATACAGCGGGATCTGCACGGTCCAAAAGATCGGCGCTTGCCCGTCATTGCCTATGGGATGCCATAGATTTGCTCCCCTGTATGTCTGCATGGCCTCGGCGGTTGATACTGTTATGACAATCTGCTCTACGTCAATATCAGTGCCCTGAGGAACCCTCAACATAATGACAATATAGCGTATGCTGTCACCAGAGGCACTTGCCTGCACCATAATTGGTTCAACGATCTGGACAATAGAGCCAACCTGCTGCACCGCCGAGTAAACAGTGTGCTCTGTCTTCTGGGTCGTGAAAAAACCGGCGCCGAGTGCCACATACGCAAAGACGGAGGCTACAACTATAAAGGCAATGAAGACCATCGCTGCCTCTAGGCCGGTAAACGCTCTGTCATCGGGTGCAAATGGTTTCATTCCCACCTCCGTCCGCAATAAGTCAGCACTGCTGCTCAGTCCCTGTATTTACTGGATTGATAAACGATTATTTGAACATATGGCACTTGATCCAGCAAGATGACACGACCGAATCTGCCTCACTTGTAACAGACTTACGGCGTCAGATTTTTGGTATTGGACTTCACAACACTCCTACATGGTGATACGCACCGTTGGTGGATGCCTGGTAGCACTCTCTATCGTCGGGGCCCTCCTGACCACTGGCTGCACTTTGCTTCTGTCATCCGGTGACGATCAGGCCCATGCAGATGCCTACCCTCGTTCTCCACTTGGGATTGAACCACCGATCCGCTATCAGGGAACTGCAGTGGACGAGTCAGGCATAGCGGTTACGATGCTCGTCCTCAATCTGACAGTAACCCCCGAAGCGATAGTCTCCGGCAATCCAGAGCAGGACCGGGAGATTGACATCACGAAGATGCATGTCACGTATACAGACGGCAGCGACCTCTGTATTCTTGAGCCGGGAGAGTATTCCATCTCCTCTCGAGAAAACGGAGACAATATCAACACGCTCGAACCAGGTGAGGTAATGGAACTCACCTTACCCCTCCAGCAACCCATACCTGCGAACACCACCGTCCATGCCGAGTTCTGGACTCCCAATCATGGAACACTGACTCTTTCATTCCGTATACCAGAGGTGATAGACCTCTCGGGGCAGGTGAGTGAGTTTACCGCTGTGCCCTTTGTCCCGTACTGATGAGATGACGCTCTGCTCCGACGAAGTTCTACGATGCGAACTGATCCGTATTTCCCTTCTCTCGTGTGTTCATCAAGCCCAATGCTGCCGTGACCCAGTAAAACCCGAAGAGGGTCATCATGTAGGCGTTCTCCTGCACCGATGCGTACACTACCCACAGCAGGTTTCCCACAACCCAAGCCGCGAACCCTGCCCGCCGGATGCCCTGTGACCGCGAAACCACCAGCGCCGCTCCGGCCATACCAAGCACCACCGCCGGTCCCTGGAGAGGATCGACAGGGATCACCGCACCCCCTCCCTCGCGTTCCCCTCCCGCACCAGCCGGGCATAGCACCCCTCACAGATATGCGTCTGTGCCTCGCGTGAACGGTAGACCGCTTTTGCGGTATCGCAGATCTCGCACCGGCCGAGGTCGACCTTCACCCGGGCAAACGTCCTGGGGTCAAGCACCCCGGAGAGCGGCCGGACATTGTTTGCAACATTTGCAACCGCGTTGCAAAGGGGTGTGCAAATAGGAGTGCAAACACTTTTCACGCTCGAACTCCTCGTTGCGCTGGATTTTCCTTGATTCATCGTCAAATCGCCACCTTCGATCGTTTCGTTTGCAACAAGTCCAGAAACACACGGCACACTCCGGCCCTGCACAAGGTCATGGTGCTCTTCCAGTGGAGCAGGATCAGGTGAACTGTGTGATCTGGAATTTGTTGCAAACGACCCCTGAACGCCGTGATTGATCTCTGCGGGAATCTCTTTGTTCATCAAATCCCCCTCACCCCATTGAGAACTCCCACCCTCGATCTCTTTGCACTCATGTTTGCACACCCCTTTGCAACAGGGTTGGAGATGTTGCAAATGGTCACCAGAAGGCGGTGGGGAGTCATCCTCCCCCTTTTCCTCATCCTCCAGCCAGACCGCGAGCTCTGCCACCCATTCCCGGTAGCGCCCGGCGTCGAACTGGAAGTGGGACTCGTGCCGGCGGACGGTCGTCCCGGTGCTCTCGTCGATGACCGTCGCGTCCACCACACTGATGGCAGGACACTTCTCCAGGAGCCCGCAGTAGGTCATGCCCCTCGCGGTGTAGCCCTGCAGGATCCGCCGGACCTGGTGATACGACAACCCCGTCGCCTCCTGCAGCATCCGGACCGTAAACGACTCCCAGCCCATCCGGGCGATGGTGGCGAGCGCCGCCGCTTCGTTCCGGGTCATCTTTGAGTCCTGCCCGCCGCCCTCCTGGTTGATCGCAGCGTAGAGGCGGACGGCTGCATCGAAGTCCTGCCGGGTCGCCGCGATCCGGACCTCACCCTCCGTCTCCTTCCCCTCCCGCTGCAGGAACCGGAGCGCTGCGTGGCACTTGATCAGGTCAAAGAGCATCGCGGGGTTCCTGCGGTTCGCGACGTTCGAGAACCCTATCCGCCGGGCGAAGGGGATATGGACGAAGATCCGCTGCTGCTTCACGATCGACCAGAGCGCCCGGGCGGTGAGGACATCCGGGTCGTCGCCCCTGGTAGGTCTGCTCGCCTCCGTCTCCTTGAGGTGCTCGAGCACCGCCCGGTCCTGCTCGGCCGAGTCATCGATCCAGACCGTCAGCATCCGGTTCATCACCTGGTCGTCACCGGGGTTCTCGACCTTCGCGAGCCACCAGACGCACCGCTCAGGGATCGCACAGACCCGGAGTTGCCGGTCGGCCGTGACGGTCCGGTGCTCGATGGGCTCGTGGAAGGACGAGGTGGCCGACTTCAGGACCTCCTGCAGGTCGTCTGAGAGCGATGTGTCGTCAAAGAGGATCACCGTCCCCGGCCGGAGGTCGTCGGCGTAGTAGAGCGCTTTGTTGCTCACAGTGCCGGTGAGTTTGTAGTCCGCCGGGACGAGGTTGAGCATCGTTACGCAGGCATGGCTCTTCCCCTTGCCGGAGTTGCCGGAGATGGCGACGTGCAGCCCCTTCGTGTTCGCGACGGACTGCGAGGCGATGGACATCGCCAGGCACTCCGCGACGGTCCGGTCACCGACGTGCTCTTTGTGGAAGGTGTCGAGGAGGAAGGCGAGCGGGTCGCCGTCCCGGAGGATCTCCGTCGCCCTGCGGCGGTGCTCGTCCTCCACCGGGGCCGGGGGAGGGGCGGGTGCCTCCTCCCGCTTCTTCTCTGCCCTCTGTCTCTTCGGCTCGTACATCTCCCGGAGTTCCGGCCAGCGCTGCGCCCCTCCACCGCAACTTGCGTGGTGGCAGCCGGCGAAGACGGCGCCGTTTGCAAACTGGATCGTGAAGGCCCCGTCCTTGTGGGCCGACGAGAACGGGCAGTCCTCGAGGGTGAAGAGCGTGCCGCCCTGGTAGGGCCGCGTCGACCGGACGGCGATGCCGTGGTCGAGGAGCCAGGCGGCAAGGTCGATACCGGGGCCGTTGCCGCCTGCCTTCTTTTGCCGCGGAGGCTCTTCCCGGGGGAGGAGCCCCGCGAGATGTTGCAACAGTTCCAGGGGAACAACACTTATCTCCGCTGGAGCCGCGAGCAGCCTCGCCCGCCGGTGGGGCCGCTCCGGAGTATTGTCACCCTTCCGGGAGAGCGTGCCGTAGAGTTTCCAGATCCGGGCGGCGTTGTGGTTCGCGGTATCGACAGTCACGGCTTCGTTGGAGAAGAGGGCATCGAGGGTGGTGAGGCAGCCCTTCACAAGCGCGGTCGAGGGCTCATCATTTGGGAGGTCCACCCGGTAGAGGAGGTGGGCACCGTTGCCCGAGTCGGCCCGGATGGGCGCCCCGAACCCCTGCTCGGCGAGGTAGGCCGCGATCCGCTCCGCAGCAGCGAGCGCTGCGTCGTGCTCGGCGTCGGTCGACGAGACCCCGCTCGGCCGGACCGGGTCGATGTCGACCGGGAACCAGCGCCGGCGAATGATGTCGGCGTCGGCGGTCGTGGCATCCTTGCGGGAGAGGCGCAGCTTGATCCGGTTCGCCCGGCGGGCGAGGAGCGCCGGGTTCACGCTGTTCAAGGTGACATAGATCCCGGCGACCGAGGGGTCGGCATCGAGCGCTTCGACGGCCCGGGCGAGTGCCTCGTAGTCGTCGAAGTAGCCGGAGTGGGTGACGCCGTCGGCGAGCGCCCGGACCTCGACCACGCCGCCGTCGGGGGCGAGCACGTTGACCACGTTCTCGATGGCGTCTTTCATCCCGTCACCCCTGGGATGAGGGGAAAGAGCGGGGCAGAGATGGCCTCTCCGCGGGCGACCCGCTGAAAACTGATGAGCGGGACGATGTAGGAGCCGACACGGGTATGGAGCATCACCGCTTTGCCCGAAGCGTTCATCGCCGCGTGCCCCTCGATGGCAACCTCGCTGACCAGGATCCCGCCGGGGGTCGTCCGTGAACGATCCTCGGTGATCGGAATTACCCGGCCATAGAAGAGCAGGCTCTTGAGGTCTTCAGCCTCGATCCGGTAGTGCTCGGCGTCGACGGCGATGTGGAGCGCTCCGCCGGTGCTGTGGGAGAGGGTCCCGGGTTCAGTCATGGCCGGCCACCTCCTGTCCCGTCAGGGTTGTGACGGTGGATCTCTCGCACCGCCCGGCCGTATCGGCCGATCTCGGCGGCCACGACCTGCTGGACCAGGTAGAGCGGGACGACACCTGCCATTCGCTTCTCGGGAGTTGGACTTATAACTCCGGACGGAGAAGAGTTGTTGGCAGTCCCGTGTGAATCGATGTTGGTGCACGCTTCATCCCGTGGGCTGCCGTCTATCCTGTCTGTGCGTTGCATTTCGTTCCCTCGTTGTGTGGCGTTATCAATCTGGCTTTACCATCGGCGATCCACTTCTCCCAGACGAGTTTTGCAATGGGGTCCGGGATGTGGTCGAGTACTTCCTGGGTGATCTCTTCCATGCAGTTCTCCTGTGCGAAGATGCCATGGGATCGGCGTTAGGCCGTCGGCCTCTCGCACACACAGAATAGGTGGGCAAGGGGTGATTTAAGCGAGAACCGCGCTCGGTGTATGTGCATGGGCCAACTGCACAGGAGACCGGCAGAGTTGCTACGACGACGGAGCAAGCGCGATAGAAAGCAGCATTGCGATTCAGCCCCAGGGAGTTTTACTAAAAAAAGGAGTGGAGTCTTATTGAGCCGGGAGGCCCAGGTCTGCTCTCATCTTCTGAATCGCCGCGTCGTAATCAAAGCTCTGCTGTGCCTTCTCCGTCTTGCTCTCCACCATCCTCGCCACTTCTTCGACGAGTATCATAGAGCACTTCGCGCAGAACAGTGCATCATAGGTGTTCAGGGCCTTGCACCGGGGGCACTCTCGCGGCTGAAGGCTGGGTTCTTTATTCACCGTGGCCTCCACAAACCCGGCTTTTTCGAGCATCTTCCTTTCAATGTCTCCACCGCTGAGGTGTACATACACTTCAGGCATGTTACTGCCCTTCTCCCACCCGGCAATCAGACGAAGTTCCATCTCGGAGAATCCCTTCTTTGCGAGGTCGGTTAGCCTGCCGTGTCGGAGGGCATGCGGATTGGTGGGTTTCCCCAGATTCAATGTCTCCTGGAGATACTTGAGGCGGTTCTGGACGGTGCGTGAATTCAACCTCTTGCGACCGACCCCGAATCGGGTATTGGTCAGGAAGAGAGGGGCTGCCGGGTCCGTTCGAAGCGGGTGCATGTTCAACCAGAGCTGAAGATCGGGAACGCTGTCTATGAGGCGCAGGCGGCGGCGGCCGGTCTTCCCATCGACGATTACCACAGCGCCGTATCGGTCGAACTGCACGCGGCCCACATTGAGGGAGAGTATTTCGCTGATCCTGCACCCGGAGTCCCACAGGAGCATAATGAGTGCCCGATCCCGCTGGTTGTCGCAGGCCCCAACAAGGGTTTTGATGTCGTCGCGAACAATGAGCTGCTCGACCGGCAGTTTCTTGCGTGGGCGTACGTTCTTGATGTTCTTAAACAACTCCTTCTCTCTCTCCGGCACGAGCCAGCGGAAGAACAACTTGGTTTCAAGGATCTCGCCGTATAGGGTGAAGGGACTGCACGTCCTTCGCCTCCTGATGACAAAGTCTTCGAGGTCCATCCGTGTGATGGTCACGGCATCTTTGAAAGCAGTGGCCTTAAGCAGGGGGTATATCCCCCAGAGCTTGTGCCGGACTGTTGTGTCTTTCAGCTGCTTGAGTTCCAGGTCGTGGATGTACCCTTGGAGATGTCTGTGATTTATCGGATCAAGGTCGTTCAGCTGATCGAGTTCCTTGAGGTTGTTGTTTTCGTACGGGTCCAGGGCCATTCGTTTATAGACTTCAGGCGTCTTGCTTTTGAAGGTGTCTTGCGCCATGTGTAAGTGTCGACTCAAGATCGACTCTCGAAGGAGTTCGCGGGTTCGAATCCCTCTCCTCGCATTTTTAGGTTGGGTTATAGGTAACACGAAAAAATTTGACATCCATCACCTGACCGTGATCACCAAGTAGGCATCGTGATGCGCGGGTGGGGATCAAGTGGTGTACTGACTTTTCATCATCAGCGTGTACGGTGCAGTACCGACGATCATGCACCTGGATGATCGATATAGGCCTCCGGTGGGGATTTTGTTTTGAGGGGGTTATTGATGAAGATCATCTGGGGCAGGCGGATTACTGTTCATGATGATTACAGGACAAAGAATTTTGTTAAGCCAAAGGTGAGAGACAAGAGGACAGCAAAATCAGGTTGTTAAGTGATCTTTTGGCAGTAATCAATCCAAATAATTCAAAAGGATTATCTTCTCGACCGTTTATTTACAAGCATCAGTTATACTTTATTTAATCGGTATCAGGGGCTGAAAGACTTGATTGATCCAAAGTGGTCTTTTTTAGATATGGTTAACGAATCTCATAAAAAGTATACCGGTGGAGGGCAAGTGAGCACTGGATACAGGACTCTTTTCTGGGAAACGTGGGGGAATGTGGTTGGGAAGGATAAAGCATTAGAACAATTAGGTCATTTTGTAGCAGATTGCGGCAGCAAGAAGCAGGCTGCTGGAGCATTGGGAGTTTCCTATGCTACACTTAGGAAAGTCGAGTTGAGTTATCAAGCACTACCTGAGCAACCTTCCGTATACGTTGTGCCCGACTATGATGTTGCTCTGTCCTTCGCAGGTGAAGACAGATCTTACGTTGAGGAAGTTGCTAAATACCTCATCAAGTTAGAAGTAAAAGTATTCTATGATAAATACGCAGAAGTAGATCTTTGGGGGAGAAACCTATATACTCACTTAGATGACGTTTACCAAAAAAAAGCAAACTACGTTGTAATTTTCATATCTCAATATTATAAAGACAAATTATGGACGAATCACGAAAGGGAAAGTGCGCAAGCGAGAGCTTTCCAAGAAAGAAGGGACTATATCCTGCCCGCAAGGTTTGATCAAACTGAAATTCCAGGAATCAGAACTACAACAGGCTATATCGATCTAAACAGGAAAACTCCGGAAGAGTTTGCATTATTAATTGCTAGAAAAATTGGTCCCAATCAAGAGATTGAATAGATGATGGACAAATTGAAAGAGTATCTTCCTAGTTACAGTATAAAGGAAGAGAGAAACACAATTGTTCTCGAATTACAGAAAAAGAAAAGGGCCTATCCACTTGAGATTCTCTTGTCTATGCATAGAGCTGATCTGTTACCAGAATTATTCATTAGATCGCTTAATTCGCCATAATAAGAGAATACTAAATATACACTTGATATTTTGATATATTTCGCTCAAACCATCTGTGGGACATTTTTAAAATCAAACTGCAGATTTTGCAGATCAGATTTGACCCCCCACATATATGGTCGATCGACACAGGCCGCCGTGGACATGTGCATGTGCGGCGACTGCTCCTCTTCCTCGTTTGGGGTTTCATATTCCAAGATAGGCATGGCTCTCAATCTAATAATAGCGCATTCAACGACAATTGCTAAAAGCATGTATAATCTAAACAAGAGATAGAGGATGAACGCTTAAAGTATGACACATAGATCATATCATTTTATTATAGTAATTGCATAAGTCAATCATGGACGAGGTCTCCCTAGCAATTACCAGTATTACATCCTCTGGAATCACTTTGGGTATAATTTGTGTTGGCGTTAAGTTTTTTGGACAGGGTATTCTTGAAAAATTAAACAGATCTTGGAAAGAAAAGCAGGAAAGGGAGTTAAGCGAATTACGTTCACATTTGAGAAGAGACGAGGAGAACTTTTCAAATCTGCTCCAAATCTATAAATCATCAAGCGATGAGATACAAAAAAAGAGGATTTCTGCAATTTCAGATCTCTGGGAATTTGCCATGGAAATGAAGAGGTCTCAGTCTCCTCTTTCATTCTACGATATTTTTCTAGATTCGGAAATCAGGGAACCTAAAACTCAAGAAATTATAAAGGAGTGGGTAGGAGAGTTACCTAAACGTGAAGAGTTCCTATACAAATTGAGTGAATTGAGCGATAAAGAATCTAGACTTAGACCGTTTATTAACGATGAGGCCTGGAGGGTTTACAATGTTTATAGAAGATTTATTAGTAGGGTATTGTTTCAAACATATGAATCCATAAGAAAAGGTGAAAACATCCTCAATTGGAAGGATAATAAAGAGACAAAAGCACTTTTAGGCGTCGCAATTAATAAGGAAGAATTAGATCACATTTATAATCTTAAGATTGGGAGCTATGGCATTATTCTAGCCTATTTAGAGGAAAGGTTGATTATCGAAATGAATAAGGTATTTACTGGTGAATTTAACCTCCGCCATCAAAAGGAACTTCTTGAACAGATCAGTGAAGGTTTGTGCCCGGGATGTTCGTCACTAAATGATGTTATTGACAAACCTGAATTTCAATTTATGAGGGTCGGTTTTACTTAATAGAGGAGACGATTTATAATTCAAACAAAATATAATTCTTTTTCATAGCACTCAAGGGAATTGACAACGATAACAGGGCATTTATCCGGAAATGCCTTTATGAGACGAAGCCACACATCAGCAGAGGGCGGGGTCGCACCGGTCTCTGCCGACGCCTAGCATGACGAGCTGGAGGAATGCAATCCCAAATCATATTACTTGCATTGAGGAAAAATCGTTTTGAAGTTTTCAACCTAGTCGGTGAACTGTTCATAGGCCTTCTTAATGTATGGAGTGAGGGTATGCTGTTTAGTGACCACCTAGGTATGAGATGTTAACCTTTTGAATTCCTTTTCCTGACCCAATCAAAGAAAAGACTAACTAATAAGAAGAAAAGCCCTCCAATTATTGTTGGGATAATATTGTCTCCCATCATAAGGTATAACATAGTTGAGCCTATAAGCACCCCGATACATCCTGTCCCATATTCATAGAACTTCTTGTGAATAACATAACTCCGACGTATTCTATCAGAAGCATGTAATAGAAAATAACCAATGAAATCACCTAGTAGCAGGGAATATCCGACAGTTCCAATTAAAAACAATGAGTAAAACACGTATACGAGAATAGGGTCATTCTCCATCGAAACAAATGACAGAACTGAAAAGACGAGAGCGCATGTACTAAAAAAGAAACCTGCAAGTCTATCATATACGTATTTAGGGGTTATTTCAATGTTTTTAGTTTTGTTTGGCTCTCCGCTTGGATAATTCCTTGTGACAACCGGGGTTCCAACCGTTTCAGTATTGTCACTCATTACGCTGTCACCATTTTAATTAGTATAATAATGCCAAGAACAGCAAATATTCCAACAAAGACAAATCCAAAATCGTAATTTAGAGTATCAGATATTTTGGAAATAACATATATCCCGACAAGGAATATGGCGAAGGCTTGAATGAGACTTATGATCTCTCTCATAAGGAAATGGTTGTGTAGCCAATATAAATACGTTATCTTTAATATGCGGGAATAAATGTATGCTTCTAGAAAATATAGAGTTATTTGTGGGCATATCAAAGGTAACTCTGACATTTGTGTTCGCAGGGCACCGATTTCAGATAGTGCTCTAATAAACAACTGATAGTGGAACCACTCTCACTGTGGGTTTTTGTTATGAACGTGGGTTATTGCTCAACGTAATTCGGTCAGATTCTCTGAAATAGTTTTTCAGTTATATTCTGAGCACTATCCGATTTCTCATTGCCTAGATGGCGATGGGACAGGAAAATAGATAGTTTTATGCCCCTTTAAGATAATCGGGAACCTATGCCAAACGATTTTGACATAAGTGTTCCTATAATAAAAGTTCCTAAGATAACAGTGCCTAAAGTGACCCCAATAAAAATCAGCGACCCTTTAGCACCTTGGAGCGGAAAAGAACGTGAAAAAATACCCCCAAAGGTCAGAAAAGCGGTCTGGGAAAAACGGTTTGCAACTAGGAAAACGGGAAAGTGCTACGTTTGTGGCAGACCCATCTATAACGATGATTTTCATTGTGCGCATAAACGAGCTGCTGCAAGGGGAGGAAGTATTCGCGTAACAAATTTAGAACCTACCTGTGCGCGATGTAACCTGAAAATGGGGACGCAAGATCTGGAAATATATAAAAGAAAGAATTTTCCGTCTCTTTCAGACAACCCAACCCCAAAGAAAACGGCCGGAAAGGCTACAAAAGCAACTTCAACCCCAAAGAAAACAACAAAGAGTCCTGCTAATAAACAGAAAAAGACGACAAAACCCAAAGATCCATGGGATGTCAAATTACCTGACTTTAAATTCTAGATCGAAGCGTTTGACTGCATAGAAAATTAGGAAGGTCAATCGTGAGAGATAGGCCACTCCTTCAATCTCTCCCGCACATGCTTGTTCATCGTGAACGGCTTCCCGTCCCGCGCGTTTTCCTTCAGATAATGCAGCGTCCCCTTGGAGAACCCCATCTTCTTCCACTCAGCATACGGAATCGCAAGTATCTTCCGGCGCATCTCGTCGGAGTCCTGCCGGTCGATCTCGTAGGGGGGACTTGAGAAGTCGAGTTTCCGTTTCTTCCTGGTGAGGTAGTGTGCCAGTTCTCTGGTCTTAAGGAAGATGATATAACTCCATGCGGATTCCTTCCCCTGATACTCCACTGCCTTGTTAAACCACCTGTTGACTTCCTCGGTGACTTTGCGTGCGCCGGTCGGCCGGAGGCGGAGGTTGTAGTTCTCGGTCCTGATGAAGTCACCTTTCGCCATTGCCTCACTCTCGATGAGCGTGATTACGGCGAGGTCTACCAGGAACCTGAAGGGCTCCTGCAGGTCGTAGGCGAGACTGTACTTCCCCGGCTGCATCTCGTGGAGGAACCCGACGTGCGCGTCCAGGCCGGTGCTGTTGATGGCCCGCAAACATTCCACTTCCAGCAGCGAGTAGCCGTAGTTCAGCATGCAGTTCACGGCGTCTACCGCACCCTCGCCAGCCGCTTTGCCATCCGCAAACAATCGTAGCAGAGGTAGAGCCCGCCGCCCCGTTTCAACGACGACGTCGGCCGCCGGCCGCAGACGTGGCAGGGCTCGTCCCTCTCCACCGGGAGGGGGATGTAGTCGGCGGGGTTGATGTTGGCAGCGTTGGCAGCATATGTACAGCAGGTGCTGCCAATGAGTGCGGCCATATTCGGGACTGGATCTGTTTTTTCGCCCCGATGCATGGGATCCCCCGGTTCATGTACAGCAGTGTGGAAAACACAGGCACTCCGGTCATCATCCGGAACTTCATCCTCCATGCTCTCCGTTCTCTCATTCTGCTGTACATGTACGTACCTAGATCGATCTATATCAGGATCCTGACCGTCTTTTCCGGAATCTTCCTCGCTCCGGTCGATCTCTTGTTGGCAGCAGTTGCTGTACATATGCTGCACATCTGCTGCACTGCTGCCATCGTCGGGGTCGTCCGGGTCGTCGTCCAGCCAGACCGTGGCCCCCCGCTCCAGGCCCGGTAGACCTCCAGGTCAAACAAGAAGTAGATATGCCAGACACATGTTACTGAGAGCGAATCCCGGACTCTCCGGGAGCGGAACGGCTGGTGGTAATCGGTGCGTTCCGCAGCCGGCTTTCCGGCCCGGAGAGGAACTCGTAGCCGAGGCCGGCGAACCACGCAAGGGCAGCCTCTGCGACTTCAGATTCGGTGAATGTGTAGGGGTTTATTCCTTCAAACCCCTGAATAGGAAGATGTACTCCTTGCCCGATTTCTGTTTCGCCAGGTATCCCGATTCTTCGAGATGAAAGAGATCACTCCTCGCTGTCGCGTAGGCCACGCGGTATGTCTCAACGATCTCTTTGATCGTGATCGGCTTATCAGGCTTTTTGATAAGAGATTTAATGATCTCTGCCTGACGGAGACTCAGTCCTTCGCTCTTCTGAAGAATGTTTAGCGCCTGTTTGCTCTCTCTCTGCTTTTTCTCGATGTATTTCAGGATATTGTCGACCGCGGTTTTTACTGCCGCGAGATTGTAGCGGATGAAATACGTGAGGTCGTTTTCATCACTCTCGGTATACTGATATGCGAGTTTATATTGTCCCTTCGTATCTTTTATCGCTCTCGATACCGCCATATATTCAAAAAGCCAGTAGTCTTTCCGGAGCATATACCAGTAGAAGAGGCTCCGTGCAGTCCGACCGTTTCCGTCATTGAACGGATGTATGTATCCGATCAAGAAGTGCAGGATAATGCCTTTAATTACCGGGTGGATGAATTGCCCGTCGTCGTTATTTGCAAAAGCACAGAGCTTTTCGATGAGGTCTTCAATTAACGCGAAATCGGGAGGTGTGTGTAAGATGTTGCCTCTTAAATCAAAGACCCTGATATCGTTGTTATCTCTGAATCTTTCTTCGTCTTTCGGATCTTCGAGCGTATCCTGGGTGATGGTCTTGTGAATCTGTAAAATCAGCTCCGGGGTTAGATCTTCATCTTTTATCTGAGTGATCCTCTTCATCGTGATATAGTTATTCAGGATCATCCTCTCATCTTTAGTGGCGGGTTTCCTCTTTTCACGGAGCATCTTTTTTGCAATTGTCCTGGTGACTGCGGCTCCCTCGATCTGGCTCGATGCAATCGCTTCCTCCATCAGGGAGTTGATGATAAACTGATCCCGGTCGTGAGGCAGTGAATCGAGGCCCGATGAGATACTTCCCGCTGCTGATTTATCAAGGAAGTGAAGGTTTTCGAGAAAATCGTCCAGGAGATTATATTTCAGCTGAAGATCATCGAATGGTATATATCTCATATCCCTCTCTCTGAAGGTCTTCATCAGTATCCAGACATAGAGGGGATCTACCGGAAGATCGCGCCATTTCAGCTCTTCCCAGTGCAGGTATTTTTTGTTATAGTTGAAGACTGCGTCGATTACATCGTTAGTATCCGCATACTTCCAGGCCTTTTTGACATCTGCCGGAGAGTATTCTGGAGTGTGAGGGAGTTTCATGCTTAAATTTCATCTATTGTTTCGATCCTTATTATCAGTATCTATCAGTTTGATACATTTTGATAGATATTGTAAATGAGAATTAGTGGGAGTGATATCTTTGAAGGATCTTTTTGAGGTCATCCCAATACTCTCCCGATCATGATAACGCATGCCAGGTGGATCAATCCCCTGAACGAGTGTTCATATCGCTCGTACCGTGGAACAATCTTCTTAACCGCCGACCCCATTCGCAGCGGTGCCGTAGAGGCCAAGCGCGGGGTGTTTCTCCGGAGGTCAGGGGCGGCCTTCCGGGGAGCCGGCTCAGAGGCCCGATCCCCCAATTACTAATTTAGTAGTAATTAGTAGTTCGTTAGTAGTTCGCGGCAGCGGTACCGGGGGAGGCGCAGCAGGAACTCCCGCATCCGGTCCATCAGAAAACAGATTTCAGAGGGCAATGCTGTGGGCCCATATGACTTCACCCTTATACACCCACGTAAAAGACAAAAACCGCTGTTCCAATGTAACGCTCACCCCCACCAGGTCGCCCGCGAACCCCCCCAGGCCGGCCCTCATCAGGCATTCAATAACGGAGCTCCTACCGAGGATATTTACCACGTCAAGTCGATCTCAAGGAGTGGTTTTAAGAAGGAACGCCGGAAAATAGTGGTTGGTGGTGGGTTTATGGATGCGCTGACGGTTACCTGCATTCGTAAAAATATCCGGGAGAGGCAGGCAGTATTGGAAAGAGCAGGGCGGGAATGGGCGGATATCGTTTGTTCGAACGATGGAGCCCGGTATGCGTGGGACGGCATCGCGGATCTCGACGAGGATCTGTTAATCCTTGAATCCTCTGAAGGGAAGTTACTTGGAGCCCTATCGTTCTGCACCAGGTACGGGGATGAACAGAACATTTACATCTCCCGCATAGGGGTAATACTGGAGCATCGTGGTTACGGAAAGCGGTTGATGCAGAAAGTATCAGCGATCGCTGCCGATAGGGAGCAAGGAGTTGTTGCATTACCAACGGTAGAGGGACGACGCCTTTTCCGTGGAATCGGGATGCATCTTCGTCCTGGCGGCAACCCCTACGAGCCCGAGTATGCATTCACCCCCGATGAGGCAAAGAGGTTTGCAGAAGGCCGACTAACAAGCCTGGTTCTAAACGTTAAGGGTTCTCAGGAGTAGCCCCTCATTGGCGTGCGGTGGTGTGGCAACGATGCCCGGGATTACGCCGCCGTCTCACCTGTGTTGATCCTTCCACGACTACCGCCCGCCGCCCCCGAAATGCTCATTACGGCACCGACGTCGGGAGTAACCATGCAGACGGGGAAGTAACCGAACAGCGAGGCGTAATCGATCTTCAGCGCCCGGTGCCGGGTTATATCAAGGCTTATCCTCTTCAGGTCTTCGGTCATCCGGGGGGTCACGCCGTCATGCAGCGATGCTGAGGCGAGATCTGAGATGGCCGGCAGCACCTCCTCCCGGATCGTCCCGATTCTGGATGATAGAAGGGAACGCACGAGCGCCCCGCTGTAGTTTCCCTGGAGATGTCGTACAACGATCATCTGCACCAGGAAGATGAGGGCGAACGTGCCGGCTCCGATCTCGATGTCAGCTTCGGCAGATACGAAACTGTTGTACGTTACTCCGGGGAGGAGAATCGCCGCGATAAAGAAGATCCCGGTGACGATGATCAGCACGGCGGCGGTGAGAGCGTATTTCAACCCCTGGCTCCAGGCTGCCGTATACCGCTCCTTGAATGTGGAGGGCATGCCGAGCACCCCCGCAAAGAACCCGCGTGAATACGGCCGCACATAGACGATGGCAATGTAGAATACAATGATTGCAGCGGACTGAACGATGACGATGATGGAGGAATACGGCTCAAACTCACCGTCGATCATCCAGCCGGCAAGCGCAAAGACCGAACAGAGGGCGAACAGCACGAGAAAACCCGGGGCAAGGGGCTGGCAGTTTATGAAGAACAGGTTCCACCCGAGTTCGTAGAGGTAGTTCCTCTGCCGCGTGAGCCCCTTGAGCGCCTCCATCGTATCGGCGATGCTGCCTTCACCGGGCCGGGACCAGGACCGGATCTCGTCCAGGCTCATCTTCTCACGGATCTTTAAGTCTCTGAAGTACCGGACGTAGGACCGCAGATCGCCCAGGTCGGTCGGGAACAGAAGCAGGAAGGGGTTCACCATCAGGAAGATGAAGGCGGCCATGATCCAGGAGAGGTAGAAACGCCAGGTGAACGCAAACAGGAGCCCCAGGTTGATCACGACCACCGCCGCAAGGATGAGCGATGTGTACTTGAGGCTCCACTTCATCGCCTGCAACCGTTTCAGGTCACGTTCTGCCGTAGCGATGACCGCTTCCGCTTCGGCCTGCGTCTGCATAAGGCGTCGAGAGAACTCGTCCGGGTGAGTGCCCGGGACTCCTCCTTCCTGCCTCCCGGGTCCGGGCCTGTGCGGCAGTCTCATTGATTATGAATTCTTTGCGAGGGCTCATAAAACAGGTGTGATTGGATGCCCCGCAAACCGGAGAGCGCCGGCACGCCTTCGGTCCCGGACGAACGCGCAAAAAAAGAGAGTTATCCGATCCGCCGGTTGGTCTCCGGGTCCATGTAGAGCGGGTCGCGCAGTTCGGAGGCAGAACCCAGCTGTGCGGTCGGGAACGGGAACGCCTCGTAGAGCGACGTGAAGATGTACTCCAGGAGTTTGTCGGCCGCTTTGACCGGGTTTATGACGACATACCAGTCGATCTCCCGCTCCGAGCCGGGCACATCCACCGTCACCTTCACATAGAGGGTCTCGGCAGCAGCCGTTCCTAACTCCTCCGTCACGTAGGACGCACCGAAGCCGAAGAGCCCCTCCACGTACTTCTGGAGGATGGGGCCTATCGCTACGTCTTCTGTGAGGGTGTTCACGCCCGGAACCGCGAGTTTGCCTTCGGGCATCATGTCCTCGAGCATCCTGGCCGCCGACGAGTTCAGGAGCTTGGAAATGCTCGATTTCGGGTCGTCGAGTTTGCCCTTGAGGAAATCGCCGAACTTTTTCGAGAAGAACTCGAGCGAGATGTCGGAGAACGACGAGATGATCGCGTTGTACAGGCTGCGTTTGCCGTTCTCGTCGAGATCGAAGGAGTAGTGGCGCACCAGGTTGAAGACGCAGAGCCCCGCGATCACCTGGGCGAGTTTCTTCGGGTTCGTCTTCCCGATATCCTCGAAGCACGACTTGGTGTAGTTCTCGATCATCTCGGAGATGTGCACACCGACCTTGATCTCGTCCCACTTCACTCCGTTGCCCATGAAGAGGTCGGCCGAGAGCTCGCCGATCAGCTCGACCGTAAGCTCCTTTGTGGGGGTGAGGATCGCCTCTCCCGCGGGCCCCGTGTAGACGGTCATGAGGTACGAGAACGCCTGGTCGCCGAACCACTTCACGATGGAGAGGAAGGTGATCCAGTCGTCCATGGTGTCGGCGGTCTCCATGAAGTCCGCCGACTCCTGGGTGTAGTAGACGATCGAGTCGTAGACGATCTTCTTGCTCATCAGGCGGAGCTCGGCGGCAGTGAAATTCTGCACGTTCTCCCGCAGGAACCGGGCGGTGTCCGGATTGATACCGAACTTCTGGATCCTCTTCTTTAAGTTCGCGAGTTCGGTCTCGCGGTCCTTGCGCACCCCGAGTTTATCGCCGATGAGGCGGATGGGGAGATCGAGGCCGTAGGTCTCGTCACCGTACTCGCAGGTGATCGGGAGTTCCAGGAAGTACGGGTTCCTCTCGTCCTCACCGATCTGCTGGGCGGGGGCGAACTTGTAGGCCTTGTTGGTGTTGTCCGGCTTCTTATCGAGGGTGTACTTGAACCTCGAGGCAAGGACCTCCGTCCTCGGGTCGGTTCCCTTGAGCTCGCCGAACTCGGGCGCGTACTCCGTCCCGTCCAGGAGTTTCACCACTTCCTTCCCGTTCTCGGTCACCCTGACGGCGAGGTTTACGATGAACCCGGTCGCTGCAACGTCGTCCTCTTCCGTGTCAAGATCGTCGTAGGCCGCAAATTGGGCGTGCCCCTCGTCGTCGTAGACGATGTCGGTGACGCTGATGCCCTCGGGGTAGAAGATCACCGTGAACGCTTCTTCGACGCTCTTGTCATCCTCGTAGGTGGCGATGACTCTCGCACCGTATCTCGTCACCGGCGCTCCCTTCTCGGGCAGCGGACTCGTGTTGACGATCTTTGCGATGTAATGTGTATCGTCGATCTTCTCTAAGGAGCTCGTGAACGGCGCCTCGTCGGCTTGAGTGATCGTAACCTCCTTCGGCGGCTCGATGAAGTCGACGAGTTCGACCTCGACGTCGTAGGTCATGCTGTCGCCGTAGAGGACGTTCAGCCGCAGGTCCATGGCCTCCCCCTGCTCGGGGAACGTGACCCTCGGCTCGCCGATGATCCGGAAGTGGATGTTGTTCGTGAACGACCCGCCCATTCCGGTGTAGGCCACCCTGACGATGCCTTCCTCCGCGAGTTCGTTCTCGTCCGCAGATACGAACGCTCCCATGTAACTGCCGGCGAGCGTCGGGTCCTCGACCCGGAGCCCGCCGCCGGAGGTTATCGAGAGCGTTGCGGTAAGGTCGTCACGTTCGATCACCTCGCCTTCCGCGGTGGTCTCGATCATCTGGGCGTAGATGGTCTCGGGGCTCTTCCCGCAGACGATGTAATCCTCGAAGTCCTTGCGGATCCTCATCTTGTAGGTGCTGGTGCGCTCCGTCTCGCTGCCGCCGTTGCCGCCGCCGCCGGCGGCCGCCGCAGCGGCGCCTGCAAGTGCGGCTCCCGCGGAGAAGATACCGGTCACGACGACAAGGGGTATGCTGTAGTCGGTCTCGCCCGCGCCCCCGCCCGGCGTGTTGAGGGAGAATGAGCCGGCGCCGTAGCCGCCAAAGACCTCATTGTAGTTCCCGACGATGAGTGTTGCTTTTGCGTTCGCCGCATCGGCGATTACCGAGTCCACGACCCGGTTTCCATCTTCGTATGCCCTGTTCATCGCGGACCGTGCCGCATCCACCTGGCTCGCCGGGGGATACGGATCGTCCGACAACGACCTGCCATTCTTATGCGTGTAGTCGATGTTTCCCCTGATCTTGAAGTAGGCAAGCCCCGAGCCCGCCGGGTAGAAATCCTCCCGCACGACAAAGTAGGTGAATTTGTTCTCCAGATGGTCGTCCGAAGCGACGCCGCCGGCCTGCCAGTTGGAGTTATCCCTTAATTCACGCACGCCGACGACGCGGTGTCCGCTTATCGTCGTATCCACGTACTCAATTCTTGCGCTGGAACTCGCAACCGAGTTTTCGAGATCCGCCTTCAGATAGGTGGTAAACTCCCCCACCGTCTTATACTTCTGGTTTATGCCGAACTCAGTGAACATGTAGCGGCCGGCGGTGACTTTTCCCGTAAGCGTTCTCGGGCCGTCGTACGTCTCACCCGTGTATGTGTAACTATGGACATCCGTGGGAATCTCGGTCAGGACAAGCCGCTCTGCCTCGGGGTCTACCTTCCCGAGGTTGCCGACGATCAGCAGCGTGTTCTCGGTTGCAAGAAGGTCGTTCGTTCCTTTCTTGTAGACCTCAATCGGCATCTCGACGACGTATTCGTCGCCTTCCATGCTGTGGATGTACTTGCTCGCCAGTTTGTAGTCGTAACTGTTGGTATCGCTGAGCGAGTAGCTTGCAGCCGCGATCCCGGTAAGGAAGAAGGCCGCAAGGACTACGAGCAGAAGTTTTGCCATCGGCCTCATGCCGGGACACCTCCTGCCTGCTTCTGAACGGTGACCATGAGGACGGCACCGACCGCCAGGAGGAGGAACCCGGCGATGTAACAGGTGTACCCTCCGAAGATGGAGAGGACGACGCCGAGAGCAAATCCTCCGGCCCATCCTGCCATCACCTTCGTCATCAGTCCTGAATCGGCCCTGCCTTCTCTCGCAAAGACCGCGGCAAAGACCTGTCGCACGCATCCCGTCCTGTTCGCCAGCCCGCGGGCCGCGATGAGGAATGCCACGATTCCCACCATGCAGTTCATGATCGTCGACGTTCCCGCGAGGAAGTTGTAGACAAAGAGGGCTGCGCCGCCGCCGACCAGGAGGGGGGAGATCGACGCCATATCCCATTTTCCTCCGGAGAACTGTGCGGCAAGAGAGCGGACACTTGACATGATGCTCCCGCCGGAGATCCCTCCAACGACGAGCAGCGTCACGAAGTAAGCGATCAGGCCCTTTCCGATGAGGCCGCCGAGGAATCCTGGCACACCGCCGGAGAGACCTCCCCGTGCGAAGGTCAGGAAGGAGAGGGACTGTACGGGCGCCGAATTGAACCCTATGGCCGGAAGTATCGTCAGGGCCAGCCAGACCAGAGCCATGGTTCCTGCGGTCATCAACAGTTTCTTACTCTGCAAACCGCTTTTGAACCCCCCGATTCTCTTTTGCACGCATCCTTTCACGACCTCGCCCGCAGAATGCCTGACCGTTATCCCCGCTGCATCTTTCGCCGCACCGGATACGGCCAGCTCGCCGGAGAGCACGCACTCCCCCGTCTCCGCCGCTGCACGAACATCGCCGTCCCGGGAATGGTTGCCGTCGTCCGTACGCGAAGATGCCGCAGATTCCTCGCGCATCTCCCTGACACCCGCTGAAACACTGGCTGATGCAGAGTCGATCATCACGGTTGCCTTATCGGCAGCAACGGATGCGACCTCCTTGCATTTACCAAAAATTTCATTCACCTTGCCGTCATTTGCCATTGTTGTTCCACGCCCCTGGAAATTTGACCATTTTGGCAATACTGGATAAATGTCACTCAGAATCCGCAGTACCACGGAATCAACGATTTTTTCCCAAAGGAAAATATTATATCGTCGATTTAGATGTATATAACTCATCCTAAACGTGTTGTCCCGGACAGGGCCGGCCGGACGCGAGAGTGATGAAGATCTCGCCCGGTTTGAAGAACCGTTCCTTAAGAACACTCCTGATCCGGGACGAGGGGATTTCACCGGTTATCGTAGTCCTTCAAAGTGTCCCGGAATCTCCGAATCATGCCGGTCGATGCCGGGGGCGAGAAAAAAGTGCATTCTAATACCCGTCACCAGATGACGGGCCTCTCCTCGACCTCCCGGTAGAGGGCGTTGTCGGGCCCGATCTCCGGAAAGGCCTCGTAGAACTCCGGGATGTTGAACAGGACGCCGTTCACCCGGAACTTCTCCGGGGAATGGGGATCGGTCAGGACCAGGTTCCGGAGCGAATCTTCCCGGTCGTTCGACCTCCAGAGGTACGGAGCCGCGAGGAAGAACTCCCGGTCCGCGGCGGGATCGGCCGACCCGCTCTCCGTCTTCTTCCACGCGTGGTAGGCGAGCGTCAGGCCCCCGAAGTCGGCGATGTTCTCCCCGAGAGTGAGGTTGCCGTTGACGTAAAGGCCGGGGAGCGCCTCGAACGCGTTGTACTCGGCCACGAGCAGGGCCGTCCGGTCGTTGAAGTTCGCGGCATCCTCCTCTGTCCACCAGTCCTTTACGTTCCCGTCCCTGTCGTACTGCCTTCCCTGGTCGTCGAAACCGTGCGTCATCTCGTGCCCGATCACCCACCCGAGCGCGGCGTAGTTGAGGGCGGGGTCTCTATCGGGGTCGAAGATCGGCGGCTGGAGGATGCCTGCGGGGAAGACCATCTCGTTTTGGCCCGGGTCGTAAAAGGCGTTCACCGTCTGCGGGGGAATGAACCAGATGCTCGGGTCGACCGGTCCGCCGACCTTCTCAAGCCCTTCCGGCCCGTGAATGAAGGAGTGGGCTTTCGCGGCGCGGACATTCTCCACATACGAACCCGGGAGGTTCAGCCCGGAGTAGTCCGTCCACTGGTCGGGGTACGCGATCTTCTCTCCCATGGCGGCAAGTTTCTCGCGGGCCGCGACCTTTGTCGGTTCGCTCATCCAGGTGAGGTTTTCCATCCGTTCGTCGAAGGTCTCCCGGATGGCAAGAAACATCCCCGACACCATCCCGCGGGTCCGGGGGTCGACGTATTCGGCGACGTACGCCCGGCCCACCAGGTCGCCGAGGAGTTCGCTCTCCGTATTGACGACACGCTGCCACCGGGGTTTCATCTCCGGAACACCGTAAAGCCCCGTCTCGTAGAAGGCGAAGTGCTCCTCCTCGAAGGATGTGCTGAGATAGAGGGATGCCTGATCGATCAGCCGGTAGCGCAGGTAGATCTTCCAGTCTTCGAGCGGAGCGGTCTCGAGCAGGGAGTTAAGTCCCTCCACGTATCCCGGCTGGTAGATATGCACCTCACTGACCGGGCCGGAGCCCGGGATGGCGGCGAGGGTCTCCCACCCGACCGCGGGGTACCGCTCCTCGAGTTCGGCGAGGGTATGGACGTTCGTGGTCTTCTGCGGGTCGCGGCACTCCTCAGACCCGAGGTGGCCCGCAGCAAGGGCCTTTTCCATGCCATAGACTGCCTCTGCATCGGCAGCTGCCTGTTCTGAGGACTCGCCGGCGAGCACCAGCACCCGGGCTATGTGCTCACGGTAGGCATCCTGGATCTCAATGCTTTCGGTGTCGTTTCGGAAGTAATAGTCCCGGTCAGGCAGCCCGAGCCCGCCCTGGTAGAGGGCCGGAACCATCACGGCGCTGTCTTCGGGGTTGACCCCCGCCCAGTAATAGTACACCGGGCAGAATCCCTGGTCCAGGAGAACGATCGTGACGTTGGCGAGACCGCTCCGGGAGTCGATCGCATCGATCGTCACGAGGAGGTCGGAGAGACCGGCGAGCCCTTCCCGGTCGATCGTCCCGGAATCCATGCCCGACCGGTAGAAATCTCCAAGGAGGGTGATGTTCCTGTCCGCACTCTCCGGCGCGGCCGCCGCATCCTCGAGGAGAGCACGGAGGTCGTCATCCACCCCATCGCTGATCTCGGTGAATATGGCGTAATACTGCCTATCGGCCGGGATGGGATGCGCCGCCATCCAGGCATCGTTGACGTAGGCGTAGAAGTCGTCGCCCGGATGGACGGACTCGTTGAGATCAGAACCCCTCACCGGGGCCGGCGTTACGTTACCCGGCACCTCTGTTTCGGCGGGATTCATGCATCCGGCACAGAAGAGAGACGTGATCAGGAGGAAGGTCAGAAGAACGTGTTTCACAAAGAACGTGTCATTTGCACGGGAATAAGGGTTATGATCCGACAGAAGGGGCCCTCCGGGGAGAGGATAACCCCCGCC
Source organism: Methanomicrobiales archaeon HGW-Methanomicrobiales-2 (assembly GCA_002839645.1). Taxonomy (GTDB): domain Archaea; phylum Halobacteriota; class Methanomicrobia; order Methanomicrobiales; family Methanoculleaceae; genus Methanoculleus. Next base: position 24,008 of record PGYL01000017.1, on the reverse strand, counting down.
GGGCCAGGTCGGCCGGGAGTGGGGGCTCCCTCACTCCTCTTCGCCGCCCGCCGCCGAAGCCCGGGCCACAGGATACCCCTTCTCCGTCACGGTGGTCGCCGTCTCGAGGTCCGGCCACTTGAGGATGACCCCGTCCGTGTCCTTCAGCGGGACAGGGGGGTGCGTCTTCTGTGTCAGCATGGAGACGGCGTACATCGCGATCCCGGCGATAAGCGTCGGGGCGAACGTGAAGAATACCGTCCACTCGTTGTCCGGCGGGACGAGGGTCGGCGCTCCCTGCTGCACCGAGAGGACGACGGCCCCCGCGACCGTCGTCAGAAGCCCGCCGAGCATCGAAGCGATGGCGCCGGGTGCGTTCGCCCGCTTCCAGTAGAGGCCGCAGACGAGGGCCCAGAAGAGGCAGGAAAAAAGCAGGGTGAACCCGAAGATCATCAGGTCGTAAAGCCCGGGGGCAACGAAACTGATCCCGATGCTGAAGAGCCCGATGACGACGACGAGGAAGCGGGTGAACCGCAGCACCGACTTCTCGTCCTTGATGTGGTCGGAGACCGCACCGTGAACGATGGTGGTCGAGATCACGGCGGCCGACGCGAAGATCGCGGAACTCGCCGTGGACATGATCGCCGCCATCAGGGAACCGACGAAGATGGCCATCATCCAGGGCGAGAGCAGCATCTTTGCGAGGAAGGGGACGATCAGTTCGGGGTCTTCGGCGAGGAGGGCGCCGTCGATCATGCCGGTGTTGACCATCACGATCCCGAGCAGACCGAGGAAGATGGGGCCGAGACCGGCGACCCAGTACATCCCGGCGCCGAATACAAGGCCCTGCTTCGCGGCCCGGTCGTCGCGGGCGCAGAAGACCCGCTGCGAGATGTCGAGCGACGCAAGGCTGCCGAGGCCCATGCCGCACCACGCGGCAAACCAGGCCATGATGCCGGTGACGGTCCACCCGAGCCCGCTCGGGGAAGCGTCGCTCGGGAGGATCGACCAGAAATCCGTCGGGGTATTGGCCGCGATCACGTCGAAGCCGCCGACATACGCGATGCCCGCCGGTATGAGGAACGCAAGGCCAAGGAGGATGAGCACCATCTGGATATTATCGGTGATGATGACGGCGAGCATGCCGCCGAGGTAGGTGTAGACGATCACGATCAACCCTGCGATGGCGGCGCTCTCGGCGCCGGGAAGGCCGATGAGGACGTTGAGGATCTTGCCGATGGCGAGGATCTGCACCGAGGTCCAGAAGAGGAGCGTGGGGAGGGAGAGGACGGAAGCGATAAGCGCACCCCGCATCCCGTAGCGCAGGTAATACATCTCGCCGAGGGACGCGATCTTCATCTTCCGCAGGATGACCACGAAGAAGACTGCCATCAACAGAAGCGTGATGCCCGAAGCCCAGGGGTCCGCGATGGTGGCGAGCATGTGGCCCCCGTATGCCGCACCGGCACCCCCGAGAAGAGTGCCGCCGCCCCAGAACGTGGCAAACAGCGTCCCGCCGATGAGGAAAGGGCCGACGTTTCTGTTGGCGACCAGGTACCCCTTCGAGGTCTCGACGCCTCCCCGGCGCTGGACGATGAAACCGATGGCGAGCATCGCTGCGAGGTACAGCAGGATAATCAGGAGTTCAAGGGTCATCCGGTAACCAGTATAAGTTTTCTTCGGGCTTTTTGAGGATTTCGGAATGAACCGCCGCAGATTTCCGGAAACCGCAGAAAATATTTGTAAAATGAGGCTCTGAAGGCCACCCAAAGGCCGGATAGAGCATTGGGGGTTATGCCGCGGAGGAGCATGGTCCCTGCCACCGTCTCTCCCGCATCACCCGGATATCTCCAGGTCTACCGGACCGGTATAGATCCCGGAACCCAGCCACCAGTCCTCGTCGACCTGCACTCCATACCCCAGTTTCGATTCAAGCGTCCGGTTGTGTGTGGGATTGATATACGTGAACCGGTAAAAGCCGCTCCCGTTCCTGACCACAGCACTCATTTCCCGGACAAAGATTCCTGCGTCTCCCTCGCGGTTTAATCCGACCGTCTCCGGATTGATTGGGTGGGCAAGGGTGGTGCCATTATAGTCATAGGCGTAGATGTAGAGTTCACCCCGGACAAACGAACCGTCAGGATCGTTAAATTCAGCGAGAGCCTTATCCTTGCCGTTTGTCTCTGCATAGGCAACCGCGCTCTCGACAAACGCGACAAGCGATTCATTGGAGGTATATTGCCCCTGCGATATGGTACCGTTAGTTCCCGGCGTTGAAGTGGTTATACCGGGCTTTTCCTGTATGCAGCCGGCGGTTGTAAGAGACAGCCCGAGAACAAGCACAATGAAGAATGAAATGGGCGTTATTTTCATCCAGCTACGTGTGTTTTCCCGACCGTTATAGTTTATGAGCCTGCACACCCCCGTTCGCCTCCCGGGAGCTGCTGTATGGTCCGGGGTGGGGTTTACGGAGCGATTCGCAGCGTAAACCGGAACGCGGCCCCTTCCTCCGGACGGCCCGGCACCCGGTCTTCGACCCAGACCTTCCCGCCGTACCGCTCGACCAGGATCTGCACGAGGTACAGCCCGAGCCCCTCGCCGACGCCCCGTTTCTGCTGCTCATAACGGTGAAAGATCGCATACTTCTCATCGTCCGGCACGCCCGGGCCGGTATCCTCGACCGAGACCCGGACAAAACCGTCCTTCTCCGCAACCCTGACGGCGACTACGACTTCGGGACCGCCGAACCTGACGGCGTTGCCGATAAGGTTGTTGAAGACCACGGAGAGCAGATCGCCCGCCAGGACCCGGTACTGCGTCCCATCGTAGTGAATGGTCCTGCCCGGAACGTTCTCGATCACCCCCAGAACGACCGCATCGAGATCTATCGGTTTGAGCTCCGGCGATGCCTGGTGGATCCGGCGGATGGTGGTTACGGTGCGCAGGATATCGATGCTCTTCTGGATGCTGCGCTGCAGCTTCTTCACGTACCGGACCTCCTCTCCCTTCAGGGTATCGATGAGCAGATCGGCATAGAGGTTCGAGACATTCTCGGTGTTGCCGATGTCGTGGGTGAGAATGTCGAGGTAGAGGTTCGCCTCCCGGTTCGCGGACTCCAGTTGCCTGTGCAGGTGAGCGAGTTCTTCGGCGTGGCGAACAAGCGCCTCCTCCGCCTGCTTGCGCCCGGTGACGTCGCGGAAGACAACCACCGTCGACGGCAGGCCCTGGTAGAGTATGGGCGCGGCAGTGACCTCGACCCAGATGGTCCGGCCGTCGAGGGTCAGGAACTCCTGTTCGAAGAGCGGGGTAACCGTACCTTCCTGCTGCATCCGACGGACCTGCAGGGCGACGAGATCGTGGCCCTCGGGATGGACAAACCGATCGAGCGGCCTGCCCACGAGGTCTTCAGGACCCTTCCCGCCTGCAATCCGGACGCCGGCAGGATTCACGTAGAGAATAACGTCGTCCTGGTACACGATGACGCCGTCCGGCATGAGTTCCACAAGGGAGCCGTAGCGCTCCTCGCTCTCTCTCTGCGCCTCTTCCGCCCGGTTGCGTGCAGCCCGTTCCCGCACCGATGCAATGCCGAACGCCAGATCGTCGGCCAGCTCCATCAGCAGGTCCACCTCTTCGGGATGAAAGGCATCCGGCACCGTTGCATAGATGCTCAGTGCGCCAAACACCCGGCCGCTCTCCCGCAGGGGCAGTGCAATGGCCGAGATATAGCCGCGCCGAACCACCTCCTCCCGCCAGGGGGCGAAGCGGGGGTCGGTCCGGATATCTTTCGAGAGATCGGGCTGGCCCGAGCGGATGGCCGTGCCGGCCGGCCCCCGACCGCGCTCGGCATCGGCCCAGGAGATATCGGCAGTCTTGAGGTACCCGTTCTCGAAACCCGCCCAGGCCACCGGGCGCACCGCACGAGCGGCGTCCTGTTCGGCAAACCCGATCCATGCCAGGGGGTAGCCGCCCACGTCTACGACGATGCGGCAGATCTCCTGCAGAAGCGGAGGCTCTTCCTTGGCCCGCACGACAGCCCGGTTGCACTCGCGGAGAATGTTGAGCGTGCGATTGACCCGGGCCAGCTCGGCGGTGCGCTCCTCCACCCGCCGTTCCAGTTCCTCCAGTGCTCTCTCGTGCCCCTCTTCCACCCGCTCGCGCCCGGTTACATCCATTCCCACACCGACAATGCAACGATGGCTTCATTCACAACGGCCGGGGCCCCACCGCAGCAGTTCCGGCCCCTATCTCCCCCCCGCACCGGAGGCCGCCCGCTCCGTCAGCCACGCGTAGAATTTGCGGTGCCAGAGCGGCACGTCAAGAGGCCGGGAGAGCGACTGCCAGGCCGCCCACATCAGCCTCTCAGACAGGCTCTGCCACTCGCCCGCTCGCTTGACCATATCGTCCGCCGGCTGCCCGATCGCGTGCAGGATCTCGTGCCAGATGCGGAGGACGATCGCCTCGTCATCCCTGTCCTCGCGCGTGACCCGGATGCTCGCCCGTTTATCCATCCCGCCTCCAAGCGCCCGGGCAGGGATCGCGTCGTCGAAGACGTAGACGGTATTTTCCGGGACCGGGAAAGGGAAGCCCTTCCACATTGGGTCCTTCTGGTCGAAGTAGCGGCCCTCCGGCGGGCCGGTCCGGCCCATAAACCCGAAAAACGGCGGGATGAGCCGCAGGTGCGGCTCAAGCCTCTGCCGCAACGCTTCGGTCTTGAAGAAGAGGTCGAAGTGAGGCATCGGGGCCGCATGGGTGATACGGGGAGATAAATATTCAGTTCATGAGGGGGGCCACCGGAACAGGGGGTTACTTGCCGGCCGGAGAGGCTCCTTTCTGCCCCGGGCTGAACAAACGCCACCTGGCCTCTCCGGGTGTGCGCGGTTGCGCCGCATCGGTCCCGGCCGAAGGTTCCGGCATGACAGGGCCCGAATCACTGCACCCTGCCGCATTCGCTATCCCGGCCCCTGCATCCCGTTTCAGGGCGTCGTTTCGCGGGCGCCCTCCCGCAAGAGTTTTTCCGCGAGTGCTCCCTGCTGCTCGTCGATCCAGGTCCGGGTCCAGTCCCGCAGGTTCTCGATGCCGGCAGACCCCCGCTTACTGCCCATCGCCCGCAGGTAGCCCTCAAGTTCGTCGGCCAGCCCAAAGATCAGCGTCTCAGACGCTTCTTGCGATAACGGCCCTTCCGCCCGGAGGCGGGCAGCGCCCAGGTCGAGAAAGTGTTGCAACTCGCCTGTTGCCTCGAGGACCGTGGTGAGATCCAGTCTGACAGTAGGCCCCATGAAGAGGGGATTGACGCACCCGGTAATAACTTCATCCATTTTGTTCCGGGTAAGGTGGATGCACATTTTCCCATATAACCGCCAATTTGAGGATAATTTTGACAGAGCGTGCGTCTGCGCCGCAAACGGGCAGGGCGGTTCGGTTAGGTCCCGGGCCTGCAGGGACAAAACCATTTTAAGGACTTCCGGCACTCACTGCACGCCCACCTCAGGGGGTGTTCCTGACCGGGGGGCGATGGAGATGAAGAAGATGCAAGAGAGATCGGAGGTAATTCTGGAGCGCAGGACGCGGACGGCCGGCGAAGAGTGGTTCATGTCGGCCGACGACATCCTGGACAAGAACGTGATCAACCCGCAGGGAGACGACCTCGGGGAGATCTCGGATATGCGGGTCTCCTTCCCGGAGGGCAAGGTGCAGTACCTGGTGCTCAAGTACGGCGGCATGCTCGGCGTTGGGGCAAAGAGGTTTGCCATCCCGCCCGAGGCCGTGATCTACCGCCCGGGGGACGACAATTTCGTCGTGAACATCGACAAACAGCGGCTGGACGACGAACGCGGCTTTGACGAGGACAACTGGCCCCGTGAGGCGGACTTTGGCCTGATCCAGTCCGCGGGGGCCATGACACCTCCGAGCCGGGAGGAGGTGGAGGCCGTGAAGCGGCAGGAGACCCCCCCGCCCGAGGTCATCACGACGGAGCGGGTCGAGACGCGGCCCCGGCGGAGATAACCCTGGACGAGGAGTCCAGGGAACGGATACTTTTTCGGAGCAGAAGGAGACCGGAGGAAGGTAGCCGACGATCGAACGGCCCATGTCGTGCCCGCCTTTAGCCCCGTATTCCCGGGCGTGCCGGTCTCCTGCCGGGTTCGCGGCGCTTACCCCCGGGCACGGCCGACCGGTATATGGTTTGCTCCCGGGGGTCTCCGTCATCGCTGCCATGCTCCCTCCGCCACGAAAAGAGAAGATGGGGTGGTGGCCGTAGCGGATGGTTCTGCCCGGCACAGGTATTTATACCGCGAGACTATTGACGCTGAACGTCCGCTCCGGCATGCCGGGGTGTGAAACGGAATAGGTGGTCCATACCATGCAGTTCATGAATATCTTCACCTGGGAGCCTGGAAAGACCGGCGAGGTGATGGAGATGCGGGCCGCGGAGAAGACCCCGAACGGAATGATCGTGATCAACGAGTGGATCGATCTCGGCAGCAACACGGTCTTCCGGCTGGTCGAGGTGGAAAACCCCGTAGCCCTCCTGAAAGCCGGCTATCCCTGGGGCAACCTCGGCTACACGGAGATGCACCCGGTCATGGAAGCACAAGAGGCGCTGAGGCATCTCAAGGAATGAGGGGGGGGCCTTTACGCCCCTCCCCGCAGCCGCCCGGCCCTGACCGGGACCATGTAGGGTGCCGGGAGGTCGCGTTTCACCACCGCCTCGATACCGTAGACGTTCCTGAGCATTGCTTCGGTGAGCACCTCTTCCGGCGTCCCGTAGCCGTAGACCGACCCGGCCGAGAGCACCATGAGGCGGTGGCAGTAGGTGGCGGCGAGATTCAGGTCGTGGAGGGCGATGACGACCGCGAGCCCCTTCTCCTCGGCAAGGCTGCTGAGGACTTCCATGACTCCCATCTGGTGGCAGACGTCCAGGTTGCTCGTCGGTTCGTCGAGGAGGACCACCCCCGTCTCCTGCACGAGCGCCCGGGCGATCATCACCCGCTGGCGCTCCCCGCCGGAGAGTTCGCCGACCTTCCGGAGCGCGAGATCCCCGAGATCGAGGAGGTCGAGCGCCGCAACCACCTTCTCTTCGTCGTCGGGATTCACCGTCCAGTTCAGGTAGGGCCGCCTCCCCATCAGGACCGTCTCAAAGACTGTCGACGAGGTATGGTTCCCGGCCGATTGCGGCACGTAGGCCATCGCCCGCGCAACCTCGCGGCGGTGCATCGTCCCGAGTTCCCTCCCTTCAAGCATCACCTTTCCCCCGTTTGGGGAGAGCATGCCGTCGACGCACCGGATGAGCGTCGTCTTTCCGCACCCGTTCGGCCCGACGAGCCCGAGGATCTCGCCGGCATGCACCGGGAAGGTGACCCCGCGGAGCACCTCGTGGTTCCGGTAGGCAAACGAGAGGTCTTCGACCGAGAGCCGGACCATCAGGCACCCCTCCGGTGCAGGAAGAGGTAGATGAAGAACGGCACCCCGAGGAATGCGGTCACGATCCCGACGGGGAGGACCTGCGGCGCAAGGACGCTCCGCGCTATGCTGTCGGCCGAAGGGGGGAGGAGACCCCCCCCGGGGCGGGGGGGGGGAAGGAGTGTCGGAAAATCCCCGCCGATGACCATGCGGGTGATGTGGGGGGCCACGAGCCCGATGAACCCGATCGTCCCGGTGAAACAGATGATGACGGCGGTGATCAGGGAGGCGATCATCATGTGGACCGCCATCGACCGTTCGACGGGCACCCCGAGGCTGGCCGCCACCTCGTCTCCTTCCGCGAGGGCGTTTAAGTCCCAGGCGCGGTAGATGAGGTAGGGGATGGTGCAGGCGAGGACGAGGGCGACGATCGCGAGTTTCGGCCAGGAAGATTTGTCCACCGAGCCGAACATCCAGAAGACCACCGCCTGGAGCTGTTCGGCGCTGCCGACGTACTGCAAAAGCGACGTCACCGCCGAGAAGAGGTACATAAGGGCGATGCCGGCAAGGACCATCGTCTCAGAGCCGATCCCCCGGTAGCGGGCCATCCCGTAGATGGCAAGCGCCGCAAGCAGGGAGAAGAGGAAGGCGTTGCCGATGACGAGGTACTCCCCGCCGACGACCCCGGCGCCGAGGACGATGGCGATCGAGGCGCCGGTGGCGGCCGCCGAGGCTATCCCGAGGGTGAAGGGGCTTGCAAGCGGGTTTCGGAGGATCCCCTGCATGACACAGCCCGCCACCGCGAGCCCGAACCCGGACGAGACTGCAAAGAGCACCCGGTGGAGCCGGAAGTCCCAGACGATGGTCGTCGCGAGGTCAGGGGCGCTGAATATCCCGGGGAAGAGGCCGGCCAGGATCGCAAGGTAGGACTCGCCCACGGTAAGGCCGGCCGACCCGAGCGTGACCGCGATGCCGATCAGGATGACGAGGGCAGAAAGAAGGCCGACGATGAAGAGGGCACGGGTCTTCTTCAGCCGGGTATACCCTTCCTGGATGATGACGTTCTGTTCCATGGCGGCACCGGTCAGGGGTAGACGAACGTCCCTTGAGACGCGAGGTCGAAGTCGATCCCCTGGAACCCGGTGAGGTAGCGCTGGTGGATGGCGTGCGGGTCGAGGTCGGCGAACCGGTCCGGGTAGAACCACTTCGCGAGGTAGGCCGTCCCGATGAAGTGCTGGGCGCCGCCGAGGATGTCGGAGTGGATGACGTGGACGCGGCCGTCCTTCACCGCGGAGATCCTCGACCATCCGGGCCGGTCGAGCAGCGCCGACCGGATCGCATCGAGCGCTTCGGGATCGTGTCCCCCGTAGCCACCGACGGCCAGGCCCTGCCCGGCCAGTTTGACGACGACCTGTGGGTCCGCGACGATGATCGCCTCGGGATCGACGACGGGGTACTCGGTCGTCCCGGTGGCGAAGGGGTTCTTCCCGCCGGCGAGTTCGGTCTTCTCGTTGTAGCCCGCACTGGCGGCAACGGTCGTGTAATCAAACCAGTACTCGAAGTAGACCCGGGTCTTCTCATCGTCCGGGATCCCCGCCGTGCCTTCCCGGATCCGGTCCATCGTCGAGCCGTAAAAGGAGGCAAACTCCTCCCCCCGCTCGGGTTCGTCGACGATCGAGGCGATCGTGCGGATCTCGCCCGTGTAGGTGGCGGGCTTGAAGCAGTCGAACCGCAATACCCGGATGCCGGGGCTGCTCGCCTCCAGCCGTCGCTGGATATCGTCGCAGGCCGCGGTGCTGATCGTTGCGTAGAGGATGACCGTGTCCGGCCTGAGGATGAGGACCTTCTCCATGTCGGGAGACCAGATCGACCCGACGTTCGCCTTCTCCCGGCACTCGGGGAAGAAGGTGCTCTTCTCGGCGGTGTACTTATCGACGGCGACGATCTTCTCCATATCGAACCCGAGCGACCGCAGGGTCTCCAGGGACTCGCCGCTGAAGGTCACCACCCGACGGAGGGGGCGGTAGAGTGTCACCGTTCTCCCCGTGGAGTCGGTGATCTCACGGGGTTTCCCGTCCCAGCGGGCGGAGACCCAGGCGGCGTCGCGGATGTCGTCCCGGTCGAGTTCCCCGGCGCCGCCCATGTAGGCGGCATCCAGGTAGGTGAGGGCCGCAGACGCGTACTCGGCACGGGTGAGGACTCCGTCGCCGTCGGCGTCCCCGGGAATGCCGTCACCCGGTGAGGCCGATGCCGGGACGGCGAGGAGCAGGAGGAGCAGGAGGGCGAGGAGGTGACGTGGGTTCATCGCCGACCACCCCGGCCGGCAAAGAAGAGGGCGGCAACCGCCGCCAGGGCCGCGAACGGTGAGGCGGCCTCCTGTGCGGGAGGATTATCCCCGCGGCTCTCCGTCGCCGTCTCGATGCCGTCCACCGCGACGTGCGCCGCGCCTACCTGCCCGTCCGACTCACCGAGGAAGTCCTCCCACTGCCCGGTGATATCCCCGCTCCCGGCAGCGGGGGCCCTGACCGAGTAGGTTATGCGGGTATCGTTCATCACGGCAAACGCGACCTGCTGCCCCCTGACGAGGACCCGGTCGTCTGGATGGTCGGTTCCCGCGAAGGCGTAGCCGGCCGGCAGGGTCTCGACCACCCCGCCGAGGGCGACGCCCTCGATCGAGAGCGAGACATCAAAGACCTCACCCGCCCCGGGCTCAGCGGTCGAGAGGCTCCGGATTACCGGGGCCCCGGACGCGGCGACCGGGACGACCATGAGGAGTATGACGAGGCAGAAGAGGCGGTTTGCCGAAAATCCCATCATGGGTTTCCTGTTGTCAATTTAGTAATATGAATGTTTCTCATTTTGCTAACAAGTCTGAATATCCGGCGTTCTGTTGCATATAAGGCTGCTCCTCCGCCGGATGTGTGGCCGGGGTATCCGAAACCGCATGGGAGAGGTCATTCCGCCTGGGGGCGGCGACACGCCGGGCAGGCAACCGGTGGCGCTGCCTTCCCCGGGCACCCGTGACGACTGCGCCGGTCTCCATCAACGTCGAGGCAGATTATATAGGCAAGACGACCCTCCTTCACCTCGCCCGGTGTCGGGACATCCGGGCTGCGGCCACTCACCGGGTAATTCAGGCGGACAGGATCGTATGCAGAGGATTCAGCCTTCAGGGGAAGAAGGGGATACCGTCACCGGAGAGACCCGGCCGGAGAGGAAGGCAGCCCTCAGGGGTCTTGTCTACCGGATCCTCCCGGACAGCCTGATGATCTTCCTCGGCCTGATTATGGCCCCGATCGTCATCATACCCCTCCTGATCCCTTCTCTGCCGCAATCGGCAGTCGAATTTCTCAATATCGTCGATACCACGATCATCGCCATCTTCGTCCTCGAATACATCCTCAAACTGGGCCTTGCAGAGAATCCGGTGAGCCATTTCCTGGACCGCTGGCATCTTCTCGATCTTGTCATCATCACGCTCCCGGTCCTCGAGGTGGTCCCGGGTGTCAGTTCGACGCTCGCGAGGTCCTCCCCCACGCTCCGGCTCCTCCGGGTGGTCCGGGTGGCGGCGGCCGGCGGAAGGTCCGTGGAACGCCGGATCGAGCCGGAGATTGCCGATGTCGGGCCTGCAACACCGGCGTTCTCAACGATGCGGATCCAGGGCGTGGTGGGAGATGCCGGAGGCGACTACAGGGAATACACCCCTGCCGAGGTGAAAGAACACCTTGCAGATCCCTCGGTTGAGGCCTGGTTCGATCTCTCCGGCGTTTCAAGGCTGGATTTCCCGGTGCTCTCCGATATGCTCGGGATTCCCGATGTCTTCTTCGAGAGCCGGCTGATGAAACCATCGCACCCCGGGATAACGGTTGCCGACGCCACCCGGCTCGTCTTCGTGCAGGAGCCGGAGCGGACAGTCCGGGTAAAGAACGGGGTGCGGATCCCGGTCATGACGAGCATCGGGCTGATCATCGTGAACCGGGGCAAGACGATCGTCACCGTCTCGAAGGCAGAAGACCGCTTCTTCGGGCAGATCCGGGCAGGTCTCGACGAGAGCACCCTGACCGGGGCGCCCCTGTACGCCCGGGTTCTCTACGAGTCCCTCGACCGGATCAACGAGGATTACGCCCGGATCCTCTCGGAGATGGAGGCGGAACTGATGCGGCTTGAGAGTATTCCCAACAAGGAGATGCCGAAGAACTTCCTCGACACCGTCTTCCAGTTCAAGAGGGTGAGCAGCGTTCTGGCCTCAAGCCTCTTCCACCAGAAAGAGGTGGCGACGATCATCGCGAAGGATATTCCCGCCGCAGGATCATGGGCCGGGCAGAAGAGCGTCTTCGATGCACTCTCAAACGAGACGGACTACCTGCACGAGACCGCCGGGAACATCCGGGAGGGTCTTCTCTCCTTAATCGACGTCCACATCAACAGCGTCTCCTACGAGATGAACCGGGCGATGCGGGTAATCGCCGTCCTCTCGGCCCTGGTCCTCATCCCGACCCTGATCGGGCAGGTGCTCGGGATGAACATCCTCGGCACCCCGTTCAGCCTCTACCTCTGGGAGGTGACCGTCTGGACCATCATCTCGATGCTTGTGGTCGGGTGGGTCTTCTACAGGCTGGGATGGCTCAGGTGAGCACTGCCAGCACCACTGTCCATAATATCCACCCCACTTCCTTTTTCGCATTGTTTATGACCATAACGACCCATTACGTATTGCGTGAGAGTATACGTCGATGAATCCGGCGATCTCGGATTTGGACCACGGGCATCTCAGTATTTTGTTCTTGCAGCCATTGTAGTCCGAGACGATCAGAAGATTCGGCGGTGCTTTAAGAAGATCCGGCAGAGAAAACTCAAGAAATCTCTCAGGGATCTGCCCGAGTTCAAGTTCAACAACACGAAAGGGCTAATAAAAGACCTGATTTTACAATGCATCGCCGATTGCGATCTCGACATCACATATGCGGTGCTCCGTAAGAATCAGGTGCACAGCCGGTTGAGGGATAAACAGCAGATCATCTACAATTATCTTACAGGATCCCTCATCTCCAAAATTGCTCATCAGTATGCGATCGAAGGACACATTTATGTCTGCATCGACAAATCGACATACAGCCTGGAGCGGGATCATTTCGATGACTATCTCACGTATCGCATGTTCGACAATGGTGCCCCCAATGCAACATCGTTCGATCAGCTCGCCATAGAGCATCTTGACTCTCGAACGGAACCATGTATACAGGCTGCAGACTTCGTGGCAGGCGCAGTCCATCAGATGTATCGGGAAAACGATGAGACTTACTACAGGATTATTGAACCCAGAATCGCGATTGCCCTCGACTTTTTCCAAGGGCGCCAGAAGTGAAAGGGTGAACCCTTCCCTACTTTGTCCCACCTACCTCATGGTAGCCTCATTCGTTTCGGGAAGGACTTACTCACTATGTATATACAATGTATAATTGAATATAAAATTATGCACAGGCCACGGCAATAACCTGGGGTCTGCAATCTTGAACCATGCTGCTTTTCATCACATAGATATTGGACAGAGAAGTGCCTGTTTACTGTGCCGACTGCTTTGCAGGATCTGTTACTTATCATCAGCACGGCCCGATAAATGAGGAGCCGGGTTCCTCTTACCAGCAGGTGCTGCTTGCACCCCTTCCCACACAGGATTTTCGGCGCACATTCCCGATGGTAAGTGTGACCAGAACCCCACCATCCTGATCCAGGAACCCCGCCCGGAGCAGCGTTACCGCTCAAACACCTTCTCGATCCGCACACGCCGCCCGAGCACCGTCTCGTACCACTCCTGCTGCTTCAACGCCTGCCTTATGCTCCGGATCCGGTGCCGGACCCGTCTCCCGGTCGCCGTATCGATCAGTACCAGCTTCGGCACTCCAGATCATCCCCGTCGATGCATGGCGTTTGACCCCCGGGGTTAGGAAGGTTTGGTTTCGTGCCGGTGATGGGGTGACTCCGCCGGGGATCTGCCGGATCCGATAGGCACCGGGTGCTGGACCGACCGGAGTGCGGGGCGGCTTCACGCTGAATTTAGCCGCGTGAAGCCGCCCCTGCATCCTCACGTTAAAGCCACACTTCTCCCGCCAGGCGTCGCCTCCGGGTTCGTCGAGACGATCCAGAACGATGAAGGCGATCGGGCCGGTGGAAAAATTTATCATCCGGCGTACCTCCTCCATCTCCGGGTGAAGGTACCATGCCGGAATCTGTTTATTGCGAACATTGCGGACGAGAGATTTTGACGGAGCGGCAAGCCACGACCGGAAATGTCCCATTTTGCAGCGCCGAATGCCTGACGGCAGCAGGGGAGCAGGACGCCGGTCGGGGAGGGCGCCGGCCGGAGAGGTTCCTGGTCTCGGGTCGATCGCCCTGGGGCGAGGGCCCTTAGAGGTGAAAGAAGCTTCTCGATGAAGGTGTGCAAGCGGTGCCGGGTAGAGCTGCCGGAACAGTCCGGCGACCGCATAACCGCAGCCAGCGTATTGTACCGACAGGCAGATGCTTTGCCATCCCGGCGACCGACGTGTTCACCCCGGCTGGCAAGGGGGACCAGGAGTGACAGAAAGGCTGCACACCCAACCTGAACACGCCGAATCTCATCCGTTCACAAGATCACATTCAATACCCGCAACATTGTGAAGAAGAGAGAGTTAAATCCCTCCTTACTCATTCACTCCGCCCTGAGTGCCTCGATAGGGTCGAGGTTCGATGCCCTCCATGCCGGGTAGACCCCGGATATAATGCAAACCGCGACGCCGATGAGCATGGCCTCCGGGACATGGATCAGGCTTCCATAGGTGAAGAAATAGTCCGACGTGCCGACCATCCCCTCGACGACGACATAACCGATGATAAGACTCAGCACCGCGCCGATGGCAGCCCCGACAGTCCCGATAATAGCCGCCTCGTAGATGAACATTCTCAGCACCTCACCCCTCTGCGTCCCGATGCTCCGGATGATGCCGATCTCACGAACGCGCTCGGTCACCGACATCATCATCACGTTGAAGATCGAGACCGCCGCAACGAGAAGCGAGATCCCTGCAATTGCCGTCACGAACGTCGTCATCGAGGAGACAGTCGATGTGATGCTCTCTACCATCCTGCTGCTATCCTGGACCGTAACCTCATCCTTCTTCTTATTCAACGCATCTTCAATCTTCGTTTTAACAGTAGCGACATCATCGACGTTGTTCACGGCAATGTTGACCTGATCGTACTCACCTTCACCGCCGAAGAGGTCGACGAAAAGGTTCTCGCTCCCGATGATCGCAACGTCCGTGTTGATGTCCATTGACAATCCCCGTTCCTCAAGGATTCCGGTAACGCGTACCGTCGTCGACCCTTCGGCGGGATCACCAATGTCTATCCGGCTCCCGATCCTGAGACCCATCCGCTCGGCGAGGAGCGGTCCGACGAGAACGGAGTTCGGGCTCTCCGGGTATTCCCCCTCTTTAACGGCGAGTATCTCCCGGATTACGTCGATGTCGAGGCCATAAATCGTTGCTCTCCCCGTATCGGACCCGACCTCGATCGGATCGGAGTCCTGGTAGACAAAATATACAATCCCATATTTTCCAGCAATTCGTTTGATATCTTTGAACTGGTTCTCTGTCACCAGCACCTCATCGGTGGAAGAACCGCCGGTGCCTGGAGGAGGAGGGCCCGGTCCTCCCCCCACCGGCCCTTCCATGCTGCCTCCCTCGCCGGGATATCCGGTGACAGTGAGTTTGTTCGCCATATCGGTGAATTGTGCCGTGACCGAAAGGGTCATGTTCGCCCCCATCATCCCGATCGAGGCGATGGCTATGACACCGATCACGATGCCCAGTGCAGCGAGGAGAGACCGGAGGAGATTTAGCCTGACGTTCCGGACGGAGAGTTGAAAGATGATATCCCTGACGACCATACGACATCCACATCCCTGATCACGACACCCGCCTATCCGGGCGGGCGCTTGCGGATCTTCGCGAAATACCCCTTCCGCCATGCGATGGCGACGACAACGCCCCCGATGATCACGAGGGCGATCTCAAGGATCGGAACCCGCGCAGATCCGCCTTCAGAGGATCCGGACATACTCTCTCCACCAGGGCCATTCCATGGTGAGGTCGAGCCTGCTCCTGATTGAATGCCGGTGTTCCCCTGCGACGGGGATTGCGTGTCGGTCAGAGAGACGGTCACGGTCTCCTCATAGGTTTTTCCGGTAGCGTCCTTGTACTGGACGATCAGCGGCACCGAGGATGCCCCCTCGGCTCTGCATGTGATCTCGAAACTCGAAAAGTCGTCGGGTTCAAGCCTGCCGACAACATACACCGGATAGGGAGCGATTGCCTGCGCCGGACTGCCGACGGTGACCTGAACCGAGTATGCATCTTTAAGGCCTGCGTTGGTAACGTCTCCTGTCAGATCGATCGAAGGACCGTTCCGGGCTATCTCGATGTTATTGATCACCATCTCCGGATCCACCGTCCTCCGGCCGACCACAACCGGGAGGGTCAGGGTCTCATTGTGCTGGTTAATCCCGTTCCGGTAGGAGATGATGAACGTGAGATCGGTCGCCTGCGATGCGGTGATATTGAAGGATGCGCTTCTCACCATATCGGCCGGGAGATTGCCAAGGAAAACGGCTTTGGGGGTGGATGTAAACCCGATCCCCGTCGGGATGATCGTCACGCCATTCACCGTATTTTCCCGGGGATTACCGACGGAGAGAATGACAGTATCTTCGCTGTCGGCCGGGAACGTCTCCGGTGCATTCTGGATGGAAACCCAGATCTGCGAGTCCGAAACCTGCACCGGAATGTGGTAACGGAAGCTTCCGCCGTCGCGCATATCCAGGTAAAATGCCGGGTAATAAATACCGTCGGCAACATCCGCCTTCACCGTGAAGGTGAACTGCATGGTGCTTCCGGGACCTACGGTGCCGACCACATCGTAGGTCTCATCGTTAACTACGGTTACTCCGTCCGATAACAACCTTGCAGCGCTGATGGCAACGCCGGTGGATCCCGTGTTCCTGATCTCGACCCCGATCACACCGGTATCCCCATACATGAACACTTCCGGGCTAATGGTAATCCCCATGACAGCAATCTGTGATTCCGGCGTTGCGGGGGATAATGTTTCGGTGCCCGTAGCCTGTGGCCCGGGGGGAGCCGGTGTTGTCGGCGATGTTTCGATGCCCGGGGTCCATTGGACAGGAGAAGTGGGTGTTGTTGGTGACGTTTCGGCGCCAGGGGTCCATTGTTCAGGAAGAGATGGTGTCACCGGGGGCGCAATGACACCGGTTGTGACACTTATGGCGACAGAAAACAGGATAACCACGACATACAACATCATCTGCCTCATCTCACTTCACCCGTGATCGTAAAGCAGGCCGGCTATCGTTTAGGGAGATTTTCCCCCGGTTCGCATGCGGAGATCTTCTACATGAGGTTTCCATCTGCCATGGCGTTTCTCCTGCAGTCTATCGTATCATAAGAAACCTGCTCCATCATTTTTACCGGAACCCCCGAACGATGAGATGAATCTGTCAAGGACTGGAGTTTGATTCCGTTGTTTAAATGGCTTGTCTGCGTTATCTGGAATTATAACTCTAACCGACATCTCTACTCTATGCATCGGAGGACTGATCCGGTGTAAAGGATTTACATATGATATAAATAACTTACTAGTCTCCGCGGCCGTATGGGGGATACATGAAGCTCGAGCCGGGAGTACCGGCGTCCAGTTTCAAGTGTTAAGCAAAGGTCCACCAGCGACTTAGAGACTATATCCGAAGGGAGAGTATTGTTGGATCACGACGTTTCGCATCAGCAATCTCTTCACTCCGGGACCAGCACCTAAACCTTTATTCTTCCGAAAAGGTTTCCTCCGATTCCAAGCATGGCAACGGCAAACAGAGTAATCACTGCGATGCTCAACGAAACCGGGATCGTGGAGTTCCCCAGGAGGCACCAGCGCAGCGCCTCAACACCGTAGGTGAGAGGATTGACGTAGACAAGACCCTTTAGCCAGACAGGCAAGTCAGAGATAGGGAAAAACGCTCCACTCAGGAGGACAAGGGGCATCGCCAGGAAACTCATGATCATCTGAAACCCCTCCGGACTCTCGATCCTGGAAGCCAATGAGACGCCCACTCCAATAAATCCGATACTCGAAAGACCCATGATAATTATGCCTCCCAGCACGCCTATACCGGAGACATAGTGCACACCAATAAGTCCAGCAAAAATCAGCACCATAATGCCCTGAATCAGGGCAATTGTAACCCCGCCCGCGGCCTTTCCAAGCGCTATGAAGAAACGGCTGACAGGTGCGATCAGAACCTCTTTAAGAATGCCGGACTCCCGTTCCCATATAATGGATCCGCCTGCAAACAGGGAGGCGAAGAGGACGGACATCGTTATGAAACCCGGCGCAAAGAAGCTGATATCTACAGCACCTCCACCCTGAAATTGAAACCCGGAACTGAGACCGGGACCAAGAAAGAGCATGAAAGTAAAAGGGGTTGAAAGGGCTCCAACAATACGCGATTTTGAACGCCAGAACCTCAGCATTTCACCAAGCCACATGGCATAGACGACCCCAACCGCCCTTTTCGGCATACCCTATCTCCTCATTGAATGGCTTCTGGATCTCATGAGCCCCTGTAGTTCGCTGTTGTCTGTATCTTTTATTGCACGACCCGTATGATAGAGAAACACATCGTCCAGCGCGGGTTTATGCAGGCTGACTGAATGAATTGAGATGCCCGCATTATAAGCAAGGTTCAATACACGCGGGATCTTGCTCTCACCATCCCTGACGGCCATAGATATCTCGTTACTGCTCCGGGACACCATCGTTGCAAATCCATCATGTTCATAGATGGCGTACAATCGTGCAATATCAGCAGAGTCTTCCAGCTCGAGCGTAATCACATCTCCCCCAAGCCTGCTCTTTAAGGTCTTCGGAGTATCGATTACAACAATTTCACCACGATCGATGATAGCAACCCTGTTGCACAGGTGGTCCGCCTCCTCCAGATAGTGCGTGGTGAGCACAATGGTCACACCTTCCTTGGTCAGGGTCATTATATACTCCCAGATATGAGCCCGGGTCTGGGGATCAAGGCCCAGTGTGGGCTCATCCAGGAATAAAACGTGGGGCCTGTGGATCAACCCACGTGCAATCTGAAGACGTCTCAACATTCCACCGGAGTACGTCTTAACCAGAGAGTCCGCCCGATCCGTGAGCTCAACCAGAGAGAGGACTTCTTCAATCCTTTGTTTTCTAATCCTGCCACCAAGACCGTACAGCCTGCCATGAAGGTCCAGATTCTCCCGACCGGTGAGGCGGTCATCAAGCGTAATGTCCTGGAAGACTACACCAATGCTCTGCCGAACCAAAGAAGCATCTGCTACCACATCGAATCCCCATACTCTGGCACTTCCGCTTGAGGGCACGGTCATGGTGGATAACATGTTTATGAGAGTTGTTTTCCCTGCACCGTTCGGGCCGAGAAGCCCGAACAACTCTCCCTGCTTGATCGAGATGTTGACATTGTTTACAGCAGTAACCTCACTAAATTTCTTGGTTATCCCGCTTGTCTCTATAGCATGCAACATGACAGACTAGCCCTTTCAGTCTTGCTGGAAAACCAGCACATAACGCTGGGGAACAAACTGCTTTGAATCGACCAAGTGAAACCCATAGTATTCTAATTGAGCGATAACCAGTTCTCTGGCAATGGCAGAGCCGAAATAGGCCACAACAGACGGAGGAGTTATCGCGTTATCCACGATCACGAGTCTTCCCCCCTTCTTCAGGGCTCTCTTTAGACTGGCAATAAACTCGTCTTTTACAGACTCAAGAGAGGCAATGTAGACAGCGTGGTACATCGAGCACATAAAGACGGTATCAATACACCCGGGGGGTAGACAGGCATCATTTAAACGTGCCTGAACGGTCTGTATATTCAGTCCGAATTTATCACGGATTTTCTCCACATAGGCAAGTGTGTCTCTGTTGACTTCGGTAGAGTAGACCCTGCCGTCTTCACCTACCATCTGAGAGAATTTGAACGAGAAGAACCCAAAACCACAGCCTATATCCGCAACGACTTCCCCATCGCCAATATCCAGGTAACTGAGCATATCACCCGTCTTCTCCCAGGTTTCACGGTTGGGATTATTGAAGGAGATAAACTCGCTCCACTTGTTGAGCTGATCGAAACTCACTTCGTCTCCCGAATACTCGTAGACAATATCGTGGATCTGCCTGCTTGCAAATGCATCACCTGCTCCAGGCATTTCAGGATCCGGTTGAGCCAGGTCGTACTTTATCCGGACGTATTTTTTCAACAGTGCAAAGTCATCATCTGCCAGAGAGTGGAAAAATTCAGCGTCAAATGGGTCGGCAAGCATTTTTGCCTGCTCATCTTTGTGCGCCAGAAGATATGTGCAGAACCACTCAAAGACCGTGTACTCATCTCCGATTCTCTCCTGGGGGATCAACGATTTATACGCATTAAGAGCGGTTGTAAGACTGCCTTGATCCTTATTTTCAAGCGCCGCAGAGAAAAGCCTGGCAGCTTTCTTCCCCAGTATTGTGTAGCCCTGCGATGAGGTGCCGATCATACGGTAGCGGATCAGTGATAATGGTGAAGTAACTTTAATAGCATGAGTTGATTTTTCATCGGCAAACACCGCCGGAATTAAGAGCGAAGGATCAGGCAAGCTTCGCGCTTTATTTGTAATTTTAAATTCAAGGATATAACGCTGGACTGTGAATTGATACTGGCAAATGAGCTCGAAGCCATAATGCCATAACTGGCTGACGATCATATCGCGGGATATGTACGGCCCATGATACGGCAATTCTTCGCTTTCAACGAGATCGTTATCTACAATGACAAGGCGACCGTCGTCTTTGAGGTATTTTTTGATGTGTTCAATAAAGAGATCTCTTTCCCCATCGGTAAAGGCCGCATAGAGTATGTGATACAGCGAACACAGAAAGATCATGTCGACTTTGATGGGGTCCTTCAGACCCCATCCATCCGTCTGGTACTGATAAATGTCTACGTTGCTGATATTGTATTGTTTTATGTAGTCCTTGACGAAATTGATGTGCTGCTCATTTGTCTCGATGCCGTATACGTGCCCCTTTTCACCGACGATGTCTGCAAACTTTAATGTAAAATACCCCGGACCGCATCCAAAATCTATAACGCTGCTACCTTCCTTCAGGCCAAGGTAATAAATATTCTCACCGATCTTATCCCAGCGCTCACGGTCAGGATTGTTGAAAAGGATAAAGTCTTCAAGAAAGCGAAGTTTCACTCCGGCCATGGGGTCCTTGTTCTCATCCTCTACGAGATGGTATTTCCTCTTTAAATATTCCCTCAAGTTTGCGTAATCATCTTTCACCAGCAGATCAACCCAGCTGGCGACAAGAGGGTGAGAAAGAAAATCTATTCTCTTGTCTTCCGGTGCCAGAAACAGCCTGCATATCCACTGCAACGCTGTGTATTCGCCTCCAAAATTTTCATTGGGAATAACGTCATCGTAGATATCTATCGCTCGTTTAAGTGATTCTGCATTGCCCGTTTCCAGATAGCCAAGTATCTCCCCGGCTGCAGCCTTCCCCCCTTCGGTGATGTCGAAAGAGTCAAGGCTTCCAATATGGATAACCGAGGCTTTCGAGCGGATATCAAGAGTAATGGCGGAAGTCGAATCTGTGCCATCCGGTAACAGGGAGGTGTTTACGTCATTGCCCCTGAGCATAATATATTTCTCCTCATGTCAAGAGTTATTTGTCAACGATTCACAATCAGGTGCTTCTGTTCTGAACTTAACCCCGGGATTTGCCGCTAAGTTAGCCATTTTAGCCGTGTTGATCGCGTGGTTGAGAGTTACTATAAAACGGTCTTTTGAGTAAATCCTGTAATGTTCCCTGTAGAGCTGCGGGGTGAAATTGATGGTCATGACATTGGCTCCTGCATTTAACCCCATCAACTGACCCCCGGGTCGAACGTACTCAAGAGCACTAACCGATGGTATCAACGCATCCTTTAACCCAATGCGCAGAACGGCCATAGTGTTAAGAGTCAGGTTAAGGTCCCCGAGAGGTTGATGTTGAAGCGGTGTCCCGGGGTTGGGGATAAAGGGCGCTGCACTGACAAAATCCGGTTTAAATTCGAATGCCAGCCGAATATCCGATGCTAAGCTCTCGATTGATTGATGCGGCAGTCCGATAATATTTCCGGTTCCAATTTTCATGCCGGCATCCCGTATCCATCTCATGCACTGGAGTCTCCGGTCCAGTGGCCCATGCGTTACGTCCTTATATAAGGCAGCATCGGAGGTCTCGTATTTCATTATAAAGGACCTGGCTCCGAGCTGCGCAAACCGCTCATAAGTCTCTTTACTGCGCTCACCGACGTTTAAAAGAACCTCTGCCCCCAGGTCATTCGCGATTGCAGGGATAACCTCATCCAGAACCGGATCACATCGGGTATCCTGTCCGGACTGTAGAAAAATAGTGTTGATGCCAGCCTCCGTAATACCCCTGGCAACTTCCATGATTGTCTCTACATCGAGCCTGAACCGGTTCAAAGAATTATTGCTACGGCGCATTGCACAGTAATCGCAGTCTTTCTGACAGATGTTGGAGATCTCAAGGACACCGCGCAATACTATCTCGTCGCCAAAACGTTGATGCCTAACTGACCTTGCCTGCCCGAACAACTCCTGTTGCAGGTCGCCAGTGGAGGTCAAGAGGTCCAGTAGTTGTCGGTCACTCATAGTGACCTCCGGGTATACGGCTGTCCGGCAATTCGTCCGCAACGGGTAAATCTTTTGTAATTAGGTGTTCCGGTTCAACGCAACGTTTCGGCTCCCCATGAAGCGTATCGCTTCCCAGTGCATCCTCAGAAGTGTTATCAGCGTAAGGATGCAGGGACCCATAGGCATACGCATCGCCTGAGAACGGCATGAACTCATTTGAGTTGAACTGCTCAGCCACTTCATCAGCAACAAATGCGCCTAACTCCGTCAGGCGGACGATATCTGCATCCTCCTCGATCAGACCGAATTTTTTCAGCCGTTTAACTTTCTCCCTGAAGATATTATCGAAGCTGAGGCCGGTTACTTTTTCAAAGTGTGCCTTTTTAAGTTCACTGTTTTTTAGTGATAAAATGATTGCCCAGCGTGCCTGTGTCTCTCTGTTACGGATAATACCACGGTTAACAGGCAGTTTTCCCCCTGCAATACAGGCATAATACTCGTCGAAATACTGCGTATTCAGGGCGAATCTATCCCTCAGGCTGCTAAATGCCGTAATGCCAAACCCGATTTGATCGTATAGCATGCAGCACTGGTTGTATGCGTAATGAGAGTAGTGCTCTCTTTTTTTAGTATAAACGCGGCGAAGATTCTCGTAAAAGCCATGTTCATTAAGGATGTCGGTAGCAATCTGTTTCATCATCATGGTGTCCTCAAACGACGGGATACTTGACGGATCCTTTTTCCAGAATCGGAAGATGCTGCCCTGACGATCTCCGTACGGCAGAACTTTCAGACGGTATAACTGGATCTCATCCACCGGCAGTGTGACAGCTTTTTCCATGACGTCAATCCAGTTTTCTACGGTTTCACCTATGTAGCCGTAGATTAATTCGACATTGAGTTGATAGCCGAACCGACGACTGTTCTCAATAGCCTCAACTGCAGTTTGAGCGTTATGGGGTCGGTTCATTACCTTCAATATATTGTCATTGAGTGATTGCACACCGATAGTCAAGCGGTCTACGCCGTAGTCCCTCATAATGCGTAAACGCTCAAGACCGGAGTGCCCTACAAGCGTGCCGGGTTCAACGTCGTAATTAAACTGACTGCAATGTGTCAAATCAACCCGTTCACAGAAAAATTGGAGAAATTGTTCTAATTGCTCCGGAGTAAGGAAGGTTGGCGTACCACCGCCGATCAGGATAGATCGAGCCCAGATAGTGTCAATGCCCAACCGGTGCATATAGATGTCCATCTCCCTTTCCAGAGCGGCCAGGTAACGGTTCTTTTCCTCGGTTTGCTCTCCCAGTTTGGCCGGATAGTGGCAGAAAGCGCAGTGCTGCTTGCAGAAAGGAAAATGCACATATATGTCAAGTAATCCGTCATCAGGCAGAGTATAATCAGCAAAGAGTTCCTCTTCGGTAGTGGGAGAATATTGCGTAATGGGTGGGTAATGAACTGACGGAATGAAATCACCATCATGACATATAAGGCCTGCAACTTGCAGTCTCCTGATCTCATGCAGACGTTGCGTGGCCCTAGCCAGGAGGTCTCCATAGGTTCCAGAACTAACGTCCTTCACGTGCGTCACCTTCACAGTTCTCATAATCCTGGTTTCGACGGACCCCTGCTGCCCGCTGGAGACCGCCTGTGTTAACGGCTATTGCCGCGTGGATAGCATGCAGATTCATCGCTCAGGCAGGCCGCGTGGGTCGTGGCGGAGGTTGTGGTTGTGTCGGAGTGGGTGCAGAGGGGGACTGTGGCTGTGTCGAAGAGGGGGCAGAGGGGGACTGTGGCTGTGTCGAAGAGGGGGCAGAGGGGGACTGTGGCTGTGTCGAA
>PGYL01000016.1:49685-95327 GCA_002839645.1 Methanomicrobiales archaeon HGW-Methanomicrobiales-2 | reverse complement strand
TCAAGGCCAAGATCAACGAACTCAAGGCCAAAGATCCCGGTGCGTTCGGCGCAGAACCCATGATTGTTGAGGTCAAGGAAGCAGGCGGGGCGGCAGAGGTTGCCGCTGCAGGCGCAAACCCACAGTTCCTCGAGATCGAAGAGCGGCTCAACGCTATCGAAGAGAGGATCGAGTTCGTCGATGCAGAGATAGCCCAGCGCGTCGGACGAAAAGTCGGGCGCGACATCGGCATCCTGTACGGACTGGTTGCAGGTTTGATTGTATTCATGATGTTGTTGGTATTACTGCCCAAATTGGTTGGGTTCCTGTAAGGAGGATTGACGAATATGTTCAAGTTCGAAAAAGAGCAGACGGTACACAACTTCAACGGTACCATGATCGGCGGGCAGCCTGGAGAGTACCCGACCGTGCTCGGTGCATCCATCTTCTACAACAAACACGAAGTTGTTCTGGATGACCACACCGGAAAGATCGACAAGCTGAAGGCAGAGGCGCTCTGGAACCGCTGCCGGGAACTCTCGGATATCACCGGCATTCCGCACTTCATTCAGATCATCGCGGAATACGGCGAGGCCTTCGAGAGTTATATCGATTGGTTCTGTGGAATCGACGACAAGACCGCGTTCCTGATGGACTCTTCCGTCCCGGCGGCGCTCGCCCATGCGTGCGATTACGTCACTCAGGCGGGCATCGCGGACCGTGCGATCTACAACTCGATCAACGGTTCGATCATACCCGAGAACATCGAAGCGCTGGCCAAGAGCGATGTGAGCGCAGCCATCGTCCTCGCCTTCAACCCCGCCGACCCGTCGGTCACCGGCCGTGAGAAGGTTCTGGTCGAGGGTGGCGTAGCCGGGCAGGAGCTCGGTATGCTCGAGATCGCAGAGAAGTGCGGCATCACCCGCCCCATCCTCGATACCGCAGCAACCCCGCTCGGTCTCGGCTCCGGCGGTTCATACCGTGAGATTCTCGCCTGCAAGGCGATCCACGGCCTGCCGACCGGTGGTGCTTACCACAACATGACGGTTTCCTGGACCTGGCTGAAGCGGTGGAAGGGAACCAAGAAGAACCCCTCCCAGCAGCTGGCCGGCCTCGAGGGCAAAGATGCCCTTATCGAGCAGCTCACCCACCACTATCTCGGTGGCGTGGATGGAATGCGCCAGGCGGCCTGGTCTGCACCCGATATCGGATGCAACATGGTTGCAAGCACGCTCGGTGCCGACCTGATCATGTACGGCCCGATCGAGAATGTCGAGGCGATGATCACCGCACAGGCCTACGTCGATATCGTTGTGCTGGAAGCGGTGCGCGACCTCGGTATCGAGCCCAAGGTGGATACTCACCCACTCTTCAGACTCGTCTAAACCCCCCTTTTTTTAAAGTTGCCTGACTCCTATCGCGATTGCCCCGAGGGGTACACTCGCCGGGCGTGAATGCAGGTCTCCGGATGCGGCCGGTATCCTGGGAGTATAACGATTATGGGAAGGCCACCAGGAGAGAAGCGAGCCACGAGTTCAAGTACTGACGGTGTCCTTTGCAAATGGCTGAGGTGCGCTGGCAACCTCTTTTACCGGAGAACATTCGTGAAGATCACGATAAGAGGGATCGGACCCTGACGGCATAGCCGTTACCGGGGGCTGGGGTCACAACCCACGATATGCGCTGCGACGGTAGAGAAACTCTGCTCCGCTTAATTTGCATGCACCAGACGGCAGAGGTGTTTCTGATAGAGTCTCTATACCCTGGAGAATACGCAAAACAACATCCCGCGGCAATGTCGCTATATCTCTCAACGCTCGCCTTGATGCGGATGGCGTACCCTGTCATTACCGCCCGTACCGCTTCCTGAACTCGTCGAACCCTGCGGTCGGTTCTTCACGCCACTCTGCTACCACGGCAAGGTCATGAAGATCTTCCTGCAGTTGCTCGTACTCCCGAAGCGGGAGAATAACCGCAACCCGGTTCCCATGCTCATCGACAACATATTGTTCTCCTGCAGCACTCATCGTTCCAACCTCCTCACTTCTAGATAGAGCGCGGAAACCATTAATCGTCTTTTGCCCTACAGGGCCCTCATCTCATCACCATACTCCCGGAAGACCACGGCTTTCCACCGGATATCGCCATGACTGCCCCCGCCCCAGGGGCGGGGGAGGAGGCCGGAGGCCGGGCGGGGTGGGGGTGGAGGAGGCCGGAGGCCGGGCGGGGTGGGGGTTACGGGTATCCCATTATGCGGTAGAGACAGGGGAGGGGGAGACCCCCTCCCCGTCAGCCCCACCCCCGCGAGGCGATATCCCCACGGTCCACTGCAGGGGCATGCCCATGGTCCCACACAGAGGGCAGGCCGTGAGGAGTGCGAAGGGCGTGAAAGGGAATAGACTTACATGACAACGAGTACTAGAGGAAAACCCTTGCATGGGTTCCGGGGCGACCTCGACAATTGTACGGTGAACCCGAGGCGTCACACCCTTGCTGGAGATCCTCTCAAGGCACAAAAAGAGTATAGTATCCGGAAAACCGCTCAGGGCAGTTCGATATGCCCGGCAATCCGGAGCTTCCCACCCTCAAGGTAGTGGAGCACCGCCATATCGCCGGGGAGGTAGACGAGATCTTTCTCCAGCGCAAGCGTGAGCGTCGGTTGCCGCCAGTTCCCGTCATCCCGTACCGCCTCTACCCGCGCCGGGATGAACTGCATCCAGTGGCCGATGTGGAGCACCGTCCCTGCCGTGAGCGCTGCCGGCCAGTATTTGACCAGCGTCGCCCGGCCCTCAAGGGTCGTCCGGGTCCGGATGGCGGGATCGTCTGAGAGGACAAAGCCCCGGTCGAGGTCGTCGGACTCGATGTTCTTGAGCGCGAGCCCCACGCGGTCGCCCTCGGCGGCCCAGTCGAAGTCGTCGTCATGCTTCTGGATGGAGCGCACCATGATCGCCTGCTCCCCGGGGTAGATCTTCAGGGTATCGTGCTTCTTTATACCCCCTCGCACCACGCCGCCGAGAATGACCGTCCCGATGCCGCGGACGTTGAAATGGTGATCGATGGGGATCGTTCCCACGGCACCGGCGCCGGGCTGGACGGAGGGCCGGGCGTGCGCCTCGCGGAGCAGGCGGTCGCGCAGCGCGATCGGGTCGGCGTCCACGAACTCGTAGTGCTCGAGCACCGTTCCGCGGAGGAGCGGCGCTATCTGCTCGGGCGTTACATAGTTTCTGAGAATGATGCAGCCCTGTTCTACCCCCACCTCATCGAGCATCAGCACCCACTCCCCGAGCATGGGAGTGATCTCACTCACCACGATGAGAACCGTATCCGCCATCGATGCGGCGTAGAAGAGCGGGGCCAGCCGCTCGGGATACCGCGTAGGCTCGATGATGGTGACGGTATCGTCGCCCTTCTTCAGGTTATAGAAGGTGATATCGGATTCCGTGCCCTTCTTCCCGAGGTCCTTCGCGTACCCCGCGGGTCCCAGCACGGCAACATTCAGATTGCCCATATGCCAGATCTCTTGGTTATCCGAGAGTATGAGGTTAACTCAAGTGTTATGACGGGCATGGCCCCCTGTGAACCTTCCCGAAACTCAAGAAAAGGGTTCTCGCCCGATCAGCCGCTCAATCGCCGCGCGAAACTCGCGGAACTGCCGTGAGACCTCCGGCCCGGACGAGCCCGGATAGGCGTTCGCGCCCCGCACAACGGTGCTGTGCCCGTCCATCTCCATCCGAAGGTGCCAGTAGGTGACATCGCAGCAGGAGTAGGCGGAGATGTACTCCGGCTCCCACTCCCATACCCCAAGCCGGGTTGCGGCCTCCCGGAACCTCACCCACTCCTCCTCTGTGGGCGACGCCTCCATCACTACCCCGGAGTAGCCGCCAGCACTCGCCCACTCGTAGAGGAGCCGGCCGTCGACGAGCCTGACGTAGAGGGACGGCCCGACGCTCCCGCCCAGGTAAAACTCGAACGCTGCCGGAAGGGAGGTATGGGGAGAGGGAGATGCACCGCCGCACATACCAGGTTATACGAGCAGCACGGCCAAATACCCTGCGACCGCAAGGCTCATGCAGCAGATCCCCGCGACATCGACCCTGCCCGGGGCGAGGTCCCGCATCGGCGTCCGCCTGCCGGAGCGGTAGCCCCGGAGGTCGATGGTCAGACCGAGGACCGTGGCTTTCCCGAGAGAGTTTGAGACCAGCGGGATGATGATGGGAAAGAGCCCCCTGATACTGCCGGCAGGGCCTCTCCCCGGGTTGTAGGCACGGGCGAGCTGCGCCTCGTGGATCCGCTTCCCCTCGAGCTGCAGGCTCGGGATGAACCGGAGTGCAATCAGGAACATGAGCGTGTAGTCGACAGGCATCCGGAGGCGGTCCATGACGTGGACGAGGTCGCGCGGCTGGGTGGATATGACCAGGAGCTGGAACGCAAAGAGCATCGCCGCGAACCGAAGCGACATCGCGAGCGCAAGGTCGATCGCTCCCGCCGTGACAGGGAAAGCCCCGCCGATGACCGGGACCGACGGAGGGACCAGGTAGCCGAGGGTATCCCCGCTCCGGATGGTGAGGATGGTGAGGGCAAGCAGACTCACCACGAGCGAGATCAACAGGGGGACCTGGCGAAGGAGGTCGCGGGCGAGCCCACTCACTACCGCTACGGCTACGACCGCCCCGGCAAGGACCGCGAGCATCAGGGTATCGCTCGTCAGCACCGCAAGGGCCACGACGACGGCGGCAAAGATCAGTTTGGTGAGCGGGTGGAGGCGGTGAAAGGCGCTCTCCCGGGTGACGTACTGCATGATTTCGGCCATGGTTCTTCTCCTAGGTTCTCTCGTCGCGGACGATCCTTCCCTGCTCCATCCTGACGATGCGGTCCGCATACTCCACGCCAAGACGCATGTCGTGCGTCACCATGACGACCGTGTGGCCATCCTGCCGCAGGTGCCCGAGGATCTCCATGACCCTTCCTGACTCCCGGGCATCGAGCCCGGTCGTAGGCTCGTCGAGCACGATCACGTTCGGCTTCATGGCGATGACGCAGGCGATCGCCAGGCGTTGCCGCTCGCCCCGCGAGAGTGAACGCGGGTAGGTCGCCTTCCGGTGGAGGAGGCCGACCTCGCGGAGGGCCGCGTCTACCGACTGCCCCGGGTCGCCGGCGCCGATGTTCCCAAGACCAAAGGCCACTTCGTCCTCGACGGTCTCCGCAAAGAGCATGGTATCCGGGTTCTGGAAGACGAGACCCACATGGCGTGCGAGATCTGCTATCGGGACGGTCGCGGCATCGAGACCGTCGACCGTGACGCTGCCTTCGGTGGGGCGGAGCAGCCCGTTGAAGTGCTTGACGAGTGTCGTCTTTCCGGACCCGTTCTCCCCGACCACGGCCACGATCTCACCGGGAGCAATCTCGAGGTCGAGACCACCGATGGCCGTAACCCCGTCGTAACGGTGGACGAGCCCGTGGACGGATATGATAGAGGGCGCCCCTGCCAGGGGAGTTTCCGCCGGTGCAGTGGGCCGGGCGTCGTCGAAGGCAAGGTGCTGCAGGCGGTCTTCCTGCAGCATCTGCGCAGGAGACCCTTGTGCAACGATCGCTCCGTCTTCAACGAGGACCATCCGGTCCGCGATGGCGGCGAGTTCGCCAAGTTTCTGCTCGACGATGAGCACGGCCGTGCCCTCGCCCGAGAGCCGCCGGAGGAGGGCGGATATCGCACCGGTCGCCTCTTCATCCAGTTCGGCGGTCGGTTCGTCGAGGACCAGGACCGCTGTCCCGAGGGCGAGGGTCGCGGCGATCGCGACCCGCTGTTTCTGTCCCCCGGAGAGCGTGTGTGGGGCCCGGTCCGCGAGGTCGGTGATCCCGGTCGCCTCCATCACCTGGCAGAGCCTCTGCCGCATCTCCTCACGGGGGATCCCGAGGTTCTCAAGCCCGGAGGCCACCTCCTCCTCGACGGTCGTGAAGATGAGCTGGGCGTCGGCGTCGTCGAAGACCACCCCGACGGTTCTCCCGATCTCGGCCATGCTCCGGTAGTCCCGGACGCTCTTCCCGAGGATGGTGATCGCACCCTCGAGTGTGCCGCCGTACTCGTGGTGGAGAATGCCGGACGCCGCAAGGCAGAGGGTCGTCTTCCCGGCCCCGGTAGGGCCGGTGACGAAGACGATCTCCCCTCTCCCGAGATCGAGGCTGATCCCGTTGAGTGCCGGCGTCCCGGATCCGGAGTAGGTGTAGGAGACGTTCTCAAGGGAGAGGGCGGTCTGGCCGGCCTCAGAAGTCATCTGCCGGCCTCGCGTCCCGTGCCGGGGCCGCCTGCCGGGCCCCCCGCATCAGTGCCCGCGATGCCGGCACCTCGAGCACCTGGCTAACGACGGCGTTGACCGCCGCCGTGATGAGGACGATCGGCACGGTGACTACGAGGAACGCTTCCATGGTCCCGAACTTGTCAAGGACCGTCGGGGCCACCGCGAGGAGCGCGATGATGATGAAGGAGAACCCGCTCGCGAAGGTGGCAACGAGCGTCGCCACTGCCGGGGCGAGAATGAACCGGTCTCTCAGCACCAGGTAGGTCGCGAGACAGACGACCGCTCCGATAGGTTCGCTGAGCAGGTTTGCGGGCGGGAAGAGCGAGTGACTGAGAAGGGCACAGACGGCACCTGCCACAACGCCGATCCCGAGCGCCTCCCGGAACGTGGGCGCGATGAGGATGATGGCAAGGCTATAGAAGGCGATCACAAGGTTCGATACGATGGGGCCGGGGATCAGGAGGGACATGTACCTGATGATGGCCCCTATGGCAAGGAGTATGCCGACGATTGCAATATCTCTCGATTTCATGGTATCAGTTTCGTAATATAGGGTTCGACGGGCGATCGGGTCTGGGTATAGAAGAGATCAGTATGGACGCCAGCGTGAGAAGACCTCCGGTCTTCGAGGCCTGAAGAGTCCTCCGGGGGTGCTTTCGGAGGCGATAGGTGGGGTAGAAGACCCCGGCAGGATGCTGCACATCATTGTATAAAATAGTACATTCGTGCATATATATTTTCCGTGGGTCCGGGACCGCGGCCTGGGCATGTCACCGGCGCGAGAGCAGGAGCGCCGCACCAAGCACCGTCCCGGCCGTCGTGAGGACAGCCGCCGCAGGTGCCGCTGCCGTCGGCGTGGGGGAGGCTGTGGCTGCCGGGATCGTCGGGGTCCACGGCTCCGTGGGCATCGTGGCAGGCGGAGTGGCGGGGGGGGGCCCCCCGGGGCCCGGGGGGTTCCCGGGGGTGTCCCGATGGTGACGGGAATGGTTGTGTAACCGTGGCCGGAGAGGTTCGATCGGTCGACGGGCGCTTCCACGGCGTAAACGGTGTAGGTTCCGGGATCGAGCCCGGCGTCATCCGTCTTCCAGCGGTAGGTCCAGCCGTCATCGGCACCGACCGTCACCGTCGTGAAACTGGCCGGGTCCCCGGACCGCACAGGCGTATGCGGGTCTTCAAGCCGTCCGCCGGTGGCGGGGAGGTTCGGGCCGGTCACGAAGAGGTAGACGGTATCGCTCCCTGTGCTCGTCCCCGCGATCGTGACCTCGCTTCCCGGATACACCGTGACGGCAGAGGCAGCCGGAGCGATGACGAGGGCGATGAGGAGAAGGATACCCGGAATCAGGGTTCTATCAGCCATACGCTTCATCGTCACCCGATCGACCCCGGAGGTGATGAATCTGCTCCCGTCACATAAGGACAGCATGCCCGCCTCCGGCATACGCCTCTACGAGTAGCCGGGTGCTCGCCATCGCCTCACCGCCCCCGGGCACATAATCCGCTCCGTCGAGGGCGGCAACAATCGCC
The DNA here is from genome assembly GCA_002839645.1 of Methanomicrobiales archaeon HGW-Methanomicrobiales-2. Taxonomy (GTDB): domain Archaea; phylum Halobacteriota; class Methanomicrobia; order Methanomicrobiales; family Methanoculleaceae; genus Methanoculleus. The sequence continues at coordinate 87,531 of PGYL01000016.1, read as the reverse complement.
CGAACGGCTTTCGCATGCGATGGCCCATAGCCCCCTTCCAGGACGAGAGCAAGAGCCACGGGACTCGCGGCCGCGAGCATCCCCGTCAGGGCCCCAAAGTCGTCCGGCCGGAGGAGAATAGAGCCAAGCGGGTCGTCGAAGAGCGCATCCTGGCCTGCTGAGACCACCACGAGGTCCGGCTTGAAGCGTCGGATTGCCGGGATGAAGACCTCCAAAAAGACCAGAGCGTAGTCGGCGCCGGTCGAGCCTGCCGCCAGCGGAGCGTTGATGGTGTACCCGAAGCCCTGGCCGACACCCTGCTCATCCGGCCACCCGGTCCCGGGGAAGAGGCCTGCCTGGTGGACCGAGCAGTAAAGCACCCGGTCCGAGGCGTAGAAGATCGTCTGCGTCCCGTTTCCGTGGTGCAGGTCCCAGTCCACGATCGCCACCCGGTCGACCCCGCGGAGCGCCCGGGCTGCCGCGACGGCAGCATTGTTGAAGAGGCAGAACCCCATGGCCCGGTCCGGCGTGGCATGATGTCCCGGCGGGCGGACCAGGGCAAACGAGTGTTCGCCGTTGAGCGCCCGTTCCACCGCTACAGAGGCTGCCCCCGCCGCGTACAGGGCCACATCGAACGACTCGCGGGTGACGTAGGTATCAGGGTCGAGGTAGCAGGCCCGACCGGGGGGACACTCCCTGCAGAACGAGCGGATAGCCGCGATGTGCTGGTTCGTGTGCACCCGTGCCAGATCCGTGGGCGTCGCCTGCTCGGGGGCGATGCAACGGGCATCGGCCGGCAACCCGGCGAGGACGGCCTCGAGGCGTGCCTGCGACTCGGGGTGGCCGGGATCGTCATGAGCCCGGAATACATCTCCCATGACAACCGAGTACGGCATGGTGATCGAGGCCGGATTGTCGGTACCGGATATGAACCTTGCCCTGTCGGGCGGGAGACAGGCCCACCGGCAAAAGATATTTGAAGTGGAAAAAGAGATCACCAGACTGAAGGACGGAGTCCGGACCGCTTCCAGGGAAAGAGAGGCGCCGGCAGGGAGTAACATGATACCACATACCGGATGGGAGGAGTAAGATGCCAAGAGTATCGAACATTGAGATTTTACGAAAACGAGACCAGCCCACCCTATCGATCCGCACCAGAACAAAAGTCGAAGATTTACCCGTGCTGATCGGCGAGAGTTACGGCAAGATGGCTGTTTATCTGAAGGAACTGGGGGAATCTCCCGCAGACATTCCATACGTGGCTTATCGCAACATGGATATGCAGAACCTTGATGTAGAGATAGGGTTTCCCGGATCGAAGGCATTGCCGGAGAAGGGAGAGATTCAATCGGACTCTATTCCAGAAGGCAACGTTGTCTTCTGCATGTATCGCGGTGCATACAGAGAAATGGTATCGACATACAGCGAGATGGCAAACTGGATAGAGGAAAACGGGCTTAAGCCTATCGGCACCGTTTACGAATGCTACTACAACGGGCCCGAGTATCCGGAGAGCGAACTGTTGACGATGATTGTCATGCCGATAACATAAGCATCCGGTAAGCCCTCCGTCCTGTTCTCCGGAGAGCGGGAGGCAGCCCCCACGAATACAGAGAGCACTGCGGGTCACCGGCGGCGCGGCTCCCGGAGAGACGATGGCGCCACTTCGCCCCCGGGGAGACCGTCACAGCCCTGACCCGCTTCTTTTGAGCAACGCTCTCTGGCATGGACAATCCGGATCGAGTCTCCCGGCCCGTCCCCCTATCCCGATCAACCGAGTGTGCATTTATAGAGGGGACGATAATAGGGTTTTATGCCCCCGAAGGGGTTGATCTCTCCCTCGTGCATCTATGCCTGCACCCGGTTCCGGGTCCGGAGAACTACACTCCTCCCCCGTGATGAGTACCTGCGCATCATGCGGATGAGCATACCCGAGGTCGTCGCCCACCTCGGCCAGCGGGAGTACGGGCAGGAACTCATGGACCTCGCGCACGACTTCGCCGGCGCCCAGCTCATCGAAGAGGCGGTAAACCGCAACCTGGCGCAGTCGTTCCAGCACGCCATCGCGATTGCTCCCGGGGATCTGCAGACCCTGACCGGGGAATATCTCAACCGGTGGGACATCGCAAACATCATGGCTATCCTGCGGGGCACGGTTCACGACATACCCCGACAGCAGATCCGCGACCTCCTTATTCCAGCAGGGGAGGTCGACAGCGCGCTCCTCGACCGCCTCCTCGGCTTCACCACCTGCAACGAGGTCGTCGAGGCCCTCCAGGGCTGGCGGCTCTACCCTGTCCTTGCAGAATACTACCGGACCTGCGGAGAGCAGGGCATCTTTGCCCGGATCGAGAACGAACTCTACCGGCAGTATTACGCCGGACTGCTCAATCCCGGCACATTCGGATGCAGCGGGTGCCAGGAACTGATCGCCTACCTCCGGTTCGAGATCGATATCACCAACATGAGGAACCTCATCCGGCTCCACTGCGCAGAAGAGGCATGCGATCTCACGGTCATTGACCAGACCATGATCCCGGGCGGTCGTATCCCCATCGCCTTCTTCCAGCGGCTCTACGGTATCGAGACGGAGGGAGAGTTCGTCAACGCCTTCCTCCAGACCGATATCGTCCCGGTCCTGGCCCAGGCGATGCGGGAACTCCGGCAGGACCCGGGCTTCTCCAGCGTTGACGCCGCGGAACTGGTCTGGCAGCGGTGGCACCAGCACCGGCGACCCATTCACGAGGTCGAGATAGCGGTCACCCGCATCAGGCTTCACCACTTAGAGTCCCTCTCCCGGCGTCATCCGTTCTCGGTCCTGCCGGTGCTTGCATACCTGGAACGGAAGAAGTACGAGGTCTTCAACCTGCGGGCGATCGCGCGAGGGAAGGCATTCGATCTGCCGCCCGAGCGAATATGGCAGTATATCGTCCTGTAGGAGAGGTATCATGCCGGTTGACGACATCAAACCCACCCGATCCGGCCTCCTGCTCGCCAGGCGGCGGATGGCGCTCGCCGAGCGGATACATCGGCTGTTAGCGATGAAGCTCGACGGCATGATGCTGGAACTGATCAGACTCACCGAGCAGGCTGCCCGGGAGCGCAGGGAACTCGATGAGAAGTACGCCGGGGCGCAGGAGATGATGGCGGTCGCCGCCATGATGGAGGGGGCTACGGGAGTGCTCCTTGCGGCGCTCTCCGTGGAGACCTCCCCCACCTATACGACCGAATACAAGAACGTCTTTGGCGTACGACTCCCGGATCTCGAACCGGTGATGGTCAAAAAAACTCTCGCCCAGCGGGGTTACGGCATCCTCGGGACCTCGTCGGTCATTGATGACGCCGCTGACGCCTACGAGGACCTTCTTATGGCCATTATCACAAGCGCCGAACTCGAAGGAGGGATCAAACGGCTGCTGGACGATATCGAACGGACCCGACGGCGGGTGAACGCGCTGGAGTTCAAAGTAATCCCGGATCTTACAGAGACGTTGCGGTTCATCGTGAATCAGCGCGATGAGATGGAGCGGCAGGAGCGGACACGGCTCCGACGGATCAAAAAGATAAAGGCAAAAAGAGCAGGGAGCCCCTAGAGGGCGCCGGCCTGCTGCTTCTGCAGGCACGCGATTGCGGCATCCACAATCGCGGCGAGGGCATCCACACCGAAGGTCTCTGACGAGAGGACGACGTCATACGCCGAGAGGTCGTCGATCTCGATACCGTAGTAGTTCCGGTAACGGGTGGCTTCCGAGCGCTGCCGGTTCTCGGTGTAGACCCGGGCCGCTTCTTCGTCCATCCCGTCACGGCCCGATATCCGCTTTGCCCGGCAGGAGATCGATGCAGAGAGCCAGATACGGAGATCGGCGTTCCCGACCATCCGGCCCGAGAGCCTGCCCTCGATGATAATGTTGCCGGCGCCCTCACCGATCTCTTTCTGCCGGGCGTCTATCATCCGGTCGACCGCGGGATCGCTCTCGGCGAACCTTCCGAACTCGGCGAGGTCCATGCCGTGCTCCCGGGCGAGCTGGCGGAAGACCTCTCCTGCGGAGATGAAGTCAAGCCCGTACTTCCCGGCCAGATACCGGGCGAGCGATGTGGTGCCGCTCCCCGGCGGGCCGCTGATGGTGATCCGCATCAAAGCCCTCCGATGTTGAGAGCCTTCCGGATCACCTGACTGACTGTCAGCGAGCAGATCATGTACCAGATGATCCACGCAGGGACGATCCAGAACGCGAAGTCCGAGAGGACGACTGTTCCGATGAAGGGCAAAACGATACCGTTCTGCAGGCTAATGGCGGTCGCCACGCCGACCGGTGGGAGCCGCAGGAGGAGCCAGAAGAAAATCGGCACGGATAGCACGAGAATGATCGCCATCGGCGTAAATTGCTGCCGGGAGATATCGAGCTGGTCCTGCATCATCCGTTCCTGCTTCCCCTGGAGTTTCTTGACCCTCTTTTCATCCCCGGAGAGCTGGGCCTCCCGGAACTCCTTCTGGAACACCCGCATCTTCGCCTGCGTCTCCTGCATCTTCTCGTAATCGATAGTGTATTTCTGGACGAGGGATGAGTACAGGCCTGTCATGCCGGAGAGGATGAGAATCATGACGAAAAACGGCACGCCAAAGTTATCGATGAAGGGGCCCAGCACTACATTCATCGCCGAACCGACCGTCACCCGTATCCATTCGACACTGTACGAGAGCATCACGAGCAGGGTAAAGATGAGGGCGATCGTCGGCCCTTGCTTCTTCAGGTCCACCATGTCAGGTTACCTCAGCACACCCACAAGGTCGTCGATGCCTCGTTCGAGCAGGAAGTTTTCGTTCCTGACGATCTTGATGGTGCAGCCGGTATACATTGCATATGCCGCGGCAACAGCGCGGTTGAACTCCTGGTGCTCGGTGATCGCGCGGGCTCCTTCCATGTCGCGAACCCGGGAATCATCCCCGAGCCGGCGCATCAGGATCTGGTCAGGGTCGGTCTCCACCAGCACGACCATATCGGGCATCAGTTCGCGGAGCACCCACTCGGGCAACCCCGCAAGGAACCCCGTCGGGGTCTTGACGCTGCTGTGGGTATCGATGATGATATTTGCATCCCCGCTCATGGCGGCGATCCCTGACGCAGCTGCCTGCTGGAGGCGTTTCTGTGCATCTTTGCCAAGCTTGCGCATCTCATCGCGATTCGAGACCAGGTTCTCCTTCTGGGCCACGTCAAACATGAACGTACCGAAGTTGACGGCCGTGTAGCTAACGCCCTGGGCCGCCAGTCTCTCCATCGCACCGTTGATGACGGTGGTCTTCCCAACGCCGGGAACCCCCGTTACGACGACTTTCTTCCCCAACTCTATCACTCCATGTAGAATATAGTTCCCTGCAAAATAAATCCACGCCTAAAAGAGTAATTCTTTTCGGAATCATTCCGGACCCGGGCGGTCATGACAACCACCCGGGCAAAAAATGAATGTTGTGCGGTTCTGGAAAAAGAGAGTAGGATGGGCTCACTCCCGCGAGGGGAGTGGGCCTACGGACTTACTCCGGGTCGAAGCGAACGCTGATGCATCGCTTCTCCAGGAGTAACTTCTCCGACCCCGCCCAGGGGCGGGGTCTTCGAACTTACTCCTTCCCAAAGAACGACCGCATGAACGGATACATCTCCATGATCTGCTGGCTTGCGACCTCCTCGTAGAGGCGGTAGGTGATACTCACCGCAAGCAGCAGCCCCGTTCCGCCGACTGCACCGATCACACCAAAGAGGTTCGCGACAACCGAGAGGAGGCCGATGAACACACCGCCGATGACGGTGATCCTTGGTATGTAGCGGTCGAGGTACTTCTCAAGCACCTGAGCATTCCGCCGGTAACCGGGGATCTGCATCCCGCTTCTCTGGATCTGCCGGGCCACATCCTTTGAATCGAGGCCTGCGGTCTTGACCCAGAAGAGCGCGAAGACCGCACCCCCGACCACCATAACGGTGATATCGATGCCCATGCGCAGGAGGATCTCCCAGGGGGCGTGTCCGAGTTCGGAGAGCCACCACATCCAGTCCTGCGGCTGGTTGATGGGAGCGATATACCACATGAGGCCGTTCACCGGCGTCTGCCCCTGGAACTCGCCGAAGATGGTTATCCCGGCATTGGAGAGGAACATCCCGATCATCTGGATGTTCGCCTGCAGCACCCGGACCAGGATCATCGGCAGGACACTCGCGTAGATGAGCTTCACCGGGAACCGCGCGCGGGCGCCGCGGACAGCGGTATGCGCGAGCGGGATCTCGATACGGGTCGACTCCACGTAGACGATGACCATGAAGATCACGACCGTCGTAACGAGGGCGAGCATGTCCGTGCCGAAATACTCGAGGAAGTTTGCCCCCGACGTACCTATGGCGAACAGCCGCGGGAAGAACCCGATCGGGAAGGGATCAGTCCCCGTCTGCCAGTTCAGGAAGCCGTTCACGAGGCCCTGCGAGACTCCCGCAACGATGAAGAGCCCCACACCCGAACCGACACCCCATTTGGTGACGACCTCGTCCATCAGCACCACCAGGAGTCCGCCGATGCAGAGCTGGAGGAAGATCAGGAGCGAGACCGTGAACATATTACCGCCGAAGAACTGCGTTGCCACCGACGGGTCGGGCATCATCAGCCCGCTCGCGACCATGGGGAGCGCTTCGACGACGATCATCACGAAGATGAGCAGCTTCTGCAGGCCCATATACATGACCTGGCCGCGTGCATCGCTGGTATCGATCTGCAGGATTCCGGCGCCCTTGAGCAGCTGCAGCACGATGGATGCGGTGACAATCGGCCCGATACCAAGATGCAGAAGCGAACCGCTTGCACCGGCAAGCAGGGCACGATATATTCCGAAAATATCCTGTGACTCCGGAGAGAGCCCGAAGATATCGATGTTGGTCAATGTGAAGTAGAGGAGCAGAATCGCAAGCGTCCACATAAGTTTATTCTTAAAATGGACGTGCCCCTCCGGACTTCGGACTGCAGGCATCGCTGCAAGGATCGGTTCAAATCTATCCAGCAGATCTCCCATGGTTTCACCTAAAAAAGGAGATCAGACGGTCGTTGCCTGACCGCCCATCTCCTCAATCTTTGCCCGGGCCCGTTCTGAAAACTCCCGGGCGGAGATGCTCATCTTGTGGGTGACTCTTCCGCCACCCAGTACCTTCTCGATACCGATTTCGGTAGCATCGAGGGCAATGAGGTCTCCTTCCTGGCTTGCAAGCCCCTCACGGAGCAGTGTCTCGGCCATCTGGTCGATCTCCCCGATGTCAAGAGCGGATACCGACACGGAAGTCTTGCTGACAAAACCGTGCTTGCCGTTGGATATCTCACCCTTCAGGTAGAAGTGCGAGAAGCGGTGGTCCCGCTGCCCGGCTCTACCTCGTCCACCCCTGTTACCAGCGCCACGCCGGTTCTTGTGCGTGCCGCCACCACAGGTCCGTGAACCCCTATATTTCGATCGCTTGTTTACGGGCATCAGTCTCACCTCATCTTGTAGAGGAGATCGTTGATCTGGGGGCCATAGTAGCCGAGAGCTCCACCCTGCTGAAAGGTTCGCTTGATAGTTTTATAGCCCTTTCGTGGGGGGTGCAGTCTTAACACCGGCTTGATCTCTACCAGATCGCGGAAACTTGTCTCACCGCTGCAGAGCGCTGTTGCGAATTCATCGATGTCGGCATACGGGGTATGCGCACGGACGTAGTCGTCAGTCAGCTGGTCGTTCCCGGTCAGTCTGCCCCGGGTGTGCAGGAGGGTGGCCAGGGTCTCCCGGTCCACCTCGCCGTACGCCACGAAGTCCTTCACCTTGCGAATCATGCCGAGATACGCAGGCGTATCGGGCACGAGGACGCAGTGGTTGACATGGTGCAGACGAAGCATCTTGAGGGTGTCTTTGATCTCGCGGTTGGTATTGACCACGCCGCGCACCTGTACTACCGCGTACATCACTCAGTCCCTCCGATTCTGACGATATTCGTCTGCTTGAGCGCCTCGAAGGTCGCCTTGGCATAGTTGATGGTCGTCCGGGTCTGTCCCCGGTTGAAAGCCCAGACATCCCTGATGCCTGCAAGCGTCAGGACCTTCTTAGGGGTCTCTCCGGTCACAAGACCGATCCCCTGCGGGGCGGGCTTGAGCGTCACACGGACGCTGCCCGCCTTCCCGGTCACTTCGATCGGGATTGAGTGCCCGGTATCGCAACCGCACTCCCAGCTCCCGCATCCCCGGGAGACCTTGATCAGATTCAGCTTTGCGTTTACGATTGCCTTCTGGATCGCATTGCCAACCTGGACATCCTTTCCCTGGCCGAACCCGACGTAGCCGTTCCGGTTGCCAACCACCACGACGGTGCGGAACTTCACACGGCGACCCGAGTCGGTCATTCGCTGGACCATGTTGATGTCCAGCACCTCGTCCTCCAGATCGGGCAGGAGGAAGTCGACGATCTGAGGCTCCTTGATCGGCCTGCCGCTCGCGAGCACCTCATCGATACTGGTGATCTCGCCTGCGGCGACCATGCGCCCGAGACCGGTGAGCGGAATCCATTCTTCCTGTACGTATGCCATGTCAGACCAGCTCCTTCTTGATGGCCAGAGCCACAGCCTCTACATTCTCTACCAGGTTACCTGCCCGCTCGGGAGCATACCTGGCGATGTGGGCACCCTTGAGCCGCTCCTCATCGGGGAGGATCGACTCGCCATAGGGGACATCGAGACCGCCATCCACCGCTCCCTTGAGAGCGGCAAATACGCGCGCTCCGGGCTTTGCCCGGGCGAGTCCGATATCAAGGATACTCTCCTCGTATCCTGCATTCAACGCCTTGACCGCGAACAGCATTCCGGTCAGGTAGGCGGCCGGGGTGCTGGAGGTCGATCCCTCGTAGCCGTAATCGGCAAGTTCAGCCGAGTATGCAGCTACCAGGGTGCGGTCTCCCTCAATCTCGGGGACGACCAGTTGTACGATGATCTGCCGGTTCGTCCTTCTGACGACCATTCTCGGTATTCCTGATGACAGGAGCGACATCCGCTTGTAGTAATCAGTCTTGCCCTCGTGCCGCCTTCGGAAGGGCACAAAGTATCTTGGGCCGGTTGCCATTATTTCATCCTCCCTGCCATAGTCTCAACGTGAGCCGCAAGGTGCGCCACGCTCCGGAACTGGCCTCCGGAAGCCCGCCGGTACATCACGCGGTAGAGACTCCGCTCGATTGTGCCGTCTGCACGCATCACACGCAGAGTGCGACGCTGCGCGCGAATCTTCCTTATCCAAGCCCGCTTGCTGGGGCCACGCGCTCCAGCCGCGCCTCTCCTCCGCCCCGGTCCTTTCCGGTGGCCGTAGGAACGCTTTGCCATCCGTGCCCGGGCCCTGCCGCGGCTGTTCCCCTTCACGACGTGAGCCTTGATCACGCCTTCACCGATCAGCTCGCGCAGATCGTTTCTGGAGATAGCCGCCTCGATATCAGACTGGCGCTCGGGATCGAACCAGACACGGTTGACACCGCACTTGAGAACAGAGGCTGCTATTCTCTTCTGGCTGGCGAGATCACTCATCTTCGTTCACCTCTTCTTCGCTCTCGGCAGGAATTTCAGCCGCACGAGTGAGGTCCTTTGCGTTCAGCACCTTGAGCCCCAGTTCCAGGGCCCGCGTCTGAATCATTCCACGCTTTCTGTTGCCTACGGATCCACCGATCCGGACGGCCTGCGTCTCGGGGTTCAGTCCCACGAGTTCTGTCGGGGTAAAGACCCGTACATCCTCATAGCCGCTGGGGTGCATGCCGCGGATTGCCGCGGGGCTCCCGTATCCCGGCCGGGGAAGAGCGCCCTTTGCGGCGAACTGCCGTCTCTGCTTGTTGTGCAGACCACGCGGACGCCGCCAGACATCTGCCAGCCTCGATTTTCGGTGAAGCCCCCGCCTCTTGAAGGCGGGCTTGTTGTGCCGGGTGCGGACGCGGATCAATCTTCTTGTTTCATCCATTGGTTTCACGCCCTCTCGGTGATGTAGATGCCGTCCTGGAACACCCGGGGGTCACGCTTCGTGATCCTGGTCGCGTGCTCGATGTTTGCGGCTGTGTTGCCCACCTTCTCCTTATCGATACCGGTGAGAGTCACCTCGTCGCTTCCGATCTTGATGGTGACGCCTTCGATGATGTTTGCCATCCGCGGCTGTTTCTCGCCGAGGAAGTTGTTGATCTCGAGGCGCTCGCCCTGCTGTTTTAACTGGATCGGGAAGTGGCTGTAGACCACCTTCATGCGATACTCGTAGCCTTCGGCGACGCCCCGGACCATGTTCTTCACATGGGCCTCAAGCGTGCCGCTCATGGCGAGGAACCGCTTTTTACTGGACGCCGTGGAGACGACGACTTCGCCGCCTTCAACCTTGATATCGATCTGGGGGAAGCGCATGTCACGGGCCAGCGTGCCCTTCGGTCCGGAGACCTTGAGCATGCTGCCTTCGAGCGTGACGTCCACACCGGGAGGGATCTCGACCTGTCGTGTTATTGCCATATCTCTCCCTCCTTTAGTAGACGTATCCCAGCAGCTGCCCGCCGACACCCGCGCTCCGGGCCTCTGCATGGGAGATGACTCCCTTCGAGGTGGAGATGATCAGGATGCCGAAGTTCTTTGCGGGGAGGTACTGTGACTCCCAGGATTCCATATCAGCCATCCCCACCGGGAACCGGGGGGAGATAGCGCCACACTTATTGATCGTTCCGGAAAGCTGGATCCGGAACTGGCCGCCGCGGCCGTCGTCGATGAACTCGAAGCCGCCGATATAGCCATTTTCCTGCATAACGCGGAGCATGGCGCCTAACAACTTGCTGGCGGGTTCAACAATAACCTCGTTCTTCCCAGCGTCGCCGGCATTCTTGATCGTGCTCATCGCGTCAGCGATTGGATTGAGTCGTGCCATATTCTCTAACCCCTAGTTCATCTTCTTGAAGCCCATTTTCCGGGCCCACTCACGGAAGCACTGACGGCAGAAGTAGATGCCGTACTTGCGTACAAGGCCCTGCTTCCGGCCGCAGATGCGGCACTCGTTGGCCCCACGGCCGAACTTCTTTGCTTTAGCGCCCACTGAAGGTGCTCCTGACTCTTCCGCCATTCCTTACACCTCCACCTGGTAGTGCTCGCGCATGAACGCGATGGCTTCCTCTGTACTCACTTTCTGGTCCGACGGCAGTTTTCTGCGCTCGGCGACTCTGCGTGCGATCCGCGCGCCTTTGTACTCGAGCACCACGTTGACGTCCATGCCGTAGATGCCGATCGTCGGATCATACGACATGCCCGGGAAGTCGGTGTGCTCTTCGATGCCGAAGGAGACGTTGCCGGTCCGGTCGAACTGCGTGACGGCCAGTTGCCGCTCGATGATGTTAAGCGCAGTCGCGACGAACTTCTCGGCGTTCCCCCGGCGCAGGGTGACCTTGCACCCGATGGGAGCGCCCTTCCTGATACCGAACGCCGGCTGGGTCCGCTTTGCGATGGTGCGGACGGGCTTCTGGCCGGTGATCTTCTTTACGAGATCCTCAGCCTTGACCAGCCGCTCACCGCTCTCTCCGACGCCCATATGCACGACGACCTTGTCTATGTAGATATCTCTCATCGCACTCATGCTGAGGCCTCCAGTTCGGGGGCAATCGCGGAGCGGCCGACCATGAAGATGTAATCGTCAATGGTCTCGAACTGCTCGCCGGCCGATTCGTCCATGAGAATGACGCGGTTCGGGACGGAACTCGGGGTCCTGATGACCTCGACGATCTTGCCGACTTTCCCGGAGTGTTTTCCACCGACGACCATGGCCACGTTGCCTTCTGCGAAGGGGAAGTGGTCGATGATCTGGAACCGTCCTTCATCGGACTTCGGGGCACCGAGGGTCACCACGATGGAGTCTCTTGCCTTGTAGGTGTTGTCGGCCAGGATGTTTGCGCCGAACGCAAGGTTCAGCTGTACCTTGCCGCCCCGAATCGTGGTCTTGTTCCGGATCTTGCAGAGCCGGGTCGTTGAAGACTCCGCCGGGATATCGACGGCAACCAGGTTGCCCCGCTTGTCCAGCTGGATGCGGAAGTGCTTCCCGAGCTTCGGGATCGAGACGATATCAAAGACACCAAGGCCCATCTGGGGGTTCCTGCAGGCCCGACCGTTGACGATGACATCGCGCTGGTGCAGGATCTTCCGGACCTCGCTCGCGTTCTGTGCAAGACCGATGTGCTCACGGAGCCAGACACCGACCGGCAGGGCGCCGGCGTTGTGGGGACCCGGAGCGGTCTTCATGACGAATTTTTGTACTTTCTTCGGGATGTGCCAGGACCCTGGCGCTACCAATCGCTTGAGATAGTTTGACATTAAGCTCCGCCTCCGAGCCGCTCCTCGCGTAATTTGTCTTTCAGGTTGAGCTTCGTGATCTGCACGTTCGAGGGATCGACCGGCCGGGGAACCTCGGTTCCATCGGACTTGGTCACCATCACGCCGTGCACGACCAGCCGGCACATCCTCATATCCACCGCATCGACGACGCCTTCGTTACCGGCGAAATCTCCACGGAGCACCTTGACGGTGTCGCCCTTGACCACACGGGTTCTCCGGGCGTTGTGCTTTCCACGGAGTTCGGGGGCAAGCGATGCGGAGAGGTATCGGCCCCGGGTGTGGTTCGGTGCGTTGTAACGCGCCTTACGCTGTTTTCTGGGTTGTTTACTTACTATGCGTACCATTCTTCACCACACCTTAGACAATTATCGTCGCCATGGAGGCGATCTTCGGGAACCGCTCCGCGATCTCGCGGGGGACGGCACCTTTGACCTCCGTTCCCTTCGGCTCGCCGCGCTCGTTGATGAGCACCATGGCATTGTCCTCGAACGAGAGACGCATCCCGTTCGGGCGGCGGATCTCCTTCTTCTGCCGGATGACCACCGCTTTCTCGAGCTTCCTCCGCATATCGGGGGTGCCCTTCTTGACGCTCACGGTCGCGACGTCGCCGAGGCCCATACAGGGCTGCCGACGCCTGACACCGTGGTAACGGTCGACCGAGATGATCTCCACAAGCCGTGCGCCGGTGTTGTCGGAACAGACCATCTGGGAACCGGTGGCGAGGGCCCGCGGAATCTTCGCCTGCATCGCCTTCATTCCTTCATCACCTCAACCACCACGAAGTTCTTTGTCTTTGAGAGCGGCCTGCACTCTGCGATCCGGACCACATCGCCAACACCCGCATTGATGCAGGGCGTGCTGTGGGCATGGTACCGGGATCTGCGTTTCTCGTACCGCTTGTATTTCTTGACGTAGTGGAGGAACTCACGCTCCACGACGACGGTACCGTTCATACGGTCGCTCACGACTTTGCCGGTAATCACCTGGCCGCGTACCGGTAAAGTGCCGTGAAACGGACAATTTGCGTCCTCACATTCCGTTTCCGGAGTGGGGACGTCCAACCCAATGTTTCGTGCCATTATTCATCCTCGATTATCTGATGCGCATACTGATCCGCCGTTCCGGCTGTGTCTCCAGGCTCGATCCGTCCACATCGACGGTCGTACCGTCAGGGAGCCGGAGGCGGAAGACGCTGAACCGTTTCGGTATCCGCTTTTCTCCCCGCCCGGTCAGGATGACCAGGGTATTACGGGTTTCATCGACGATGCGACCCGATACCCCGGCATGACCCGGGTTGCTCGCATGAGCGACCAGAACGTCGAGGCCGATCAACTCGTGCCGCAGGACGTTCTGGGGAGAGATCATGCGCTCCTCCGTGCGTTTTGTTCGGTTCGGATGCGCGCAATCGTCCTTCTGACCTCACGGATCCTTCCGGGGTTCTCGGTGGCACCGCCGGCGCTGACTTTCCCCCGCTCCTGGATCAGTTCGAGGGAGAGTTTCTGCTCCTGTTCAAGGAGTTCAACGTCGGAGAGTTGCTTCACTTCCTGTGCGCGAAAGATTGCCATTTATCTCTCCTCCACGTACTCCTCACCGGAGGTCGCCTCTAACTCTTCTTCGAACTCGTCGCCAACCTCTTCAGGCTCGGGGATCTCGACCGGAGCCTTCTTCGGGGCGGGTTCAAGGACATCGAAGGTGTCGGGCAGCCGTGCATCCGGCGGAACGATCATGACCTGGACACCGATGGTCCCGAGTTTCTTGATCGCAAGTGCGTAGCCATGCTCGACGATTGTCTCGCTGGGCTCACCGCAGTGCTTGACGTAGCCTTCGATGAACTTCTGGGTCCGTGACCGGGCGCCGGTCAGTTTCCCGGCAACGATGACCTCGCAACCGAGCGCACCGGATTCCATAACCCGGCGGATCGTGCTCTGCCCGGCCTTTCTGAAATACCAGCCGCGTTCGAGAGCGTTTGCGAGCCGCTCAGCCATGATCTGGGCGTTGAAGTTGGGGTTCTGGACCTGCTGGACCTCCACCTGCGGGGACTCAATATCGTAGATTGTGGCGAGGTCCTGAGTGAGCTGACGGACCTGCTTACCGCCTTTCCCGATCACGATACCGGGCTTCTCTGCAAAGATGGTCACCTGGGTGCCGAGCGGCGTCCGGGTGATGTCCATGCCGCCGTATCCTGCCCGCTTGAGTTCCTTCGTGAGGAACTTCTCGACGCGGACGTTGCGCACGCCGTCAGTGATAAATTTCTTCTCTATTGCCATTACGCCACCTCAGTCACGACGATCTCGATGTTCACGGTCTGCCTGTGTTTCGGGGTAGCGCGACCCATCGCACGCGGGAAGAACGCCTTGACGCCACGGCCCGTGTTGGCGGCAACGTGGTTGATTCGGAGTTTTTCGGTGTCAAGGCCGATGTACTCGGCGTTCTTCTCGACGGACTCAAGCAGCTTGATGTAAGCCTCTGCAGCCTTGACCGGGTACCGGCCAGCGGGCCACTTTGAGAGACCACGCTTGTGGGCGACATTCCGGTTGAACCGCTTGAAGGGGATGGCCTTCTTGAGTTCCACCACATCGGCAAGATACGCCTTTGCCTCGGTGGTGGTCATCTTCCGGATGAAACTGGCAATCTCGATCGAGTGCTTGGGAGAGACGGGAAGCTCGTTCGCCTTGGCGCGAGCGACGTTCTCACCCTCGATCTTTGCTGAATAATCTGTTCTTGCCATAGCCATCACTTCAGCGGTACGTATTTACTCGACCGGGTTGCACCGATACCGGCGCTGCCGTGGGATACCCTTCTGCGGGTCAGTGCAAACTCTCCAAGGTAGTGGAAGACCGCCTCAGGCTGGATCTCCACTGCCAGGAACTCTTTGCCGTTGTGAATCTCAAACGTCCTGCCGACCATCTCGGGCATGACGATCATGTCACGCAGATGGGTACGGATGGTGCCGTCTCCCGCCCGGAGATTGGCAAGGAGTTTTTCGTGGTCCCGGGAGAGACCCCGGTCAAACTTCCTGCGTACCCGGGCCGGCATGATCGGCAGCAGCTCAGAGAGAGCCATCTGCTGTAGAGCCTCAACGGAGTGGCCACGGTAGGTGAATTCTTCACGCCGCCGCGGCATTCGCTTCTGTGTCTTCTTTGCCATGCTTCACCCCTCACTTCTTCCACTTGCCGGTTCTCCGGGCGGCAATATGCCCTACCTTCCTGCCGGGAGACGTACCGTGAGATACAGTCTTCGGCCGTCCGCAGTGCTGGTGTCCACCGCCACCGAACGGGTGGTCGATGACGTTCATGCAGACACCCTTGACGCGAGGCCACCTCTCGGAGGAGGACCTGACGTGCATGTGCTTCTTTCCTGCCTTGGCAAACGGTTTTTCGCCCCGTCCGCCGCCGGCAACGATACCAACGGTTGCCATGCAGGCACCGTTGAACCACTTGTTCTTGCCGCTCGGCATCCGAACACCGACTCTGCCGTCATCGGCCTTACCGATGACAAGGGCCTGGACACCGCTCGAGCGGACGAACTTGCCGCCGTCGTTGGGTTGGCCTTCGATGTTGCAGACGTATCCACCGACCGGGATCTCCCGGAGCGGCAGGGTGTTTCCGTTCTTCACCGCGCCTCCCGGGCCCCAGGAGACTGCATCTCCGACACCGAGTCCTTCGGTGGCGAGGACGTAGACCTTCCCACCATTCTCGATCTTGGTGAGAGCGATGGGTGCGTGGCGAGCCGGGTCGTGCTCGATATCGACGACGATCCCGGTGGTCAGGGCGTCATTCTTCCCGATGTGCCGCAGTTCGGCCTTATACCGGTGCGACGGTGCACGGTAGGTCGGGCCGCCTTTTCCGCGGCTCTGTGCTATAATGCGATGTGCCATTCGTCACTCACCTTACATAATTCCTAACCGGCTGAGGATCTCTTCAGCCGCCTTCGCGTCCGCAAACTTTACAATGGCCTTCTTTTTGCCTTTCATGGTCATCATTGTGCGAACTTCGGTCACTTCCTGCTCGAAGATCGACGCCAGTTCACGCTTGATGTCCTGCTTGGTGGCATCCCTCTGCACGATAAACTGGAGCTTGCTCTCGCCTTCGAGCATCATCGTTGCCTTTTCAGTAACGAAGGGGTGTTTCAATATCATGAGAACTCCTCCAGTCTCCTGATTGCAGACTCGGTCCAGATCGTCAGGCGTCCTGCCTGCGTGCCGGGTGCCAGCAGTTCGGTGTTCAACTGGTTGACCGTCACGGCATCGACACCGGCAAGATTCCGGGCTGCCCGGAGCGGTTCGTTCCCGGTGACGATGAGAACACTCTTGCGCTGCTTGTAGCGGCGACCACGCATGGTGCCCCGCCCTGCACGGACTTTCTTGCTCTCCTTCGCCCGCTCGACATCGGCATAGACACCGAGTGCAGAGAGCGCCGAGATGACATCGCTCGTCCGGGTGATCTCTTCAAACCGATCCTCGAAGACCAGTGGGAGAGCGCCCTCAAAGAGGTGCCCGCGTTCCCGGGCGAGATCCTGGTATGTGCTGGCTGCGACGGCGGACCGGAAGGCCTTCTGCTTCTCTTTCCGGTTGATATCCTTGACGAGGATCTTTGCGACCTTCGGGGGATGTGCTGCACGCCCGCCGGTTGCCTGTGGCACTCTGGCCACCCTGCTGCCGTTCTTTAAGCGGGGGACCTGAGCGACACCCCGGCCGCTACCCCAGGAGACTGCCGAGGTGCGCATGCCTGCATAGGGGTCTGTCCCATGCGGCTGGAACCGGGTGCTCTGGAGCGCGAGGACGGCCCGCTTAATCAGGTCTGGCCTGTACTCTTCAGTAAAGATTTCCGGGAGATCGATCTCGTGAGCGATCTCACCTGTCAGTGTTCGAACCTGTGCCTTCATCGCTGCTCACCCCTGCTGGCTCTGCGCGCTGACGAAACTGATCGCCGGCGTGTGGATGGTCTGTTCACCCTGCCGTATCGCGGACCGTATCCGGATCAGCCGCTTGTTGGGTCCCGGGACGGAACCCGTGATCAGCACGTAGGGACCGCGCACAAGGCCGTAGTGCAGGAACCCGCCTGCCGGCGTTATGTCGTCGCCGTTGGTGCCGATCTTTATGATCCGCTTGTTGAACTCGGTGCGCTGCTGGTAGCCCATCTGGCCCGACTGCGGGACCTGCCACCGGACATGGTGTGGGTGCCATGGACCGAGGGTGCCGATGTGACGCTTCTTGCCGCCGCGGGAGTGTTTCCGCTTCCGGACCTGAACACCCCAGCGCTTGACGGGGCCCTGTGTGCCCTTACCTGTGGTGATGGCGGTCACGTCGACGAATTCACCGACTTCAAGGTTGCCGGAGATCGTAACCTCTTTCCCGAGGATTCCAGCGGCGTAGGCGATCTGGTCGTCAAGGCTTCCGCCGGCGATCCGCATCTCCATCAGGTCGGGGACCTTCTTCGGGACACCGGTGAGTTCCATAGGCCGGGTGTAAGCAAGGGCGTAAAGTTCCGCGACCCTGCCTTCGCCGATTGCGCTCTTGATGGTAGCAAGGGCTGCAGCGGTATCGTGGTTCTTCGGGACGTTGACGCGACGGGACAACTCCTCGTCGAGTTCGGTCGTCCAGGCCTCGGTCAGCGGGTGCTTTCCGTAGGTGTCCTCGCCGTATGCGCGCACGCCTGCCACCCGCATGGGCGGAACCTCAACCACGGTCACCGGCACCATCACATCCTTACCTTCGGTGGGGCTGCTCTTGTGGTCATCGACCATGATGACATGGGTCATCCCCACCTTGTAGCCTGCGAATCCCTGCACAGCCGGGGCTCCCGAATACTCCGGCCATGAGCCGTAGCGGGGAACCGGACTCTTCGCCCGCTTTCTCGGGCTGTACGCGAGGGATCCTCTGCGTGGTCTGTTAATCTTCGGCATGTTTCAATCAATCCTTCGTGCATTGTAGCGTGGTGCATCGACTGCAGGTAAACTGCAGGGCGATGCATGCGCCGGACCGCGCGCCGGATGTGCCGGCACGATCGGCCTTCTAGCGAACCCATCTGGGGCAGGATATCGAACACCCGGGCGTTTTGGCCGGGTGCCAGGAAACAGTTGATGGAGGCGGCAAAGCGAGAGGATCAGAGAGACATGCGTCTCTGCGCGTTTTGATCGCTCTCTTTGTCGCCGTCCCGGTGTGCACCGGGTGCATTCCAATCGTCGCTAATAGATCCTGATTCTCCGACGTTTCCGGAAAGAGTGTTCCCGGAACCGGGCGCGCTGCACTGGCGTTGGCCCAACGTCTCGATCAGATCCAGCTCCTGTCATCCCGTTGTGACGAGCACAACTCCATATCGACATCGGCCCTCCCTACGGAGGGTTCGATCTTCGCTTTGTCTGGTACCTTCTGCACCCTCCGCCGCGCGTCCCTGATCGGCATATAATGCCAATCCAGAGAGATCCCGGAGATCACAGGCATTATTGATGCCGGCTGACTCCCGGATCCGGGCGGAATTGTGCAGAGCGGTTTCTTAAACATTACTTAAAATGAGATATAAACCTTGTTATCGGATTCCCGGGGAATTTGCGCAAAACCGCTATTTGCTGCAGGCACGGCATCAGTTCGCCGAACAGAGCGGTCGGGGGGATGAACGAAGGGCTGCGGTGACCCCGTCACGGGCATGCAACCGGGAGCGATTCTTCCACAGGGCTCCCGCTCCGGTGCGGGACCTGTGCGCGCGCTCGGGGAACCGCAATCATCCAAAGTACAGGTCACCGTCTTTGTTGATATAGATCTCAACGTCCTCGCGGATCTGCCTCCCCCTGAACCGCTCGGGATTAGCATCCCTGAGCCTGTTAATGAGCGATATTGTGTCGTATTTGACTTTTAACCCCTTCTTCTCGGCTTCGTCGTAGATGATCTCGGGGGCCTTGAGCAGGTCGAGGCCGCTCTGAAGCGTACAGAGGTGCACAGCGTCGAGGGTGTAGAGAAACTCGAGCGTCTCACGCGCACGCGATATATTCTCGACAGCAGCCTTCTCGATGGTACAGACGTTTGCCTTTGAGGTATGGATGATCTCTGCAATCTGTTGCTGTGTCAGCCCTTTCTTCCGGTAGCGCAGCACTTCTTTCTGGCGATCGGTAAGCAGACCTTGTTTCATCACATACATATGGACGGAGTAAATTTAAACACTTTTCCTTAACCCCCCCGTCTCCGGGCGGGGTTTTCGGGGCATTTCAAAACGTTTATATGAGAACTTGGTGATACTAACGTGTTCTCAAATTTTGAGAGAGGTGTTAAAGTGGTTGTTAAAGTAGGAATTGCGAAACTGGGAAATATCGCCAGTGGTGTAATGGGCGAACTTCTTCTCGACGAGCGCGCTGACCGTGAGGATATCATCACCTTCATGGCGACCTCCGGTACGAAGCTGCAGCCCGAGGATATCGACCGTGTGGTCAGCAACATGAAGGCATGGGGCCCCGACTTCTGTATCGTCGTCTCCCCGAACGGCGTTCTCCCCGGACCCGTCAAGGCCCGTGAGGATCTCGCAGCGGCGGGAATCCCCTGCGTCGTCATCACCGACGATGTCACCACCAAGAAGGAGCAGTTCGAAGCGCTCAAGGCGAGCAACTTCGGCTACATCATCATGAAGGCCGACGCCATGATCGGCGCCCGCCGTGAGTTCCTTGACCCCATCGAGATGGCGGACTACAACGGGAACCTCGTCAAGGTGCTCGCCCTCACCGGCGCGTTCCGCAAGATGCAGATGGAACTCGACAAGGTGATCGACCAGGTGAAGGCAGGCAAGAAGGGCGCGGACCTGGCACTGCCGAAAGTCGTCATGACCTCCGACAAGGCTGTCGAAGGCGAGTTCAGCAACCCCTACGCGCTCGCGAAGGCCCGTGCTGCCTACGAGATCGCACAGGCAGTTGCAGGCGTCAACGTCAAGGGCTGCTTCATGACGAAGGAGTGGGAGAAGTACATCCCGATCGTCGCGAGCGCTCACGAAATGATGCGCCAGGCGATGTTCCTCTGTGAGGAGGCTCGCACCCTCGATAAGGGCATGGACGCCGTTATCCGCAAGCCGCACAAAAAGACCGGCGAGATCGTCTCCAAGACGACGCTCATCAGCAAGCCCGAGTAAATCCAACACCACTTTTCTTTTTTCGTATCCTGTCAGCAGCAGAGAGGGGGCCGCAGGTACGAGCCCTTGCCGGGTCACCAGAATAAAATACTGCCGGCAGGCCACGCTTCTTCACGGAGAGAAGACCATCATCCGCTCTTCCGTCATCTCCTCGATCGCGTACTTCGGCCCTTCGCGCCAGGTATATGGGAACCGGAGATCCAGGATCTCATTGCTTCTTCGCCAGTCCCCGCCTATCAGGAGCCCGCGCGCGCTCGTCACGATGAGGAGTTAACGCCGGCACAAAATCAACCTTTCTCCCGAAAGAGGGCTCCCAGGGACTCGGGGAGCGTCAGGATGACGGGCTCCAGGTGCAACCGCTCCATGAACGCCGAATCGCACATGGAGAGGCGGTTCGGGTTTAACCGTGCGATAAGGGAGCAGAAGGCCCGGTGGCCCCGCCCCTCCTTTTTGGGGGCGTCAAAGAAGATCGAGGCATTGAAGGCGTGCGTGCCGAGGCCCCGGTAGAACTCGAGGATGCGGAGGATCCCGTCGGCCAGCGGCTCGACATACGACCCGAACTCGGCAAGCGTCGAGACCGGGAGGACTCCCCGCACCTCTCGCTCACCGAGAGGGACGGGGTTTGCCGACCAGAAGATCTCGTCCTCGAAGAGGAGCCTCTCAGAGCAGCGCTCGTGCTCCACAAGGTCATTCCAGTAGACGCGGCCGTGGTCGGCGAGGTAGCGGCGACCGGCGGATATGTAGAGGTCCGCAAGCCGGGTAGGCTCCGGATCGGCGATGCCCTGCAGGTGGGGGTGGACCATGCTCGCACCGGCCGACGGGAGGTAGTTCCAGTTGATGCTCGCGTAGCCGGAAGACCGGGCCAGGGCTTCTGCCGTGCCGGATATGGCGTCGGCGAGGCATCTCCTGTCGAACCGGCCGGCCGCGTGATCGGGCGTGATCACCGTGACCACGTGGCATTCGGCGAACGGGTAGAGGTTGGGGAACGTCACGCTCTCCCCGCACCGGAGACGGCTGCCGTCCTGAAACATCGGGGTGGAGAGTTCTATGGCATCGGGGCAGAACGGACAGCCGTCACGGGATGGGGGCAGGGCAGGGGCGGCGTCCATCTGCCTCTCAACCCGGATAGGACTGATCCGGCACCGGATACCGGTGAGGGATTCCCGGCGGTACTGGAGAATGCCCCGACCTGTCCGGATCTCATGGGTGGTGAACATGACCCTTTGTACCCCGGTTAGCGCGCCGACCGTATAAAACCCTTTCAAAACCGCCGGGGACGAGAATCAAAGGTTTCGGGGGGGTGGGCAAAACGTTCGGGAGAGTCGGGGATGCCTGCAGAACCGGTCAGCATGAACTCTTGAGCAGAGCTGTTCGAATAAAAAAAGGTGATGAGTGTTCTCCTGGCCTTACACAACGTACTTGCCGAGCAGGCGGATGGAGTTGGTCATGTCGGGGCCGAGCGGCGAGCCGAAGATGATCTGGGTAACTCCAGCCTTTGCGAGGTCTTCGCACTTCTGCTTGACCATGTCGGGGGTTCCGGCAATGGTGAAGGCGTCGATCTCCGCGTCGCCGACGAGTCCGCCGACGGTCTTGAAGTCGAAGCGGCCGAGCGCTTCCTTGATCTTCGCAACGTTGGCGAGATCGAGGTTGTGGCGCTGAAGGAGCGCGGGCGGGGAGCCTGCGGCGATGAACGCGGCCACAATCTTTGCGGCATTCCGGGCCTTCTTCTCGCTCATGTCGATGGACATGGCGGTGTAGGCACCGACGTCGAAGGTCTTCTTGCCGGCCTTCTCCATGGCTCCCTTGATGATCGGGATGGCGATCTCGAAGTCCTTGGGGTTGGACGCGTTGATCAGGGCGCCGTCACCGATCTCACCGGCGAGCTCGAGCACCTTGGGTCCCTGGGCACCGATGTATACCGGGATGCCCTTCTTGCCGGGCAGGTTGACACCGGTCAGCTTGGCGCCGTCGTAGTCGAAGAATTCCATGTTGCCGGACTTCTTGACTTCCTCACCGGAGAGGAGTTTCCGGATCTGCTCGACGCCCTCTTTTAAGTGGCCGACGGGCTTGACGGGGTCGATGGCGAGCTTCGGGAGGGTCGAAAGGTCACCGGGTCCGATACCGAGGACGGCACGTCCGTCGGAGATCTCGTTTAAGGTAGCCATGAAGGATGCAATGGCTGCCGGGGTGTCGGTGAACGTATTCATGATGCCGGGCCCCATCTTGATCGAGTCGGTGTTTGCCGCGATCATGGCGAGGGTCGGGTAGGCATGACGGTTGTTGTAGTGGTTGGTGATCCAAGCGTAGTCGATATCCTTAGACTCTGCGAGCTTGGTGAACTTCACCACCTGCTTGACGTTGATTGCTCCGGGCACAAATTCAATTCCATATGTAGTCAAGGCTATGCACCTCATTGAGTAGTTACGTGCAGAGAGTTATATATATTATCATTTTGTGCTCGCCAATAGACACGTACCGCACAGGTAGTGCCAAACGGAGGAGCGTAACGTGTTCTCCAGGGCATATGGCGAATCTTCTCACTTATCCTCCGGAGGGCTCCAGCGCGGGGAGGTTAAACCGGAATGTTTAACAGTGGGTATTGCGTGAACGGACGCGCTCCCGCCCCGGGGACGTACAGAAATGTATATGTCCGTCCGCCCACATATTCATCAGTAGTTCTGGGTGATATGCATGCTTTTTTCGCGGCGGACGTCACTTTGGGCATGCGAAATTACCAGGCAGGGAGTATGACGTTATGCGAGTGCTGACGATCGGGCTGGGTGGCGCCGGGTCACGGGTTGTGGATAGCCTTTACGATCACGACCGGCGAAGCAAAATCTGCTGCATGAGTGCGGTAGCTATCGACATCGACCCAAACTCCCTGGTGCAACTCCGCTATCTCCCGGACCCCGCGAGGGTCTTCTTTCCGCGGATCGATATTGCAGATCCCGGCAAAATCACGGACGTCATCGATATCGAGGAGGTGATGACCCGGCTCCAGGGTATGGATACAATGGAGATCGATGCCATCCTTCTCTGTTGCGGGCTCGGGGGCAGTGTCATCGATATCGCGCCGCTCATCATCGATGAACTCCGAAAGTCCTACATGGAGCCGATCTTCGCTCTCGCCATACTGCCGTGTCTGGATGAGGGGAAACGGGTCTCGGCCAAGGCCGCCGACGATCTCGATATGCTCCAGAGCATCGTCGATGCCGTCATCCTTTTCGACAACGAGACCTGGTCGCGTAAGATCCGGGCAGCCGCAGCGGCGGCCGAGACGGAGAATACCGGTGTCATGGGCCAGCTCCGCCAGAGCCCCCGGGCGTCTGACCCGAGAACTCACTATAATATGCTCAACGAACGGATTGCACGACAGATCGGCCTCCTTCTGCGCGCGGGTGAGTTCAATGAATCAGGGCTCGATTACGCTGAGGTCGTCCTGGATGCCGGGGAGGTCCTCAACACCCTGAAGGGGAACGGTTTCGTCGCGGTCGGCTACGCGGCCGAACGCCTGCCGACCGGGTGGCTGAACTTCCTCCAGCGGCGGCAGTCACTGAAGTATTTCATCGAGGGTTCGCAGGAGAAGGCCTCCCGGATCGTTTCACTCGCCAAAAAGGCTGTCTATGAAGAGATATCGGTGCCCTGCGACCTCACGAGCGCCGATAAGGCGCTGGTGCTGATCGCCGGGCCTTCGGCCGAGCTCTCGATGAAGGGGTTTCAGACTGTTCGGAAGTGGATCGACCGGAGCATCGCCGGGCTGGAGATGCGGTCCGGCGACTATCCGGTGAGGAACACATCGTTTGTCGGGATCATCATCGTGCTCTCGGGGCTCTCCAACGTCCCCCGCGTCGAGGATATCCGGGATATCCGGGCGGAATATCGGCTTGAATGTGAGGAAGAACAACTGAAGGCCGAAGAGGAGGAGCGGCTGCGCAATGAGGAGGCAGCCCGGGCACTGGATCCCGAGTCCGGCGCCCCGGAGTCGGACGATATCCCGGGTTTTGCCTCTCCTCTCGAGTCGGCATACCTGGAGGAGATCGGATACATGACGGAACCATCTACACCTGAAAGAGATGAGATGATCATGCTCCCGGGCAGCGGCGAGGGCGGCCCAAAACGCAGGGACGACACCATCGATATACTCCCGAGAGCCGGGAAGGAACAGGACGACGGCGCCGTCATTCTTCCCCCAAAGCAGGGCGGAAGGGAGATTGACCTCGCCGGGTCCGCCTCGGTCACCTCGTCCATGCCCGCACCGAAGAACTCCACCTTCGGCCTGAAGGGGATCAGCATCGAGAAAGTCACCCCAAAAGACGAGGCGGTAACCTACTCTGCATCCTTAAAACCCGTGCAGCACCCTAAGGACGGGTCGCTTGCCGGCGATACGGTCAGGCTGGACCGCGGGATGCAGCGGCCGAGCGACGGCGCTCTCGACAGACCCGGCCTCCATATGCGTGGAGCGGCCCCCACACCGAAGGATACCCTGCTGGACCAGACCGGCCGTGGGTTTGGACGTCCGGCTCCCCGACCAAAGGAGGTTGGCCCCTCGCGCGGGAGGCTTGCGGTGATCGATGCGGCCGCCCGGCAAAAGAGCAGCGATGAGGGGGAGAAACCAGACGCCGACACGGATGATGGCGGGATCACCTGGATCCAGTAGCGTCCGCTATTCGTTCAAACGGTATGGTCCCGGCACCGACCTCGGTTCTGACGGCATAGCCCTTCTCAATGGCGTTCCCCACCATGTTCATACCGGAATAGGCCACGACGGAAACCCGATAGGGGTGTTTAGGGAGGTTGAACTCCCCGATGCACCCCCCGGCGGGGAAGATGAATCCACACCCCGTCATCAGCCTGGCGGCCTCCTCAACCCTCTCCTGCGCGGCCGCAGGCACCGCACGGACGTTTGCAAGTCCTACGCCCGCCCGTGTCGTCACCAGCCGATTTATTGAGGTAAGTCCGGCGGATATGAAGAGGTGGAGCGGGTCGACCGATGTTCCCCGGTAGCCGATGAGATCGAGGAACCCGGCAGAGCCATTCTTGTCAACGGCAATCCTGCCGGCATACTCGAGCCGCGCCGGGATGCCCATCTTCTGGAGGACGCCGTCTAAGGTGACGCTGCAGGCCGTCATGATCCCGGCCTGGCCATCGGGTATGCGGGGGTCCGAATCGACGATCCGGTAGGTGTTCAGGAGCCCGTAGCCTGCGGTTGCGACCTCGTCGAAGGCTGCCGTGACGCCAGGAAGGTCCTCCTCCCGCACGAAGGAGAGGTTGTAGGCGACGCTACCCGTGGCGGTCACCGGATTGAAGGTGCTCCGGAAGGAGAGTTGCTCAAGTCTTGAGATGATGAAGCCGATCCGCTCGTCGACGAGCGCGCTCTCGCTCTCGCTGATCCCCGCCGGGGTGAGGATGCGGCCCCGGTTCCCGACCTTCTCCGTAAACCCCATCTCATCGAGGTACTGGAGGTAATACTGGACGGCGCGGTCGCTGAGGATGAACCCCCGCTCGGCCATCTTCTCGCTCAACCTTTTTGCACCCAGGGGTTCGTGCGACTCCGCGAGGATCCGCAGGATCTCAAAGTACTTCCGTTCCGAACGTATCGACGTGCTCATCGTGTATGCACCGCGCCTTCGCTATCCTGGTACCTGCCCTGGTAGAGCCGGTCGCCGCTCAGCACTTCCTGGAGGATCATCTGCACAACCCGGTCGCCTTCCAGAAGGCGGACCTCCTCGGCGCCGGCATTCGTCAGGCAGAGTGTCAGCTGCCCGCGGAATCCCGGGTCGACGAACCCGCCGCCGAGGAGGATGCCGCGGCGGGCGAGCGAGGAGCGGCATCGGAGGGTTGCCGCGAGGTCCCGGGGGAGTTCCACCCGCTCGATCGAGGGGACGAGGGTGCATGCGCCGCACGGGAGCACGGTCTCTCCAGCCGCCCGGAGGTCGTAGGATGCGGGCTGCTGGGATGCGCTGTGGTATGGCTCGATGACAAGGTCGCCATCCTGGAGTCGGCGAACGATTTCGCTGGACGAGAGGATCATTGTATAGAGTACTGGCACAAAAACGCTTAATAACTTATGATAGAAATCAGAGAGGGGATCCATGGGGTAGTGGACATCCTTTTGGGCTTCGAACCCAAGGACGCGGGTTCAATTCCCGCTGGGTCCGTCATTTTTCCCGGGTGCGCGAAGTAGGCATCCAGAAATTGTTACGCGAGCCGGATATACACCGTATGGTGTTCTCCGACCCGGATCGGGGAGAGAAGTGCCCCGGCATCGGGTGCGTCGTCGGCAGAGGCGCGTATCCGGACCTGGTATTCACCCGGAGGAAGGTCCCCGACATAGAGGGAGGAGGCCTGGGGGGTCACGCCACTGCCTGCGGTCGGGGTGCCGAACCGCACCCAGGAGAGGCCGCCGTCATTTGAGTACTCCACGCACTCGGTCGCGGTTCCCGACCCGGTGTATGTGAGGTCCCAGGCGACGGTGAGGAGTTCCAGCACCGGCTCTGCGCAGGTGTAGCGGGGGTTTGAGATCGCAAGCGTTCCGGCGCCCAGGCCCGTGTTGGCAAGGTCAGGCACGGCCGTGATGAAGGTGTCGGGGAGGCTGAGCTCCGCACCGTTATTGAACTGGATCTTCGATCCGGGCCCGAAGACGTTGATGTTGCCATCGGTGAGGACCCGGAAGCGGAACGTCGCCACCCAGGCTTGGTCGAGGTGGACGGTGCCGATCTCGAAGTTCAGGTTGTGGTCGTCGTTCCAGTCGTCGGTCTGGTTGATGGTCGTTGGACGGATGATCGTATGATTCCCGGTCTCGTTCTCAACCCAGCTCTCGATGGTGGTCGAGGTTTCATTCTCGTGAATGTAGGTGAAGACCGTCTCCCCCTCCCGGTCTTCGTCGTTGACCCGGATCGTGCCGAAGTCTAGTGCCATGGTGGTGTCGACGCCGGCCTCGGTCTTGAGAGCACCGGCAATCTCGGCGTAGATAGCAGCGAGGTCGGCACCCGTGGCGGCATGGTAGTGTTTGCCGCCGGTCGCCCCTGCAAGGGTATCCATCGTCTTCCATGTGGGGCTTTCCTCACTAATATCGTTCGAGAACGATATCATGTACAACCGGATGTTGTTGTTCTTTGCATAGGCAGCCATACTCTGCTGGTCCCCGAGATTAGAGAAGCGGGTATAATCGTTCTGAGGCGTCGACCAATCAGACTTAGATCTCCCTGTACCCCGAGCAAGCGGATCGCCGTAGTAGTTGTATTCACCGTCGGAGAGCAAGATCACCGCCTGCACGGCATCGGGATTCGAATTTTTGTTGGCGGTCATCTCCTGGATGGCAATATACAGTGCCTTCCGCGTAGCGGTATATAATACGGTGTTAAGTCCGTCAATAGTGCTGTTTACTTTCGAATAGTCGTAAGCCAGCGGCAGATCACAGGAGGCGTCAGTGCTATATGAAACCAGGCCGATTTTATCCCGGGCAGGATCCATCTCCCCTACGAAACTTCGTGCTGCAGCCTTTGCCGCCGCCATCCTCGTCTCCCCTTTGTCCCTGGTGTCCATACTCTTCGAACGGTCCACCACCAGCACCACATCGATCGGGTCCGGCTGGAGCGCCCAGCCGTCGCCCTTCAGCCGGATGGTGACGTCGACCGTATCGGTCACGTTGACCGTCCCGGGGGCGGCCTCCGCCTCCACGGAGAGGTAGGGGTAGTTCTCCCAGGTCAGGGGGATCGTCCGGGTGGTGCCGTTCCACGTGGCGACGACGTCGCACCCGCCCCGGGCGCTGCCGCTCCACTTCGGATCCTTCCGATCGGTCGTGAACGCGCCCGGGTAGAATCGGATGGTGGCGTGGCCGTCGCCATCGGTCTCTGCAGAGGTCTCGGCGAGGTACGGGTCACTGACCTGCACGAACCCGCCGACATCGGTGTTCCGGATCGAGAAGGTCACGTCCTCCCCCCCGACCGGGTTTCCTTTCTCGTCGATGACCTTTGCACGGAGGGTTGAGACGGACGATGGGTTGACATCCCGGCTCGGCATGGACTGGGGGTTTGCCGACAGAAGCATATCCGCAGGGCCGGTATGGATGAACTCAACGACCTGCGGCACCGTCACGCTCGCGTTGTCCACGGCCGTCGCGGTGATGGTGATCCTGCCGGTAGTGTCTTTCGGGCCGTAGGTGAGGCAGGCGACACCCGTGCCGTTCGTCGTCAGGACCGCGCTCTCCCCGGCAAGCGACGTGACGACCCGGAGGTCGCGGCCGGCTGCCGGGTTGCCCCAGGCGTCGAAGAGCCTGTAGGTCAGGGAAAACGTGCTCCCACCGTCAGCGGGCTGGTAGGGGACCGGGTCGGCATCGGGGCTGACCGATGCGATGATCGCGGCGGGAAGCCCGGTGGGCAGCCCGTGGATAGAGATGTAGCGGTCGACGCCGCCCGGGAGAACGGTCATCCGGACGATGTTCTCACCGATGGTGCGGCCGGTCCTGAGGGGCACCTCGACGAACCCCGTGGCGTTGACTGTCTCCTCCAACTCGGGCACCGCCGCCCCCCCGCCGTCGATGAAGACGGCATCGTCGTCGACCGAACCGACGCTGAAGCGCACGGTCTCGGCGACCCTTCGATCGTCCACCTGGTTGCCGTGCCGGTCGGCCAGCCCCACGGTGATGGTGGTACTGTCGCCCGCGGTCACTTCGGAGTCGTAATGGAGGTATGCGATGCGGTAGGACTGGTCGTGGTCGATCGAGAGGGAGAGCGCCCCCTCAACCGCCCCCGCCCGTGCGGTTATCACGGCGACGCCGCTCGTCTTGTTGGTGATGAATGTGGCGGCGGCGGTCCCCGACGCACCGGTGGTGACGGTCGCAGGAGAGAGGCGCCCAAAGACCGGGTCGACGGAGAACGCCACGGTGCAGTTTGGAAGCGGCGCCCCGCCTCCGTCGAGCACCTGCACGGTTATTCCGGCCGAATCAGCCCCGTCTGCCACCAGCCAGTCGGCGTCGCTTGAGAGGACGATCTGCGCCGGACCTGCCGCACCCACCGCAGGAACGATCAGGCAGAGCAGGATCGTGAGGAGGATTACTTTTTGAAAATTCATACTGAGATCAAGGTGCCGTGATCCCACATCATATATATAATGATTATTATTTGATCCCAGTCTGGAGAGTATATTTAATATACGCATTTATTGCCCTGATTACCAGTAAGAAAGAAATCTCAGGGTATTTTTCAATCAAAATCTTAGCAGGACCATCTCGTGTGCCACACAACAATCATATAGTGATCCTTCGCTGTATTTTCCGCACATACGGGATCACGAAACGAGGGATATTGACCCCCAAATTATCGATTGAAACAATTTTATACATTTTCAACTAAAAAAGAACCTCCACGGGGAAGAGGGTGTTCCGTGAGAGTTAAATACAGGTTTGTGCAGGTAAACGGGAGGCCACGTGTGCGGAGCCCGGCCCCGCAACCGGAGAGGAGGAGCCGGAGAGGCACGGCGGGGCGGCGGACCACATGGGTTCCCCACCGTCTCCGGGAAGGGGCCCCTCCCAAAAAGAGGGACCGTGAATTTTTACTGCATTCGTATGTACGCGCTTCCGTTCGCTCCACCGGTTACACTCTGGACCAGCCTGGCTGAGGCATCCTCAGGCGAGCCCACCATGAAGAGCACGGTCTCGGCCTCCCGCTGGCCGTCCACCGCATTCCCGCAGCGGTCGACCATCCGGACGATAATCTCCGTAGTCTCCCAACAGTCACTTCCGGCGAATACCAGGCGTTTGCGATCCGGTATGGGGCCGCGTGATCGATCGGCTGCTCAAACGTCTTTTTCTGCACCATCACCGTCTCGCTGTCCTCACGCGAGACAGTCACTGTGATCGTCGCGGTCCCACTGGTGGTCGCAGAGGGGGGTTGATGAGAGGGGAAAGCCGACAGGCCAGCCCGCAGCCCGGGATACGCACGGCCACGGTTCAACCTGTGCAGCAACGATGGTCCTCCGGCGGCCGTCGACCTGTTCGTTCCGGGAAGAACAGACGTACCGGACGCTCAAAAAAGAGAGGGAATCTACCCGATCCTGATATAGGTACCCGATGCGTTCCCGATACTAACCGGGGCATTCGTCGTATCCGTGGCTTCGGGGGCATCGAGAGCCGAGGCGATCGTGCGGATGTGATAATCGCCAGCAGGGAGGCTCTTGACATCCATCAGGGTCTCGCCCGCCAGAGTCTCGCCCGGTTCTGCCGTGCGATCCACCGTCTTGGTCCAGAAAACGGTCCATGACCGTCCGTTGTCGTTCGAGTAGGAGAGCGCCTCGTCGATATCCCGGGTGCCGTTGTAGGTGACGGTCCAGGTCAACGGGACGGTGTCGGTGAATGCATCCTGCCCAGCGGGGGGGACCGGGTCATCAAGAACCACGGCGATCCAGGAACTTGTAATCCCCGTGTTGTTGAGGTCGGGGACGGCCGTGATGAAGGTGTCGGGGAGCTCCAGCGAATCAGCGCCGCCATTGAAGGTTATTTTCGAATTGGGACCGAAGACGTTGATGTTCCCCTCTTCCAAAACCTTGAGACTGAAGGTCGTCTCCCAGGTCTGGCCGAGACGCACGGTGCCGATGTCGAAGGGAAGATGCGGGTTTGTCGGAGTCCAGTTTGGCGTGTCGTCGCGGGTATGACGGGAGATGATCGTATAGGGTCCCGTCTCGTTGTCGACCCAGCTCTCGATGACGGTCGAGACCCCGTCCTCGTGGACGTAGTCGAAGACGTCAGCACCATTCATCTCAGGCACCCCATTTACTTCAACGTTCTCAAAGACGATGTCCAGTTCGGTGTCGACGCCGGCCTCGGTCTTGAGAGCGCCTGCAATTTCCGTGTAGATCAGGGCGAGGTCGTCGCCGGTGGGTGCATAGTAGTACTTCCCCCCGGTCGACTCCGCCAGAATTCGGAGGGTTTTCTTACCATCATCGGAGAGATCGTTTGCAAACGCAATCGAATAAATGCGGATGTCCTTGCTCGTTGCATACACCGACATGTTCTGATTGCTCGTCTTTCCTTCCCCTAGCCCAACAAAGGGGAGATAATGTTGCGTGCAGTCACTGAACTGCGATGCATCTAACCATTGTGCGCTGCCGCGTGCAAGCGGATCGCCATAGTGATTATAGTCCCCGTCAGACAGGACGATAACGGCTTTCACGGCATCGGGACTGCCATTAATGCTCAGTTCATTGATCGCCCGGTAAATACCGGACCGCATCGGCGTTCCCCAATCGGGGACCATATGTTCGATGGTTGCGTTAATTACCGAGGGATCAGCGCTCATCGGGAGGTCAACGGTGGCATAATCAGCATAATCCTTACGATCGGCGGGGTAATGATCAGAACGATAACTGAGATCATCATCCTCACGGTTATCCCGACCCAACCATTCACGATATCCGTAACCGATGAGATCGGTTTCCCCGTTTTTGCCAAAGGAGACGAGCCCCAGACGGTCGCGTGGATAGTTCATCTGAACATTAAAGAGCTTGGAGGCTTCCATTGCCTTGACCATGCGGTCAGGGTAGTCCTTGAGCATGCTCCCCGAACGATCCGTGCAGAGCACCACATTGATCGGGTCCGGCTGGAGCGCCCAGCCGTCACCCTTCAGCCGGATCGTGACGTTGACCGTCTCGTTCACCGCGACCGTCTCGGGGGAGACCGCCGTCTCCACGGAGAGGTAGGGGTAGTTCTTCCAGGTCAGTTCGAGATTTCGGACGGTGCCGTTCCATGTCGCCCGGACGGTCGCCGTGCCGGTTGCGGTCTCGCTCCAGCCCTCCGCGTCCTCATCGATTGTAAACGCGCCCGGGTGGAACTCCACAATTGCATACCCATCGGCATTGGTCTCAGTGGACGTCATATTCAGGCCCGTGGCGAGGTATGGCGCCCCTGTCTGGTTATACTCACCGACATCGACCGACCCGGTGACGATCTCGAACTCCACCGTCTGGCTCTCGACCGGGTTCCCCTTGACATCCATCACCTTGGCCCGGATCTGCGAAACACTGTTGGATTTGACGTCCCGGCTCGGCATCGACTGTGGGTTTGCGGAGAGGAGCATGTTCGTCGGGTCGGTGCTGGTAAACACCACCTCCTTTGACACGCTCACACTCGCGTTCGCGGCTGCCGTTGCGATGACGGTCGCGATGCCGACGGAGTCCTCGGGCCCGTAGGTGACCATCACCTGCCCGTAGCGGTTGGAGTGCAGGAGAGCGCTCTCCTCCTCTGCCGGCCGGTCCCCCCGCTGTATCGAGGCGTTCACCCAGAGGCCCTGCCCGGCGACGCGGTTCCCGTACCTGTCAACCAGGGTGTAGGTGAGTTCGACCTTCTTATCCCCATCGGCCGGGACGGAACCGCTGGCCGGATCAGCTGTCAATATGACACTGGACACCCCACCGTCCGCTACGCCGATGATGGAGATGTAGTCGCTTTTGACCGGCTCCGGTGGCTGGATAAAGACAAGATGCTCCCCCGCCGTCGTATCGACCAGAAGCATTGCCGTGGCGTTCCCGGTCGCATCCACCTTCACCGCTATTTCTTCCAGCATCACGGCTCCGATGAACGTCGCGTTCCCGGTGGGAGAGCCCACCATGAAGTGCACGGTCTCGGAGGGTGTATTCAGGGCATCCTCCCGCCGGCTGTCCACCGGGTTGCCATACCGGTCCGCCACCCTGACGGCGATCGCCGTCGTCTCCCCGACGGTCACCTCCGGCTCGTACAGGGTATCGGCAATAACGTACGGGGCCGCGTGATCAACCCGGCAGACCGTAGCGTCGCTTACCTCCTGGCCCTGGGAGAAGAACCCGGCCGTGATCGTCGCACCCCCACTGCGCGTCGTGGGGGTGAAGACTGCCGTTGCCAGACCTGCACTGTCCGTCAGTGCCGAAGCAGGCAAAATACTGCCATATACGCTATCTGCTGCAAAATTGATAGCAACACCAGGAAACGAGACGTTGCCGGAAGTGCTGTTCGAGACCTGCACCGTGATGGTCGCGGTCTCCCCACTCCCCGCCGTCAGCCACGGCTTATCGGTGCTAAGGGTAATATTGTCAGGTATCAGCGCACTGGCAGGGGCCACCAGCAGAAGCAGCCCTACCACCAGGCATACATACGTCCATCTGTTCATACGTCACCGTATGTCTTCCTGACACACCATGCCATATAAATGTTATTAATTAAAGAGACCGCTTAAAAAGCCCCTTTATCGAATCAAAGAACGATATCCGCCCTAAGTGAACATATTTTCCACACACCGGCCCTAATATGAAACAATAGATATTGGCTCCCCGTCATACACAACGATCTTTCCTCCAGGGACCAATCCGGTCGCCGAGCCCAGGGAAAAATGCACTGCGGGAACCCGAACCAAAAGAAAGGGGTTGGGGGCCTACAGGCTGTCCCGGCCGCGTGACCCACCCCTATTCTGTCCGGCCCGCCTGTGCCGCACGATCGCGACCACCGCGAGGATAACCACGGCGACAACCCCGACGCCGGCCACGAGCACCCAGACATTAAAGTCCTGTTCCATGACGAGCGGAACGGTGAACTCCGTCGTGCCGAGCGGGATCTCAGCATTGACCGAGATATTCCGGTAGCCGTCACGGGCGGCGGTGACGGCATAGACCTTATTGGTAGCGAGCGCCGTTTTGAAGTATCCCAGGCTGTCGGTCACCCCGACTACCTGGCCGTCGATGACAATCACCGCATCGGCCATCGCTTTCCGATCGGGACCTTCCGCGCGGATGGTGACGCTCGCCCGGTCGTAACCGAGCTCGGCGACGATGTCCTCC
Organism: Methanomicrobiales archaeon HGW-Methanomicrobiales-2; assembly: GCA_002839645.1. GTDB lineage: Archaea > Halobacteriota > Methanomicrobia > Methanomicrobiales > Methanoculleaceae > Methanoculleus. The sequence goes on along the minus strand of PGYL01000016.1, from coordinate 53,273 downwards.
CCCTGCCCGGAGATCTGGCGCGTCACGCTCCAGTCCGCGTAACCGGGTGCCTTCACCCCGATCAGGTAGGTGCCTGCATGGAGCTCGGAGAGCACGAACCGACCGTACTGGCTGGTCTTGCCCTGCAGCGTCCCGTTGAGGTAGACCTCAGCCCCCTCGACCGGCTTCGTCGCCTCGTTGAAGGCCGTTATCGAGACAGGGTAGGCCGATTTCGAGAGAGAGACCGCGAGGAGGACATCGTCCACCTCAAGGTAACGGCTCTCCTGGTAGGACTGGTAGTCGGGCGCCGTGACCCTGAGGGAATACCGCTTCGCCCGTTCCAGGTGGAGCGGCAGCCTGCCGTCGGCGTCGGTCACTCCGGCACTTGTGCCGTCGATAAAGACCTCCGCGCTCTTGAGGGGAGCAGAGGTCTCACCGTCCCGGACCTGAATCGCCAGGAGGTTGTTGGAAAAGAGCCAGTACTGGACAGTTTTTGCGCTGCTTTCCATCTGCACGGTCTTCGAGAGGTCGTGGTAACCCGACGCGCGGATCTCGACGTTGTACAATTCGTTCGCTTTCACCGGGAAATTGGTGCTACCGGTGCTGCCGGTGACTTCCGAGTCGGAGTAATCCGTACCCTCGACGCGCACCACGGCACCGATAATCGGTTTCAGCGTCCCCGCATCGTAGAGCTCGAACGTGAGGGTCGCGTCCTCCCGGATCAGATCTATCTGGACACGGTTTGTGTCGTAATCGACGTAGTCTACCCAGTTTCGGTAGCCTTTCCGGACGATCTTCAGATACAGGTCCTTCTTCCCTGAATGGACGTAGGAGTAGGTGCCGTCAGATGCGGTGCTTCCTACATAGTCGCCGTCGACGTATATGGAGGCATCGACGAGCGCGTTATCGGTCTTCTCGTCGGCCACGCTGATGCGCAGGGTGACCGCCTGCGCCGTGCAACAGAGGAGGGCGCAGGAGACGAGAAGGACTATGATGAGACGACGTTCCAACATGCTGGAGTGTATCGCGGCCGAAAACTTGAGTGCTTCGGTTTACACCCAGCGCTCCGGGGGAACGCGCTCAAGGACCATCCCCTCCACGACCACCGGCATCAGCGTCCGGCCCACCTCGATCGCACGCTCAAGCCGCCATTCGCGCTCGGCATAGATGGTGAAGATGGGATCGCCCTTCCTGACCCGGGTCCCCTTCTTTGCATGAATTTCGAGCCCCGCACCGTGGTCGTAGGGTGAGCCCGCGAGCCGGGCGAGCGTGACGAGCGCGCTGTTGTTCAGTTCGATGACGTAGCCGTCCTGCGGCGCATTTACATCGAACCGGTACTCCCCGGGAACAATATCCTCGGCCTTCACTGCCGGGTCACCGCCCTGGATCTCGATGATCTGCCGCATCTTATCGAGTGCCTTGCCGCTGTGGAGGATATCTGCAGCCACCTGGGCTCCCTGTCCCTGTGCGGCCTTCCCGGCCATTTCGAGTGCAATCCCGGCGAGGGAGAGACTCTTCTGGATCAGGGAGTTCGGTTCGGTCGACCCTTCGAGTATGGCGAGCGCCTCATGCACCTCGAGGTTCGGGCCGATGGTGTGGCCGACGAGCGACTCCCCGTAGCTTAACGCGCACTCGACCCGCATGCCGAGCCGCTCGCCGAGTTCGATGAACTCCCTGGCGAGCTTCCGCCCTTCCTGGGCCGTCGCGATCTTGGTGTTCCGGCCGACCGGGATATCGATGACCACGATATCGGCGCCGACGGCGAACTTCTTGGCCATAACGCTCGCGATCATCTGTCCCCGGGCGTCGATCTTGAGCGGGTACTCGTAGGTGATGATCTTGTCGTCGGCGGGAGCGATGTTCGTGGCCCCGCCCCAGACGATGACGCCGCCGACCTTCTGGGTCATCTGCTGCACCTCGAGCGCCGGGAACGAGACGGGCGCGAGGACTTCCATGAGGTCAGCGGTCCCGCCGGCGCCGGTGATGGCCCGGGAGCTGGTCTTGGGGATCAAAAGGCCGCTCGCGGCGATGATCGGTGCGATCAGGAGGGTGATCTTGTTCCCGGGCACACCTCCGATGGAGTGCTTGTCGACGACGGGGTGCCGGGTGAAATGGAGGCGTTCCCCGGTATCGACCGTGGCTCTCGTCAGGAATTCCACCTCATCCATATCAAGGCCGTTGATGTAAGATGCGGTGATGTAAGCAGTTATCTCACCGGGTGAGAGGGTGTCGTTGACGATATCCCTGACGATATCCAGGGTCTCGTCCTTGGTGAACCGGCCGCCGTCCATCTTCTTCTTGATATGTGCGAGCGATGCCGGCCGCTCGGCGCCACGGACCTCGACAAAAGCCCCCTCGTCGACGGCAAGCGTGGCGTTCAGCGGCCGGTAGACGCCGATGATGCCGGGCTCGATGAGCGACCCGGTGGTGTCGACGTGGGCCTGGGCGGTCTTTCCGGTCGCTTCGTCGGCGAGCTGGACGCGGTCGCCGTCACGAACCCGCATACTCCGTGCGTCGGTGCTGTGGAGGAGAACCCCCCGGTTTGCGATGTCGAGCAGTTTTACAGTCAGTTTCATGTGAGTAATCCTATCCTGATTGAGGTTGAGGTTTTGTACTACTTAAGGGCGGGTGATCCAGGGAGCTGCCGGCATCCACCCGGAGCCTGCTGTTTTCCGGCCGGGGATGAGACTGAGGAGAGAACAGGGTTTCATAGGGACAGGAGGAAGATTCGACCATGAGCACCCGGGAAGAGCCCCGTCGGTGCCAGGGCCGGATAGTATTCCAACAAGGGTGCCCAACTACCCTATCGCGGGTAACGTTAATACACAAGCGTCCCCATCTAGAACATATAGATTTTCGGGCACGCCCGGGGTGAAAGCGATGGAAAGGAACGTCCGACATGCGCTTGAGCGGCTCAGAAGTGTCGAGGGTTTCGAGAAGGTCCGCTTCATCATCCTCTACGGTTCCGTTGCCGAAGAGCGGGCGAGAACGGACTCCGACATCGATCTCTGCATTTACTATGATGGCGGCCGTGAGGAGGCTGGCCGGTTCCGGTTTGCGGCGCTTTCAGAACTCTCCGATGACCGCTACGATATCCAGATCTTCACTCACCTGCCGCTTTACGTCCAGATAGAGGTCTTGCGCGGACGGGTTCTTTACTGCCCCGACGAGCGGTTCCTCTACGACATTGCTTATCAGACGATCCGCGACTTCGACGACTTCAAGCACCGCCTGTACGATTACATTGGTAAAGAGGCTATGGTGTGACGGAAAAACTCCGGGATACGGCAATCCGCATCAAACTCCGGGAGATGACGGAGAGTGTCGATATGGTCAAAGAACATCTCCCCGATTCACCCGATTTGTTCAGGCAGCTCGGCATCGTAAAGGACGGCATCTACAAGCGCATCGAGTATGCCGTCGAAAGCGTCTTTGATGTATGCGCTATCCTGAACGCCGACCTCCATCTCGGTGTCCCCGGCACCGATGAGAATATCCTCGATAACCTCGTGCAGCATGAGGTGCTCGCTCCGGAGATGCGGCAGAACCTGAAGGCAATGAAGGGATTCCGAAATATCGTCGTGCACCGCTACGGGGCAATTGACGATA
>PGYL01000016.1:0-49658 GCA_002839645.1 Methanomicrobiales archaeon HGW-Methanomicrobiales-2 | reverse complement strand
TGACGATACACTTGCCTTTTCGATACTAAAGAAGCATATCGATGATTTTTCTCTATTTAGACAGGAGATTGAACGTTTCCTGCAATCTGCGGAGGGGAGTGACGGATTCCGGACCGCATGATGAAGAGCTCGACAGAGAACTCACTATAGAAAAAAGCGGAGACCCGCATACAGGAGATCCAGGGATTCTTCGAGCGAAATCCGGGGTTGAAACGAATTTTCCTAAGTGTCTTTGACGCAAGTGTCCTCCTGGTATGTACGGGCACGGTGACAATGACATCACACCGGGATGACCCATACCTCCTCTTCGCCGTGAGTTAACGTCTCGGAGTAAGAGCGTGAAACCGCGAAGTCTCCAGGGTTGTGGGAAGCATTTCTACAGAGCCCACACAATCAATTCGTTCCCTATTCTCTGCCGTCGGCTCCAACGGGTCGGTTGATGCTGTCCTTAAGCCCCCTTCGCAGTACGGGCTCAGGCCGGGACGAGAATGCGGCTTTCAGGGTTTCTGCCCTTCGGGCGGACGCGCCGTCTCTCGCAAATTCGTGGCGGGGCACAAAGAAACAACAGTTGAACCCATGGCCGCAAAACCTCATCGACGTTGTATGCTAGACCTGGAGAGACCACAGCACCAGGGAGCGGAAACCGGGATCCCGCCCCGTACCCAAAAATCTCAACAAAACAGCGCAAAACAAAAAATAGGGTTAGTTAGGGTTTAGTTCCGGCGCAGGACCAGGAAGGCAACCGCACCAAGGCCGGCCAGAGCAACGAGTGCTCCGAATCCGGGGGACTGGGTCGGGGTTGCCGCGGTGGTCGCGGTGCCGGTGGGGGTGGTCTCAGTGCCGGTCGGGGTCGTGGTCACGTTGCCCGCGGGCTGCGTGGTCGCGGAGGCCTGGATCACATTGAAGGTCGCAGTAGCGGTCGTGTCGGTCTCGATGGACTCGACGTTGACGATGTACTGGTCGGGCTTGAAGCTGGCCCCATCGACCTCGAAGGACCACGTGTTGGCGCCGTCACCCTGCTGGACGGTTGCAACGCCAGCAACAGAGCCGAAGCCGGAGGCCTCGGTCTTGGTGGTCGGCTGGAACGCAGCGGAGGTTACCTCAATGTTCAGCGTGTCGCCGACAGCGAGGTTGGTGGTGCCGGTGATCGTGAACTTGCTGCCCGCAGCCTTGTCGCCGATCGCGTCGATGAAGATGTTAGCCTCTTCGACGACGAAGGTGAGCTTCACGTAGGTGTCGTCGATGTTGGGGGAGTCAAGGGCGTTGATCAGCGCGGTCGCTGCATCGGAGGCCTGGAGCCTGCCGATCTGCACCGGAGTAAATCCAGAGGCAGGCGTGCCGTTGATCCAGCCCTGGGCACCGGAGAAGATGTCGAACTGTTTGTTCATCATCGGGTGCTGGATGACGACGAAGTACTGCCCTGAGGTGAAGGTGTCGGTGTTATCGAGTTCGAACTCGAAGTTGCCGTCATCCTCAACAGTGGCGGAATCTATCAACTGCTTGTTCTTGCCGAAGATCCAGACACGGACGCTGGCGGGGTCGCCCTGGGCGGTTCCGGTGAGCGTCAGGTCGTCACCCTTGGCGACGACTGCACCGCTCGAGGTCGCGGTAATGAATCCGGACCGGAGCTGGATGGAGGTCGTGGCGTACTTGGCGTCAGAGAGTTTGCTCTTGTCCAGAGGCTTCGAGACAGCGTAGACCGTGTAGCCGCCCGCATCAAGAGATACCGGGATGTCGCCGGTGGCCCACTTGAACGACCAGGTGTCGTCAGCCTCAACATCTGCTGTCGAGAACGAACCGGTATTGTTGTTCACCACTGGGGCGATGGTCTCCAGATTGACACCGTTGCTGTTGAGGTTCGGACCGGTCATGAAGAGGTGGACCGTTGTCGCGTTGTCGCTGTTGGTTCCGGAGAGAGTGACCTCCTCACCAATGTAGTAGACACCGGTGCCGGACGCCGTGATAGTAACGTCGCCTGCCTCAACTCTCACCTTGACCTCGTCATAGGTGCCGGTCGGGTTGGTAAGGGACTCGACACGGATAGTGTACTGCTGGTCGTTGGTAGATGTGTTGGTGTTGAACTGCACAGACCGCGTGCCGGCGGCGTTGGTCCTGACAGTCACGTTCCGGGACGGGTCAGCGGCACCATCGGTCACGCCGGACTGGCCTGCTACAATAAACGGATACTCAATGTTTGCAAGGGTTGTGTCCGGCTTGATGAACAGGCGGTAGGTCTGGACCGATTCGCCGGTGACCGTCACGGTGAAACTGTTGCCGCGGATGACGCTGTCCTTGTTGGACGTAATGGCGAGCGACTTGGTGAGAACCTCGAAGGTCACGGCGTTGGAGTCAAAGCCCTTACCGTAGAAGTCGCTGCCGCTGGGCCACTTTGCCACAGCGGTGTAGGTACCGGCTGCGGCGGTCGACAGGTTGACGGGGTTAACGAGGGCAGTCGTGCCGTTAACGGCAATACCGCTCAGAGTCTGGCCGCCGAACTGGGTCGTCACACCGCCACCGGGCAGGGTAACCTCGATGTTCATGGCAGCGCCAGAAGTCGCAAGGCCGTTGAGGTTGTTTGTCAGCTTGAAGGCCACGTCACTCGTCCGGGTGACCGACTTTCCATCGACAGACTCCTGCGGGGAGTTGCTCAGCACGACACCGAGCGTTGCCTGGGGGTTCTGGATGTTGATGTATCCCAGAGCGGTAGTCCGGTTGGTCGGGTCGCCAGCGGCGTCAAACACGTAGTAAGGGCCGGTCGTCGTGCCAATGGCAGTCTTGGTCAGCTCGGTGATGTTGCCGGCCACGTCTGCCTGGATGGTCTTGTCGATAGCTCCCGCAGTGGGGTCGCTATAGTGGACAATCTGGGTGACAGGACCTGCGCCAAAGGCTACGGCGTTGAAGCTGATGTCCTCTTCACCTACATAGACGGTGTTGCCACTAGCCGCAATCTCACGTGCCGCAGCCGGTGCAACGACCAGCGCAGCCACGAGGACCATGGCAATAACCATCATTTTTGTAATACTCTTCATACTATACCTCCATTTGTGATGACATGAGGGAATGTGAACGCGAGGTACTCGACAGACGTCGAATACGGGTTCACCACGCTCTATACTCCGAATCACGGAATATGTCACAATATTTGTGGAACACTTAATATATCCTTTGTGGTCGACCGGGGATCTGGCGTCCCTGAAAGGCACCACAACACGGGAAAACGCCCCGAATACGCCAGGATTCCGCTTCTTTCCCGGATCACCGGGATTCATTGTTATGCGGGGATAAAAATCTTACTCCAGTCAAACCGGAGAGCGCCCGGCCCTGCCGGCGCTTCCTCTGCCCGTAACCGCGTGGCTTTCCTCCCCGGCGCCGCACCCGGCCGGCACCTCCCCGGCATGCAGCAGGGGGAGTGCCCGTTCTCTGCCGGAGACCGGCGGCGGGTGCACCCACCGTCATCTGCGGAGCATCTATATAGGGGATCCCCCCTAGTGGGGAGCCTTTTCTACCCCGGCCCGCCAACTACTCTCCATGCGGATCATTCGGGCCCCCACGCTCGCACGGGCACACGAACTGGCGGTCAGGACCGTCCTCGAGAAGGGATGGGTGCTGGAGACCGAGAACGACGAGGCGACGATCGAGTGCGAGGAACTTGCGCTCGACGTGGAGTCACCGGAGAGCGAGCCGATGGCGAGCCCTGCCTCCCGGTTCCAGAAGCGGTTCCTGGACGCCTACGCCAACAACCTCCTGCACGGTTCCGACGCGAAGTTCGAGTACGACTACCACCGGCGGCTCTTCGACTGGGGCGAGCGGCTCCGTGTCGGGCCGGAGGGACCCGGCGCGGAGGAAGGGGACGTCCACATCGATCAGATCGCCTATATCGCCCGGAAACTCGAGCAAGCCGCGAACTCGCGGCGGGCGGTCGCCGTCACCTGGAACCCGGTCGTCGACGAGAACCTCGACGACTGCCCCTGCCTGCAACTCGTCCAGTGCCTGCTGCGGGACGGGAAACTCCAGATGAAGGTCGTCTTCCGGAGCAACGACATCCTCTCCGCCGCCGGAGCGAACATGTACGCGCTTGTCCACCTCCAGAAGGCGATCGCGGATCGGATCGGTGTGCCCTGTGGGCGCTACACGCATATCGCGCTCGTCCCCCACGTTTACTATCGGCGCGATCTCAACGATATTCAGTTGTTCTGTAAGTCCGGCACCGAGATCCGCCCCGTTGCCGAGGTCTGCCGGGCCTGCAGGAAGTGCCCGCGCTCGTCCGGAGTATGACCCGCAGCCGTCAGGTTAATTAGGATTCACAAACAACATTTTAGAGCCCAATAGCCCGGTAGTGTAGCGGTCAATCATGTGAGACTCTGGATCTTGCGACAGCAGTTCGAATCTGCTCCGGGCTACTCAAACCTTTTTCTCCGACATCCTGATGGCGATTGCAACGGCATACACCGGAGGGTGATATATGGCTGATTACAACCTCGGCTGCACCATGCGGCTCGACGATGAAAGAACGCTCGCCCTGCTCACGGAGTTCTATCACGACGGCACAATCCATCACATCCAGGTGCAGGCCGTCCCTTTGTCCCGTCCGCTCTTCCAACAACACCTGGCGGCAGTCGCCGCGGCCGGCATCCCCGCCGTCATCCACGCCCCCCACCACGGCCACGGCGTCAACCCCTGCGCCCCCGCTGCCTACGACGACCGTCCGCTTCCCGAGATCGAGGCATACATCGATCTCGCCATGAACCAGACCCTTGAAGCGGCCGACATCCTCGGCGCGGAGACGATCGTTCTCCACGCAGGGCGGTACGAACCAGGAGGGCGCTCCAGCGCCGTTGAAGAGTTCTCCAGGTTCCTCGACCGCCACGCCGACCCCCGGTTCACCCTCGAAAACCTCCCCGCAGTCTACGCCGGCTACCCTCTCCTCGGGAACACCGCCGGAGAACTCGCGGCCCTTGCAGGCAGCGCGATTACCCGGTTCTGCCTTGACTTCCCTCACCTCGCCTGCACTGCAAATTACCGGCACCTCTCGTTCGCAGAGGAACTGGAGCGGTTCGAGACACTCCACGTGGCCCTCCACCACCTCTCAAATATACGGCGCGGCTCGATCACCGACGAGCACCTCGAACTCGACCACCCCGAGGGCGGCCTCGACCTCGCAGCGGTCTTTTCCCGGCTCCGGCGGCATCCCGCCATCCCGGCGACGCTCGAGTACAAGCAGGACTCCCCGGGGGCCTATGCCCAACAGGTGCGGGTCTTTGCTGCCCTCTGGCGATCCTCCGGCAGCCTTCGACCGCCTCCGGGGCCCAAAACCCCCTGACGCTATACCCTACGCGAGAAGCGCCGCGATGATCCCGGTCAGGAATATGCCGTCGAACGTCCCCGCCCCCCCGATGCTCGCCATCGGCGCTCCCAGCTCCGCGATATGGTGGAGGTTCAAGAGGTCCGCCCCGATCAGGGTGCCGAGCGTCCCGCTCACGTAGGCGATGATCACCGCCGCAGCCGGGACCCCGCCCGCAAAGAGCGAGAGGATGAGCGCCGCAAAGAGTGCGGCAAGCGGCGGGATGAAGAACGGCGTCGCTATCCCGAGGCCCGGCACCGGGCGGGCGACGAGCTTCGTGATGACGGTCACGAGCGCGACCCCGAGGAGTGCGAGCCCCAGGACCTGGTAGCCGCCGCTGATCACGACCGAGTCATAGAGCAGGTAGAGCGATATCGCGAGCGGGATCAGGGCGCCGCCGACGTTGATCGCGAGGACCGTCCGCGGCACCTGTTGCGGGATACGGTAAAGCCGCCCGTACATCGCGACATAGCGATCATACGCCGGTGTGGCCGGCCGGCTCGCGAGCGTCCTGACGGGGATGTTGATGAAACTCCCGATAAGCGTCAGGAGGAGGATGAGGAGCGCCTGCCACCAGGAGAACCCGAGCTTCGCGAACGTCGCCCCGATCACCGTCAGGAAGAGGACCGGGAAGACGATGACGGCGAGCCCGACCAGGATGAGCAGCCCGAAGAAGAGGAGGAGTGCCAGGGGGGAGAACGGGTTGAAGACGACTCGGTCCATGTCGGAAGGTGTCCCCCTATCTATATTAGTATGTTCTCACCGGGATGAGCAGACGATCGCGGCATGGTCGTGGTGGTAGGGCTCAAGCCACCGGACGTCCACCACGTCGAGGCGGCGTTCGAGCCCGGCCCGCGCCTCCGAGAGCACCTCGGCCGGGTCCCGCCGGACGTCCACGCTCCGGGTCTTGAGCATCAGGATGAGGTGTCCACCGGGTTTGAGGAAAACGAGGTTCCGCACCGCGATCTCGACCTGGTTGGGCTGTGCTACGTCCTGATAGATCAGGTCGACCGCCTCCATGAACGGTGCATACTCGTCCGGCCGGTTCGCGTCGGCCATGATCGGGACGATGTTCTTCCTCCGGCGGGCCACCTCGAGGAGATCCTGCATCGGCCGGGGAGCAAACTCCACCGCATAGACGGTTCCGGTGTAGTCGGCGACGTGCGAGACCGTGGTCCCGTTCGCCGCACCGAGGTAGAGCACCCTTATCTCGGGGATGAGCTCCATGCCGCCGCCGAGCACATAGAGCGCCGCAAGCTTGCTCCGGTAGGGGTCCCAGACCCGGTAACCGTCCAGCGTCCGCTCGCCATAGACCCCACCTTCGCCGCGGGAGACGAGCACGTTCTGCAGCCAGATCATGCCGCGACCCCCGCGCCGTCGATCCGCGCCTGGGCATTCTGGATGAACTCCGGCACCGCCTCTCCCCGGTAGTAGTCGAGCCGGGCGGCGATAGCGAGTTTCGCCGCGAGCACCCGGGCCACCCGTCCGCGCACGTCTTTAGGGGCGTTGTGGACCCGCCGGTGCTGGAAGATGATCCCGTGCTTCGGCGGCGGCGTCCCGCCCCGGAGGTGGGAGAAGAGCGCCCTCTCCGAGCCGAGGACCTGGATGGTGCTGCCCGGCATCCTTGCAAGTGCAGAGAGCCCCCCTGCCCGGGAGAGGAGCCGGGCCGCGACCAGCCCGCCGATGAGGGCGCTCACATTCGGCAGCACCTCGTCGGCCCGGGCCGAGACCTCCCGCATCAGGCGGGTCCTCGTCCCGGCGAGCCGTTCGATCTCGTCGGCTGCGTCCGCCAGACCACCCCGGGCCCCCCTCCGGATGAGGTCGAGCATCTTTCTGGCCGGGAGCGACCGGTACTTCCGGGAGAACGACGGGGTCGTGACCTGGTACCATTCTGCGGCACGTTCCTGGAGGAGGTTGATGACGTTGTCAAGTTCATCGAGCATCCGGACCATCTGAAGGAGCTCGACGTCCCGGCCCTGGTAGGAGAGGGCGATCTTTTCCCGGGCAAGGGTGGTGCAGACCGTCCGAAGCAGGTTGACGTACTCCTCCCGTGTCCGGACGACCCCGCAGTCCCGGGCAACCTCCCAGTCAATGGGAGCATAAGACTCCATACCGGTGCGGAGCGTAGCCGCCCGCTCTGCGAGCGCGGCCGGATCGGTGCCGGCAGCCCGGCACTCCTGCTCATCGACATCTCCGAACCAGTAACGCTGTAGCATGGTACGGTATTGGGGCTTGACAAATATAAGGGTGAACCGGACGGCAACTGGTATCCGGGCTCTCGCAGGTAGCCGCCTCCCTCCCGGGGTTCGTCGTCGGCATCCTTCTCCTCCCGGGTGCAGGTGCGGCGGGGGTGGGGGCTCGTGATGCTCCTCGCATATGCCGGATATATCGGCCTGCTCTTCGGGCCTGTCTAGGCGAGGCCGAACGAGTAGACCATCACGGGGACCATGATCGCGCCCATGCAGTAGACCCGGCGGATGTTGACCAGAGTCGGCACATAGCCGACCGCCGTTGCCAGGAGGAGGATGAGTCCCCCGAACGGGCCGCAGAGAAAGAGGGAGAGGAGGACGACGAAGGCAATGACGCCGTAGTTGAGCTTCGTGATGTTGACGTCCGCAAACCACCTCGCCGTCGACGAGAGGAGAATGGTGAGGAGGTAGGCGCCGACCGCGGCTATTGCACCCGCAAGGAGGATGGCGGTCGCCGACGGGACCTCAGCGAGCGCCCCGATCGCCGCCATCACCCCGCTCCGAGTCCGGGATATGGCGTAGAACGCCGCAAGCCCAAGGAAGGCGTTCACGGTGTTCGCGGCGCTGGTCGCAAGAATATATTCCCGCGGGTTGGAGTCGTAGCCGACGACCGAGGTCAGGAGAGCGTTTGCCGTGGCGTTCGAGAGACCGGGGAGCCAGCCGACCAGGGCGCCGGCAACGGAGCCGAGGACGGAGCCACGCCGGATCGCACCCACCGGGAGGTCGATGCCCGAGAATTGCTGTGCGGGCATGACCCCGTGCGACGCCCGGAGGAGGACCGCGATCCCAAAGAGCCCTGAGAGGAGGGGCATCAGCACCCCGGACTCGCCGCCCGCCGGCCAGGCGAGGAAGGAGTAGCCAAGGGAGAAGAGCCCGAGCGCCCCCGATACCGAAAAGACCGCCAGCGCCCAACCCGGCGACTCGGAGACGACGATGAGGTAGCCTGCCGCCGCGAGGATGACGAGACCGATGCCCCAGTCGATCCCCGGCTGGAGTGCGGGGAGGACCAGGACGAAAGCCAGGGCGAGCGGGAGAGAGAGGGCGACACCGACGGCGCTCCCGAGTGCCGATATCCGGACAGCCTCCTCCCCCCGCCCTTCGAGACAGAGGGAGTGCGCCGGGAGGACCGCAAGCGACGTATCGGCATCGGGGATACCGAGGAAGGTGCTCGGGACGCAGTCGATAAACGTGTGCGTAACGAGGGTGGCGAACATGGCCGAGGCGATGACCACCGGGTCGAACCAGGCAAGCAGGAGTGCCTGAAGCGAGAGGAGGACTCCCGCTATGGTGTTGGCATGGATGCCGGGGACAAGGCCGCTCACGGCGCCGCAGCCGGTGCCGATGGCGGCCCCGAGCACGATACCGAAGAGCACGCAGATCATCGGTCGGAGCCGGTGGGGATAAACCAACCGAATCGCGCCCGGCAGAGGCAGCGAAGGGCATCCCGACAGATACAGTCATATTCCACCGGGGCGAACGTTGTGGCAATGAAGATTGCCATCACCCGGCTCGAGAAGAAGGCGGCAGGCGACCATGCCCTCTGCGCCTCCTACGGCCACGATTGTTACACGGTCTCGCCGCTCCGGGCGGAGCTGCGGATGGACAGGGTCGCTCTGTTCGTCGAAGCCGTCCACCGCGGCGAGTTCGACTGCCTCTTCTTCTCAAGCGCCCTCCCTGCCGCGATCGTCGGGCCGAAGCTTGAGCGGTGGCCCCGGGTGATCGCCATCGGACCGACGACCGCCGCGACGCTCCGCGAGTCGGGGATCGAGGCGGAGGTTCTCCCCTCGTTCTACTCCCGGGACTTTGTCCCCTACCTCGGGGACTGGCTCCGGGGGCGGACGGTCGGGATCCCGCGGGCCGACGTCCCGAACCCGGGCCTCCTCGACGCGATCGCCGCTTCCGGAGGGACGGTCCGGGAGGAGCGGGTCTACGCGCTCATCCCCACGGGAACCGAACTCGCGCTCGATACCGCCGACGCCGTCCTCTTCACGAGTGCCATGTCCTACCGGGAAGCCCGGTGGCAGCCCCGTGAAGACCTCATCCTCGTCGCCATCGGCGATATCACCGCTGATGCGATGCGAGCCGGTGGACATCCCCCTGCGGTCGTCGGGGACGGGTCGCTTGCAGGAACCCTCGAGGCGCTGAACCGCCACATGGAGAGCCGGTGAGACGATGACAGAGAATTCTAACGATCTCCAGGAAGCCTGTGGCGGCTGTGTCCCCGCTTCGGGCATCGTTATCATCGATAAGCCCCGGGGGCCGAGCAGCCACCAGGTAGCCTCCTGGGTCGGGGACATCCTCGGGCGGCGGGTGGGCCACGCCGGGACACTCGACCCGCAGGTCTCAGGGGTGCTCATCGTCATGTTCGGCGGCGCCGTCCGGCTCGCCCCCGTCCTCCTCTCGCACAACAAGGAGTATGTCTGCTTAATGAGGCTCCACGGCGACGCATCCCGGGAGACCGTGGACCGGGTGGCGGAAGAGTTCACCGGCCGGATCTACCAGCGGCCGCCCAAAAAGAGCGCGGTCAAACGGAGCCTCCGGATCCGGAAGATCCAGGAGATCGAGATCCTGGATATGGAAGGCAGGCTTGTCCTCTTCCGGGTCCGGTGCGATGCCGGGACCTACATCCGGACGCTCTGCGTCCACATGGGCTATGCAATCGGGGTCTGCGCCAGCATGCAGGAGCTCCGAAGGACACGCTCGGGAACGTTCACCGAGGCCGCCGCCGTCTCGCTCCACGAGCTCGCCGATGCCGCCGCAGCGGCCCGGGACGGCGAGCCGGGCCCGCTTCAGCGGATGCTCCTCTCCCCTGACACCGCCATCGGCGACCTCCCGAGGGTCGTCATCCGCAACACCGCGGTCGACGCCATCTGCCACGGCGCGGTGCTCGCCGGAGTGGGGGTCACGGCAAAGCAGGGGGGGTTCGCGAAAGGCGAGACGGTCGCGATCATGACAGAGCGTGGGGAGCTTGTCGCGCTCGGGAAAGGCCTCATCAATTCATCGGCGTTAAAACCGGGGGAACCCGGGCTCGTCATCGCCCCCACTGCCGTCATGATGCAGCCCGGCACCTACCCCCGGGGCTGGAAGGCGCACGCCAGAGAATCCGGGAAGTAAGCATTTTCGGCGGGGTTCAGGTTCCCCGCCGGGAGATATTATTAATAGACTACGCCGCCAACTAATGATGCACGTTCTGTGCTGAGGTAGTCTAGACCGGTAAGGCGCGGGCCTGGAAAGCCCGTGGGGCGTTGAGCCCCTCGGGAGTTCAAATCTCCCCCTCAGCGTTTTGAAAACAAGTTCGATTCTTTTACCAGACAGTTCAATCTCGCCTTTCTGACCCCTCCGTGGATTCAACTCCCGCACCAATCCGGGAAGACGGTTATTTCCATCCTGCCAGGTAGGTCCATGCACCCGCTCCATCGACCGTGCCCTTGCCGAAACCTTCATGATAGTTCCCGGTACGTCTACCACCCCCACCATAAAGAGAGAATAACTGTGACGAATTGCCGGAAACGCGCAGGAGAAGGCACCATGAAGATCCGGGTGAGCAGAAATGGCCCATACATCGTGACCGGGAGTGTCCCGCTCATGGTGATGGAGATCGCCCACGACGACGAGGGCAACTGCCGTTCATGGCAGAAGGTACAGGAGTATCCTCTGCAGGACCAGTATGCCTTATGCCGCTGCGGGCATTCGAAGAACAAACCCTTTTGCGACGGGACGCATGCGAAGATTCACTTTAACGGTACCGAAACCGCCGGGGGTGAACCGTATCTTAAGAACCCAACCATCATCAGAGGGCCCGAACTGGAACTGGCCGATTATGAAGGGCTCTGTGTCCACGCACGGTTCTGCATGCGGGCCGGGGGCATCTGGAACCTCACGAAACAGTCTAATATACCGGGCGCCCGGAACACGGCAATCGATGAAGCGTGTAACTGCCCTTCCGGCCGGCTCGTTCTCCGTGATCGGAAGACCGGCGAGACGGTCGAGCCCGTTCTTGAAAGATCCATTGTCGTGGTCGAGAATCCTGTCAGGGGCGAACATGGGCCGCTCTGGGTCCGTGGCGGGATCCCTGTCGAGTCCGCTGATGAAAGACCCTACACGATCAGGAACCGGGTTACCCTCTGCCGGTGCGGGATATCGCGGAACAAACCGTTCTGCGACGGGAGCCATGTTGGGGGGTAAATGATCCAATCCTCGTCTTTACGGCGCAAGAGATAGCGTCGCATAGACCGCAAGCACTGACTTTTTCGGAAAAAGGGGTCTCTTCCCCTCAGATCGACATCCCGACCATAAGCATCGAGAAGAGCACCAGGTCGTAGACGGTGTGCGTGATCGCCGACGTCGTAGTATTCGAGTACCTGCGGATGTAGGCAAAGACAAGCCCCGCAAGAAAGACCGAGATGAGGCCGTCCCAGCTGTACTGGAACGCGTGGAGCGATGCGAAGAGGAGCGCGGGAAGGAGGATGCCGAACCGGGGCTGGAGCAGGCCGCGGATGCCCACCTCCTCGCCGAAACCCGCCGCGATGGACGCCACGATGATCCCGGGCAGGGTGAGCGATCCTGCAAAGAGCAGGTTGACGGCATCCTCGTCGGTGACAGGGAGGCCGAGCCAGTCCACAAGCGCGGAGAGCACCGGGTCGATGAAGGAGAACACCAGGACGAGCGCGAGAGCCGCGGCAACGGCGAGAGCGACCTGCTTCCCCGTCGGCCGGACGAGTCCGAGCCGCTCCAGGGCCTGGCGGGGCGTCCGCCGGATGCATGCCCCTGCAATGAAGAACGAGCCTATGAGCGTCCAGAAGAGGGTGTAGGCGTTCAGCGTGACCGTATCCGCGAGGAGGTCCCCGGACTCCAGCAGGAGGTCGAGGAACTGCGGCGCGAGGAAGGGCGGACCCCCGATCACCAGGAGCGGCACCGGGGGGATGAGGATCATGGCGAGGATGACCACGAGCGCAACCGTATGGAGGAGCGAGTCCGGGTCGAACGGGAGATACCGGGCGAGCCATCCCCTGAACCGGCGGGAGAGCCCGATGAGGCTTACGAGTCCTGCTGCAGAGGCGCCGAGGAAGAGAAGGGCCACTTCTGCCGCCAGCGCAAGGTCGAATGTCTCCGGATCAAACTCCCCGCCCTCGAGCACCTCCGCCGGCATGATGGCTATAATTCCCATCCCGGCCGCGGTGAACGCGAGCCCCCCGACGATGACGAGGAGCCAGGCGCCGGCAGCCCACCGGAACGCAGGGTGCCGGTTTCCGGCAAGGTAGACGAGCATCGCAAGAATGACGAAGAACGCCACATCGAGCGCGGAGGTGAGGAACGCCCCCACTTCCCCGCCGACGGCCCCGGAGATCACGATCAGGAAGATGAGGCCGAAGAAGGCGATCAGCAGTTCGGGGGCGTGGCGGCGGCAGAATTCCAGCGGCATGGTGTCACAGTGTTGGCCCGGCGGCACGATGAACGTAGCGCACGCTCACCGCCACCCGAGCCTCCCGATGACAAGCCAGCCCAGAGCCCCCATAACCGCGAGGACCGCCGCCTGCAGCAGGAACATCGCCGGTAGCGGCCACCGGCCGGCAAGGATGGCTCCCGCGAACGGCCCGGCCGAGAGTCCTACGGAGAAGAAGGTGTTGTACATGCCGTAGGCGGCGCCCTGCGAACCCTGGCCCCGGTAGATGCCGGCGAGGATCGGCATCGCCGGCACCAGGGCGCAGCTCAGCGTGACTCCCAGCGCAAAGACGGCGGCGATGAGGAGCACGAGGCTCGGTGCCTGCATGGCGGCGACGATCGCGACCCCCGAGAGGAGGAGCCCGCCGCCGATGAGGTAACGGCTGCCCCCGTGCCGGTCGTAGATCCTCCCTGCGGCCGGCTGCGCGATGGCGGCGGCGACCGCCAGCACCGCAAAGACGAGGCCGATCAATGCCGGAGACGCCGAGAAGACGGCGTGCAGGTATACCGGGAGGTAGGGGTCCACGACGCCATAGGTCCCGGAGACCATAACGATCGCGGCCGCACAGGCAGCGAGCGGGAGGAGGGTTCCGCGGGGCAGCATCGCTGACCGCTCCTGGCGGCCCTCCTGCCTGCAGGTACGCACCGGGACGGCGAGGACGACCAAGCCGACGGAGGCCACCAGCACCGACGGGACGAGGAAGGTCGCGGTGTAGCCCACGTACTCAAAGAGCAGCCCCCCAACAACCGGCCCGAGGACGGTCCCGAGCCCGACCGCCGAGAGCGCGACGCCCATCTTCTCCCCGAGCCGCGAGGGATCGCAGGTGTCGGCGAGGAGGGCAAGCCCCGCGGACCAGGTAGCCGCGGCCGATATCCCCTGAACCGTCCGGGCGACGATCAGGTGTGTGACCGTTGTCGAGAAGCCAAAAAAGACCGTCGCCAGGGCAAGGAGGAGCATCCCGACGACGATGAGGGGACGGCGACCCACCCGGTCGGAGAGGAGGCCCATCGGGATGGAGAAGATGAGGAGCATGGCGGCGTAGATCCCGAAGACGACCCCGATGACCGATTCGTCCACCCCGAGCCGGGGTGCATACTGCGGGAAGACCGGAATGAGAAGGCCGTAGATCATCATGTCCATGAAGATGACGAGCACGACCAGCACGAGGAGCGCGTCCGGCGATGCGGCGATGCGATCCCGGAACGTATGGAACCGATGCGGCTCCCTGGTTGTCATGGTGATTCATCTCCCTGCGGCACGCCAACGTCCCCGTGGCACCGCTCTCTCCCGTAGGTTGGCGCCGTCAGCATATATCGGTTACAGGAGAGTGGTTCTGCCAGCGGCCGCTTCACCGGGGTCCCCGGTAGTACGCGAGCTCCCTGGCATAGGGGCGGAACGCTTCGACAAGCGCCGCCGCTTCGTCGTCGGGCATGGGACCACTCCGTCCGGCGGCGGCAAGCGCCTGCACCTCCGCGGGCGTCGAGCAGCCGACGATCGCGACGGAGATATCCTGTGCAAGGGCGTAGCGGACAAGGGCCTCCGGCGTCACCCCCGCGTCGGGGACAAGATAGTTCGACCCGCCGAGCACCTTCATCCCGATGACCGCGAGCCCCTGCTCCCTCGCCACGGGGAGCGTTGAGGAGAGGAACCCCCCGATTACCCCCTCCACCGGGTTGACGGGCATCATCACGGCGTCGACCGGCCAGTTCTCCACCGCATGCGAGAGGACGTCAGGGTCGTGGTGTCCCGTCACCCCGATCTGCCGGACGACGCCCATCTCCTTCGCCTCGACGAACGCCGCGAGGGCACCGTCAGGCCCCTCGATCTCCCTGATGTCGCGGAAGGTCCGGACGTCGTGGATCTGCCACAGATCGAGGGTCTCGATGCCCATCCTCCGGAGGGTCTCCTGGAGGTCCATCTCAGCATCCGCGTGGTGCCGGCTCGCCGACTTGCTGGCCTGGAATACGGGTGCCCGGAGGTCGGGATGACTCACCCAGACCTCGCCGTAGTAGTCCTCGCTCCCCGCGTAGGCCTTCGCCGAGTCAAAGTAGGCGATCCCCGCCTTGAGGGCTTCCATGATGACGGCCTGCGCCTCCGCATGCCGCCCGTATGTCCTGAGGACCCCCTCTCCCCCGAGCCCCACGGGGGTGACCTCGTCTCCCGTCTTTCCGAACCTGCGCCTGCCCAGTGCCGCCATGGGCCCCCCTATCCGTGCCCGGCTATAAATATCTTTTAGCCGGGCACGGAAACAGTTATCCGCCGTGGCACCCACCGGGGGCCGGAGATATGCATATGCCGACGATAGTCTGGTTCAACGTCCCGGCTACCGAACCCGGGCGGGTGCGGGCGTTCTACGAGAAGGTCTTCGCCTGGACGACGGAGCCTTTTGCAGGAATGGAAGGTGCCTTCGAGATAGCGACGGGTGGGATAGGCGGCGAGATTCTCCCACGGGCCTACCCCGACGAACCGATAACGGTCTTCGTCGGTGTCCCCTCCATCGAGGAGTACGCGGCCCGGGTGGAGCAGGCCGGGGGAAGGATCGTGGTCCCGAAGATGGCGGTGCCCGGGAGGGGTTACTTCGCCATCTGCGAGGATATCGAGCAGAACCGGCTCGGCCTCTGGAAGGAGGACCCCTCGGCAGGTTGATCGATCAACCACAGGACGACTGCCGTCGGTGCGGCACCCTCTACCCGGACACCGCAAAAGGCCCGGAGACGGGAAGACCATCCTGCTCCGCCGCCGACCCCGGCGGGATCCCGGCAGTCCGCCGGGCTCTCCGATCTGGAGGGATCGTCCGCTATCCGGAAAAGCACTTCCAGAGAGGCATCTTTACGCCGGATGAGCTCCCGGGACCATCCGGATCTCAGGACGGCCGGACATAATGCTGCTATGAAGGTTTTACACCCAGGATTTCAGTTTTCCGGCAGGGAGAAAAGTTTATTTACGCCAAGAAGCATCGTCCACCACATGAAGAGCATGTTTGGTATCCTTGCCCTCATGGTGATCGCGAGCATCATGATCGCAGGGTGTGTGCAGCCGGCGGGTAACGAGACGGTGACCCCCGGTACGACACCGGGACTCACCGAGACCCCGATGGCAACAGGGACCCCCATGACGACCGGGACACCGATGGCAACAGAGACCCCCATGACAACGGCAACGACACCGATGGAGACCGAGACGCCGATGGCGACGATGACGACCATGGAGACCGGGACCACCGTAACGCCCGGGGCCACAACAACGACCCTCGCCGCGGGCACGACGGAGACCCCGCCGGGACCACCGGCGGCAGTCGTCGCTGACGAGACCATCTCCATCACCGATAGCGGGTTCGTGCCGAACACGCTCACCGTCCCCACGGGCACCACGGTGGGATGGACCAACGACGCTTCGACGAACCAGACCGTATCGGCCAATGGAGAGGCTGGATTCTTCGACTCCGGGCTACTCGCGCCGGGCGATACGTACAGTTACACCTTCAACGGCGTGGGCAACTACACCTACCAATCGATGATCGGCGGATTTGAGGGTGAAATCTTCGTCACCCCCTGACCCTCTTTTTTTGCGCAGGCGCCTGTAAGGGAGCCTGCGAAACTCCCTTACGTTTGCCGGTATGCCGCGGCGGCCCGGACCAGTGTCCCGCTAAACCCTTCCGGAAAGTAGGCATGGGTATATTGCCCGACCGCGTTCTGCGCGATAAGCCCGTCCCGGCCGCCGTCGATCCCGCGGCCCCGGAGGAGTTCCAGGGCAAACCGTGCGTCCGAGGCGCAGTCGAGGCGTGAGTAGTGGAACTCGTGGCCCCGGAAGGCGGAGCCCGGTGCAAGGACCGGGGCTCCCCCGACCACCCGGGCCTCCACGTAGCCGAGACCCTGGATGCGGTCCGTCATCTCCGTCGTCGCCGGGAGGACACCCGCCATCGGGTAGTCGCCTTCTCCGGTCACGAGCCGCTCCGTGAGGTAGGCGAGCCCGCCGCACTCGGCATAGACGGGCATACCGTCGTCGACCGCCCGGTGAACGTCCTCCCGGCACCGGGAGGCAGAAAGCGCCTCCGCGTGGAGCTCCGGGTAGCCTCCTCCGAGGTAGAGGGCGTCCACGTCCGGGAGCCGATCCGTCATCGCCGAGAAGAAGACCAGGTCCGCCCCGGCCTGCCGGAGTCGGTCGAGGTTATCGGAATAGTAGAAGCAGAATGCCGCATCGCGGGCGACGCCGATCCGCACCCCCATCGCCGGCAGGTCGGGGCCCTCCACCGGCGCCGGAAGGGGCGGGGCCGACCGTGCGAGGTCCATGATACCGCCAAGATCGCAGGACGCCTCCACCACCGAACCGAACCCTGCCATCGCCCCGGTCTCCGCCGCCATCGCGAGGCCGAGGTGACGGCTCGCGACCACGAGATCGTCCCGCCGGGGGACCCACCCATAGACCGGGAGACTCTGTGTGGCTTCGATCAGCGCCCGGTGGCGGGGGCTGCCGACCCGGTTGAAGACGACCCCGGCGACCCGGACCCCCGGGTCGAATGCTGCGTAGCCCCGGACCGTCGCGTGGACACTGCGTGAAGCTCCTTTCGCGTCTACCGCGAGGAGAACCGGGGCGTCGAGGATCTTCGCGACGTCTGCCGTGCTCGCGATATCGGTCCCGTCGAGACCGTCGTAGAGCCCCATCACGCCCTCGACGACGGCGATGTCGGCCCCGGCCGAGGCCCGGACGAACGTCTCCCGCACGCCTGCCTCCCCCATCATGAACGGGTCCAGGTTGCGCGATCTCCGGCCGCAGATGGCCGAGTGGTGCGTGGGATCGATGAAGTCCGGGCCCACCTTGAACGGCTGGACGGCGAGCCCCCGGGCAGCGAGCGCCGCCATCAGGCCGCTTGCAAGTGTGGTTTTACCGCAGCCGCTGTGGGTTCCGGCGACGATTACTCGTGGAATCGAGCGCATAACGTTCCTGTAATGTTGAATACCACAGAAGATAAATATGACCTGGGATAACCACCACATGTCAAATAAATTTGCCTTACCGCAAGCGAGTTTGACCTGCTCGCCGGCACGGCGCTTTACAGGTGAAGTATCATGCACATCATGGAAGGATTCCTACCAAGCCCCTGGTGGCAAATCTGGTTTCTCGTCTCCCTGCCCTTCATCATCATCGGACTGTATCAACTCAACAGGCTCGTACAGGAAAAACGGGAAGTCCTGCCGCTCCTTGCGGTCGCAGGCGCCTTCGTCTTCGTCCTCTCGTCGCTCAAGCTCCCCTCGTTCAACGGGAGCTGCTCCCACCCCACGGGGACGGGGCTTGGCGGCGTCCTCTTCGGCCCCTGCATCGCCGCCGTCCTCGGGCTGATAGTCCTTGTCTTCCAGGCGGTCTTCCTCGCGCACGGTGGGATCACCACCCTCGGGGCGAACGTCTTCTCGATGGGGATCGCGGGGCCGGTCGTTGCCTACTTCATCTATAGGGCCGGGACCCGGGTGGGCGCGAACACCTACGCGACGGTCTTTTGTGCCGCAGCCCTCGCCGACCTCGTCACCTACGTCGTCACCTCGGTCCAGCTCGCCCTCGCCTTCCCGGGAACCGCCGGGTTCCTCGGGGCATTCACGGCCTTCGCCGCGATCTTCGCCGTCACCCAGATCCCGCTCGCCATCGTCGAGGGTGCGGTCATCATGCTGGTCTTCAAGTACATCGTCCAGCTCAAACCCGAGATCCTGACCCGCTTAAACCTCCTCTCCGAGAGCACGATTCGGAAACTCCAGGAGGCCACTGCATGAAATACGGCATGGAACTTCTCGTCGCCGCGCTCATCATCGTCTTTGCCGCCGTCTTCCTCGTCCAGGATGCCGCGATCCGGGCCTCCGGGGAGGAGGCCTGGGGCGGGGCGGACGGTGAGGCCGCCGACCTCATCGAAGCCTCCGGCTACGAGCCCTGGGCCGAGCCCTTCTGGGCACCCCCGAGCGGTGAGGTTGAGTCGCTCCTCTTTGCCCTGCAGGCTGCCATCGGCGCCGTGATCATCGGCTACGTCTTCGGCTACTGGCAGGGCAGCAGAAAAACCGCCTGATTTTTCAGGTAATCCTGCAAACCGGATAGGAAGACGCGCATGTACGAGGTGCTCGAAGACTTTGCCCAGACTAACGATCTGCGGGAGACGAGCCCGGGCCTCAAACTATTTATCGGGCTATCAAGCATCCTCCTCTGCGTCTCTTCGCCCGATCCTGCCGCCCCCTTGCTCGTCGCGGCCACGATGAGCGCCGCGGTCCTCATCCTCGCAAAGATCCCGGCACGGTTCTACGGCCGGCTCCTCCTCGTCCCGGTCTCGTTTGCGATGATGAGCATCGCCGTGGTCCTCTTCGTCACCGGGAGCGGGCCGGTCCTCTTCGAGGCCCCCGGCCTCCCCCTCGCGGTCACGGCGGACGGCGCGAACCTCGCCCTCCTCCTCCTCGCCCGGGTCTTTGGGGGTATGTGCTCGCTCTACTTCATCGCGCTCACGACACCGATGGCCGAGGTCTTCGATATCCTCCGGCGGCTCCGGGTGCCCGCCGTCTTCATCGATCTCGCCATGCTCACCTACCGGTTCATCTTCATCCTCATCGAGGAGGCCGGCCAGATCTACCGCTCCCAGGTGATGCGCCTCGGCTACGGCCGATTCCGGGAGTCGGTGCAGTCGTCCGGGATGCTTGCAGGAGCGCTCTTCCTCAGGACCTGGGAGAGCGGCGAAGCCCTGGTCCTCGCAATGGACGCACGCTGCTACGACGGCAAACTCGGTATCCCCGGAGAAACCCGGCCCATATCCTTTATCGCGCTCGTATCGACCCTTATTTATCTCGGGACCATCTTCTGCGTCTCGCTTTCTACCGGAGGTCCGGTATTCGCATGACAACACCGCTGCTTGAAACCGACAACGTCACCTATACCTACCAGAACGGCCCTGCCGCCCTCGCCGGGGTGAGCGTCCGGATAGCCGCCGGTTCGAAGACCGCCCTCGTCGGCCCGAACGGCGCCGGAAAGTCGACGCTCCTGTTGATGCTCAACGGCATGCTCCGGCCCGCTTCGGGCGAGGTCCGCTTTGACGGCCGGCCGCTCGCCTACGACAACCGGAGTCTCCGGGACCTCCGCCGCCGGGTCGGGTTCGTCTTCCAGAACCCCGACGTCCAGATCATCGCCCCGACTGTCGAGCAGGACGTGGCCTTCGGACCGGTAAACCTCGGCCTCTCTCCCGACGCCGTCCGGGGGGCGGTCCGGGACGCGCTCGGCTACGTCGGGCTCCGGGGCTACGAGAAGCGGCCGCCTCACCACCTCTCCGGCGGTGAGAAGAAGCGGGTCGCTATCGCCGGCATCCTCGCGATGGAGCCGGCGGTCCTCGTCTTCGATGAACCAACGAACACCCTCGATCCCGCAAGCTCGGAGGAGGTGATGGAACTCCTCGACGAGCTCGCCTCCGGCGGCAGGACGGTGCTCATATCCACCCACGACGTCGAACTCGCCTACCGCTGGGCCGACTCCGTCATCCTCATGGAACGGGGGGGCGTCCTCGCCCGGGGGCCGCCGGAAGAGGTCTTCTCAGACCACGGCCTCCTCGCCGCCGCCCGCCTCAAACCGCCCGCCCTCCTCGACCTCTACAACGAGCTTGGTCTCCGGGGCGTCATCGACCGTGGCGTCCCCCCTAAAAGCGTGCTCGAGTTCACCGACCGGATCGAGCGGGAGATGCACGGCCACGCCCCGGCCCGGGACGAGCCCGGGAAGATCTACCTCTGCAACGCCGACCGGACCGGCGGCGAAGAGCTGCGGGCGCTCGTTAGACAGGGGGTGGTCGAGCACATCGGGGCGATGGGCACCCGTGCCAAGGAGTTCGCCAACAGGGAGCGGATCCTTCTCGACTACACCTACGGCGTCATCGACAAGTGCATCTTAAAAGCCCTCATCGGGGAGAACTCGCTCATCATCACCACCGGGGGCATGATCGAGCACGTCCACCACCGTATCGGCGAGTACAGCGCCGAGAGCGGGCGGGCGCTCGCCGCGACCCCGGTGCGGGGGCCGGAGAGCCCCGGACCCGGCCGGGGGAGCGTCCCGGAGTGATGGAGACGCACCCGCCCCCCGGCAGGCGCCTGGCCCTTCCATAACCTTTTTTCCCGGGCCGCCCGACTCTCCCGGGCGAAGGTTAATCCGGTGCCAGTACCCGAAAGGTACCTATGATGGTCGAAGAGGTGCTGCAGCGGATCTCGGAGCAGGTGAAACGGAAGCGGATGAGCCTGCCGGACCACAAAACAAAGATTGTCTGTACGATCGGGCCCGCATCCCGCTCCCGTGAGGTGCTCGCCCGGATGATCCTCGCAGGCATGAACGTCGCCCGGCTCAACCTCTCCCACGGATCGTTTGATGAGCACCGGGAGAATATCAGAAATATCCGGGCCGCGGCCGACGATACCGGGCTTCCCGTCACGATCCTGATCGACCTCCCGGGACCGAAGATCCGGATCGGCGACCTCGCGAAAGAGCCCATGGAACTCCACAAAGGCGAGACCGTCACCCTCACGACCGCCCCGGTGCCGGGGGGTGACCCGTCCAGGATCCCTGTCGACTTCGAGCAGTTCCCGCAACTGGTCGCGGAGGGGAGCATCATCTTCCTCAGCGACGGGTTCCTCCAGCTCCGGGTCGACGAGGTCACGGACCGGGACGTCCGGGCGACGGTGGTCATCGGCGGCCCCCTCCTCTCGCGCAAGGGAATGAGCCTTGTGGGTGGCGGGGGGATTCTCGCGGTCAGCGCCGTGACCGACCGGGACCTCGATGGCATTGAGTTCGGGCTTGGTGAGGGGCTTGACACCTTCAGTATATCCTTCATCGAGCGGGCGGAGGATATCCTGAAGGCCCGGGAGTATGCGGCCCGGTCCGGGAAGACCATCCGGGTGATAGCGAAGATCGAGCGACAGGAGGCGCTTGCACACCTCGACGAGATCCTCCGGGAGACCGACGGGGTCATGATTGCCCGGGGCGACCTCGGGGTTCAGATCCCCATCGAGGAGGTTCCCTCGGCGCAGAAGCGGATCATCCAGAAGGCCAATATCCTCGGCCGGCCGGTGATCACCGCCACCCAGATGCTGATGTCGATGACCGATAACATCCGGCCCACCCGGGCGGAGGTGACCGACGTCGCGAACGCCATCCTCGACGGGACGGATGCCGTCATGCTCTCGGAGGAGACATCCATCGGGAACTACCCCGTCGAGACGGTCGCGATGATGGCGAAGATCGCCCGCTCGACCGAGAAGACCCGCACACACGTCGGGGCAGGGTGCAGCCCGCTCGCCTACTTCCGGCAGGGAAAGGGGCGGGAGAATATCACCGTCAACGATGTCGTCTCGCTAAACGTCATCGAGGCGCTGGATGCACTCGGCATCCGGCTCGTGCTGACACCTACCCGTTCCGGGAGCACCCCCCGGAACATCTCGCGGTTCAAGCCCGAGGCCTGGATCCTCGCGTTCACCCGGAACCCGAGCACCCTCAAGTTTCTGGCGTTCTCCTACGGGGTCTGCCCATACCTGATCCGGAGCGAGCAGGAGTACTGGCACGGGACGATCCTCGACTCGATCAGGGACTCAGGGCTTATCGAGCCCGGCGAACGTGTGGTGCTCACCGAGGGGGTATCCCCGGGGCGCGAAGGGACCGACTCACTCATCATCCTCACGGTCGATTGAGGGGAGACAACCCCGGGACGAAAAACCCTATCCCGGTGGAGGGCGAACACTCACCAATCATGGGAGTGGTCGTTCCGGGAGAACGGGATGCTTCAGGCCAGGACGGCGTGTTAAAGGAGAAGACCGCACGCCTCTCGGTCGCATCGAATACGCTTCTCGTCGTGGCAAAACTGGCCGTAGGCGTCGCGATAGGCTCGGTTGGTATCATATCCGAGGCGATCCACTCCGCCATCGACCTGATAGCCGCGATCATCGCCTACTTCTCTGTTCGTCGGTCGGCCCAGCCTCCCGACGAATGTCACACCTTCGGGCACGGGAAGTACGAGAGCATATCCGGCCTCCTCGAAGCGGTCCTTATCCTCGCGGCCGCCGTCCTGATCGTCAATGAAGCGGTCAAAAACCTCCTCGGCGGAGAGGAGACGCTGAACGTCGAGGGGCTCGGGCTCGGCATCGCCGTCATGCTGCTCTCTGCCGGGGTAAATTTCTACGTCTCTTCCCGGCTGATGACGGTGGCGAAGAAGACCGAGTCGATCGCGCTCGAGAGCGACGCCTGGCACCTCCGGACAGACGTCTACACCTCTGCCGGCGTCGTGGCCGGGCTCGTCCTGATCCGGCTGACCGGCCTTGTGGTGCTCGACTCGCTCGTCGCGCTCGCGGTCGCCGCCATCATCCTTCGGGCAGCCTTCGACCTCATCCGGCGCTCGTTCGAGGACCTCGTCGACCGGAGTCTTCCCCCCGAGGAGGAGGCCCGGATCCGGGAGATCCTCAGCGAGCACTGCACGGACGTCATCGGTTTCCACCGGCTCCGGACCCGCCGATCGGGGCCGAACCGGTTCGTGGACCTCCACCTGGTCGTCCCGAGGACTGCGACCCTCGAAGAGGCGTACGGGGTCGTGAAGCACGTGGAGACCGACGTCAAACGGGAGTTCCCCCGGACAAGTGTCACGATCCGGGTCCAGCCCTGCACCGGCGAGGACTGCTCCGCCTGCGGGATCTTCACCTCCTGCCCGGAGTGCGACCGGTTGACATTCCAGGGACGATAGAACGGTAAAAAAATTCCGGGGGTTCTACTTCCAGGAAAAGAGGCCCCGGTAGCACCTCGCTATCGATCAACCGGGTGGTTCAACCACCTCAGAGCAGCACCGTGAGGACGAGGCAGGCCACGACCGGGATGACGAGGTTGTCGTCCACGGGGCTCACCAGTTCGGCGAGTGCCGTGACCGCGACCGTCACGAGGGCGGTCGCCGGCGGGACGAGGAGGCAGAGGGCAGCCGCCGTCACCACCACCCCGGCGAACGTGCCTTCGAAGGATTTGTGGTTGTAGATCCGGTTCCTCCCAAAGCGGATGCCGACGAGGGTGGTGACGCTGTCGAGGAGCGAGAGCACCACGAGCCCGATGAAGGCGACCTCTTTTGGGAAGAAGACGAGGCAGAAGAGGGCTCCGAGTGCGAAGAAGAGGGTACCCCGGCCCGGGGCGGCGTCCCGCCGCTCAAGGCTCGCGATGAGTGCCGATATGACCGGGATGGTATAACCCCGGGAGATGGCATCGGAGAGGATGAAGCCCACAAAGAGAGCGAGCACGAGGACGGGGAGAGTGAGATCGCGGTCGAAGAGGAGGATAAAGCCCGCGATCCCGAGGCCGAAGACGAGGTGGACGACCTGCCGGAGCGACTCGTTCATTACTCCAGAGGTTGGCGCGGAACCGGTTAAATCCTCTGTAAGCGGATCCGGGGAGGACGGGATGCAGATCATGCCGGCTAAGCAGCCGGGAGCACCTCGATGGCGGGATACCCCATGAGGCCGCGTCTGGGCGGCTCCGGGATCTCCGGTTCATCGAGGAGTTCCAGGCCTACCCGGTGGCCCTGAGCGAGGGTTACCGTCTCCTCACAGAGCCGGTGCTGCCCGGCAACCTTACCGTGAGCGGCAGTTCCGGATGAACGCCCGGGCCTCGTCGTCGGTGATCGCGTAGGTGGCCTGGGCCTCGAGCGCCACCACCCGGAGGACCACCGCGACGTCGTCGAGGCGGCGCTTGTGGTCGCCGCGGACGTGCTTTCTCACCTCCCGCAGGGATTCGAGCGCGGTCCCGACATTCGCGATCGTGCATAGAGCGCTCTCCCGGGTGCCGCTTTCGACGGCGGGGAGGGTGCGGGGCGGCCGGGTGACGGGAACAGGGGTCATGCTACCTATCCTCGCGCTGCATGAATTTGAACCTGCTGGAACCCACGCAGAGAACGTATTTATCCGGAAACCCCAAACCAGAACTGAGTATCTCCCCATCCAGAGATCGACCCATGACCGCGGACCCAAAGACGATCATCCCCGAACGGGAGGGCTGGCGAGCCCTCCTCGCAAACCCCTACCTTACCGGCTCCATAAAATTCATCCTCCCACTCGCCATCATCCCGGCCATCTTTGCGGCGCTCTACCTGACCGAGCCCTACCAGCAATTCCTCATCATCTCCGGTCTGATCGTCGCCTACTTCGTCCCCCCGGCCGGGAAGGAGTCGATCATCCCCATCGCCATCCTGATGGGTTACCCCTGGTGGCTCATCACGCTCACGCTCTTCCTCCTTGACGTGGCCGTCTCCCTCTTCGTCGTCTGGAACTTCGACCTGGCGCTGAAGATCCCGCTCGTCGGCCGGGTGCTCGAGAGCGGGATGACGATGGGCCGGAACTACACCGAGACTCTCCCCTGGCTCCGGCGTTTCTCGACAATCGGGCTAATCCTCTTCATCTTCTTCCCCCTCCAGGGAACCGGGGCGATGAACGGGGCGATCCTCGGCCGGCTGCTCGGGCTGGAGAAGTTTCGGGTCTTTGGTTGTGTCTGCATCGGGTCGCTTGCCTCCTGCCTCGTCATCGCCCTCGGTGCCGACGTCCTCCTTGATGTCTACCGTCAGAACCCGACCCTCGGCATCGGTCTCCTGGTTGCGATCGTCGTCGTCATCCTGGCCGGGGTGGTGGGATGGCGGTTGCATAAGAGGCGGCTCCGGGGCCGGACACCCCGGTGACCGCGGATCCGCCGTCGTCACCAGGCAAACCGGGGCCTGCTCCCTTTTCCCGGGCCTGAAAGGTGCTGCTGGCCGGATCCGCTGGTCTTAAATCTCCCGGCCTCCACCTTTTTCCCTACCGAGTGATCGTGATGAGTTCTCAACTATACCCATGGGTCATCGCCGCTCTTGCGGTGCTGGTCGTCGTCGGCGCCGGTTGTACGGCGCTGAGCCAGCCGACAACGCCGCCTGCCCCGGGGACCGACCCCGAAGCGGCGGCGCTCCTTATCCACCTGCAGTCCGATATCACCAGAGCACTTGAGGCCATGGACAGTCATCTGGCGTACGCCGCGTTCGACCTCGGGAAGACGGACCTCGACGACAACGCCGCTCGCGGGATCCTCGTGAACCTCTCCGGCACCCACCCATCGATCGTCGACTGCACGGCCTCCGACACGAACGGCACGATCGTCGTCGCCGAACCGGCGGCGTACCACGGTACCGAGGGCGCGGATATCCAGGGCCAGCCCAATGTCCGGCATATCCTCGCGACGAAGCGGCCGATCATGAGCGAGGTGATCACGGTCGCGGAAGGGTTCCCGGCGGCGGTGATCAGCGCGCCCATCTTTACAAACGAAAACCGGTTTGTCGGATTTTCCTCTATCGTCTTCCGGCCATACGACCTGATCGCCGGCATCGTCGGCCCGGCGACAACCGGCACCTCCCGCCAGGTGATGGTCATCCAGACGGACGGGCGGGTGCTCTACGACACCGACCCGACCCAGGTTGGGAGGCTGACATTCGAGGACCCGCTCTACGCGGACTACCCCGACCTGCTGGATGTGGCCCATCGGGTCGCGGACGAGCGCTACGGCACCGCAACCTACGGGTTTGCAGCCGATGACGGAGAGGCGGTGCAGAAGAAGATCGCCTGGACGACGACCGGACTCCACGGGACGGAGTGGCGGGTGGCGGTGATCACGGAGATTTGAGGGGCAGATTGCCCGAACATTCTCTTCTCTCACATCCACCTGCGCCGGAAAGGCGAATGAAGGCAGATGTGTGTTATTGTGGATAATCCACCATGTCGCGAGGCAAACCCGGTTAAACAGGTCACAAAGGCAATCGTCACGGTGTTCCGAACACATAGTCCCCCGGCCCCCATACGGCATCCGCCCCGGTGAACAGGACGGAAAACGCCGGAACCTCGGCGCCGCTCATTGAGCACTCCGTTACCCGACCTTCAGCACCACGAGCGTGATGTCGTCGAACTGAGGCTGACTTCCCGCGTGGGCGGTGACATCCTCCACGATCGCCTCGATCATCTCCCGTGCCCCGAGGTCGACCAGTTTCGGGATGAGCGTTGTAAGCCGCTCCATGCCGTACTCCTCGTCGCGCTCATTCGTGGCCTCGGTCACTCCGTCGGTGTAGAAGACCACCGTATCGCCGGGGTTCAACCGGAGCTCCACGAGTTCGAGCTCGATATCATCAAAGATCCCGAGCGCGATCCCCTTCCCCTGGAGTAGTTCCGCAATGCTTGAGCCTTCCCTGAAGAGGATGGGGGGGTTGTGGCCTGCGTTCACGTAGGTGAAGGTTCCCTTCAGGGTATCGAGGATGCCGTAGAAGAGCGTGACGAACATGCAGGTCTTTGAGTCCATGCAGATGTAGCGGTTCGCCTCAAGGATCGACCTGGCGGGGTCGGGGTTCTCCGACGCGCTCGCCCGGACGAGGGTGCGGGAGAGCGCCATGAAGAGTGCGGCAGGAACGCCCTTCCCCGAGACGTCGGCAATCTCAACGCCCCAGCAGCCTTCCCCGACCGGGATGTAGTCGAAGAAGTCCCCACCCACCTCGCGGGCAGGCAGGTTGAAACCTGCGAGGTCGAACCCGGGGAGCACCGGGGCCGACTCCGGGAGGATGCTCTGCTGGATCTCCTTCGCGATCTCGAGCTCTTTTGCTATCCGCTCCTTCTCCGCGGTCGTTCGGCGGAGATCCTCGACATGCCCCTTCAGATCCGCCGCCATCTTATTGAACGAGCAGGCGAGATCTTCGAACTCGTCCCCGGTTGCCACCTCCACGCGGTGATCGAGATCGCCCCGCCCTATGGCCTCCGAGCCTCTCTGCAACTCCTCGATGGGCCGGGTGATGTGGCGGGTGACGACGAGGGTCAGGAGGGCGACGACGGCGAGCAGGCCGAGGAAGGTTCCGGTAAAGACGGCCTTCATCGTCTCCTGTTGACCGCTGATGTGCTGGATGGTATCCTCCGATGCCTGGAAGATACTCGCCCGGGTCTCCTCTATCGGCGCGAGCACCTCATCGACCGGCATCACGACGCCGACGCTCCAGTTCACGCTCCGGACAGGGGCATACGCGATGAACCGCTCGCCGTCGTCAAACCCGACCCTGGCGACCCCGATCTCCCCTGCGGTCATCTTCCCGGCGACGGCGACGAGATCCGGGTTCTCACTCACGAGCAGGTTCTCGGTGACAAACGACTCGTCCCACCGCAGATCTCCCGAGGTGAGGCCGGGTCGGCTGATGACGTTTCCATGCGCGTCGATCAGCATGGCGTAGCCCCGGTCGCCCACCTGGGTGCCGATGATCTGCTGGTTGATCGTCTCGATCGTGACGTCCGCACCGACCACCCAGACCCAGTCCCTCTCGGAGGTGTAAACCGGCCGCGAGCAGGTCACCATCAGGCCGTGGCCGATGAGGTCGACGTACGGCTCGGACCAGACCGCTCCTCCGGCCCCGTTCGCCTGCACAAACCAGCTCCTGAGCCGGGGATCGCACGTGGCGTCAAGCCCGGTCGTCCAGGGGTAGATCATCGCCATCCCGGAGCCCGTCCCGACGTAGACGTTCGCCAGGTGCCGGTTCGTTGCGGAGATGGGAATGAAGATATCGTCCATCATCCCTGCGGCGTTCCGCTCTTCGCTGAGAAGGCCGGCATCGATGCCGGGCGAAAGGAAGAGAACCGAGGTCGAACGCCGGTCTGCCGGCTCCTCGTCCTGCAGGTAGAAGTGCCGCGGCCGGATCATGGATGGGTTCTCCTGGATGGTCGTCGCGTAGCGTTCCATGACCTCAAGGTCCCCGCTCACCTGCTCAAAGACGATGTTGCTGATATAGGCCTGATCCTGCGCGAGCCGGAGAAGCGACTCCTCGGCGTTGCGCTCAAGCGCGGCGGTGCTGTCGTTCATCGCGCGGGCTCCGAGATCGGTGCTCCGGTCAAGGGCATAGCGGCCGACATCGTCCATCTGCGTGAATGCAAGAGAACCGGCGAGAAGAAGGGCGGCCGTCGAGAGGCCCAGGAATGCGAGGAGGAACTTGGTTCTGACCGGGATCCGAATCCGGCGGCGCTCCGGCTCACTCTCGCTCATCACTAGGATTGCTCCGGGGGAGGTGATAAGGCATGCTGGATTGAATCGTCCATCTCTGCCGGGCTCTGCGGCCTTGCCGTCGCAGACGACGGGTTGCTGCTCGTGGACGACGACACCAACGGCGTGATCTAACGGTGTCGTACGCGGAAGCGGAGAACGTAACGGGCAATGCCGCAACGACCAGGTGAGCAGTCCGGCTCAGGCCCGCCCGGTACCGCCGCCCTTCGCCTCCCGGAGGAGGAAGGAGAATGCAGCCCCTTCTTCCGGGCGGCCCGGAATGCGATCCTCGACCCAGATCCTGCCCCCGTAACGGTCGATCAGGATCTGGACGAGATAGAGCCCGAGCCCTTCGCCCACGCCACGTTGCTTTCTCTCGTAACGATGGAAGATCTCTTCTTTCCGATCGTCCGGGACACCGTGGCCGGTATCCGCGACCATCACCCGGACGAACCCGCCCTCCTCGGGCTCGACCCGGATGGTTATCGTGACTCCGGGACCCCCGTGTTTCACGGCGTTGCCGATCAGGTTCGTGAAGACCTCGCAGAGAAGAACGTCGGCAACGACCTCGCACGATGCACCCTCGTAGTTGATGGGGGCGGCCGGGAAGTGATCGATCTCGGTCCGGATGACCGCATCGAGGTCGGTCGGCCGGAGCGCGGGTGGTCCGGCGTGAATCCGCCGGATCTTGGAGACGACACCGAGGATCTCGATACTCTTTGCTATGCTGCGCTTCAGATTTGCCGCGTATCCGGCTGCCTCGCCTCCTGCAGTATCGACGAGCAGTTCGGCATAGAGGTTCGAGACGTTCTCGGTGTTCCCGATATCGTGGGTCAGGATATCGAGGTAGAGGTTCGCCTCCCGGTGGGCGGAGATGAGGTCCCGGTTAATCCGGGCGAGTTCGGCAGCGTGACACTGGAGAGCCTCTTCCGTCTCCCTGCGCGCGGTGACGTCGCGGACGATGCCGCCCAGGTAGAGCGGCTGGCCGCCGGGATCGCGGATCACTATCAGGTGATCCTCAAGCCAGCGATACTCCCCGCTCTTCGCCAGAAACCGGTATAGGAGGAGGCCTCTCCCTGAAGCGGCAGCGGCGTCCAGTTCCGCCTCGACCGACCGGCGGTCGTCGGGATGGATGCGCTCCATGGCCTCCTCAGTGCTCATCCCGGCCATCTCCTCCGGGGCGAAGCCGAGGATATCCTCGATGATCGGACTCATGTAATCGTAGCGGTCGGCCTGGAGGTTGCGCCGGTAGGCGGCGTCGAGCGAGTTCTCGAGAACCGCACGGAACCGCTCCTCGCTCTCGCGTAGCGCATTCTCCGCCTGTTTTCGCCTCGAATCGTCGTAGACGTAGCCCTGTGTCTCGAGCAGGTCGCCACCCGCGCTGAAGTGTCCGACCACGTTCTCTACGACGTGGATGCGTGTCCCGTCCCGACACCTCCGGATCCGGCCCTCGTTCTCGACCTTCCCCTCCCTCTGCAGGTGCGTAAGAAGCGTCTCCCGGTCACGGGGATCATCATAGAGGTCCCGAATATTGGTACCCAGTGCCTCTTCAACGGAAGAAAACCCGAATATCCTGACGAATGCCGGGTTGCAGGCGAGTATCAGGCCATCCGCGCTGGTGAGGAAGTCGCCGGTGAGATCGTCCTCGAAGAGGCGCCGGTAACGCTCCCCGCTCTCCTGCAGGGCGTCCTTTACGGACTGCAGCGCGGCGTTTTCGCGCCGGAGTGCCTCGTTCTCGGCCAGAAGGGATGCCATGCGTTCATGAACCCCCCGCGCCGGCGTTGCGGTGCGTAACGCACTCTCTGACTCCTCTGAATGTGCCACTATCCAAGCACCCGTGGCTGTTGTACTACCGACAGTCAGTTTTCCGTTTGCCTGAATGGTATTAATGCTACCTCCCGGCAGACGCCCGCACGAACCGGGAGGGAGGCGGGGCTATAACGAGTATCTTATGGTCGCACGACCAACGTGAATGCGTTGCAGCCTGCAGGAGAGAGCATGAGGTCCAAGGAGATCAACGGCAACGTCTTCTACAACGGCGGCTGCATCGCGGGGGCAAGAGCGTATATCCCCGACGACACCGTGGACCTGATTGTCACCGATCCCCCGTACGGCATCAACGGCGACCGGTTGCACCAGCACTACAACCGGGACGAGAGGTTCGTTGTCGACGGTTACGTTGAGGTCCCCGCAGCCGGGTACGGGGAATTCAGCCGGAGGTGGATCCGGGAGGCCGAACGGATCCTCCGGCCCGGCGGGTCGATCTACATCGTCTCAGGGTATACAAACCTCTACCACATCCTCGCCGCCCTCACAGAGACCGGACTTCGCGAGGTCAACCACATCATCTGGAAGTACAACTTCGGGGTTTACACCAGCCGGAAGTACGTCTCCTCCCACTACCACATCCTCTTTTGTGAAAAACCGGGCGGTGAGAGGACATTCAACCTGGAATAACGCTACGGGGCCGCCGAGAAAGCCCCCGACAACGGGTCGCCGAATTACCGGGACCGTGAAGATGTCTGGATCATCAACCGCGAGTACAAGCCGGGTAAGGTGAAGAACAAGAACGAACTGCCGACGGAGCTGCTCGTCAAGATGCTCCAGTACAGCAGCAACGAAAGCGACCTGGTGTGCGATATGTTCCTTGGGGGCTTTTCGACCGTGCGGGTCGCGATCGGCCTCAACTGCCGGGCGACCGGGTTTGAGATCTCAGGGCAGGTGTTTGACCTGAAGGCGGCGGAGATGCGGGATCTCGCGCAGGGATGGTTACTGCCGTCGCTGAGGGTCCCGCAGAGCGCGGGGCCGGAGAACCGGGGTAAGCCCTGGACGGACGGCGATCGAAAACCCTGATCCCCCGGTTCACCGGGCTTATCGAGTCCGGCGAGACGAAGAAGGACGCCGTCGGGATAGTGGGTAGAGAACTTGGCCGGGGCCGGTGGTCTATCGAGAAGATGCTGAAGAAGCGGGGCGTTCGGGCCGGCCGAAGGGAGAGGAGAGCGGCGACCGCAAGAAGGCCGTGAACCTGCACCTGCGGAGAACTGCCAAAAAGACCTCCGGCGCAAGCACGCCGACTGACCGCGGATGCGGGAGTGCGGGGAGACTGGATAACGTGCCGGCGCCCGACCTGGCAGGTTTGGGCCGGGGAGGGGGCATCGCAGAGCAGGGTCACAGAATATAGGCAACGCTAACGTCTTTCAAAACAAATTTTTCTCATACCACGAAGCGTTCACGCCGGATGGAAGAGATCGATGGCAACACCCACCGCACGACCGTTCCTCAAGTGGGCAGGCGGAAAGGCGCAACTGCTCGATGCGTTCACCCTGAGAGTTCCGGAAGAACTCAACGAGGGAACCCTCTCGGTCTTCGTCGAACCGTTCATGGGCGGTGGAGCGGTCTACTTCCATTTCAACAGCATCTTCCGGTTCAGGGAATGCCACCTCTTCGATATCAATGAGGAACTGGTCCTCGCCTACAGCGTCGTGAAGAACGATGTTTCCAGCCTCATCGACGATTTAAGCGATATTTCAGATGAATTTCTATCAAAGGACGACGCCGGGCGGAAGGAGTACTACTACGCCATGCGGGATACGTTCAACCGCGAGAGGGAAGGCATCGATTTCAGGCAGTACGGCGAGGGGTGGGTCGAGAGGGCTGCTCAACTCATCTTCCTCAACAAGACGTGCTTTAACGGCCTCTACCGGGTAAACTCACGAGGCGGGTTTAACGTCCCGTTCGGCAGGTACGCAAGCCCGGGGATCCTGCATGAAGGTGTGCTCCGGGCTGATTCCGCTGCGCTCCGGAATACAACCGTCCACCTCGGCGACTTCACGCTCTCGGAGTCCTGCATCGCAGAGGATACCTTCGTCTACTTCGACCCGCCGTACCGGCCCCTGAACAGGACATCGTCGTTCACCCAGTACTCGAAGAACAGGTTTTCCGACGAGGAACAGAGGCGCCTGGCAGCATTCTACACACGGTGCGACGCCAGGGGCGCCAGGCTGATGCTGAGCAACTCGGACCCGAAGAACATCGACCAGGACGACGTGTTTTTCGACGATCTCTACGCCGGATACCACATAGACCGGGTTCCGGCGAGGAGGGCGATCAACTGCGACGGGACGAAACGGGGAGAGATCCGCGAGATCATCGTCACGAACTATGCTCCGCACGGTCCTTCGGGGCGATAGTCTCCGGCCGTAGAAATCTCTGGCAACCGGATCTGGCCCGTCCTAAAACGCCTATGAGGCCGTGTCGGCCACAGGCACAACTGATGAAAATACTCTTCTTGTCGAAGCCCGATCACGGGATGTGGGCAGAGGAGGCTGGGATAATTTTAGGGCTTCGATCCTGTTCCTAAAACTAGCGCTGTTCGCCATTGAAGGCCATACTGTGTCGGAGAACACGGATGTGAAATTGACCTTCGAGGCGAATCCTCTGTCCACACCGGAAGTGTGTAGACGTATGAAAGAAAAAGCCTGTGGATTAGACCTCCACAAAAAGTTCATCCTTGCTGCTATCATTGATCAGGGTGGAACCACGGTCGAACACCGGTTCAGCCGCACACAGACGGATCTCTTCGCCCTGAGGGACTGGGTTCTCTTCCACGATTGCGAGGTTGTGGCCTGTGAATCCACCAGTGACTACTGGATACAGGTGTATGACCTGTTTGTGGGAAAGATTCCGGTGATCGTCGGCAACGCCCGGGATATCAAAGCAATATCCCATAAAAAGACGGACATCATCGATGCAATCTGGATCGCCAAACTGGCACTGCACGACCTCATTCCTGCTTCCCGGATTCCCGACCCGGAAACCCGTGACTTGCGCTCGTTGATCCGGTTGCGAAAGTTCCTGGTTGAGAAGCGGACGGATCTCAAGAACCAGGTACACCACATCCTCGACTCTTGCCTGTTCCGGCTTTCAACAGTCTTTTCTGATATCTTCGGCAAGAGCGGGATGCTCATCCTGACCGGTGTCACGGATGGGAAATCCATCGCGGAGATCCTTGCAACGCTCCCTGTCCGCACCCGAAAGCGCAGTGAGGAGATCCAGAGCATCCTGGAGACAACCCTTCCTGAACTGGCAATCATCCGGATGCAATGCTGCCTTAACCTCATCAAGGAGCTGGACAACCAGATCGAGACTCTCATGCAGCGGGTACACCAATGTGTTGCCAGGCAGACGCGACTCCTCCGGATCCTAACGTCGGTACCCGGAATTGGGTACATCGCTGCGGTTACCCTGATCGCTGAGATCGGGAACTTCACGAACTTCTCATCCGGAGATAAACTTGCCAGCTGGGTCGGGCTCGTGCCGACGGTGAACCAATCCGCCGATCATCTCAGAATGGGGGCAATCACCAAGCGAGGTTCCCGAACCGCCCGATGGATCCTGGTCGAGATCGCTCAGGCAGCAGTCCGAACCCGATCATCACGGTTTCATGCGTTCTTCACCCGGAAAGTGGGAGTGATCGGGTTTAGCAAGGCGATCGTCGCGGTGGCACGCAAAATCGTCACGATCCTCTGGCATCTGGTAGTGAACGACGAGGAGTATGAAGAGACCGAGGGGAACAGAAAACAGGAGATCCGTATCCCGAAAGCGAAACAACCGAAGTTCCTGACGTTAAATGAGATGTTTCGGATACTTGCTGAGGCGAACATCTTCCTGAAACAATCGGATCCGCATGGAGGGGGATGAATCCATCGTATTTTCATGTGAAACTATAAATCCTCCCGGGAGACATGCGGGACACATGGCATTCCGGGAGATCGACGATGGCCTCTGGGAGATCGTTCAAAAGCACCTCCCACCCCGGAAACCGCACATAGGGAGGCCACGCCGTGACCCCCGGGACCTCTTCAACGGGGTCCTGTACGTCCTCTCCACCGGATGCACCTGGAGCGATGTGCCGGCAAAGTACGGGACAAAATCAACGGTGCACCGCTACCATCTCGAACTCTGCGAGCGAGGGGCATACCAGGCGATCTTCCTCGATCTGCTCAGAGCCGGCTACGAGTTCAAGAAAGGGGAGGCAGGCCGGTGTGCCTCAGGGAACCTTCAGGCTCCCGTACAGTAGGCGCTAAAACTCCCCTGCCACCACCACAAAGAGGTCGCCCCGGGCCGCCGGAGGCAGGGCCCCCGTCCCGAAGGCGATCCGCTCTTCCGGGTAGCCGAGGTCCTCGCAGACGGCAAGCCGGGTCTCCGGCGGGAGGGCGGCCGCAAGCACCCCGACCGAGAAGGCCGGATCGGCGATGAGGAAGACGACCCGGCCCGCGAGGACCTGCTCCCGGGTCTCCGCGACCGCCCGGGCATGGTCCTTCCCGTGGGCCGAGACGACCGCCACCTTCGTCAGCGGGACCTTCAGGCGGGCGAAGGCGACCTGGAGAGAGGATATCCCCGGGACCACCTCGCCCGGAAGGTAGCCGAGCCCCGCAAGCATCGGGTCCCCCGTCGAGAGGACGACCGCGTGAGACGGGAGGGAGCGGAGGCTCCGGTAATCCGCGATCTCATGCACCTCGCACCCCGGTGGGATGGCATCGTGCGCAAGCGCAATCGCCCGGGTCGAGCCGTAAATGATCGACGCCTCCCGGATAGCGCTCGCCGCCTCCGCGGTCAGCATACCGGGGCCGCAGCCCACACCGACGACCTTCACGGCGACTCCCCGATGACCCGGCCGTCGCGGTCGACGATCACGACCCGGACGCGGGGGTAACGGACCTGAAACGTGCGAAGCTCCCGGCGGGCCACTGCCTCCCACAGCGGGGTCGCCGAGAGTTCCTCCACTGTCGCACACCCGGTCCCCTCGAGGACGTTCGGGTTCATGAGCTTCAGGAGCAGGCCGGGGAGCCCGCAGATCACCGCGTCGCCGTCGGTCACCCGGAGCGCCTCCGTGAGTTTGCTCCCGACGAGGATCGCCTCGTGCTCCGGGAAGAGGAGACGCGAGTAGCGCAGGCCGAGCCGCCCGGTCGTCAGCACGATCCCTCCGGAAGCCCGGGCGATACGGTCGAGCACCCCCTCCACCATGTGATCGTCCCAGGGCTCCACGAACCCGGTCGTCCCGAGGATTGAGAGCCCGCCGAGGACCCCGATCTTCGGGTTCAGCGTCTTCTGGGCCACCTCAGCCCCCCGGGGAATCGTGAGGATGACCGTTGTCCCGTGGAGGTCCGCCTCGTCCACCGCCTCGTTGATCGAGCGCCGGATGCAGTCGAGTGCCGGGGCGCTGATCGCCGGCGTCCCCTGCAGGTGGCGACGGGTGTTGCGGCCGAAACTCCCGATACCCTCCCCGGGGACGAACTGGACCCCACCTGAGAGGGAAGGGACCGCGGTCGCGACGAATTCGAGCCCCGCGGTCACGTCGGAGGGGTAGTCCCCGGCGTCCTTCCAGCACGACGCCCGTCCCCGGTAGGCGTCTACCGGGATCCTGACCGCAATACCGCAGGGGAGGGTGACTCCCACCCCCTCGATGGTATCGAAGGCGAGCGATAGGACCGCCGCCTTGCAGGCCGCGGCCGCTGTCGTCCCGGTCGTGAACCCCCGGCGAAGCACCGATCCCGACGCCGTCAGGACTGCGAGGCCCTGCCGGACATCGGGAAGGACGTCGGGGGAGCGGCAGGCTGCCACCCACGCGTCGGGATACTCAAAGTCAGTAACCGGGTCCCGCATGGCCTGCACGCTCGGCGAGGATCGTGATGATCTCATTCATCGCCGCCACCGCAACCGGTGTTCCGCCCCGGGTGCCGGCGTTGGATACCGACGGCATGTCGAGGGCACGGAGCGCCTCCTTCGACTCCGCCGCGTTCACGAACCCCACCGGGGTCCCGATGACCAGCGCCGGTCGAACGGAGGCCCGGATCATATCGCAGACGACGAGGAGCGCCGACGGGGCGTTCCCGATGACCACGATCGATCCCTCTATCTGGTCCCGCAGGGCAAGGAACCCCGCGGACGTCCGGGTGATCCCGCGCTCGCGGGCGATATCATCGCCGAAATCGAGGGCGCAGAGGACCTCGCTTGCATGCCCGCGTTTCAGGATGCCCGCCTGCACCATCCTGATATCGACGATGATCGGCGCCTGCCGCCCGAGCGCAGAGAGCCCGGCCTCGACCGGGTCGCCGGCAAAACGCATCAGGTCGGCCATCGCAAAGTCACCGACCGCTATCGAGCACCGTTGCCGGACCCGGTCCTCGGGGGTGGCGTTCCCCACCTGCTCCCGGGCCAGGTTCCGGCTCGTGCTCGCTATCGCGTAGGCCTCCGGCGTGACCGCCGCGAGGTCAGTATACGTATTTCCGGTGATATCCCCGGGGCGTGATGATTCCTCTCGCATCAGTCTTATCCCTCCAGATCCTCGTCTCTTCTCCGCCGACAAAAACGATCGAGTGCATGTCCACAAAGGCGAAGTGGTCTTCAAACTCACCGAGCGTCGTTACCAGCCGCTCCTCCCCCTCCCGGTAGGCGTTCCTGACCACCCCGACCGGCGTTTCGTCCGGAAGGTGGCGACGGGCGATCCCGACCGCCGTATTCAGGTTGTGCGGTCTTCCCCGGGACCGGGGGTTGTAGAGGACGACCGGCACCCGCATCCGGAATGCAAGGTCGAGCCTCCGCTCGATCTCCTCCCAGGGCGTCAGGAGGTCCGAGAGGCTCATCGTGACATAGTCGCCCGAGAGCGGCGATCCGAGGAGCGCCGCCGCCGAGACTGCGGCCGTGATGCCGGGGATGACCTCGACGGGGACCCTCGTCGCCGACCGTTCGGCAACCTCGAGCACGATGCTTGCCATCCCGTAGACCCCGGCGTCGCCGCCGCTCACCATCGCGACGACCTGTTCCTCTGCGAGGGCGAGGGCTTTTACCGCCCGGTCGACCTCCCGGCCCATGCTGCTCCGGATAACCTCCTTTCCCGTCAGCATCGGCATCACCAGGTCGAGATAAAACCCGTTGCCGATGACACAGTCGGCCTCGCCAAGGGCTTTTAGTGCCCGGGGCGTCATCTGCAGCAGGTCGCCGGGGCCGGTGCCGACGATATACAGTCTTCCTCCACTATCGTGCGATTGCAACGGTAACACTCCCATACGTCTGCCTGGCAAGAACCAGTTCTTTCCGCTTCGAGGCCGCGAGGGCCGAGGGTTCCGCGACCCCGACAAGCCCGATCAGGGAGGCCCGCGAGGGTGTAGGGGCCTCCTGTGCGTTGATTGTTTCGTCGTCTAAGAAGACAAGGTTGCCGCCGAGGTTCACAACGCCCTCGATGAGCCCCGCCTCCCCGCGCTTCTTTGCGGTCGTGGCATAGACGAGGACCTTCTCAGGGGCTACCCCGGCCTCCCGGAGAGCCCGCCCGATCGCCTCGATCACCTCGGCCGCCCCGACGCCCTTCCGGCACCCGATGCCGACGACGTACTCCCCGTTCCGGACGAGGAGGGAGACCCCCGGTCCCGCGACGACGATCCCGGGTCCGGTGACGGCGTAGAGAGGCACGTCGGCGTCCAGCACCGCAGCGTTCACCGCCCGGGTGGAGTCGCGGTTCACGATATCGCAGCCCGTCCGGGCGGCTATCCCCTCGACCGACTCCCTCCCCCGGGTCTCGGTCGCGGTCGTGATCACCGGTTCGATCCCGAGGACGGCAAGAGCCCGGGCAAGGTCATTTGCGCCGTGGTGCCCGCCAACAACCGGGATGGCGTAACGCAGGTCCGGCCCGACCACCACCACCGCCGGATCCTGCCATTTATCCGTCAGGAGCGGGGCGATCCCCCGGACAGCAATCCCGGCCGACATCAGGGCGACGATCCGACTGTAACCGGCAAACGCCGCCCGAAAGGCCTCCGGGCCGTAGGGGACGACTTCGGCGTCGAGCACCCCGGCGATCCTCCGGGCGTCGGGGAGGAACCGTTCGAGCGCTATCACGGCCGTCCTGGTCATGAGTAGAGGACCGACCTCCCGAACCCCGATGTTGCTCCTTCGACCACCTTTCCGATGATGATCAGCGCCGTCCGCTCAATCCCGGCTGCCCGGGCCTTCGCGGCGATGTCGGCCACCGTCCCTAAGACGACCTTCTGGTCCGGCCAGGAAGCGTGGTAGACGACCGCCGCCGGAGTCCCGGGCGGGCACTCCACCCGGGCGAGGATCTCCTCCATCCGCTCGGTCCCGAGGAAGACCACCATCGTCTGCCCGAGCCGGGAGAACTCAGCGATCCGGTCCTCGGCAAGCGTCGCCCCCGCCGGGCGGGTGACGATCAGGCTCTCGGAGACGTCGCGGAGCGTGAACTGGGTCTGGAGCGCCGCCGCGGCCGCAAAGAGCGACGAGACGCCGGGGACGATCTCGGCCTCGATCCCGCGCCGGGAAAGTTCCGCCATCTGTTCGACGATCGCCCCATACAACGCCGGATCGCCGGAGTGGAGCCGGACGACAAGTTTTCCCGCCCGGATATGCTCCTCGATGGCATCGACGATCTCCGTAAGCGTCATTCCCCAGCTGTCAAGTCTCACGTCCGCGCCGGACTCTTCCACGAGCGCCGGGTTCACGAGCGAACCCGCGTAGATGAGGACGTCCGCCCGCCGGAGGAGATCCATTCCCCGGACAGTGATGAGGTCGGGCGCCCCTGGCCCCGCACCCACGATGTAGACTTTATGCATGCGACCGCCTCGCAAAGAGGATCGAGAAGTAGTCGCTCTTCTCGGGGAGATCGTCCCCCCGGTAGACCCGCTGCTCCGGGAGGAACATCCGCTCCACGAGGACAAACTCCGAGTAACCCTTCCCCCTCAAGTCGGCCGCGAGCGCCGCCGGGCGCCGGACCTTCATGAAGATCCCCGATTCAGGCCCGTTCCCGTCGGAGACGGAGAATCCACCGGCCACCGGGACGTTTGCCACGGAGGCGAACGCGGTGATGGAACTGATCCCGGGTGTGGTCGCAAACGTGATCTCCGGGTAGCGCCCGGCAATCACCTCGCAGAGCCGGGAGAAGGTCGAGTAGAAGTTCGGGTCCCCGATGATCCCGAAGACCGCGAGACCGTCCAGCGCGAGCGGTGCAATCCGGTCCGCGTTCTCTTGGAGGCATTCACGGATGTAGGCCTCGTCGCTCGTCATGGGAAAGTTCAGGACGACGGCATCGGGCCGGTAAGGCCGCACCAGATCGTAGGCGAGGTTTCCGGGGACGAAGACCGCCGCTGCTTCGCCAAGGAGATGGACCGCCCGGAGCGTCAGAAGTTCCGGGTCGCCGGGCCCGAGCCCCACCCCTACGAGCATCCGGCACCCCCGACGATGACGTAGACGGGGTTGATGGGTTTAAACATCACCCCGCCGGCGATGCCGGCAGATCGGGAGACCTGGAGGTGGACGGCCTCCAGAAAGATCCCGAGGCGCTGCATACTCGCTATCGCCTCGGAGGCTGTCCCGAGCATCACCGCGTTCACGACGATCCTCCCCTGCACCCTCCCGGCGAGGAGGTCGAGGACCTCCGGCAGGCGACGGGATCCACCAACAAAGGCAGCGTCGAGCCGGTCGATACCCTGGAGGATCTCCACTGCGTCACCCTCGAAGAACTCGACGTTCCCGGCGCCGGCGGCAGCCGCCTCCACCC
The DNA here is from genome assembly GCA_002839645.1 of Methanomicrobiales archaeon HGW-Methanomicrobiales-2. Lineage (GTDB taxonomy): Archaea > Halobacteriota > Methanomicrobia > Methanomicrobiales > Methanoculleaceae > Methanoculleus. Next base: position 9,021 of record PGYL01000016.1, on the reverse strand, counting down.
GGGCATACGCGACCGCCTCCGGCCTCCTGTCGATTGCATAGACATGTTTTGCCACCTTCGAGGCAGCGATGGCGATCTTCCCGGTCCCGCACCCGACGTCGGCTACCCGGTCGCCCGGACGGATGCCGAGTTTCGCGAGCGAGACAGCCATGATTTCGTCCTGCGTGGGTCCACCCTTCAGTCCCATAGCATCCTCATTTCCCAGATAAATTTGTGCTAACATCTATTAAATAGCGCAGTGACCCGCTTCGCTGCCCTGACCCGGGAGGCACGCGATGATGGCGCGGGAATACACCATCAGGACGGAGATTCCGGGACGTCTCCGGAAGCAAGGAACATAAAGGTTTTTGCGAGGCCAGCAACAATATGAGTACAATGCTCAGGATAAACCGAGACAAGTGTGGATACTGCGGCACCTGCGTCGCAGTCTGTCCCGAGGACGCGCTCGAGCTGATCGACGCCTACCTCAGCCTTGAGCGGGAGTGCATCGCCTGCGGCATCTGCGCGCGGGCGTGCCCGCTTGGTGCACTGGAGGTCGTCCATGAAGAATAAGTATGATGTTCTCGTCATCGGCGGCGGGCCCGCCGGCGCTCTTGCCGCGAAAACAGCGGCACAAGCCGGAAACTCGGTCTGTATCGTCGAGAAGCGTCCTGCCATCGGCACGCCGGTCCGGTGCGCGGAGGGGATCGGCAAAGAGCTCTTAAAGGAATACATCAGGCCCGACCCTCGCTGGATATCCGCCGACATCGAGAGTGCCCGGATCATCGCCCCGAACGGCACCGCCATCAGCCTCGACCAGGCCCGGGCCGGAAACGAGGTCGGTTACGTCCTCGACCGGAAGATCTTTGACCGGGAACTCGTCTGGCAGGCAGCCGAGGCCGGGGCGGACGTGATCGTCAAGACCCGTGCGACCGCACCGATCATCGAGAACGGCGCGGTCCGGGGCGCGAAGGTGCTCTCTGCAGGCGTCCCGGCAGATATCCGGGCCGAAGTGGTCATCACCGCCGACGGCACGGAGGCACAGTTCGCCCGGTGGGCCGGGCTCGACACCACCGTCCCCCTCCGGGAGATGATGAGCTGCGCCCAGTACGTGATGACGGATATCGATATCAACGCGGGCTCGACGGACTTCTACCTGGGCAACAGCATCGCGCCCGAAGGCTATCTCTGGGTCTTCCCGAAGGGCGATCGGACGGCAAATGTCGGGATCGGCATCACCGGGAGGAAGAGCCACGACGGATCCCGGGCAAAGGACTACCTGGACCGGTTCGTCGCAAAGAACTTCCCGAATGGGAAGGCGATTGAAGCAATCGCAGGTGGGGTTCCCGTCTGCCGGCCGCTCCCCTGTACGGTCGGCGACGGCCTTCTCGTCGCTGGCGATGCGGCGAGGGTCGTCGACCCCATCACCGGCGGCGGGATAGGGAACGCCATGTATACCGGAAGGCTCGCCGGCGAGGTGGCCTCAAAATGCATCGAGGCGGGCAACTGCTCAAAGGAGGCCCTGATGGCCTACGACACGGAGTGGCGTGCATCCAGAATGGGCATGATAATCGAGCGAAACTACAAGGTTAAAGAGTACTTCCTCACGCTCGACGATAAGAAACTCAACACCCTTGCGGACTCGATTGCAAGCATCAGTTTCAGTGAGTTCTCGGTCTCGGCACTCATCAGGGAACTGATCAAGCGAAACCCGAAGTTGCTCTTCGAGCTCAAAGCGCTCAAAGATACCCTAGCCTGACCGTATCAACTGTTTGTTGAGGGTCTTTATCGTCTCCCCTTCCGCTTCCTTTTTTGTAAAGACCGTGATGATGTCACCGGGCCGGATACGGACGGTGCCGCTCGGGATGATCAGGTCGCCCCCGGCACGCCGGATGGCGATGAAGACGAAGTCCCGGACCTCAAGGTCCCGGATCTCATGGTCGACGATAGGCGCGCCCTCATCGGCAACGATCTCGAAGATGGTGCCGCCGGGGATCGAGGCGACCTGCTGGAGGTTCGGGCTCTTCGCCCAGTAGTAGAGCCGGGTCGCTACCAGCTCGTCGGGGTTCTCACTGATCTTCACCCCGACCTCGTTGAAAAGGTCGGAATGCTCCTTCTGATTGACGATCGAGACAACGTTTCCCACGTTGTAGCGTTTCGCGAGCCAGCAGGTCATCAGGTTTACGGCGTCGTCGCTCGTGGTAGCGACCAGGGCGTCGGCCCGGTCGATCCCGGCATCCTGGAGCACCGATTTGTCGGTCGCGTTCCCGGTGATGGCAAGAACGTCGTAATGCTCCAGAATGTCGCTCGCACGTTCCTCATCCTGGTCGATCACCACCACGGAATCACCGGCGTTCACCGCAATTGCAGTCAGATTCCGCCCGATTCCGCCCAGGCCGACGATGATCGTGTACATCCATCTGGATTCAATCGTCAGCATTGAAATACCTTGCGAATAAACCAGAAGATGTGATCTGCGGGGTGGATGAAGCAGGGAAGGGCTCAGTTCTCGGGCCGATGGTAGTCGCCGCCGTCGGGTGCCGGGCGACTGAGGACCTTGCGGCGCTCCCCATCCGGGACTCGAAGGTCCTCCGGCCGAAACAGCGCGAGGCGCTCTATCAGATCCTCTTGCGTGACTTCTCGATAGCGATCGTCACCATCGATGCCGCCGGGATCGACGATGCGCGGAGCAGGATGACCATGAACACATGCGTGGCCGAGCTCCATGCCGAGGCGCTCACGGGGCTGCGGCCGGAGTATGCCTACGTGGACGCCTGTGACGTGAACGCGGAGCGCTACGGCCGGACGGTCGCGGCCTACCTCGACTTCCCTTGCGAGATCGTCGCCGAGCACCGGGCGGACGCCCGGCACAAGATCGTCGGTGCGGCGAGCGTCGTCGCGAAGGTCACCCGGGACCGGGCCATCCAGGAACTCAGTCAGCAGTACGGGAAGATCGGGAGTGGTTACCCCTCCGACCCGACAACCATCGAGTTCCTCCGGGGTTACATCAGGGATCAGGGAGAACCGCCGCTCTGCGCCCGCCGGAGCTGGAAGACGGTGACGAACCTCTACCAGACAACGATGCAGGATTTCTCGTAACCCGGAAGAATTTATGCTTCGTGCGCCCTAACCGTGAGTAATGAACTGGCTCCAGATACTCCTTCTTCTCGTCGCGGCCTACGCGCTGATAGCCTTTTACATCCGCGACCGGGGGCTGTTTCGCGATCACGTCATGTTTTTTGGCCCCATCCTGGCTATCAAGACCGAGCGGGTCGGTTTCTTCGACTGGTTCCGGAAATTCAAGACGGTGCTCCGGGCCTACGCGACGCTCGGGGTCATCATGGTCGTGGTGGTCTCGGCCTTCATGACGCTGGCCCTGATCCTCGCGGTCCCTCAGTACCTGGTGCATACTCCTGAGCCGACCGGGATCTACGACCCCCGGAATATACTCGCAATACCCGGGGTCAACCAGGCGATACCGATCACCGCAGCCGTCATCATCGGCCTCCTGCTCACGATCGTCGTCCACGAGTTCGGCCACGCGATCCTCGCCCGGGTTGAAGATATGCGTGTGCGGAGCATGGGCCTTCTCATCGCCGTCGTCCCGATAGGGGCATTCGTCGAGCCTGACGAGGAAGACGTCGAAGCGGCAAAGGGGATGCCGAAGATTCGAATGTTCGGCGCCGGTATCACGAACAACATCGTCATCGGCCTCCTCTGCTTCGTCGTGATGTTCCTTCTCGTGGGGATGGCGACGCCACTTTCCGTCCCGCTCGTCCAGGGGGTCTACCAGGATTTCCCCGCGGCCGAGGCCGGGATCCCCGGCTACTCGGTCATCACGGGAGTGAACGGCGTCCCGGTGACGAGCCAGGAGGAGATATCGGCGATCATGGACAAGACGCGGCCGGGGGAGACGATCACGCTGACGGCTGCAGAAGACGGGGTCGAGAGCACGTACACGCTCACCCTCTCTGAGTGGCCGGAAGCCCTCGCCGACGACCGGGACTCCGGGTTCATGGGGGTATACTACTACAACGCGCCCGCGGTGAAGGAACATATCGGGAACATTGCGGGTCTGGGGCCGCTCGCACCGCTCTACCTGACGATAGCGCCGATCGACGCCTTCATCCAGGGCAACACCCAGCAGCTCGCGATCCTGCTCGCCGACACCCCCGAGCAGATAGCCTGGGAGGAGCCGTTCCCCTTCTTCTGGGGCACGGTCCACCTCTTCTTCTGGACCGGGTGGTTCAACCTGCTGGTCGGGATGTTCAACGCCATCCCGATAGTCCCGCTCGACGGCGGCTACATGATGAAGGAAGGGGTGGAGCGGTTCTTTGAGCGGCGGGGCTGGTCCCGGTACGCGCAGCGGGTCGTCGCCTCGATCAGCGGCTTTGTGACGGTGATGCTGATCCTCCTCATCACGATGCCGATGATCGTCGCGGCGGTGCGGTTCGTGCTGACGATGGGGTAGACCAGACACCTTTTTTCAAGTGGAGGCGCGGCCACTCAAACTCTGGCGCGCCTCCACCATCGTCAGGATTCCGGTGGCAATGTCATTGCAACTGACCGGCCGTTCACGACGGGGCAGGGCCGGAGTTACACTATCTTGTAAAAATTGTTCAGATGCGAACACAAGGATCGCAGGAACCGGTATCCTGATAATATCTCATCCGGTTCAGAGTAATTCCGGGTCTGCATCTTGTTCTCTTCCTTCGCAAGCAGGTAACAGACCTCCGAGTAGACCCTCTCCCGGACTAACTTGAGACAGGTCTGGTGATAGCGTTCGACATACGAGGCCTCCTTAAACTCGGGAAAGACCCCAAAGTGTGGTTCGTTGTTCCTCACACTCTTTCGAGACTTCTCGCAGTCTTCCAGCAGGAGCATATACCCAAGCCAGGGAGACGGAGAGGTTTTGAAGGACCCCGCCCGGTAGGCAGTCCAGAGATCGTACGCACTCCCTAAAACCTCCTCAGTCCGGTTATTGATGTTATTCCCGAACGACGGCCCCTTCTGGGACTTCAGTTCAAGGACGGCAACCAGTTCCTTCCTTTCGTCGGGATAGTGTTTGATAACGATAAGATCCCACTGCTTCTCCGCACGGAAGTATCCCGGAAGGTCGAGAGATCTCTTCCGCGTGCAGATATCGCCCTCAGGCACCCCGATATCCACCAGCAGATCCAGGATGAGCGAGAAGAACCGGTCCATGTGCTTTCCGCCCGTCGCTTCCGAACGGAAGCCCTGGTCTCTTACACCCCGGTTGTTCTGATCTTCTGCCTGCGATGCTCTCTTATCCCAGAAATACCGCACCGCACAAGAAAAATAGTCCTCTCGGGAAATTTCCCGGAGTATCCTGTCACTCACCATGAACCCGCCTCTATCAGAACAATCGAGACTGTTTTGCCTGATGAGTAAACCGTTCAACCTCCATGAGGAAATATTTTTCTTCTACCTCGATGCTGATGCTGTTTCGGCCCCACCGTGCAGCAGCGAGACCGGTAGTCCCAGTACCACCGAAGGGGTCAAGGACGGTATCGCCCACGAAAGAGAACATCCGCACAAGTCTCTCGGCCAGTTCCAGGGGGTAGGGCGCAGGGTGCTCCCGGGTCGATGCTCCCTTAAGGTCCCAGACCTGACGGAACCATGCCTTCTGATTCTCCTCCGAGATGACCGAGAGCAGCCGCGCCTCAAGTGTGGGCTTCCGGTAGCCGCCCGATTTCCTCTGGAAGAGGATATATTCTATATCGTTTTTGACGATCCCATTGGGCTCATAGGGTTTGCCCAGGAACGATCCCGGCGAGTCTGCCTCAAAGCAGGCATTGGCTATCTTGTACCAGATGACCGGGGCCAGGTTGTCGAACCCGATCTTCCGGCAGTGTTCCTGAATACTGGCGTGGAGAGGCATGACGAGATGACGCCCGACCTCCCGTCGGGGTAAACAGACGTCGCCGACAACGATGACCAGACGGCCTCCGGGGACGAGAACCCGGTAAATGTGTCTCCAGACCCGGTCGAGTTCTTCTAAGAAGGCCTCATAGTCCTCAATCTGCCCGAGTTGTTCGTCCTTCTCCGGGTATCTCTTCAGGGTCCAGTAGGGAGGCGATGTCACGACCAGATGAACGCTCTCATCAGGGAGAAACTCAAGGTTGCGGCTATCTGCGTTTATGAAACGGTGGTATGTCGGCAGATTGCCGGATATGGCTTCAATCTCTTTCATCAGCGAGGGATTTTTGGCTATCATCGGGATAGCACGCTGACCTTCTGCCTCCGCCAGTTCAAGGATCTCAGCAGGCACATGGTTCTCCAGCGGCTGATCCTGCCCGGTTTTATTGATAAAGAACGATCTCTCGGCAACGATGGGGAGCGTTCCCGGCGGATGAAGCGGTCTGGAACTCATGCCTCTGCTTCTATGATTAATATCCCTTATCAAATAATTGTACCGGAGTCCTCTTCTCGCGGGTTTCACCCCGGGTTCTTCGTGCGGGCTGGCACCCAGGTGGGGAAGCCCTTCGGCCGTCTCCCCGGCAGAGGGGTTCCGCCCGGTAGTCGCAACGATGGCGAGGCGGGTGCCACCCGTGAACTACCCCGCGCTCATCGGTGCGGAGATCTCCGGGGATCGTTTCCTCCGCATTGAGAGCGGGTTCACAGGTTCGATGACGCACTCCATACTTATGCTGCCATATCAGCCCGCTTCGAATATCAAGATGCGCCGTGTGGAGCGTGAAAGTGAACCCGCGTTAATAGATCCTCCAGGTCTCCCGAATCTCCTTCGTGTCGCGGAGGTGGAACCGAGAGGTGTACTCATTAATCTGCCCCGCTTGAGCGTATTCCTCCATCAAAGAGGCATACCTTACCGGGGAACGGACCTATCCACAACAGGGTAGTATCTTCAAATTTCCAATACGCTTCAAAAAAAGAGCCAGGATAGTACCCCCGGCGTTCAGGCGTCAATCCGTTCGAGTTCCGGGGGGGCGCCCACGGCCCAGATGCTGTACTGGGCATTCGGCACCCACCGGTAACCCTCGCCATCGGCCTCCACCGACCAGAAGGTGTAATGCGCGGTCAACCGGTCACCGGCACCATTCAGTTTCACCGACCCGAACAGAGGCCCGCCAGCCTCCCCTGCAGTTCCCTCAAGGGCGATCTTCAACTTCGAGATCTCCGTGGTGTCGGTCTGCGTCCGGGTCATGACGACGGTCCAGAGAGCATCGTAGGACACGAGGCTGTAGCCGTCAGGCTGCCGTCCGAGAATATCCCGGATCTTCTGGATGGTAGCCGCATTCGACGCAGCGTGGTCCTGCCGCCCGAACTCCGGGCCCGTGAACCTCGTCTCTACCGCGAACCGGGCGGCGTCCCCCGTCACGAGGGTATCAAGGAGGACATTGCCGTCGCACCCGTACCACCGGACCTTCGTGAGGTTCTGGGTCTTCGCAGCAGCCTCCATGATCGCCGCCGCCTCATCGAGGCTGATCAGGTAGACGCCAACGTTTTCCTTCCCATGCGCTGCAATCGCACGGCCGGCCTGCACATCGAGGTTCGCCACAATACCAGCGTAGTCCTTCTCGCCCGGTGCATACCGGACCCCGTCGAGGACCGTGCCGTTGCCCCGCTTGAACGACGCCGTGGCGAGTTTCTCCAGTTCATCGCCCCAGACGTCATCGCGCGAAACGGGCACGACCGCCGTTATCCCGTCTTCCTTCAGGTAATATGCCATTGCATCGGCCTGGTAGGTGTCCGGCGGCACGAACCGGTAGACGTTGTCGCCCGCAATAGCAAGCGACGGCGCCGTGCTCATGGTGCTGATGAGGACGATCCCGTGTTCGTCGGCGTAAGTCCGGGTAGCGTTCAACTCGGCGCTGGAACCGGGTCCGATGACGATCCTGACCCCCTGTTCGTCGAGCACCTGCAACTTCTCAAGCGCAACAGCGGGATCGGTCTCGGTATCCTCGATGATCACCCCGACACGGTAATCCGAGTCGATTGCGGCGAAGTAGTCGTTGATGTCCCCGGCGGCCACCTCGAGGGCGACTTTGCTCGCCTCTCCGCCTTCTGCATAGTCGCCAGTGAGCGGCAGGAGGGCGCCGACGAAGATCCCCTGTACTGCCTCGCCCTGCTGTGGGGAAGAAGTCTGTGTTCCGGTGCACCCGCAAGCGAAGACGACCGCTGCGAGGATGATAAGCACGAATGCTGATGAGACCATTCTCATACAATTTACTTCACGATAACGGGAATAACCGTTTCGTTTCTGTATCAGGAGGGTTACAGGAGATTCGCAGGAATCAACCCGCCATCAGGCCTCTCCTGATCAGGGCAGGAGCTCGGGAGGTGCTCTTCTACCAAAAGAGCGTCCCGATAAGCCTGCTCAGACAGGGAGGCAAACGGTATCGTGGACCGTAACCGGGACAGTTCAGGTCAATGAAAAATAGGTGAGATCCGGCCGGGAGGGCGACTGGCCGAAGGTGCGAAGCCTCACAGTTCCTCCTTGTCTCCCTTACTGATCATGTCCCGCGACTTCCTCTGCATCTCCATGCCGATATCGGTATCGATGCTCTTTACCGCCTCCTCTGCGGTCCGGATCACGTCCCGGCCCGGGATCTCCCCGAGGATATCCTCAGACGGCAGTTCCGTGCCTTCAGGTACCTCCGGGGCCTCGGTCGGGGCGCCGAGGTACTCGGCGGCCTGCTTGATGATGCTCGAGAGCTCGAACGGGAAGATGATCTTCGTCGCCTGGCCGTCGGCCATCCGCTTCAGAGCGTCGAGCGAGAGGACCGTGATCGCCCGCCGGTCAAGCGGCCGGGCGCCGACCGAGAGGATGCGCAAGCCCTGCGCCTCGCCCTGTGCCTGCAGGATCCTGGATAACCGTTCACCCTCGGCCCGCAGGATCTTGCTCTGCCGCTCGCCCTCGGCCTCCAGGATGATGCTCTGCCGGTTCCCCTCCGCATTGAGGATCGCCGCCCGCTTCTCACCGTCTGCCCGGAGGATCGCGGCACGCCGCTCCCGCTCGGCCGCGGTCTGCTCGGTCATCGCCTGCTTGACCGCACCCAC
>PGYL01000015.1 GCA_002839645.1 Methanomicrobiales archaeon HGW-Methanomicrobiales-2 | reverse complement strand
GGTCGCGTACTGGGTGAATCCGACACCGCCGGACATGTAGGAGCCGAGCCAGATCTGGTCGTAGAGCATGGTTCCGGCACCGACGACCTCAAGGGAGGCCTTTGCGGGGTCGTTGGGGTACTTCCGGTTTGCCTGGACGATATCGGCGAAGAGGCCGAATTTGATGCCACCGGGCTCGTTGGGGCCACGGGCACGCCGGGCGGGCAGGTGGGATCCCATCTGGATGACGCCTGCGTGCTTTGCGGCGTAGGAGAGGTCGGCGACGGCTGCTTCACCAGCGCACATGCGGTACGCAGCGATGAAGGACATACCGATCTGCATTGCAGACCACCGGGAGGTCGTTCCACCGTCGCAGGTCCGGGAGACCGCGGTCGGGATGTGGATCGCCTGGTACATGCTCTTGCCGACTTCTGCCTTGAGCTCCTCGGCCTGCTTGGCGGTGAAGAGCTTCTCGATGTCCAGCAGGAACTGGGGCTCGATGTCGTCCGCGAGTTCCTGGTCGCCGGTGAAGACCTTGACGTAACAGTCGTCGACGAGGCCGGGGTGAGTCTCGACCATGTGTTCCTGGACGACGGCTCCGCCGGGCATGGCGTGGTTTAAGATGTGGAGGTACTCGTTGATCGTCTCGGGAGTAACTTCCTTGCCCAGACGCTTCTGCAGGGTCTGGTGGGCGAGGTCCATCCCGACGATGACGGTTCTCCTGATGTCGTCCCACATCTGCTGCATCGCAGCGTTGTTGACGAAGTGCAGGTCGTCACCCTCGACGAAGACGCCGGTACCGGAGACCTCGTAGGTCATCAGCTGGCGCTGGCCCATCGGAATGCCGCCAAGGTGGCAGCGCTCGGGGTCATACATGGAGACGCCGCGGTCCATCTCGACGGCACGGCTCGCCTTCATGAACTCCATCTTACGGGGAGACTGGCGGACACCGTTGAACTTGTAGAACTCGGCGGTCTCAGACTCGACGTCCTGTCCCTGGAACTTCTCCTTGAGGGCCTTCAGGAACAGCTTCTGGGATCTCTCAATCTTTGCCATTGTAATCACTCCTCTTTCGGCATGAAGCCGTATTTCGTGCGCAGCGAGTGGATGCGCTGGATATATTCGACGTACTCGGTGTCATCGCGGTAGGAAGTCCCTACGAGCGAGTGGAAGATCGTCGTGTGGGCCTTGAGCCACTTCTGGTCCATGGGCTTGCCGACGGCAACCGCACGGTCGAGGGGCTCGCCGATCTGGTTCTTGACGTACTTGACGACGCCGTCCTCACCGAGGACATCTCTCTGGAGCATGTCGAACATCATGCCGTCTTCAGCGAGACGGAGCGAGTGACCGTGCACGGTCGCACCGCGGATGCCGACGAGAGCGGGATCGAACATCTCGGTCTCGATGAGATCCTTTGCGTACTTCTCAAGGTCACGCTCACGGCACTCGACGATCTGGCGACCGGAGAGCGTGCCGGGGTCGATGCCGCGGAAGCGGTAGCATTCGGTGTAAGTCCGCTGGTAGGGCTGCGAGGGGGCGTTGAACATCGAGTCCGCGAACTGGATGTAGCGGACGCGGTCGCCGGCCGTTGCACCAGCCGTGGGCTTGACGAGCTTGCGCATGGGGCAGTTTGGCTCCTGCTGCTCGGCGAGCGGCGGGTGGGCGCTCGGGTATGCCGATCCGGGTGCGCGGTGACCGAGGATCAACACGATATCCTCATCCGTTACTGAACGAACCTTCTCAAGCTTCTGGCCGGGGTTCATCTGTTTACGCCGGTTCGCGGCGACAATTGATGTCCCGGGACCGTACTGGGGCTTGTATGCCATGTTTTCATTCACCTCAAAGTGATTGCTATCTTATCCATTTCCTGTCTTGAATGAGTTCCAGCCATATTTCCGGGTATTCTGTATGCCGGCCGTCACCGTTCCGTGCGGATGAGCACCGGACCTTCCCCATTTCGGGGGTCCGCAAGGCCGATGAACATTGTATCGGCACGAGGCCCATACTTCGCGTAATCCACGAGCGTTGGAGCGGTCTTCATAAACCTGCCCTCCTGGAGCTGGTAGGAGAACCCCGTGAAGAAACCGTCGCAGAGCGACCGGATCTCCTCGATGACAGAGGCGTCCTCGACCTCCAGGATGATCTCGCCCGCAGCGATACGGAGCGCGATCTCGGCATCGCCGACGTGGATCGCTCTTCGATCGGAGTGCGGGTTCGGGCTTCCCCGAGCCGGCCCGTACGGGACTTTCTTTGGCAGGCCGGGGCCGTGGATCATCATCCGGCGGATGCCGGCGATGCCGGCAAGCATATTGAGCAGGCGTTCGGCGGTCTCAGGTTTGAGCATCCTGAGCGGCACGATCCTGACCTGCGGAAACGTGGCGTTCATCATTCGGATCTCTGCTCGCTCAGGCTCCGTTTGCGATCTGGTCGATCGGCTTGTTGAAGACGTCGATCTTACCGTAGGTGTCGGCGAAGATCTTCGAGGTGCTCTCGGGCGAGAACATCTGGGTTCCGGCGTCGAGTGCTGCCGCAGCGACCACACACGGGATAGCTACACCGTTGGCGTGGCGGGGCACGACGTGGGTGCCGTTGAAGATCCCCGGGCCGCCACCGCCGTAGATGGAGTGGCTGAAGAACGAGAACCCGACAGCGGTACCCATGACACGGCCGTAGTCGGTGCTCGGGAGACCGGTCTCGTGCTCGAGCAGGTCGTTGAAGTACAGGAGTGTCGCGGAGACCGCCTGGGCGAACCGTCCGGCACCACAGTTGACGATGGTAGCTGCCATGGTTCCCGCAGCGGCGTAGGCGTTCCAGAGCATGGGGTCCTTCGTGTCGTAGAACTGGAAGTACCCGCCCTTCTTGCCGGGGGCGATGACTTTGTCCTCGATGGCGCGCTCGACCAGGCTCTGGACGACCGTGCCGATGGTTCCGGTCTGGCCGTTTGCCTTGACGAGGTCGTAGACCATGTTGTTGGCGTTCAGGCCCTGGTAGGCGTAGGCGAGCAGCATGGCGCGCTCGAACGGCCCGACGGCGGAGCCCATCTCGAAGATACCGGCGGTCTCGAGGGTGGATGCGAGTGCTGCACCCTGCAGGGCGTTCCTGCCGGTCATCATGACGGTGTGGTTAACCGGGATGTTCCGGAGCGCGTAGCCGATACCCTCGTTGTTCTGGGGGATGGTCAGGATCGACGTGACGAGCGCACCTTCCATGTCCTGGGTGTGCGGGTAACCGCCCCAGCAGGCCGCCTTGACGGTGGATGCGTTGAAGGCGTCGATGTTGAACTGGTCGACGATCGCGAAGGTGGTCGCGGCTGCGACCGAGGTGATCGCGGCGTCGTAGGTGGACGCGTTGACCAGGCGCTTCGTCGGGACCTTTACGAGCTGGAGCTTTCCACCGTTGAATTCCATGATCTCGGTGTCGTCGCCTTCCTCAACCTGGATCATCTCCTTGATCTTGGCGACGATGGCGTCCTTGTTCTCCATGATGGGGAGATCCAGTTCTCTTCCCTTGATCTTGCCCTTTCCAAGCTTGCCAGCCTTGAGCGCATCCTGGATGCCCCCGAGGTTTACGTTGATCGTTCTCTTGGTCAGGTCGATGATCTTACCTGTGGCCGGGTTAACCAGCGGGCTGATTCTGTCGAGGGTGACGCCGCTCTTGAGCAGCTTCCCGTCATCAGAATAGAGATCGATTGTTTCCGTGTATTTAGCCATAGTATTTCATCCTTTTACCCTTGTTCAATGCATTCCGTTCATGCAAGAGGCCGAAGCAGACAAACCGCTCCGGTCTTTGAAGGCCGCTACTGCACGTCCCAAAAGGGACTATAAGTGTAGAAGGAGAGTTATTAATAAAATTTGCGAATTAAGATGGGCTTTTTTACATAAAGTAATATTTAGATCGATTATATTTACAAACGGATATTTTAAAATCGAGATTCAATGGTTCAAATGGTTGAACACGATACTTAAAAAAGGATTCCTCCAACCCCTCCTGCCGGGGGGACAGTCAGAGGGGCTTCGGAGGGGAACACCTATTAAATAATAAATCAGATAAAAGTAATAGCAATAAGTAAAACCGCTCTTGTCGAAAGCAGTTCAATCGTACCTGACTCTATAGGTTAGGATCACAGATATATAATGCTACCCAGAGCAGGCAGGATTCCCCCCGATCCAGACAGTCAGGCCCCCATTCCCAAATCCACCCAATTTTTGTCAGAAGTAAAAGGGAGGTAATTATATAATACCCCGGAGCCCGGCCGTTGGATCAGAACGTACCGGATACGGGGTCATCGCAGCCCCGGGATCGGGCAGCCGGCAGAGGCACCGCGCTCCGGCACAGCCGGAGATGAAGAAACAACGGATCTCCCGGTTCCCCGCGCCTCCACGACCACTGCCGGGAGCGGAGGAGCCGACACCCCTGCAGATCGGCAGGTTAAGCATACAGTAACCGGGCGATAGCCGGGCAAGAACCAAAAAAACCAAAAAATACTGCACCATTCTAAAAAAAAGCCAACCAGATCAGAGACGTCAACAACAAACACCCACAAAATCGCTTGATGTAAAGTTGATCATCTGAAACAACTTACAAATCCGGAATGGTTAAATACAAAACATTACAAGTTATGACAAAGCGATTCACCCGGCGATCCACCCGGAGAGTTTCGTTTTCCCCAGGTGGGCAGACCTCCTGCACTTTGCCCGGTTTTCCGGTGCATTCCGGTAACCCGGCCAAGAGGCCTTCGCCATGCAGGAGGGTCCGGCTGGCCGGGCATGGAAAACCCCGGTAGATCCTCTCACAACGCAGAGGGAAGCCCATCACAGGTTGTATCGGGAGCACCATGCTTCTACGGGCCGACTCACCGGAACCCGGGGAGACCAGCCTTACCAATCCCATTGAGGCAAAACCATGGCGAACAGGATTACATTGAACATGATCACCCAGCGCTCCATCGAAGAAGGCGTTGCGATGGAAAAGGGCAAGACGACCCCGGAATACTTTGAGGCCTGCTCAATCATCGAGATGCACGACGACGATGTCAAAGCGCTCGGCCTGGTGCCAAACCAGCTTGTACGGGTGACGAGTGAATGCGGAAACGTGGTCGTCAAGACCGTCAAGGGGCGCCAGTCGCTCTATCCCGGCCTTGCGTTCATCCCCCAGGGGGTCTGGGCAAACCAGGTAGTTCCTCCACGGACCCAGGCGACGGGGGAACCCCAGTACAGCGGCTTCCCCGTGACGGTCGAGCCCGTCAACGGAGAGAAACGCAAGAGTGCGCTTGAACTCGTTCAGGGAGCCGTCGGGATGTGGAGAGGTGATCAATAATGCCAAAGAAAGTTGAGAACGTCGGATGCCCGTACTGCGGCGTCTGCTGTGACGACCTTGTCGTGACCGTATCGGACGACGGAAAGCAGATTCTCGAAGTGGAAAATGCCTGTGCCATCGGCAACCAGATCTTCCACCATGCAACAGGCAGCGAGAGGATCCGGCTACCCCGCCTCCGCCAGCCGGACGGCACCTACAAGGACATCTCGTATGAAGAAGCGGTTGATTACGCGGCGAAAGTGCTCTACAACGCAAAGAAGCCCCTGATCTACGGATTCGGATCGACCAACTGCGAGGGCATGGCCGCCGCGGCCAAGGTCGCCGAGAAGGCAGGGGCCGTGCTTGACAACTGTGCGTCCATCTGCCACGGAAGCTCGTTCCTCGCGATATTCGACAATGGTTACCCGAGCTGCACCCTCGGCGAGACGAAGAACCGGGCAGATGTCATCGTCTACTGGGGCGCAAACCCGGCCCACGCCCACCCGCGGCACATGTCCCGCTACTCGATCTTCCCTCGCGGTTTCTTCACAGGTAAGGGCCACATGAGCCGCAAGATCATCGTCATAGACCCCCGGCACACCGACACTGCCCAGGTGGCGGACATTTACCTGCAGGTGAAGCAGGGACACGATTACGAGCTCTTCGACGCATTCCGCGCCGTCGTCCGGGGCCACGAGATCCCGGACGTTGTCGCCGGGATCAAGCGGGAGCAGATCGTCGAGGTTGCCAATATCCTGAAGAAGGCCCGGTTCGGCACCATCTTCTACGGCATGGGGCTCTGCCACTCCGACGGCCGGAACCACAATGTGGACATCGCTATCAGCCTGACCCGCGACTTGAACGACTACACCAAGTGGACGATCATGGCGATGCGGGGCCACTACAACATCACCGGACCGGGCGCCGTCTGGTCGTGGCAGTACGGATACCCCTACTGTCTGGACCTGACGAAGAAGGATATCGCCCACATGAACCCCGGCGAGACGAGCTCGATCGATCTCGCAATGCGCGACGAGGTAGACGCTTTCATCAACATTGGAACCGATGCCGGCGCCCACTTCCCGATCGACGCGGTCAAGCACTTGAGGAAGCACCCCTGGATCACCATCGACCCGAACATCAACATGGCAAGCGAGATCTCCGACCTTCACATCCCGGTAGGAATCGTCGGGGTCGAAGTCCCGGGCATCGTCTACCGGATGGACAACGTCCCGATCCAGTACCGTAAGGTCATCGATCCGCCCGAGGGCGTCATCAGCGACGAAGAACTCTTCGAGCGGATCTACCGGAGACTCTCCGAACTGGAAGCAGACGAGGCCGTAAAGGAACACGCGAAGGCAGCGCCGGAAGGCGTTCGCGCGGGGGAGTGAGTCATGAGCGAACTCATAATCAGGAACGGGTTCGTCTTTGATCCCCTGCAGGGGATCAGGGGCGACCGGATGGATATCGGGATCAAGGACGGCAAGATCGTTGAGACAAGCACCCTCAGCGCCCCGAGGACGATCGACGCCGCCGGCATGACCGTGATGGCGGGCGGTGTCGACATCCACTCCCACGTGGTCGGGCCGAAGGTGAACGTCGGCCGGCTCTTCCGTCCGGAGGACAAACTCTTCAAGAGCCCCCACAAATCCCCTACGTGCAGCCGCATGGAGATGGGTTCCTCCGTCCCCTCCACGTTCAAGACCGGCTACGACTACGCGCGGATGGGGTACGTCTTCGTCAACGAGGCAGCGATGCCCCCGCTCCACTCTCCCCATGTCCACGAGGAGATCCGGGATACCCCGATCATCGACAACGCCGCGATGCCGGTCTTCGGGAACAACTGGTTCACCCTCGAATACCTCAAGAACAACGAAATCGAGAACAACGCCGCATACACCGCATGGCTTCTCCGGGCCACACGCGGATTCGGCATCAAGGTCGTGAACCCCGGTGGCTCCGAGGCCTGGGGATGGGGGCTGAATTGCGTGCATATCCACGACCCGGTCCCGTATTTCGACATCGCCCCGGCAGAGATCGTGAAGGGCCTCATCGAGACGAACGAGTTCCTCGGCCTCCCCCACTCGGTGCACCTGCACTGCAACAACCTCGGGAACCCTGGCAACTACACCGACACGCTCGATTCGCTCAGGCTCGCCGAGGGCTACGCCCCGAAGAACGACTTCGGCCGAAAGCAGGTGATGCACGTCACGCACCTCCAGTTCCACGCCTACGGCGGTGATTCCTGGGGGAATGTGGGGGCCAGATCGAAAGATATCATGGACTACGTGAACGCCCACGACAACATCACCGTCGACATGGGCCAGGTGACCCTTGACGAGACCACGACCATGACTGCCGACGGGCCGTTCGAACACCACCTGCGCGCCCAGAACAACCTGAAATGGGCGAACGTGGATGTCGAACTCGAAACAGCCGCAGGTGTCGTTCCCTACATCTACAGCCCGAAAGTCAAGGCCAACACCATCCAGTGGGCCGTCGGCCTCGAACTCGCACTACTCGCAAAAGACCCGATGCGGATCTTCCTGACCACCGACCACCCGAACGCCGGGCCGTTCACCCGCTATCCGCGGGTCATCGCCTGGCTGATGAGCCGGGCAGCGCGTGACGCGACGATGAAGACGTTCAAGTGGCTTGACAGGACGATCGACGCCACCTCCATCGACGGCATCGACCGTGAACTTGACCTGTACGAGATCGCACAGATGACCCGGGCAGGGCCGGCACGGGCGCTCGGCCTCACGCACATGTATGGCGGACTTGCCCCCGGCATGGATGCCGATGTCGCCGTCTACGCCCTCAACCCCGGGGATATGCCATCCGATCCGGCAGCGATCGAGAATGCCTTCTCCCGGTGCGCCCTGCTCGTCAAGGACGGCGTCGTGACCGTCCGGGACGGAGAAGTCGTTACGGAGCCCGCAAAACGGACAATCTGGGTCGACGTGAAGGTCCCGGAGAACACGCAGGTGCAGAGAGACATCTACGAGCACTTCCTCAGGCACTACAGCGTGAAACTCGACAACTACTCACTCTTCGAGGAACATCTCCATAACTCGCGGGTGATCGAGGTCGATACGACACAATGAGGCGATAAACATGAAAACAGTAACCCTCACTCTGACCAACCCCCCAAAACTCCTTCTTGAGGGGCAGAACATCACGCCGGATAACTTTGCGGGCAAAAATACCGCCGAGATTGCCACCCTCGATCTCTGGGAGGGCAAACAGAAGATCCCGCTCGGGAAGCACTTCACTGTCGCAGGCGACGGTGGAGCAACGGCAGCCGAGACGAAGATCGTCCTTCGCGGGGACTGCACCCGTGTGAAGCGGATCGGCCAGCAGATGACCGCAGGCGAGATCGTCATCGAAGGCAACGCCGACATGTACATCGGCGGCTGGATGCAGGGCGGGAAGATCCACGTGAAAGGAAACGTCGACTCGTTCTGCGGCATCGGGATGGAAGGCGGCGAGCTGATCGTCGACGGGAACGCCGGATGTCACCTGGGCTCATCACCCCGCGGCGAGTGGCGCGGCATGAAAGGCGGGCTGATCCGGGTCGCCGGGAATGTCGGCAGCGATACAGCCACGTTCATTAACGGCGGGACGATCATCATCGGCGGCGATGCGGACATTCACGTCTCCACCCACGGCGAAGGGGGCACCGTCGTCATCAAGGGCGACGCCAAAGGCCGTGTCGGCGGGCAGATGGTGAAAGGCGACATCTACGTCTACGGGACGATCGAGAACCCGCTCCCGGGATTTTCGATGGTCGGCGAGGTGGAGCAGGAGGTCGACGGCGAGACGGCCCTCTTCGCCCACCACATCGGGGATCTCGGTGAACGTCACCCCGTCTCCAGAGGCAAGACGGTGTATGCAAACCTCTACACCAGACTCTAACCTTTTTCCCCGGGCGTGCGATGATCTCGAAGCCGCAGGCGAGGGGGACGTGACGCTATGGTGAGGCGATACCTCACACAAAAGCCGCTCGTTGAGGTCCTGGAGATGATGCGGGCCACCTTCCCGCGCCCGAACCGGACAATTCAGGCCCCAGTGACCGGGGCGGCCGGACGGGCGACGACCGGCCCCGTCTACTCGCCTCTGACGGTCCCGGCAACGGATGTCGCCGCACGAGATGGCTTTGCCGTCGTGAGCAGCGAGACCCTCGGGGCCGGCGATCGCACCCCGGTCCCGCTCAAAAATCCCTGCCGGGCGAATACCGGCAATGCAATTCTTCCCGGCTACGATGCGGTCGTCATGGTCGAGGATGTCACCGGAGGGGAAGGCTCCTGGAGCACCAGGAAGGCCGTCTTCCCCGGGGAGCATATCCATCCCGCCGGCACCGAGATCCGGCAAGGGGAGGTGATCCTCCCGGCCGGGCACCTGATACGGCCCTGCGATATCGGAGCGCTCCTCTCTTACGGGATCACCGATATCGACGTATCGGCCGTGGAGATCGGCCTCCTCCCGACGGGGAGCGAACTGGTCCCGGCGGGCGAACGCCCGGGCCCGGGAGAGGTGATCGAGAGCAATACCGCCGTCGCCGCAGCATGGTTCACCGAGGCCGGCGCCACCTGCACCCGCTACCCGATCGTTTCTGACGACCCGGAACTCCTCAGGCAGGCTATCGGGAGGGGCATCCGGGAGAACGACCTGCTCCTGGTCTCCGCCGGGTCATCGGCAGGCACCCGGGACTTCACCGCCGGCGTCATCGACGACCTCGGCGAGGTGCTCGTCCACGGCATTGCCATGAAGCCGGGAAGACCGGCGATCATCGGCAGGATAGACGGCAAACCGGTCGTCGGCCTTCCGGGGTACCCGATCGCCGCCCTGACGGTCATCCGGGAGCTCGTCCTCCCCCTGCTCGCGGAATGGGGATTTCACGCCCGGCCCCGGGAGACCCTCCGTGCCCGGCTCGCCGGGACGGTCACGGCAGATCCGGGGTTTGACGAGTTTGTCCTCCTCACCGTCTCGCGGACCGGAGACCGGCATACCGTCACTCCCCTGCCCCCGGGAGCCGGGACGCAGATGACGGTAGTGCGTGCAAACGCCTACCTGCACGTTCCGGCAGGCACCGGCACTATCTGCGAGGGCACGGAGGTCGATGTCCTGCTGACCGGGCCGCGTGCGCTGATCCGGGAAGCCCCCGGAAGCCCCAAACCCGCACCGGAACACCGGGTGCGAGGAGATGCGGCACTCCCATTAAAAGAGAACTCCTGACGGGGAACGCCCGGTCACCCCTCGTTCTCGCAGGCCTCCATCAGAGTGCGGATGCGGGTCTCGAGGTCAGGTAGCCTCTCCTGATATTCCCGTGCGAGCAGGAACGTCCGAATGGCGTCGCCCATTCCGCGGTGGGCAGAGAGAAGGTGGCGATACTCTTCCGGGACGGGATACCGGAAGTGTGTCGAAGCAACGGCGGATTCATCGGCGCGAAAGTCGATGAGCCGGGCGAGACGGTCGAGGGAGAGTACCTGTCTCATCTCAAAGCGCCGCCGGATCTCCCGCTGGAGGTCGACCAGTATGCAGCCGTCGAGCGAGAAGTTTGCGGCCCGGAACGCCTTCTTCTCCATATCTGCAGCAAAGACGACGATAGCCGGAGTATCCCCTGCCGCGATGACCGCCTCCATGAAGGCCCCGAGGTCACCAAACGCATGCCGGGCAGTCTCTTCTGCCGCCGGCACCTCGTCGTCGGAGACCCGGAAAGAGTGGTTGTAGGCCATCCCGTACTCGCCGCGACCCATATTCGCCACGGTCGTCGCGACGCCGACAGTTTTGCCGCACGGGTCGGTCACCTTCTTCCAGATCTCCACATCGATGTCGTACCGGAACTGCTCGCCTACATAGTGGACGCTGTCATCCTCCGGTCGGTGAACGACTGCGCCGATCTCGATCGGCATTATGACTCCACGACAGGTGCCGTATACGTACCCGAACTCAATATCCAGGTAGACGCGCCTGCCTGATCCGCCCGGCACGGACTGTACCACAGTAGAGATCTCTTCTCCCGACAACGAAAAGGTTTCCCGGCTCCCGGTCTCCGGGAAAGATTTATCCTGCAGGACATAAGCCATTTATAGAAGAGCAGGAGGCCCTGCACCCGACGACCATGAGACTCTCCGCGATATGGGAAAAACTTCGTAACGGCGGCTTCTTCGGAGAGAAACCTCCAGAACGCCCGGAGCCCACCGGCGATGACCGGGAAGCGGAGGTGCGTGCGCTCCTCGCCCGCCCCCCATTCGGGATCACCGATCTCCGCGACGCCGCCCTCCCCCTCTACGACCAGGCACTGACTCACCGATCGTATACGAGGGTCGGAGAGTATCCGGTAACGGCGGTCGACGACAACGAGCGGCTTGAGTTCCTGGGGAACTATATCCTTGACTTCATCATCGCCGACCACCTCTACGGGGGGTACGACCTCCCGCCGGGGGAGATGAACCGGAGGCTCCAGGTGACGCGGAACACGAAACTCGCCGACATCGTGCTCCAGCAGGGCCTCGGCATCGACAGCGTCATCAGGAGACGGGGGCAGGTGCTGACTTACTCCATCATCGCCGACGCGTTCGAGGCCCTGATCGGCGCCATTTACCTCGACCGCGGCCTCGACGCGGCCAGGGAAGTGGTGCTCGCGATCTTTGAAGGAGAGATTGCAGCGTGCGACACCCGCAGGAACTACCGGGGAAGGCTCCAGGAGTACGTGGCCCGGGAGAACCTCGGCGAACTCGATTACGCCTTCCGCCAGACCGGACCGGGGAACTGCCCGGTTTGGGCCGCACGGGTGATCGTCGGGGGGACTCCCCTCGGAAAGGGAGAAGCGCGGACCAAGCAGGGAGCCGCGATGCTCGCGGCAAAAGAGGCGCTCGGCCGTCTCGGGGAAGAGTGAGATGACGCAGCCGGCCGGCAGGGATGCGACCGTCGCGGTCGCCCGCTGCGACGGCTATGACCTCGAGGAGGTCGATGCGGCCGTCCGCCGTGCAGTCGACCTCGTCGGTGGCATAGAGAAGTTCATCTCGCCGGGGGCGAAGATCCTCCTCAAACCAAACCTCCTCCAGGGGCAGGCACCGGAACGGTGCGTCACCACGCATCCGGCAGTCGTCGCTGCCGTCGCCCGGCTCCTCACGGAACACGGGTGCCAGGTCGTCATCGGCGACAGCCCGGGGGCCGGGATCGTCTACAGCGAGGCGAACCTGCGGCGGGCATACTTGCGCGCCGGGTATGCGGCGGTGGCCGGAGAGACCGGTGCCGTCCTCAACTACGATACCGGTTCCCGGACCATCTCGTTCCCCGAGGGCGAGGCAATGAAGCAGTTCTCCATCATCACCCCGGCCGCAGAGGCCGACGCGATCGTTGTTGTTTCCAAGGCCAAGACCCACATGTGGACCCGGATGACCGGCGCCACCAAGAACCTCTTCGGGCTCATCCCGGGGCTCGAGAAGCCGGTCTTCCACTTCCGGTTCCAGGACGAGTATGCCTTCGGGAGGATGCTCGTCGACCTCAACGAGTGCATGAAACCCCGGCTCCAGATTGTCGATGCGGTCATGGCGATGGAGGGGGACGGCCCCCAGGCCGGCAGCCCGAGAAAGATCGGGGTGATCCTTGCCGGGAGCGACTACTCGGCCGTAGACACCGTTCTTGCGCGGCTCATCGGCATGGAGCCGCTCGAGATCGGGAGCATCAGAAGCGCGGTCGCGCGCGGTCTCATCGATCCCGGGGCTGTCCGGACAGTCGGGGACGACCCTCTGGACTTCGCGGTTCCGGACTTCCGGAAACCCTCGACCTACGCCGGTGGGGGGGCGGGCGTCTGGCGGCGGGTGGTCCTCGCCGTCGTCCAGCGGTTCGGGAAGACCTACGCCCCCCGGCCCGGCGTAATCGCTCCGGCGTGCATCGGCTGCGGGAAGTGCGAACGGATCTGCCCGGTGCACGCGATCACCGTCACGGAGGGCCGGGCGACGATCGATCTATCGCGTTGCATCCGGTGCTACTGCTGCCACGAGATGTGCACCGAGCACGCCATCGCCCTCTCCCAGGGCCTCACCGGGAGGCTCCTCGCCCGCCTGCTTGGGTGAGGCGACGAAGCCAAAACGCTCATGAGTGATGCCGGCAGAGCAGGGGCCATGCCATGCCCGTTCTGCAACCCGGCCCGGGAGGATATTGTCGCGGCAAACGATCTCTGCTATGCCCGTTACGACATCCACCCGGTCAGCCCCGGCCACCTGCTTGTCATACCGTTCCGGCATGTGGCGAGTTATTTTGATACGACAGACGAAGAAAGAATGGCGCTTGCCCGGCTCATCGACGACTGCAGGGCAAAGACCGAGCGTGCGCATCATCCCGACGGCTACAATATCGGCGTCAATGTTGGCGAGGTCGCCGGACAGAATATCATGCACGTTCACATCCACTTCATCCCGCGCTACCGGGGTGACGCCGGAGAGCACGGAGGGGGCGTGCGGCGCGTAATACCGCGAAAAGATGGCTAGCGGCGCGCGTCAGGTTCCCGGAGAGGGATGAGCTGAAATCGGCCCTCCATCGTTGGAACGCGGCCTGCGCCGGGACGGGCCAGCCGATACCCCCGGGTGCCTATTTGGAATGATTAATTATGTAAGTAAGGCATAGTTACCCTACGAGGGACTTTAGTGCAGACGCTGCTCTTTCTTATACTATTCCCCATCCTCGTCGCGTGTCTTTTATTGTTTGTGAAACAGACGACATTGCGCTACGCGGTGGTCGCCCTCTCCGCTCTGGCAATCGGCGGGGCATCCATATACCTGCTTATCCAGTATGCGTTCGAGGGCGCGGTCTACTTCGCCGCGCCTTCGGAGGCGGCCGGCCTTGTTATGGTGGCCATCGAGATGGGTCTGGCGCTCTTCATCGTTTACATGGGCGCAAAGTTCAAGAACTACCTGGCAATCGCACTGGCCGTCATTCAGGCGGCGCTGGTCGTATACCTTGAGATATCGTTCCCGGAGAACCTTCACGCGGTCCATAACCTCTTCATTGACCAGTTCTCCATCATCATGGCCCTGATCGTAGGGCTCATTGGGAGTCTCATAGCCGTATACGCGGTCAGGTACATGGAGACCTACCACCACCACCACCCGGAGGTGCGCGACCGGCAGAAGATGTTCTTCTTCGTCATCTTCGCCTTCCTCGCCGCGATGTTCGGCCTGGTCTTCTCCAACAACCTCATGTGGCTCTTCTTCTTCTGGGAAGTCACCACTATCAGCTCGTTTCTGCTGATCGGTTACTCGGAGACGGAGGAGGCGACGAAGAACGCCTTCCGCGCCCTGGTGATGAACCTCCTTGGTGGGGTCGCGTTCGTCGTGGCGCTCATCATCCTTGCCGCAACCGAGCCGACGAGCGGGGGCATCGATCTTGCCCGGGTTCTCACCTCTCCCGACGCGGCCGTCATCCTGATCCCGGCCGTCCTGATCGGGTTTGCCGGTATCACGAAGGCTGCGCTGATGCCCTTCTCCTCCTGGCTCCTCGGGGCGATGGTGGCCCCGACCCCGGTCTCGGCCCTGCTCCACTCGAGCACCATGGTCAAGGCCGGTGTCTACATCCTGGTCCGGTTCTCACCGGTCTTCGCCGGGACATTCGCCGGGTTCTCCGTCGGTCTTGTCGGCGCCGTGACCTTCGTCGTCGCATCCGCGATCGCGATATCGCAGAGCGACGCCAAATCGGTCCTCGCCTACTCGACGATAGCCAACCTCGGCCTGATAGCCGCCTGTGCAGGTGTCGGAACCTACATGCTCGTCTGGGCGGCCATCCTGCTGATCATCTTCCACGCCGTCGCGAAGTCGCTCCTCTTCCTCGGGACCGGGGCTATCGAGCACCGGACCGGAAGCCGCAACATCGAGGATATGGAAGGCCTGATCGTCCGGATGCCGAAGATGGCGGTAATGATGTTCATCGGGATTGCCGGCATGTTCCTTGCGCCGTTTGGTATGCTGATCTCCAAGTGGGCGGCGATCGAGGCATTCGTCCAGGTCCCCTTCGGCCTGGTCTTCATCGCCATCCTCGCCTACGGGAGCGCCGTCACCGTCTTTTTCTGGGCGAAGTGGATGGGCAAACTCGTCACGGTCACCCGGAACCAGGAACGGGTCGAGAAGGGATTCTTCGAAGAGTCCTGGGCCCCCCTCTACATCATCACCGGCCTCGTGATAGCAGCCGTCCTCCTCTTCCCGGTCATATCCTCGACGCTGATTGAGCCCTACGTCCTTGCTATCTACGGGGTTACGGCACTCCTCCCACAGGCGAACGTCGCCATCATGCTCCTGATGATGGCCCTGCTCCTGGTCCTCCCGGTCTCGTTCCTCCTCTTTAAGAGGAGCGCAAAGCGCCTCCCGGTCTACATGGGCGGGAGGCCCTCGACACCGGACCTGCACTTCGCCGGGTCCCTCGGGATGACCCGGGAGGTCCAGACGCAGAACTACTACCTCACCGAATACTTCGGCGAAGCGCGACTCTTCCGCCCCGGAGCAGTGGTCTGCATCATCCTGATCCTTGCATCATGGGTCCTTGCGGGGGTGGCCTTATGACCTGGACCTGGCTCATCGGAGCAGTCCTCTTCCTCATCCTCGCACCCGTCGCCGGCGGCCTCATCGCCGGTATCGATCGAAGGATCACCGCGCGGATGCAGGGGAGGGTCGGACCGCCGCTCCTGCAGCCATTCTACGACGTCGGCAAACTCTTCGAGAAGGAGAACGTCGTCGTCACCACGGCGCAGAACTTCTACGTCCTCGCCTACCTGATCTTCATCGCCCTCTCCGGCGCGTTATTCTTCGCGGGAGGGGACCTCTTACTGATCGTCTTCGCCTTCACGCTTGCCCATGTCTTCCTGGTGCTCGGGGCCTACGCGGTCCACTCGCCCTACAGCCACATCGGGGCCGAGCGGGAACTGATTCAACTGATGGCCTACGAGCCGATGGTCATCCTTGCGGCCGTCGGGCTCTACATGGTTACGAACAGCTTCTACGTCGCCGATATCGCAACCACGACCATACCGGCCATCCTCTACCTCCCCGGCGTCTTCCTGGGCTTCGCCACCATCCTGACGATCAAACTCCGGAAGTCTCCTTTCGATATCTCGACGTCGCACCACGCGCACCAGGAGATCGTCAAGGGCATCACGACGGAGTTCTCGGGTTCAACGCTCGCCCAGGTCGAGATCGCCCACTGGTACGAGAATGTCTTCCTCCTCGGGTTCATCTTCCTCTTCTTTGCCTGGAACCCGATCATCGGAGTTGCCGCAGTCGTGGTCACCTACGTAGCCGAGATATTCATCGACAACGTCACGGCACGGGTTCGGTGGCAGGCTGTACTGAAGAGTGGGTGGCTTGCAGCAGTTCTTGCCCTCGCGAACCTGGCGATCCTCTCCTATATGATGCTAGGGGGTGTATGAGTACCATGGCATACCTGAAGAGATCACCCTGGATCCTTCACTATGATGCGTCCAGCTGCAACGGGTGCGATATCGAGGTGCTTGCCTGCCTGACACCGCTCTACGACGTGGAGCGGTTCGGCATCATCAACACCGGAAACCCGAAGCACGCGGATATCCTGATGATCACGGGCGGGATCAACGAGCTGAACCGGGCGGTGGTCAGGAACCTCTACGAGCAGATGCCGGAACCGAAGGTCGTCGTTGCGATAGGCATCTGCGCCGCAACCGGCGGCATATTCCGGGAGTGCTACAACATCGCAGGCGGTGTCGACAAGATTATCCCCGTCGATGTCTATGTCCCGGGATGCGCGGCGCGGCCGGAGATGATCATCGACGGTGTTGTTGCGGCGCTTTCGATCCTCGAGGAGAAACGGGCGAAGATGACCGGAAACGCGCAGGCAAAAGAAGCAGCGCGGCAGGCGGCAGAGGCAGGTGAGAGCACATGACAGTTAACGAAGAGCAGACTACTATCGGCGTCGCGCTGGAAGACCTTACGCGCGAGGTCGAAGGGCTCCAGGCCGGTGGATACCGCCTGGTCCAGATCGGGTGCACGGACATCGGCGGGGCTTACGAGGTTAATTACTCGTTCGACAAGGATTACCAGTACCGGAACCTCCGCCTGACGGTGGGGCCGGAGACGGAAGTCCCGAGCATCTCCGGCATCTACTGGGGGGCGTTCGTCTACGAGAACGAGATGCACGACCTCTTCGGGATCCCGGTCACCGGGATCAACATCGATTTCAAAGGAACGTTCATCAAGACGGCGGAGAAGTATCCGTTCAGCGTCACGAGAAGAGGGGGTGACCAATGTCGAAACGCATAGTCATCCCGTTCGGGCCGCAGCACCCGGTGCTGCCGGAACCGATTCACCTCGACCTTGTCCTCGAGGACGAGACCGTGGTGGAGGCGATCCCCTCCATCGGCTACATCCACCGCGGGCTTGAGCGGCTGATCGAGAAGCGCGAGTTCACGGAGTATGTCTACGTGGCAGAGAGGATCTGCGGGATCTGCAGTTTCATGCACGCGGTCTGCTACAGCCAGGGCATCGAGGAGATCATGAAGATCGAGGTCCCCGACCGGGCGCACTACCTCCGAACGATCTGGTCGGAATGCTCGCGTCTCCACTCCCACCTCCTCTGGCTCGGCCTCTTTGCGGACGGGATGGGCTTTGAGAACCTCTTCATGCGGTCCTGGCGCCTCCGGGAGAGCGTGCTCGACGTGCTCGAGGACACCAGCGGAGGACGGGTCATCCAGGGCACCTGCAAGGTCGGCGGGGTCAGGCGCGACATCGGGGCCGAGAAGCTCGCGGAGATGCACCGCGCGCTCGACCCCTTCGAGGAACAGTGCCGGGACCTCGGTGACGTCTTCTTGAACGACGATACGGTGAAGTACCGCCTCCAGGGCCTCGGCGTCGTCGGGAAGGACGAGGCCTACGCCCTCGGGGCCGTCGGCCCGACCGCGAGAGCAAGCGGGGTCGCGATGGACCACCGGGAGACCGGCTACGCCGCCTACGGGGACCTCGGCTTCAAACCGGTCGTCGAGACGACCGGGGACTGCTACGCCCGATGCGCCGTCCGGGTCAAGGAGGTCTATGCCTCCATCGACCTGATCCGGCGCGCGATCGACCAGATCCCCGAAGGACCCCTCGACGTGAAGGTGAAGGGAACGCCGGACGGCGAGTACTTCTCCCGCGTGGAGCAGCCGCGGGGCGAGGTCATCCACTACCTGCGAGGCAACGGCACGAAGCACCTCACCAGAGCCCGGATCAGGACGCCGACACTCGCGAACATCCCGATACTGGTGAAGATGCTCCCGAACGCCCAGCTCGCCGACGTCCCGGTCGTCGTCCTCTCGATCGACCCCTGCATCAGCTGCACGGAGAGGTGAGACGGCATGGGATTCTTTGCGATGACAAAAACCGTCCTCCGGAACCTTGCAGGGGGACCGGCCACCCGGCAGTATCCAGTGGTCCCGGCGCGGACGAGCGCCCTCACCCGGGGGCACATCGCCTTCGACCCGGCAACCTGCCGCTCCTGCGGCCTCTGCTCGCGGCGGTGCCCGTGCGAGGCGATCCGCATCGAGAAGGAGGAGAAGGTCTGGGAGATCAACCGCATGCGGTGCGTCGCCTGCGGCGACTGCGTCGAGGGCTGCCCGTTCGGGAGCCTCACGATGGAGCGGGACTACCTCCCACCGGTGGTGGAGCATGTGGTGGAGCACCACACCATCACCTACGTGAAACCCGAAAAGCCCGAGAAGAAACCGAAGGAAGAGAGCGCGGGCGAGAGCGCGTGAAGGGAGGCCGGGGTGAGCAGCCCCGGTGCTATCTTTTTTTAATCACTGTTTGTATCGAGCAGCGGAAGCGTTAGCAGTCGATAGCATTTCGATCACCACCTACCTGCGATTGCAACAGCCGAAGTGGCTAGAACTATAGGAGAACCCGTTACACCGGACCGTGGGGACTGCGCACCCTCCGATGTTCGGGTTCCTGTCCCCTCCGATCAGTCACAACTCATGCACGGCTTTCCACAGGACTGCGCACCTGACGGTGCTCGAACTCTGCCTGCCCCTTCGGGGCACGCGTCGTTTATCGCCACGCACTGCCCCCGCCCCTCAGGGGCGGGGGAGGAGGCCGGAGGCCGGGCGGGGTGGGGTGGGGTCACAGGTAGAACCGTACGGGGTAGAGACAGGGGAGGGGGGATGCTCCCCCCTCGAAACCCTCCAGGTTTCTCATGCTCGCTACGCTCGCACTCCCCGTCAGCCCCTCCCCGCGTGGCGATATCCCCACGGTCCAGTGTACCGAGTTCCCTCATATTTCGGTCGTTTCGGCAGTCACAACCGCACCTGCCATGAGCCCAGAAGTACAAGGACCCTTTCTTTCTGGAACGGGGTGTCTACCACCTAGCCTTTTCGCATCACCTTCCAGTTAACCTCATTTCCGCGTCAACGGATGGACCATGTGGATGATGTCGTAGGTGCTGCTCGGGTATGCCCACGGGATCGCGTCCAGCGTCAGGTCGTCCGCCGTCAGGTTGTGCCTGATCGCGAGGGCGAAGATGTTGATCACCTCCTCGACGTGAGGCCCGATGAGATGGGCCCCAAGGATCCGGTGGGAGTCGCCGTCGAGGAGGAGTTTGTAGCCGACGTGCCTCTGACCGATGCTCCGGTTCGTCAAGCGCCCCGACAGGTCACCGGCGTTGACGACATACGGGATCCCCTTCTTCTTCGCCGCCTCTTCCGTTAGCCCGACGGACGCGAGGGGAGGCGTCGTGAAGACAGCGCTCGGCACGACGGAGTAGTCCGCGACCCGTGCGTTCCCGCCCAGGATGTTGTCGACGACGATGTGGGCGTCCACCACCGCCACCGGCGTCAACTGCGGGGTCGTCGGATTCGCGTCCCCGGCGACGTAGACAGCGGGGTTCGAGACGCTCCGGAGATGGTTGTCGACCGCGATTCCCCGCCCGTTGGTCTCGACGTTCCCGGCCGCAAGGTCGAGATCCTCGATTGCGGGGACCCTGCCGGCACCATGGACGATCATATCGGCATCGAAGGTCTTCGCCTCCCCCTCCCTCCCGGCCCGCACCCGGAGGCCGGCGGCGTTCCTCTCGACCGAGAGAAGCGGCATGTTCACCTGCACGTCGATCCCGATCTCCTCCGACGCCAGCACCAGCCGGTCAACAATATCAGGGTCGAATCCTGAGAGTACCCGCCCGCTCCGCTGGAGGATGGTCACCGCCGACCCCGCCGCGGCGGCCACGTGGGCGAACTCGAACGATATGTAGCCTCCACCGACGAAGACAATCCGTTCCGGGAGCGCCTCGATGTAGAAAAAATCGTCGCTCGATGTCATGAGGTCCGCTCCCGGGACGTCCAGGGGGCGGGGGTGCGCACCGGCGGCGATCACGATCTGCCGGGCCGTGAGCGTGTCGTCGCCGATCGCCACCCGGTCCGGGCCGACAAAGCGGGCGAGCCCATGGTAGGTGTGGATGCCCGCCTTCCGGAAGCCTCCCTCCCTCCGCTGCGGGACGGGGTCGGTGAACGTGCGCTCGAAGGCGACCAGCCGGGGCCAGTCGATCGCGACCTCCCCCCGGATACCGTTCCCCTGCTGGTCACGGACGCGGGCCACCGCCGCGGCGGCACCGGCAAGCACCTTCTTCGGGACGCAGCCCCGGAGGGCGCACGTCCCCCCGTAATCCCGGCAATCGGCGATCGCCACCTGCATTCCGGCTTTCCTGCAGTGCCAGGCGATGTCGGAACCGGCGACCCCGGTCCCGATGACGACGACATCGTACTCCCGCTCCATAATGAGGCTCCGGTCGCCATAGAGCAGTATAAAGGTTTACCCGGACTGTCAGGCAGCGGCACACCGGTCGCTCTGCTGGAGAGCCGTGAGGTCAGAAGTAGAGGAGAGGGACGATGCCGACCGCAATCACGATGAAGACGACAGTCATGACGCTCCCTGCGACGACATAGTCCCGGGTCCGATTGTTCCCGGGACCCATCAGGAGGGCGTTCACCGGGTGGGTCGGAAGGAGGAAGGAGTTCGAGGTGCATATCCCGACGAGGAGGGCGAGCCCGCGTGGGTCGAGCCCGAACGCGCCTGCCATCACGAGCACGAGCGGGACCAGAAGGACCGTCGCAGCGATGTTTGACATGACAAGCGAGAAGACGGTCGCGAGGACCGCAACGGCGACGAGGATGAGAAGCGTCGGGGACCCGGCGACCACCCCCGATAGAAGGCTTACCGCGATTGAGGGGGAGGTGCGGGGGACCGAAATTAAGGCGGAGATGCCCTGGAACCCGGGTAAATCACTCGTAGATCGCGCGGGTGACCCGCTGCGGCTCAAACTGTCCACGGTGAAAGACCCTGACCTCGACCTCCGCGCCTTTCCCGAAGTCCCGCATCCGGAGGTCGTAGGTCCGCCGGACGTAGCGGAGTCCTTCCCGGGCGAAGAGGTCCCGGAGAGCTTGACGGAACCGGATCTCCTGGTCGAGGAACGCCGCCTCGTATGCACGGGTCTCCCGGGCGATCCGGGCGCATTCGGCGTCGTCTATCGGAGTGTTGTAGCAGCCGTGCTTGTTCAAGCCGCCGATCTGCCGCCAGCCGATGGCGCCTGTCTCGTCAGCCTCCCGGTGGAGCATGTAGGGGTAGACCCGGCAGATGGAGAATCGCCGGTCGTAGATGCTGCACCTGCCGTTCTCGAGGAAGATGCAGGTCCCTTCCGGTCCCGTCCGGAGGGCATACCCCGATACGTAGAACCTCCCCTGCTGATCGCAGGCATCAAAATCGGGCGCTGGAATTATGGCGTCCGGCCGAAATGAGCGGACACGGTCGGTGTCCTCCTCCAGCAGGAAGACATGACCGTTGAACTCCCGGGTGCAGCACCGGCCGCAGCAGTCGCAGGAGAACCCCACGTCCCGGATGACGTCTATGAACTCGTCTTCCGGAAACTGGAGAAGGTCTTTTAGTTCCTGCTCGAGGGCTTCAATCTGTTCGTCAAATGAGAGCGTAGTGGGGGCCTCCGTCATTATGTCCGGCAGGATGCGCCGGCATCGGTACCCTCAATGTTGGACGGTGAGGGGGATATGCCCATCGGCATCCGCCGTATCATGACTTTTTTCCCACCGTCGCAACGTAGATCAGGAACTGCCCTTCACCGTCGATGCCGAGAAGCCGGTTCATCGCTGCGTCGTCAAAGGCGGCGATCGCACAGACCCCGCATCCCACGCTTAAAGCCGCCAGGTAGAGGTTCTGGCAGACGTGGCCGGCGTCCAGGTGCAGGTAGCGGTAGCCGCGCTCACCGTAGCGCCACGTCATCCGGTCCGGAACGGCGGTCCAGAGGAAGGGGACGGCGCTCTTGAGGATATGCTGCTGGTCCAGGCACCCCGCCGCTACCTGCCGCACGATGCCGGGATCGCGCGACTCTTCGGCAAGGCGGTGCTCCAGCGCCAGATAGCGGTAAAGTCCCGGGGGGACGTCTTCGACCCGGTTGATCAGCAGGTAGGTCTCGAACGCGTGCCGTGCGCCCGCGGAAGGGACCGTGCGGAGGGTGAAGATCCTGTCGACATGCCTGACCCCCTGGGTGCACCAGAGGAGGAACGCAACTTCCGGGAGCGTAAGCGGCTCAGGGGTGTAATTTCTGATGCTTGTCCGCCCTTCGATCGCATCCACCAGATCGACAGCAGGAAGGATGATGCTTCCGGGCGCGGGCAGCGGAACGACCGTCTTCGCTTTCGTGTACGGGACCTCGAGGGGCGGTGGCGGGTGGCCCAGCATCTGATCCGACGGTGGCTGGCTCCCGTACTCTGTCCTCAGCATAAACTCCTTTCCTGCCCCGCGCAGGGACCTGGCACCCGGGTTCGACATGGCAGCCCGGTGAATGCAGAAGGTAAATAATCTTTTCTCGCCGCGAATTCTTTCGCTGCAGGCGGTCGTCCGGGCCGGATTCCGGAAACGTATTACCGGACCTCATCCAACTAATACCACCACTTTCGAGGTATTTCCGTGATCGTAACCTTCATCATATTCATCGTCGGCATAGCCCTCCTCGTGAAGGGAGCCGATCTCTTCGTAGGCGGGGGAAGCGGGCTCGCCCTCCGCCACAGCATCTCTCCGGCCCTGATCGGGTCCACGATCATCGCGTTCGGCACCTCGCTACCCGAACTCGTCGTCAGCACGAACGCTGCAGCCACGGGCAACTCGGGTATTGCGCTCGGAAATGTCTTCGGAAGCAACATTGCAAACATCGCCCTCGTCCTTGCCCTCTGCACCTTCATACGGCCTGATATGGTCTCCGCGTCCGGGACATCCCGCTCCGCGCTCGTCCGGCATGCTGCGTTGATGCTCGTTGCGACGGCGGCATTCGCCCTGCTCGCCGTGAGAGGCACGCTCGACGCCCTCACGGGGGGGGTGCTCCTCATCCTCTTCGTGGCCATCCTCTTCATGCTCCTGCGGGAACGCCGCGAAGAAGAAGGGGTTGAGATCGAGTCCCACGGATGGGCCGACGCTCTCTACATCGGCCTCGGACTCGTCGCCGTCGTTGTCGGAGCCCAGCTGGTCGTCAACGGTGCCGTCACGCTCGCGGAGATCTTCGGGATTCCCGCCTTTGTCATCGGCGTCTCGGTTGTCGCCGTCGGAACGTCGCTCCCGGAGCTCGCGACGTCCCTGGTGGCCGCTGTCAGAAACGAAGGCGCCATCTCGATCGGCAACATCCTCGGGAGCAACATCTTCAATATCCTCCTGGTCCTCGGGATAAGCCTCCTCCTCGCCCCGGCCGACATCGGGTCATGGACCGACATTATCGTCGTCGTCCTCTTCTCGGTCGCAATTCTCCCCCTGCTCTTTGCCCGCCCATCCGTCGTCCGGGGCTGGTCGGTCATCCTGCTCGTCGGCTACGCCGCTTACATGGCCTGGATCTTCGGGGCGGTGCCGGTGTGATGGGGTCCGGAAGACTTCGAAAATATTCGTAGGTTACACAAAGATGATGCATCGGCGCGTGCATCTCCCTCTACCGGAAGGTGAACAGGCATGGGGAACTGGAAACTGGTGATGGTTGCCGCTCTCGGGTCTCTCGTGATCGCCGCGATCATCGGGACCGCCCTCGCGTCGGAGGACGCCGGGGCAGGGACCTACGGGGACTTACAGAAATTCGCGTCGAAAGAGGAGATCAGGGCGTTCTTAAAGGAGCACGCACAGGGAGGGGTGAACAATGGCGGCTACACCTGGTTCCCGAATGGTGTCGAACAGGAGACCGTCGCCAACGCACCGGCGCCGGCATCGACGGCCGCCCCGACATCCTCCGCCCGCGATTACTCCACCACGAATGTGCAGGTCGAGGGCGTGGACGAGGCCGACTTCGTGAAGAACGACGGGAAGCACATCTACGTCATCTCAGGGGAAACCCTCGCGATCTTAGAAGCGTTCCCGGCGAAGGACGCAAAAATTGTCTCCGAGACCCGGATCGACGGGTCGCCGACAGCGCTCTTCCTCGCGGGTGACCGCCTCGTAGTCTTTGCGACCGCAACAGAGGAGCAGATGACCACCCCCGAGGGGAGCGTAACGCCGGTCCCGGTCTGGCGGACGATTACCCGCGCTTACGTCTACGATCTCGGCGACCGGAGAGATCCGGAGCTGGTCCGGACCCTGACCTTCACCGGCAATTACTACGACGCCCGGATGATCGGGGATTACATCTACACCCTCACACGGGAGTCTCCTGTCTGGGTCCGGGATGACATCGTCCTCCCCGAGGTGAAGGTGGGCGAGGCCCCGCCTCTCCGGCCCGACATCTATTACCCGCAGACCCCCATGCAGAACTACATCTTCTACACCGCAAGCACGTTTTCCGTCCGGAACGACACAGGCGCCCCCGACGCCGAGACGTTTCTCCTCGGCTACGACACCACCCTCTTCGCATCACAGGAGAACCTGTATATCGGCTACCAAAACACAGGACCTGCGTATTTCTCCGGGCCATCAACAGACAGCGCCGGCACCCGGGACCGGACAATCATCCACCGGTTCGCGATCGAGCAGGGAAGGATCGACTATAAGGCCATGGGAGAGGTTCCCGGAGATCTCTTAAACCAGTTCTCGCTCGACGAGTATGAGGGCAACCTCCGGGTGGCGACGACCGTCGAGACCTGGACCCGCGAGGGGTCTCTCCAGTACAACAACGTCTACGTCCTCGACCCGGCGATGAAGACCATCGGGACGCTCGAACATATCGCGCCGGACGAGCGGATATACGCCGCCCGGTTCGTTTTGGACCGGCTGTACCTGGTGACGTTCAAGCGGGTCGACCCCCTCTTCGTCATCGACCTCTCGGACCCGAAACACCCGGGCATCCTCGGAAAACTGAAGATCCCGGGCTACTCCGACTACCTTCACCCCTATGACGCCGACCATATCATCGGTGTCGGGAAAGAGACCAGCGAGAACGATTGGGGCGGTGTCTCGGTGGAAGGGCTCAAGATCGCTCTCTTCGACGTCTCGGACGTAAACAACCCTGTCCAGGTCGACAGTGTCGTGATCGGGGAGGCCGGGACCGATTCGGAAGCCCTCCGCGACCACAAGGCCTTCCTCTTCGCAGCCGAAAAAGGCCTCCTCGTCCTCCCGGTGAGCGAGATAAAGCGGGTGGAGAACCCGTCGTCAAGTTACTCCGGCTCCTACAGCACCACGACCTGGCAGGGTGCCTATGTCTACTCGGTGAGCCCGGAGGAGGGGTTCACCCTGAAGGGCATGGTCGCCCATGCCGAGGGAGAGTCCTCCTACGCCTGGAACTCGCCTGACGCGGTGCGGCGGTCGCTCTTCATGGACGACGCCCTCTACACCGTCTCAAAGCGGAGCGTCGTCATGACCGGTCTTGCCGACGGCAGCCGGATCAACGAGGTCCTCCTCCCCTACCGGTGGGAGACCAACCCGACCCCGTACCCGGTCTGGTGACCGGGAGGACGGTGTTTCCTCACCGCCTTGAAGATCTCCATCACGACCACGACCGATGAGGCGAGGACGAGCAGCAAGAACCATTCGACCAGGGAAACGGGCTGCAGCTGGAGGATATCCCGGATAACGGGAATATAAAGCGCGAGGATATGGATGCCCTGCGCGGCGATGACGCCGACGATCAGGAAGTAGTTGCTGCTTATCGGGACACGGAAAGCCGAGCGGTACTCCGACCGGCAGTTGAAGACATGGAAGTTCTCGAAGAGCACCATCAGCAGGACGATCAGGTTCCGGGCCGCGAACTCGTCCCACCCGTTTGAAAGGAGCCAGTACCAGGTTCCGACCGCCACCAGCGCGATGACCATCCCGGAGAGGAGCACCTGCTCGATCATCAGCCGGTTGAAGAACCCCTCTTCCGGCCTTCGCGGCGGCCGGTTCATGACGCCGGGCTCGCCTCGCTCGAACGCCAGCGCCACGTCCTGGATACCGTTCGTCACCAGGTTCAGCCAGAGGAGCTGGACCGCGAGGAGGGGCAACGGCAGGCCTATGATGAGGGCGAGCATGAAGAGGAGCACCTCGGCAAACCCGGTTGATATCAGGAGGTAGACGACTTTGCGGACGTTGTCGTAGGCGTACCGGCCCTCCTCGATCCCGGCGACGATCGAGGCGAAGTCGTCGTCGGTGACGATCAGCGACGCCGTATCCTTGGCGACGTCGGTCCCGGAGCCCATGGCAACCCCGATATTCGCGCTCCGGAGCGCCGGCGCGTCGTTGACCCCGTCCCCGGTGACCGCAACGAAGGCCCCGCTCTCCCGGTAGGCCTCGACGATCCGGAGTTTCTGCAACGGGGTCACCCGGGCAAAGACCCGGGCCCCCTGCACCCGGTCGACGAACTCGGAGAACGTCGCAATATCGTCGTCTCCCAGTTCCGCACCGGTAATCACCTCTTCGGGAGAGTCCGTGATATCAAGCTCCCGGGCGATGGCAAGAGCCGTTGCGGGGTGATCTCCCGTCACCATCACCACGTCGACCCCGGCGTTGCGGCACCGCCGCACGGCGTCGGGGACATCGGGCCGGATCGGGTCCATGAACCCGACCAGGCCGAGGAGTTCGAGGGGGGGGAGTTCGGGGTTCTCCGCAGAGACCGGTTCCTCTGCGCGACCGTGAGCCACGGCAAGCACCCGGTATCCCCGGGAGGTGAGGCCGTCGAGTTCCTCCTGCACGTGGTCCGGGTCGATGGCGACACCCTCCTCTCCCCCGGCCATGGTCCGGCAGAACGGGAGGACCGTCTCGACGGCCCCCTTGACTGCCACCTGGATCTCCCCGTCCTCCCGGTACCAGACGGCAGCATACCGCCGCTCGGACTCGAAGGGGATATCGGCGACGGCAGGCGCACTCTCGCGGATACCGGCGGGGTCAAGCCCCAGCTTGTAGGTGAGCGCGAGGAACGCCACGTCGATCGCGTCGCCCTGGTGTGCCCAGTCGTCCTCACCGGTCCGCTCCAGGGCGGCCTCGTTGGTGATGGTTGCAGCCCGGGCCAGGCGCTCCAGGCGTTTACGGGCAGAGCCGGCTACCGGGGCGCCGCTCTCGTCGAAAACCTCTCCCTCACCCGCGTATCCGGCTCCCGTGACGGAGAACGACTCGCCGGTCGGCAGACTGACGACCCGGGCGGTCTGCTGGTTTACGGTGAGGGTCCCGGTCTTGTCGCTCGCGATCAGCGTGCAGCTCCCGAGACTCTCCACGGCCGCAAGGAACCGGACGATGACGTTCCGCCCGGCCATCCTTGACGTCGCGATCGAGAGCACGACGGTCAGGGCGACCGGCAGGCCCTCGGGAATCGCCGAGACGGCGAGGGCGACGGCAAGGAAGAAGACCTCGATCGGGGGCATCCCCTGCCCGAGGACGATGATCGCAAGCAGTCCGGTGGCGGCAAGGACGGCGATGCTGATCTTTTTAGAGAAATCCTCCATACGGAGGACAAGCGGGGGCTTGCCCGCCTCCGACGCCGTGACGGTCTCGGCGATCTGCCCGATCTCGGTATGCTGGCCGGTCGCGACCACGACCCCCATGCTCCGGCCGGTCATGACGGTGCTGCCGGCGTAGAGCATGTTCAGGCGGTCGCCCAGGGGGAGGGGTGCGCCCACGGGATCAGGGCTTTTCCCGACCGCGTGGGACTCGCCGGTCAGGAGCGATTCGTCGACAGTGAGCGACCGCGCCGTGAGGATGCGGATATCGGCGGGGACGCGGTCACCCGACTCCAGGACGACGCGGTCGCCGGGGACCAGGTCTTCTGCCGGGACGGTCGCCTCCCGCCCGTCCCGCCTCACCCGTGCACGGATCTTGAGCATCTGCTGGAGGGCCGTCGCACTCTTCTCCGCCTTCACCTCCTGGAATGTCCCGATGATGGCATTGAGCAGGATGACAGCGAAGATGAAGGCCGCGTCGGTGACGTCGGCGAAGAGGAGGGAGATGATCCCGGCCGCAAGGAGCACGTAGATGAGCGGACTCGTGAACTGACGGAGGAAGACCTCAAAAACCGTCGGAGGCTGCTTCGCCGGGAGGGCGTTCTCCCCGAAGACCTCCCTCCGCCGGGCGACCTCGGTGCTGGAGAGGCCCTCCGGTGGGGATGTAAGCCGTTCGGCTACGTCGCCCGCCGGAAGGGCGTGCCATGCCGTCGTCCGGGACTCGTCGGGGGAGGGGAGGGGTTCCATGATACCATCTCACGGGTATACGCCGCAGGGTGCCGATGCCCGGGAGAATAGACATAACCGACTGTGCCGGACGCCCTGCATTCGAGGAGGCGGGACGGTTTGGTGGAACAGTTCCCCCCTGCGAGGTCCGAAATGCCGCCGACAATTATCCCCGGAGTATGACCGGAAGGGGATCTCTCACCTGCATATAAATACCTGCGGGCAGGTGGCCCGCGAGAGGGGTCACGCGTGGATCATCGTCAGCATCATCTTGAACCGCGTGACGGCATGGACCGCATGGGGTTTATGTGCCGGCATGATGATCAGGTCGCCCGTCTTCAGGGAATATTCCGTGCCCGCGATGGTGACGAGGGCCTCCCCGTCGACGACCTGGAGGACGGCGTCGTAGGGTGCGGTGTGCTCCGAGAGGCCTTCCCCCGCATCAAAAGCAAAGACCGTGATCGTGCCCGATTTTGTGTAAGCGAGCATCCGGCTGACGATTGAGCCCGGTTGGTAGGCAACGAGGTCGCGGGGATCGATGACCTGTTCAGTGAGGGTTTCTTTCTTCGTCTCAGGCATACTGCCCGGTTTCTCCTGCAGGGTCTTTTGCTTTGCGCTCGGAGGAGGTCAGGGTGGCGAACTCTAGGAGGGGAGACTCTGCCGCGATCCTTCTACCGGGCACCCCGAAAGCCCCGTAAAGCCCCTCTACGAAACAGCAGCGAAGTTCTGTATCCTCACCTTTTTTTCGCCATGGCCCCCAAATAGTAAGAGACCTTTCGTGTACTACCATCTCATCCTGACCGACAACTGCAACCTCTGCTGCACCTACTGCCGGGGGAAGGCGTTCACCGTCGACCCGCCGGAACTGCCCGCAATCGTCATTGATGAAGACCTCCCGGTGGACCTCGATATCGATCTAAAAGATCTCTACCGGTTTCTCGCGAGGGACCCCGATGCCGTGCTGACCTTCTACGGCGGGGGAACCCTGCTCGCCACAGACCTCGTCCGCGAGATCGTCCGCGACGCCCCGGTATCGGCGCTGATATTGCACACCAACGGCACGCTCCTCGATCGCCTCGAGCCTGCGACCGCAAACCGCATCGATACGATCCTGGTCTCGATCGACGGCCCCGAGGGGCTCACCGATGCCCACCGCGGGGAGGGGACGTTTGGGCGGGTCACCAGGAACCTTCACCACCTCCAGGAAGGCGGGTTTGCCGGTGAGGTGATCGCCCGGATGACAGTGACCGAGGATACCGATATCGTAGAGGCCGTCCGTTACCTCACGGAGAATGACCGTTTTCCGTTCTCTGCTGTCCACTGGCAGATGGACGCGAACTTCTGGAACGACTACCACCTGCGGGACTACGCCGCATGGGCAGAAGAGAGTTACAACCCCGGCATCCGTTCGCTCGTCGCGTTCTGGGTGGAGACGATGCGGACAGAGGGCCGGGTGCTCCGGTGGTATCCCTTCATGGACCCGATGGAGGACATGCTTCTCTCGAGGCCGAGCATGCTCCGGTGCGGGTGCGGCTACGCGAACTACAGCATCATGACCGACGGGCATCTCGCCCCCTGCCCGATCATGGTCGGGATGAAAGACTACTACGCCGGGCATATCGCCACCGCCGACCCGCTCTGCCTCCCGGTGACGACCGTGGGGAGCCCCTGCACGGAGTGCGGTCTCCTCGACTTCTGCGGCGGGCGGTGCCTCTCCTCGAACATCCCCCGCCCCTGGCCAGAGGAAGGGCAGCAGGTGGTCTGCGGAACGGTAGAAAACCTCCATAAGGCGCTTTCGGCGGCGCTCCCGGGGGTCAGAGCCCTCATAGACGCCGGAACAATCCGGATGGAGGACTTCTTCCACAGGAAGTACAACAGCTGCGAGATTATACCCTGAGAGAAGGGGCCGGGAGAACCCGGCCTCCCCGGGTTCTTACTCTCCAGCGCTCTCCAGAAGTTCCTGGGCGCCCTCCACCATGGTGCGGGCGGCCTTCGCCTTTGCCTTCACGATGGCATGGTTGCCGTCTTCGAGTGCCGTTTCTGCCTCCTGATACAGAATCTCGGCCCGGTCCGTCCGCGCCCTGGGCTTTTTGACATCCTGCCCCTCGACGGCCGCGAGCTCGATCTCCTCCTGGACGGCGAGGAGGTCACCGTAGAGTTCCTCCAGGAGTTCGCGCAGCTCTTCGGTCCGGGCCTCGCCTTCCTCCCGCTTCTGCCGGCCACGCTCGCGAAGAGCCTCACGGGCTTCCTCCTGCCCTTCGATGATCGCCTGCAGTTCGTTCTCGACGTCCCTGACCGCCTCTGCAAGCACCTCGGCAAACGCGGTCCGGTCCTCATGGGAGGACTCATAGCCGTCATATGCCCCGTACGCCCCGCCGGCTGCCGCACCCCCGAGAGCACCGCCGATGACGTCGCCGACACCCCGATCGCCCCGGATGATGCCGCCGAGGAGACCGCCGAGGCCGGCTCCGGCGATGGCTCCCGCGATCCCCTTCTTGACCTCTTTGCGCTCCCGGTCGACGGTGTAACTCACCCGGACGTTCTCCAGGTCAATGGTGATCTCCATCTGTCCCTGCTCGCCGGTATGCTTGACATCCATCCTCGAAGACGTATCCCCGATATTCTGGTGCGTGATCTCCGTGCCCCTGAGCGCGAGCTGCGACATCAGCCGCTCCACAAAGTCCCGGTAAAGGGACGACACTCCCTGACCATAGTAAATAAACGCCATGTAACCCTCTGTTCAGTTATTCGATTGTAAAGGTTCTTGCACCAGGGAATAAAACCTTACCGGACGCAGTTCTCGCAAAATTGACATGGGAGCCGTCCACCAGGGGGAAAGGCAACATTCATCCCGCCGTGAGATGACAACGCTACGACAACCATGACGACCATCGGTCTCATCCTCTGCAGAATCGGGCTTCACCGGTGGGGCAGAAAGCGGGGATACGACGAATACTCCTCAAACGTCATCGAGTGGGAGCAGCGGTGCGAACGGTGCGGGAAGAGAAAGCGGTGGGTCGAGGCGAAGCGGGACCGCCGGCGGTGACGGTTCTTAGCGTACCTTAAGACGACCGCATCATCTCAAACACCGGTTGCAGCACCCCCGACCTGCCAGCCACCCTCCGGCACCAGTATCTCGAACCGTGCACCTACTCCGGGCTCTCCGGTCTCCTGGATGGCGATCCCGGTGATCGAGAGGATCTCCCGGACAAGAAAGAGCCCGAGACCGGTGTTTTTGCCAAAACCGCGTATGAATATCTTATCTTTTTCGCCTGCCGGTATCCCGGGACCATCGTCTTCAACGACAATAACGAGGCTCCTCTCCCGTCGCTGACAGTGAACCCCGACCGTCGGGGCCGGCCCGGCATACCTGACCGCATTCTCAAAGAGGTTGTAGAAGGCCTTCTCCAGCATCGGATCGGCGTAGGTCTCAAACCCTTCGGCTTCGGTAACGAGGGTGAGGCCCCGGAGTCCGAGGCCTTCCGCCGCCCGGGTCACGCACTCACGGAGGTCCTGGTACTCCGGAGCACGGACCCCCAGGTCCTGGTAATCCTGGGTGAACACAATCTGGCGGTTGATGAACCCGAGAGCCTGCTGCTGCCGGTCCAGGTATCCGAGGAGGACCGGATCGGTCGTCCGGTCTCTCGCAAACTCCAGGTAACCCTGGAGGACGGTCAACTGGTTCAAGATGTCGTGCCGGGTGATGCTGGAGAGCAGGTGCATCTTCCGGTTGGCGGCGATCAGAGCGGCTTGTGTCCGCTTCCGGTCGGTGACGTCCCGGACGATGGCCTGAAGCTGGCGCGGGCCTTTCACGTCCAGCCGGCTCGCGCTCATCTCCACATCGTAACGCTTCCCGCTCGGTGCAGCGATCCGCCACTCGAAGAACTGCGGCTGCCCGGCATACGCTGCCTGTATCTTCTCAACAGCGCTTGCCAGCGCCGGGAGACCGTCCGGCTGAACGGGGCTCGAGAGCTCCCAGGGCGACTTCCCGATGAGGAACTCCCGGGTGCACCGAAAGGTATCGAGGGCCTTTTCGTTGCAGTCGACGAAGCGATCTTCCTCGAAGATGAATATCGGATCGTTTGCCCCCTCAAAAAGGGCTCGATAGCGCTCTTCTGAATCCCGCAACGCCCGGACGGCCCGCCGGCGCTCCACTGCCTGCACGACCCGGTGCTCGAGCTCGGCAAACTGTGAGCGGGGGTCGCCTCCTTTCTGGACGTAGCCGTCCGCACCGCAATTGAGCGCCTCCACGACGACCTCCTCGCGGCCGCGCCCGGTAAAGAGGATGAACGGGATATCCCCGAAGTGCTGCCGTACCTCCTTTAAGAGTTCGATGCCGTCCATCTCCGGCATCCGGTAGTCGGCAATGACAGCGTCGCAGGTCCGCTCCCCGAGTCGGACCAGGGCCTCCCGGCCGGAGGGCGCGGTCTCGATGGTGAGCGCACCCGTGCGTTCGAGAAACGCCGTACCGATTTCAAGAAGGGCCGGTTCGTCATCGACGTAGAGTACGGAATACTGAACCATCTGCAGCGCTTCCAGATCGCACATATGCCCATAATAATTTATCGTAATAACACGACGGCGCTGGAACGCAGAACTCCGGAGATAGATTGCAAATACAGGGCTATTTGTTAATAACAACCAGCACCGGCAACCATCCGCGCACCCCTGCGTTACAAAACGCCGGTCCGTTGCAGGATCCCTCGTTGTGCCGAACGCCACCTGCCGGACCTGCGACCATGATGGGAGCGGAGCGCCGGAAGACCGGCTGCCGCTCCGATCAGTCCTCACGATGCCCTAACAGAGCGGCTGCATCCGGCACAACCTGAAAGGCGCAGATTTGCTGTAAGGTACGCTGTAGTCCCGAGGCGCACGGGGACGCTTCAGCCATCCACGACAGCCGAAGCAACGACGATGAGCCGGAGATACCTTTGAGACCCTGGAAAATTATTTTTTGAGTTCCGTCCCCGCCGAGAAGGCCTTCGCGAGCACCTTCCCAAACCCATAGTACTCCTGCCGCATCGAGTCGTAGGCGAACGGTCGGACCTTCTCGATATCAGGTTTTCCGTCCGGCCCGAGGACGCTCTCGTCCACTTTCACGTCCAGGATCTCGCCGATAAACTGGGTATGCACCCCGACCTCGACCGTCTGGAGGAGCCGGCACTCGATAACCACCGGGAACTCCCCGACATACGGGGCGTTCACCAGGTCGCCTTTCACCGGGGTCAGATTGGTCGCGGCGAACTTATCTATATCCCGGCCGGAGACGATACCGAAGTAATCCGCCTCCTTCACGTAATCCACAGAAGGTATGCTGATCGTGAACTCGCGCCGCTCAATCAGGTTCTCGTAGGTCTGTCGGGTCTTCTGGATCGAGACCGCCACTGCCGGGGGGCGTGAAGAGCAGATGCCGCCCCATGCAGCGGCCATGACATCCGGCCGGCCGGCTGGATCGTAGGTCCCGATGATCAGGTCCGGGTGTGGGTAGAGGAGAGTCCGTGGGCCAATAGATCGCTTTGTCATGGGACTACGTTTCGTCCTCCGAACCGAATAAACCTTTTTAAACCAGGGAGGTGCGGCGCAACGGCGAATGCGGAGGTGGATGAGGCAAAGGGAAGGAGGGCAGGTCACGCGGCGCCCGCCGCCCCCTTCATCTGCTCCTGCACCGACCGGAAGAGGAAGTACCCGACGATGGCGAATGTCGCCACCGGCGAGAGCCAGGCGGGGATATGGAACCCGAAACTGTCCGCGAGCATGATCGTCCCGAGCACCAGGATGGAGTACATCGCCCCGTTCTTGAGGTAACAGTAACTCCTGATCCGGTCGACACCCCGGACGGTCAGTTCCCTGACCACGAAGGCCCCGATACCGTTCCCTAGCAGGATGAGGGGAACCGAGAGGGTGAAAGCAAAGGCTCCGATGACGCCGTCAATCGAGAAGGTCGCGTCGAGGACCTCGAGATAGGCGATCTTCGAGAGGTCCGACATCCCGGGTTTCGTCAGCCGGGCCTCCTGTGCCTCGGCGTTCTGCCTGAACCCGTGAACGATGAAGAAGGCAGTGGAGCCAAGCACGGCCGCGAACCCCATCATGACGTCGATCGAAAGAGCGAACCAGACAAGAGCGGCAAGCAGGATCGAAACGATCGCATAGAACCAGACGGCCTGCCGGGAGAAGAACTGTTCGCTCTTAAGCCCGCAGTTCTTCTCCTCCACGAAGAGCCAGTGGAAGAAGAGAAAGACGAGGAACGTGCCTCCAAAGATCAGCAGGATCGGAGCCGACTCCTCGATCGCAGCCACGACCGCAGGATCGCTTGAGAAAGTCGCGAGCAGCGCTCCAACAGGCCCGAGCGACGGCGTCGTCGCCCAGACGATCATCCACGGCAGGAGCCCCCGGACCACGAAGACCGCGAAGACCAGGCCCCATAAGAGGAACCACCTGCGGGCCTTCTCCCCCATCGTCACGAGGACGTCGGCATTGATGATGGCGTTATCGATGCTCGATACTGTCTCGAAGACCACGAGGCCCGCCACAGTCAGGATGATCAGCAGCCAGTCCATTTCAGGAGTATGCCGTCTCGATTCGATCATATATAAAGAAATAAGTCCGGGCCGGGCGGTACGGGTTACGTTCATATATCATACCGGCATGAGTCAGTCGTCATCAACGGAGGAAACGTATATGGGAATTGTAAAGTGCTGCCGTGAGCAGGTTGTCGCCGTTTCACCGGACACACCGGCGGTGGAGGTGGCAAG
Source organism: Methanomicrobiales archaeon HGW-Methanomicrobiales-2 (assembly GCA_002839645.1). GTDB lineage: Archaea > Halobacteriota > Methanomicrobia > Methanomicrobiales > Methanoculleaceae > Methanoculleus. The sequence continues at coordinate 9,402 of PGYL01000015.1, read as the reverse complement.
GATAATGGGAGAGAAGAATGTCGGAAGCGTCGTCGTCATCACCGGCGATAGCCAGCCCGCCGGGATACTTACCGACCGCGATCTCGCAGTCCGCGTCATGGCACAGGAGAAGAACCCAGGCCAGGTACGGGCGGAGGAGGTCATGACCCGGGACGTGATCACGTTCCAGGATAACATGGGGATTTATGAGGCCATCACGAAGATGACCGACAACGGCATCCGGAGAATGCCTGTCGTCGACGACACCGGAAAGATGGTCGGTATCGTCACCATGGACGATATGATCCGCATGCTGGGCGAGGAGATGGCTGTTATTGCAAAGAACATCGAGAAACAGAGCCCGCCCATACCCATGTAAAGGGTGGGCCGGCATCCTTTTTCTCCAGGCGGGGACCCTCCCGACCCCTTACCCGGTGGCGAAGGCTATGACCTCTCCCGACTGGTTCATCGACCCCTCCATCGCCCGGACCATCTCCTCCCAGGTCGCCCCGGGCGCGAGCGCAAGATCGATGTCGAGCGCGTACACCCGGAAGAGGTATGCCTCGGTCTTCCCGGCCTCCGGGCAGGGGCCCCGGTAGCCGGTGCTGCCAAAGTCGTTCGTGCCCTGTACAGCAGGGAGCGGGGACTCCACCACCTCTCCGGCCGGGAGCCCCTCCGGGATTTGCGGGACGGCGGGGAGGTTCCAGATGACCCACGCTGCCCGCGACGACCCTTCCTCGGGGCTCGCCGTCGCGAGGACCGCGAGCGACTTGATGTTCGCTAAAATCCCCTCCACCCTGATGGGAGGCGACCGGTTCGCCCCTTTGCAGGTGTAATCCTGCGGGAACTCCTCAAAATCCAGTTTTACTACCAGGTTTTGCATCATACCAGGCTCCGTCGATACTCCCCTTCCGGAACCAAGATATAAAAAGAGTTTGTGCGGTCACCGGGAGTACATGGCGACAGTCTCGCCGAACCCGAGGACATGCCCCTGCATTGCATTGATGAGATCGTGCTTGCCTGCGCCGGCCGGGAGATCGAGCATGGCGTCAAGCCCGTAGACCTTGAAGAGGTAGCGATGCGTCTCGCCCATGGGAGGACAGGGGCCACGCCACCCAGGCGTCCCATAATCGTTCGTCCCCTGAACACCGTCCACCGGAGTCGTCACGACACCCTGCGGCGGGATGCCCTCCGGGATCACGGGTGCCGGGGAAAGGTTCCAGATGATCCAGGTAGTGAAGGAGCACCCGGGTTCGAAGGGGTTCAGCGCAAAGACCGCCATTGACTGCATCTCCTCCGTGAGGCCCCCGACCCTCAGCTCGGGAGAGAGATCGGGGCCGTCGCAGGTGTTCCAGATGGGAAACTCTACGGAGCGGAGAGAGACGATCAGTTTACTGACTCTGGAGCCCATGCGGGGGTTCTCGGTGCCGGGAGATAAAAAGGTGGCGGAGGCGGGGGCCTCAGGTCCGGGGCCCGGTATCCGGCGGAGTCGCGAGCGTTTTTCTGCGCTCGTAGACCGCCATCGTCTCGCCGTATTCGGTGGCGGCGGACGCGAGTGCATCCTCAAGAAGTGACCGGTCGGCACCCGGCGGGAGGTCGACCTCCCTCCCGGTGCCCCAGACCCGGATGAAGAAGCGGTGCGACGCACCCTTCGGCGGGCAGGGGCCGGCGTAGCCGATCCTCCGGAAGTCGTTCGTCCCCTGTACGGCAGAGATCGGACGGGAGACCCGGCGCTCCGGGGGGATGCCCCCGGGGATCTCGGCGGTTGCAGGAATGTTCCAGGCAAGCCAGTGGGTGAACGTGCCCCGGGGAGCATCCGGGTCGTCCACGATGACCGCAAGGTAGGGCGCGTTCGACCCGGTTACCCGTATCCGCGGAGAGGTGTTCTCCCCGTCACAGGTATGCTCCGGGGGAAAGCGGTCGAAATCGACCCCGATCGTCAGGTTCTGCATAGTCATTACTCCTCCGGCACCCCATGGGAGAGGTCGCATAAACCAGTTGCGGCGGAGGGACCGGCAGGGGAGAGCGGGTCCCGACCGCTCCCGGAGTCAGAAAAGCCCCATATCCCGGGCCTGGATCAGCAGTTCCTGAACTTCCTGGTCGGTGATGTCGTGCCACCGCTCGTATGCCTGCGCCACCGCGAAGGTGCGGCTGGTCCTGATGTTTAAGCAGACGACGAGGTCCGCCTTCCGGGCGATGAAATTGACGGCGTGGAGAGAACCGGTAGGAACCGCCACGACGACCTGACGGGGTGACCCGGTCCGGACCGCCTCGATGGCGGCGAGCATCGTATACCCGGTTGCAAGGCCGTCGTCGATCAGGATAGCGGCCCTGTCTTCGAGCCCCGGCTCCTCCCGCCCTCCACCGAACGTCTCTATCCGCTCCTCCACGTTCTTGTGGGCTTTCGCGATGGCAGCGTTCACCTCGGTCTCCGAAAGGTCGAGCCCGTCCATGAGGGCACGGTTCAGAAAGACCCTCCCGTCCCAGGTTACGGCACCGAACCCGGCCTCCGGGTTCCAGGGGATCTGCACCTTCCGCACCACCGCCATCCGGAGCGGCGCCTTCAAGGCCCGCGCTACCTCAAGCCCCGGCGGGACCCCTCCGGCAGGGATGGCATAGATCACCGGCTCGGCGAGCGTCTCCAGCGGCGAGAGGGTTGCCGCGAGTTGCCTCCCGGCATCGGTCCGGTCTTCGAAAACACTCAGCCGGTCCCGCAGCGCTTTATCCTCAATGATCCGGCCCGTATCCAGCATAGGTCCGCCCTTACTGCACCGGCATATTAACGTCTTCCGGTGGATGGCCCCTCCCCCGGGGAGCGATACCAATAACCCCCCAGAGATCGATGATTAGCCGGTAGATGATGCAGAGGCAGAGAGACCGGAGGGGGTGCCGGTGACGGCAACCGATGCGGTGACACTGTATACGGATGGCGCATCGCGGGGAAACCCCGGAGACGCCGCCTGGGCATACGTGATCGTGCGGGACGGAACTGTCATCGCCAGCCGTTCGGGATTTATCGGGACCGCGACCAACAACGTGGCCGAATACCACGCTGTCATTAACGGCCTTGAGGCCGCCCGGGCGTTCACCTGCGGCAGGCTCGAAGTCAGGTCGGACTCGGAACTGGTCGTCCGCCAGCTCACCGGCCGGTACCGCATCACCAAAGAGCATCTTGCAGACCTCGCAGGTGACGTGCGGCAACGGGTGCGTAATTTTGCAGAGGTCAGGTTCGAGAGCGTTCCAAGAGAGCATCCCTGCATCCAGGTCGCGGACCGCCTCTGCAACGAGTTGCTTGATTCGGAGAGACGGAGGAGATAGAGATATGACTGCAATCGAGTGCGTCCCTATCGGCATCGTCCGGTCGCCCTACCGGATCCGGGGCGACGCCCCCCGGCAAGGGCGCCTCGCAGATACCGTCGCGGAGATCCATGTTCATGCCGCCTACGTCCCCGGCCTGGATGATATAGAGCGGAGCAGCCACCTCATCGTGCTTTACTGGCTCGACCGGGCGGAGCGCGGGATGCTCTTCGCGAAACCTCCCGGGGAGACCCGGGAACGAGGGGTCTTTTCAACCCGTTCTCCCGCCCGGCCGAACCCGATTGGCTTTGGGATCGTCGACCTGGTCAGGCGTGAAGGCGACGTCCTGATCGTCCGGGGGCTCGACGCCCTGGACGGGACCCCGGTGCTGGACATCAAACCTTACTCTCCTGAGATCGACTGTATCCCCGAAGCAACGGGCGGTTGGCACATCAAGAAATAGGCAGGTTGACACTCTCCATGGCTAAAGCCGGGAGATTCTTGTATCGTTGACCGGGACTTGCACCGCCAGGATTGGCGGTGTAGCGGTCCCGATCTCCACAAGCGTAGATTCGGGTGTGCCCCACCCTACGGATGCTCGTTTCAGAATATTCTGTGCGGCATTCAGATCCCGGGGAACGGTGTAGCCACAGGCCGGACAGCAGTGTGTCCGCTGCCAGAGGTCTTTCTTCTCCCGGTGCCCGCAGATGAAACAGTCCTGGGTCGTATAGGCTGGATCAATGAGGTGAACATACTTACCAGCATTCGCAGCTTTGTAGCGTATGAACTCACGGCCCTTGTACCACGCGGCATCGAGAATAACTCTGGATCTGCCACGGAGTTTCGCGTCCAGCGATTCGACCATCGGTTTGATGTTCAGGTGTTCCAGAGCAATGAGATCGTAGTGTTCAACATAGTACCGGCTCCACTTGTGCAGGAAATCGTTTCTCCGGTTCTCGACCTGCTCATGGATCCGGGCGACTTTGACTCGCTGTTTCCGGCGGTTCCTGCTCCCGTTTACCTTTTTTGACAACCCCCTCTGGGCCCGGCGGAGCCGCTTCGCGGCCTTCCTGACGTTGTGAGGGTGCGGGAAGACCATGCCATCGGTGTCGGTAGAGAAGTTCTCCAGGTTCAGGTCGATCCCGACCGCCCGGGTTCCGGTCGTCGGTTCCGGGGTATCGGGCGTCTCCGAGACGACCGCCACGAACCACCGGTGAGCGGGGGTATGCTTGATCACGACCTGCTTGATTCTCCCCGGTACCGGGCGGCTAAGCTCAATCTGGATCTCTCCGATCTTGCTCAGCCAGAGGCGGTTCCCCGTGAGCCGGAACCCGGTCGAATCATACTCCATCGAGTGGATCCGCTTCCTCCGGAGCTTGCCGACTCTCCTCCCCTTCGCTTTCATCGCTCTCAGGGCGCGAAGGCTGGCGACAATCCGGTGGATCACTTTCTGGAGAACATGGCTCTGGACCTCTTTCAGTTCGGGATACTGGTTCTTGAGGTCTGGGAGGCAGGAGTCCACATACACGTTGTTCTCAAGGCACCAGTTCCGAACGAAGGTACACCTCACAAAGCCATTGAACAGCCGCTGCTCAACGGGGTGAGAGGGGTATGTCCGGTACCGGGTGACGTGGCGCATTTCAGACTCCATGGAGCCGTGAGCGCTCATCAGGCCATAATCTATCCCGGGCGGGGTGAAAGTGAACGAACCAGGGGGCGCAATTCTCCCCACGGCTAAACCCGGGGGCTTGCTTGCGCCCCTTGATCCCCCATTATTCCGTCAGGGGGCAGGAACCGCCGCCTCCTCGATGCCGAGTTCCTGGAGTTTCTCCGGGGTGGGACGCCCCTCCCGATCCCATCCCCGGGCCCGGTAGTACTCATCGAGGAGGGGCTGGCGTTCCCAGACCCGGCCTTTCGGAGCGCCTTCGGTGAGCGGCTCCTGGAGGAGGCGCGGCGGCAGGGTATCGTCTTCCCGGGTGCACCCGGCCTTCAGGTTGAAGACCTTCTGCATATTCCAGATCCGTTCGCCGATCAGGAGCCCCTCAGCGCCATCGATATCATAACCGGTGACCGCCGAGACCATGGCCCCGTAATCCGCCGCCCCGAGCGGGAACGAGGTGAAGAGGCAACTCCCCGACGAGTCGATGAGGGCGGTGAGGTCCTGGAACGTCTTCGTCCAGACCGCCTTTCCTTCGTTCGAGTAGGGGTCAAGCTTCTCCGGTGACCCGAGCACTTCGGGGGCGATCAGGTAGGCATAGACGTGGTCGCCGCCCCGGACCGAGGTTGCGTAGGCAAGGCCGTGCCCCTGCAGCCCCCTGGGGTCGTAGGCAGGGAGTTCCTGGCGCTTGACGCTCATGGAGAGTTCGGGATGTCCGTGCTCTCTCGCAAAGCGGAAGGAACCTTCGGCGAGTCTGTCGCCGATGCCGTCACGGTAGCCGATCCGCCGGACGAGGTCGAGCATCTGCTCTGCATCACCAAACCGTATCTCCTCGTCGATGTAGCCCCTCTGCGAGAGTTCCATGGCGCAGGCGATCGTCGACCCGGTGGAGATCGTGTCGAGGCCGAGGTCGTTAGAGAGGTTGTTCGCCTCCACAATCGCGGCAAGGTCGTCGATTCCGCAATCGGGACCGAACGCCCAGGTCGTCTCGTACTCCGGGCCTGCCGTTTGCTTCCCCCCGACCTCAACCTCGCGGCCGCACTGGATGACGCAGCTCTGGCACCCCATCTTCCCCGTGAGGATGGTGTCGGCCATCCGCTCCCCCGAGACGTTCTCCGCAGCAGGGAAGTGTGCGCTCTGGAAATTCCGGACCGGGAGGATGTAGTTCTCGTTGATGATGTTCACGAGGACCCCCGTCCCGAACCGGGGCAGCCCTCCGCCGGAGATGGCGTTCTCCCGGATCTTCTCCGCAACCTCTCCTTTGAGGGCGAGGAACCTGTCACGGTCGGCAACGGTGATCCGGCCGCTCCCCCGGGCGGCGACCGCTTTTAAGTTCTTTGACCCCATCACGGCACCGACCCCCCCACGGCCGGCGGCCCGGGAGGTCTCGTTGATGATCCCCGCGAACCTGACGAGGCGCTCGCCGGCGGGGCCGATACTGGCCACGCTGAGGCCAGGGTCGCCGATATTCTTCTGGATAGCAGAGGTTGTCTCGCTCGTCGTCATTCCCCACAGTTCTGAGGCATCCCGGATCTCTGCATGCCCGTCATCAAGGAGGAGGTAGACGGGCCTCTCCGCCCTCCCCCCGATCACGACCGCATCGTACCCGGCACGTTTCATGCTGGTCCCGAACTTCCCGCCGGAGTTCGCGCTGGTCAACGTCCCGGTCAGCGGGGACTTCGTGACGACGTCGTACCGGGCCCCCATGGGGAGACCGCTCCCGGCAATCGGCCCGGTGGCGAAGATCAGCACGTTCTCCGGACCGAGGGGATCGATGCCCGGGTTAACCAGCTCCTGGAGGATACGGACTCCAAGTCCCCTGCCTCCAATATACGCCCGTCTCCACTCTTCGGGAAACGGCTCCTCCATCGTCTGCTCTCTGGCCAGGTCGACGTGGAGGATCTTCTCTGCGTAGCCGTTCATAGGTTATCACCATGCCCTCAGAGCCCGGCCAGAGCAATAAGACTGCCGGACGGCGCTATCGACCCATTAACTTTCACGTTGAGGAAACCAGATACGATCCGGGCACGCGCCCGGGAGCGATACCAATAAGGCCTGAGACTTCTATCACCCGGGGTGGAGGAAGAGGTGGCAGCGGTTCCGGGCGCGAACGGAGGGGATGCTATAACGGTGAAGGTCAGGGCGTTCGCCATGCTCCGCGACATCATCCCGACCGAGTGCAATGCGAAGACTCCCGGGGGATCGACCATCGGCGATCTGCTCGCGCACCTCTCCGCCCGGTACCCCGGGCTCGGTGACGCCCTTTTCACCCCCACCGGGGAGATCCGGGCCTACGTCAACATCCTGAAGAACGGCAGGAACGTCCACTTCAGCGGTGGTCTCGAAACGCCCCTCGATGACGGCGACACCGTCGCCCTCTTTCCCCCCGCCGCCGGAGGCTGAAGGCGCGGCTGAAAACCGGGCTCCGGCGACCGGACGGGGTTTTTGTCATCACCTATACCTTTTTGTGACGTTTACCAGTAATATATAGTAACTCAAGATAATGAGATACCCTATCACGGAGGATATTTCTTATGACTCAAATGAACGAACCTGATAACGATACATGCACAGGCAATTGCGCCGGCTGCTCGGCTACGACCAAATGCGACGATCCGAGAAATGCGGACGCCCCGAAAGGTCTCCCCTCGAAGGCCAACGTCAACGTAAAGCACGTCGTCCTCGTCCTCTCTGGAAAGGGCGGGGTCGGGAAGAGCACGGTCTCGGCAAACCTCGCCTACGCTCTTGCCAACCGTGGTTTTAACACGGGTCTCATCGACCTCGATATCCACGGCCCGGACATCCCGAAGATGCTCGGAATTGAGGACGCCCGTCTCCAGTCCTATGACGGGAAGATCATCGAACCGGTCCGGGTCACCGGCAACCTCGCAGTCATCTCCATGGCATTCCTGCTCCCTGAGCGCAACACCCCCGTGATCTGGCGTGGCCCGATGAAGATGACGGTCATCCGGCAGTTCCTGGAAGACGTCAGCTGGGGCGATCTCGACTACCTGATCGTCGATCTTCCGCCCGGCACCGGCGACGAGGCCCTCACCGTCGCCCAGCTCGCACCGAACATCGCCGGGGCGGTCATCGTCACCACCCCGCAGGATGTTGCGGTCCTCGACTCGAGCAAAGCGGCCGAGTTCATCAAGAAACTCGAACTCCCGGTGCTCGGGATCGTGGAGAACATGAGCGGGTTCGTCTGCCCCCACTGCAAGGAGGAGATCGATATCTTCGGCAAGGGCGGCGGCGAGAAAGAGGCAAAGGAGCTCGGCGTGCCCTTCCTCGGAGCCATTCCGCTGGATCCTGAAATGCGCAAGGCTGCGGACGAAGGAAGGCCCTTCATCATCCGTCGTGCCGGGGCTGAGGAGAGCCCGACCTGGAAGAGTTTCGATGCCATCATGAATGCCCTGGTAGACCAGATCGAGGGGTAACATGGATTATCTGTGGATCCTCGCCGGGAAGGAGGAACCCCTCCCGGTATTTTCAAGGGTCGTCGAGGCGCTCGAGAACTACGAGGAGTTCCCCTTCCTGCTCGAGCCCATTTATCATGAGGTCTCAGAGCTCGAGGACGAGGATATCGACCGCCTGCGGTTCGGCCTCGTCCGCCTGCAGGTCTACGCCGACATCCACCGCTACGAGGATATGGAAGCGGCCCAGCGGATGAAGTATGTGGCCTCGACACTAGAACGGGTGCTCTTCGGCAGGCTCCTCCTCGAAGGAGAAGAAGCCGGCGATAAGCACCAGTGCTGCTGAGCGGCCTGTAATAGCCTTTCGGTGCTCGCCCTCACCGCGTCCGCGCCCTGAGGAGCACTGAATACTCTTATTTTTGTCGCGATACTGCAGGGCAGGGAGGAGGAGCATCGTTCCATCCGCCACCCCGCGAAGCGGTATGGGCACCTGCGCACCCCGGGGTGTGAAGACAGCTCGCAGGCCCGAAAAAAAGAGGTTAGTATGTCGCGAGATAGCGGTCGAGTTCCCAGGGGTGGACCGCCGTCCGGAAAGCATCCCACTCGGCTTCTGCGACGCTCGTGAGAGCATCGACGACGTGGGGGCCGAACGCCCTGCAGATGAGGTCGTCGGCGAGCAGGTCCCGGTGGGCCTCGGCGAGGTCCCCCGGCAGCATCTCGATCCCGGCGTGTCTCCGATCATCGGTTGTCATGTGATAGACGTTTCTATCGATCCCGGCCGGGGGCTCGATCTCCTCCCGGACGCCCTCCATCCCGGCGGTGAGCATCGCGGCGAAGGCGAGGTAGGGGTTGCAGGTCGGGTCGGGGCTGCGGAACTCGACCCGGGTGCTGTTGCCGCGGGGGCTCGGAACCCGGACGAGGGCCGAGCGGTTCCCGGCGCTCCAGCTGACGTAGCAGGGCGCCTCGTAGCCGGGGACGAGCCGTTTGTAGGAGTTGATCGTCGGGTTTGCGACCCGGGTGATGGCCGGCGCGTGGCGGAGCAGCCCGCCGATGAAG
>PGYL01000014.1:47232-87658 GCA_002839645.1 Methanomicrobiales archaeon HGW-Methanomicrobiales-2 | reverse complement strand
GAGGGGGGTCTCCCCCCTCCCCGTCAGCCCCTCCCCCGCGTGGCGATAACCGGTGAAAAGCCGTAGATTGGGTTTGTGGCGTTTCTAAGAACGATAGGTGGGATATCTCCTGTTTGACATCGTCAGGTGCGAGGCACGACTGAAAGGAGCGTGCGAACCATTTGGTGCGAGTTGCAGCAGCGTGGCTTCGTGCTTTGCAAAAAAAGAGTGGTTAGATGAACCGGGGCTTGTTGGAGAGGAGCCTCGGGGTATAGAGGGGCCGGAAGGGCTTTCCGGCGGTCTCGAACTTGACCGCCTGGATGAGTTCGGTCTCGCTCATCGTCTCTTTGTAGGGTTTCTTCTTCTCCGAGAGTTTCCGTATGGTGACCATGAGTCGGCCGGTTTCGGCCTCCTGGTCGCCGATCACCACGACGTAGGGCACCCAGTCCATCCCGGCCTCGCGAACCTTCTTGTTCACGCTCTCGTCCCGGTCGTCGACGTCCGCCCGGATGCCTGCGGCATTCAGGCGGGTGCCGATCTCCTCGGCAAAGCAGACATGCCGCTCCGCCACCGGCACCAGCCTGATCTGGGTCGGGGCGAGCCAGGTCGGGAACGAGGGGACTTCCTGTGCAGCAGTGCCCTCGAGCATCGCGCAGATCACCCGCTCGATCGAGCCCGTCGGCGAGCAGTGGAGGATCGGGGGGTGGACCTCCGTCCCTTCAGGAGTGTAGTACTTGATGTCGAACCGGTCCGCGCTCTCGACGTCGATCTGGACCGTCGGGTTCTCGATTGGTCTCCCCTGTGCATCGATCGCTGCGAGGTCGACCTTTGCTATCCAGTAGTGGACCCGATCCGAGAGGACCTCAATCAGCATCGGCACGCCCGACTTCGCGACGATCCCCTTCACCCAGAGTTCGTACTGCTCAAAGAAGTCCCGGGTGCACCGGAAGACTCCCACGAGCGGGGTTTCGAGGTCTTCGCCGGTCTTCCAGCCTATAGCGAGTTGCTCCTCAAACGCCACAAGCGCCCCGTCCGCGTCCCGGCAGAGGGTGTGCATGTCGGGCATCGTGAAGGCGCGGAGGCGCTTTAACCCGATAACCTCGCCCTTCTGCTCGTGCCGGAACGAGTAGGTCGAGAGCTCGTAGAGTTTCATCGGAAGGGTGTTTGGCGAGATGTGCATATCGTGCATGATGGAGAACATGCCGAAACACGCCGCGAACCGGAGCATCATGTCGCGGTTGCCGCTCTTGAACCGGTACTGCCGTTCTCCGAACTTGGCGGCGTGCTCCGCGATCGCCTTATCGCCGAGGTCGTACATGACCGGGGTCTCCACCGGCATCCCACCGTAGTCAAGCACCAGAGACAGGACGTAATCGGAAAGAAGGTCCCGGATCAGCTTGCCCCGGGGCATCCAGCGGTGGTGCCCGACGTCCGAGCGCGGCTCGTACTCCACGAGTTCCTTGGCCCGCATCAGGTCTACGTGAACCGGCTCGGTCCCTTCCGGACCCGGATACCCGAGTTCCTTCCGGACCAGGGCGGCGAAGGGCGTATCGTCCTTCGCGTATTCGGCCGCGTCTTTGCGCTCCCCTTCGGGAGTGAAGACGAAGAACTCGTGCTGGATCTCCTTCTTTTCGGCGGCCGCCGCTCCTTCGCCGGGTACAATCGTCCGGGAGAGCTCCGAGAGCGGGTGACCCTTGCAGGAGAGCGAGAAAGCCTTGTACCAGCCGAACGGCGCCCGTTTCACAACAAAGCCACCCTTCGCGGCGAGGGCCTCCTCGATACCCCGGAGAGCAATCACTGCTGTTTTTGGCGATGCAAGGTCGGACGAGAGGTGGGCATACGGGTAGATCATGATATTGGTAGTGCCGAGCTGCCCGGCGGTGGTGACGATCTCGTCTGTCGCCTGCCTGACAACATCCCCGATATTCTCCTCGTCGACCGACTCAATCGCGCAGAAGACGGCGAGCGCCTCATCGAGGGCGTCTTTCTGGATGACGTCCTCTTCGGCGACCTTCGTCTTCTTCCGGGTCTCGTATTCGATATGATCAGAGTGGATTAGAAGAAGTCGCATTGGTATCCCCAGTTGAATCGTTCAATATCTGTTTTCCTGCTATATAGTGCATAACGCTCTTTTGGCGGGAGCACGCGGCACCCCGCCCGCTTCCTTCCCCGTCAGACGATGAGGTGTGCGGTTTTACCCGGTTGCCGGCGGCGCGGATCACGCGCGCCGCGCGTTATCGGGGTAGCGAGAGAGGGTCGCCTGCCGCTGGTCCATGTACTTCGCGTCCCGCTTCATGTTGTACGGGCGCGCGGCGCGGTCAGTGCGGTAGAATACCAGCTGCCCGATCGGCATCCCCGCGTAGACCCGGACCGGCCGGGAGTTCACGTTGCACATCTCGAGCGTGATCGTCCCCCGGAACCCTGCGTCGATCCAGCCTCCCGTCTGGTGGAGTTCGACCCCCAGGCGGGCGATGCTGCTCTTCCCCTCGATGCTTGCCACGACGTCGTCGGGGAGTTCGATCGATTCCAGGGTCTCAGCGAGGAGGAACCGTCCAGGAGTAAGGACGATCGAGTCGGCCACCATCTCCTCGGTCTTTGAGCAGACGCTCTCCTTCTCGTAAGGGTCGATCACGGTATCTCCCGGAACGTACCAGACAAAGTGGGAACCGAGCCTGATATCCAGGGAGTTGGGCTGGATCAGGCCGGGCTCAAAGGGATCTACCTTGATATACCCCCGCCTGATGCGGTCTTCTATCTGCCAGTCGACAAGAATCATTCTCTTAGGTTTCTCCTGCAAGCCAGTTTATTCTTTGTTTTCAAGGTGCCACTCCGTCCGGCGCATCAGCCCATGAAGCGTACTCGCCTCGCGGATGGTCAGCTTCGCCCGGCCCAGCACCCGGTGGATGAGGAGCATCGTGTTCTCCCGCTTGAAGTCCGGGTGGTCGACCCGATCCAGGAAATCATCGATATGCTTGTAGAGCGACTCCATCTCGACGGGCCCTGCGAGGGGATAGGTCCCACGGGGCAGGTTCGCAAGTTCGTAGCAGAGGATGCCCACCGCATGGGAGAGGTTCAGGATAGGGTACACCTCCGAGGTCGGGATGGTGCAGATAAGGTTTGCGCGCTTCAGTTCCTCGTTTGCGAGGCCCCAGTTCTCCCGCCCGAAGAGGACCGCGACCGTGCCGTCGATGTCGGCGACAGCCTCCCGGACCTCCGCCGGCGCGTAGTAGGGCATCCGCATCGGGGTGCAGACCGACTTGCTCACCTCGCCGCTCGTCGCGACCACGAAGTCGAACTCATGATAGATCTCGTCGATCGTCATCCGGCGGGCACCCTCCAGGACGTCGCGGGCATGGGAGGCGCGCATAGTAGCGTCGTCGCCAAGCGTGCAGGGGTTGACCAGCACCAGCCGGGTAAATCCGAAGTTCTTCATCACCCGGGCGGTAAACCCAACGTTCCCGTCGTAGAGGGGTTCGACCAGGACAATCGAGACTTCAGGCATGTCTCACTGTACCGCCCGGACCGTCGCCCGGAGCACATCGATGCCTTCCTCGTAGACCGCGTTGCCTACGACGATCGTGTCGGCGATGCCGCCCATCTCCGCCGCCTGCTCCGCCGAGCGGATCCCGCCGCCGTAATAGAGGATGGCATGTTCGATCGCTTCGGATGCCGCCTGCACGATTAGAGGGTCGCCGTAGGTCCCGCTGTACTCGAGGTAGACGATCGGGAACCGGAAGTAGCGGTCCGCGACTTCAGCAAACGCGGCCACATCCTCCCTCGTGAGAGCGCAGTCGGCCCCCGTCACCCGCCCGACGGCGGAGTTCGGGTTGAGGACGATGTAGGCCTCAGGCACCACCATCTCCCAGTCGACGCTCTCTGCGTGGCGGAGCCAGGCGTAGTGCTTCCCGACGATCCAGCGGACGTCGTTTGTATTCATCACGCTCGGCACGAAGAGGTGGTCGACCGCCCCTTCGAATATGGCGCAGTCGGGACTCGCCGGTTCCACCACCAGCGGCAGCCCGTAGGCAGAGACCAGATCCAGGAGTTCATGGAGGTTCTCCCGCGTCACGTTCAGGGTGCCCGAGAGCATCAGGGCGTCGGTCCCGCTCGTCACGATATCCTCAACGGCGCCTGGCGGGAGGTGTTTGTCGGGGTCCAGTTTCGTCACGTGTGCCCAGGTCTTCCAGTTCGCGTGCATGGTGTCACTTCAGATGGCTGATGTAGTCGTGGAGTTTGGTCTTCGCGATGCCGGTGATGGAGGAGACCTCCCCCGGGTCGGCTTCCCGTAGCGTGGCGGCATCATAGATGCCCGCAAGGTAGAGTCTCTCCACGGTCGCCTCCCCTATGCCGGGGATCTCCAGGAGTTCCTTCTGCCCGCGTTCGAGCGCTGCCCGGGTCACTTTCGCCGGACTCTTGCGCCCGAGATGCTTGCAGACCATATCCACATGTTTATGTACGGTCTCTGGATTAATGCCGGTTTTGCTCGAGAGGTAGGGGATGGGGAGGTAACAGAAATCGTCGGGGCTTGCGACGCCCCCTGCCTGGTACTTCTTCAGGCTGACCGCGGGGACGCCGGCCTCCCGGAGAGTGCGCTCGTTGCAGAGTCCGCGGGCTGCTTCCAGAAGTTCCGTCGCCCCGGCATCCGAGATGCCGGCCTTCTTCAGGGCCGCGGGATCGGCACGGGAGAGCGCGGGGATATCCCCGATCCCCTGTTCGAGGAGACTTTTCGTGATCTTCGCGTGGCTCCGGCCCTTCCTCGGGGGGACGATCTTCCTGATGAACTTCCTGAGTTCCGAGCGGCGCCGGAGGACCTCGAGGGCGCCTTCTGCCTCGTGGATGAGTTGTTCTGTCTCTTTTGCGTCGACGCCGACGGTCGCTACCAGGTCTCCGGGTTGCTTGCCCGCGATCTCCGAGACGGTGTAGATATGGTGCGCGTGCAGGCGCTGCACGAGGTCGTCGGTCATCGAGGGCATCATCCTGAGTGCCTCGATGTTCGAGGCGATATGACTGCAGAGCGGGCAGCCTATCGTCCAGGGCGGGGAGCCCTTCCGGATGAGGCGGACGTGGGCAAGCCCGTGCTCCGGGCAGGTCTCCTCGATCCGGATCGCCCGTCCCCAGGTGCTGCCGGGCAGGCTGATGTTGAAACGGCACTCCGGGTAACCGGTGCAGCCGATGAACTGGGAGACCCCGAGGTGCCGGATCCGGAGATCGTGGCCGCAGACGGGGCAGGTGCCGAGAGTATGCTCCTCTGCGGTCTGCTCCATGATCTCGCTGCCGATCTCTTTCTCGTGCGCTTCGAGTTTGTCAAAGACCCTATGCAGCATCTCGCGGGACTCGGTGACGACATCTTCGCGGGAGCGTTGGCCCTGCTTGATGAGTTGCATGTGCTCTTCAAGCGTCCGGGTCATCTCAGGCTCCGTGATCGTCTCCGCGTGATTGTCGAGCGCGTCTATGACTGCCCGCCCGACGAGTGTCGGGCGGAGAGGGTTCCCCTCCACGTAGCGCCGGGAGACGAGTTTCCCGATCACCTCGTGCCGGGTGCTCTTCGTGCCGAGGCCGAGTTCCTCCATCACCTGGATGAGCCGGCTCTGGGAGTAGCGCGCCGGTGGCTGCGTCTGTTTCTCTTCGAGGTTCACGTTATTGATCGGCAGGCGTTCGCCCGGGGAAAAGACCGGGAGGATATTCTCCTTCGCCTCCGAGTAGGGGTAGACCCGGCGCCATCCGGCGGAGAGGAGCCGCCCGCCCGTCGCCGTGTAGGGCTGGCCCGACGCATCAAAGAGGCACTTGGTGGTCGCCCACGTCGCGTCGGGGGAGAGGGTCGCAAGGAACCGCCGGACAACGAGTTCGTAGACCTTCCACCGGTCCGGTCCGAGGGCCTCGCGGGTCGCCGCCCCCGCGGGATGGATCGGCGGGTGGTCGGTGCTCTCCTTCTTGCCCCGGGTCGGGACCTCTCGCCGGTGCTGCTGCACCCAGGCGACGTCCTTATCGAACACTCCTCCCCGGAGTGTCTCGAGGATTCCGTTCAGGTTCAGCGACTTCGGGTAGACCGTGTTGTCGGTCCTCGGGTAGGAGATGTACCCGTTCATGTAGAGGTCTTCGGCGATCCGCATCGCGTTCGCCGCCGAGAGGCCCAGGCGGCTCGCCGCGACGATGAAAGTCGTGGTGTCGAGCGGCGCCGGCGCCCGGTCGTTCTTCTGACCTTCTTTCACGTCCGTGACGACGAGCGGCTCCCTTGTCCCCGCCTCTGCGGCGAGGGCCGCGTCGTGGTCGGTGAACCGCCCGGCGGTATGCCGTGCTTCTACCGGCACTCCGTCCTTCTCGGTCGCAAGCGAGAGCATCCAGTAGGTCTGCGGGACAAAGGTCTCGATTTCGCGCTCCCGGTTCACGATCATGGCAAGCGTCGGGCTCTGGACCCGGCCGACGGAGAGGATGTTCGTGCCGCCCCGCCGGGCAGCGAGACTGATGAACCGGGTCAGCGATGCACCCCACATCAGGTCGACCGCCTGGCGGGTCTCGCCGGCAGACGCGAGCGCGAAGTCGAGATCGGTCAGGTTCTCAAAGGCAGCCCGTATCTCCGCGGGGGTTATCGCGGAGAACCGGGCCCGGTTGATCTTAACCCTGGGATTCACCGCACGGACGAGTTCGTAGGCCTCCTTCCCGATTAGCTCCCCTTCGGTATCGTAATCGGTGGCAATGGTGACGAGATTCGCCTTTTTTGAAAGTTTTTGTATGATATTGACGATCTTCTTCTCGGTCGGCTTCTTGATGGTCCCCGCATCGATGAGGCTTCTTGGGGTGTGGACCTCGCTTCTCCAGTTCGTGTAGCCGGGCTCGAAGTCCACCTCCACCACGTGCCCTTTGAGGCCCACCACTGTCTTCGTGTCGAAGGAGTAGGTGGAAACGTTTCCATCCTTTGTCGCCTTCACCTTCTCGTTGCCGGCCAGGAGCTGCGCGATCCGGTTTGCCGAGATATTCTTCTCTGCGATGATCAGATGCACTGTGGGTTACACCCCCCCTGTCTCGATACACCCGGATACGATCCGCCCGAGTTCCCGCGGGTCCGCCCGGCCGCGGGTCTCCTTCATCACCTGGCCCACGAGGAAGTTTAAGGCTCCTTTCTTACCGATCCGGTAATCTTCCACTGCCTGCGGGTTTGCGGCGATCACCGCCTGCACGATCGGGGTGAACTCGCCCCCGGTGGCCTTGCCGAGCCCCTCACGCTTCACGATCGCGGCGGGCATCTCGCAGGGCTTACCCGCGGCGCAGGCATCGAGCATCTCTCTGAGCACCTGGACGCCGGCTTTGTCGGTGATGGTCTCCGACCTGAGAAGGCCGAGAAGTTCAGCGATACGGCCGGGCGGGACAGCGGCGATGCTCATGTCGCGGTAGTTGAGCTCCCCGAGGAGGGTGTCGGACACCCAGGTGGCGGCGAGGACCGGGTCGACACCCGCGACCTCTTCGTAGAAGTCGGCGAGTTTCGGGTCGCCGGTCAGGGTCCGGGCGTGGTTGAGCGATATGCCGTACTGCTGCATGAACCGGTTCTTCCGGGCAACAGGGAGCTCGGGGAGGTCGATCGCCGCCACCCACTCCGCGACACGGAGCGGCCGGAGGTCGGGCTCCGGGAAGTAGCGGTAGTCGTGCTCCTCCTCCTTGCTGCGGGCCGAGGTGGTGATCCCCCGCCCTTCCATGAAGTGCCGGGTCTCTCTCGTCACCGTCTGGCCGCGCCGGAGCAGGTTCTTCTGCCGGGTCACCTCGAAGGTGAGCGCCTTTTCGACGCCCTTGTAGGAGGAGATGTTCTTGACCTCGACGCGCTGTGAGCCCTCAAGCGATATGTTTGCATCGACACGGAGAGAGCCCTCGCGGTCGCCGTCGAAGACCCCGAGGTACTCGAGGATCGTCCGGAGCTTGTTGAGGAACCGGCGGGCCTCCTGTGGGGACCGCATATCCGGTTCAGTGACGATCTCAAGGAGCGGGATACCGGACCGGTTGTAGTCGACGAGCGAGTACTTCGAGCCGCCGGCGACGTGGACGAGTCTTCCCGGGTCCTCTTCGAGGTGCACCCGGGTGATCCGGACGATCTTCTCGTGCCCTTCGTCGTCCTCGATCTCGACGGTCCCCGCGACCGCGAGCGGCTTGTCGTACTGGGTGACCTGGTAGGCCTTCGGGAGGTCGGGGTAGAAGTAGTTCTTCCGGGCGAACTCCGAATCCTCCGGCACCTCCATATCGAGGGCTTTTGCAACCCGGAGTCCATACTCGACTGCTTTCCGGTTCAGGCGCGGAAGCGCCCCGGGAAGCCCGAGACAGATCGGGCAGCAATGGGTGTTCGGTTCGTCGTCGCGGTAGTCCGTCGAGCACCCGCAGAAGAGCTTCGTCGTTGTCGCGAGCTGGACGTGGATCTCAAGCCCGACAATCGTCTTCATCTCCTCACCTCCTGTTCGTAGGCAAAGGCAGCATCGACGACGCGCTCGTCCTCAAACTGTCTTCCCATCAACTGGAAGCCCACGGGGAGGCCGTCCACCCTGCCGCACGGGACCGATATCGCCGGGACGCCGGCGAGGTTCGCCGGCACCGTGAGGATATCCGAGAGGTACATCGAGAGCGGGTCGGTCTTCTCGCCGAGGCGGAAGGCTACGGTCGGCATCGTCGGGCCGGCGATGATGTCTACCTCACGGAACGCTCGTTCGAAGTCCTCCTTGATGTTGCGGCGGGCCACCTGCGCCTTCGCGTAGTACCTGCCGGCGTAGCCCGCCGAGAGGGCGAAGGTGCCGAGCATGATCCGGCGCCGGACCTCTTTCCCGAACAACTCCTGCCGGAGGTCCTGGTAGGCTTCGTGCCAGGTCTTTCTGGTATCGACCGCCGGACCGTAGCGGACGCCGTCGAACCGGGCGAGGTTCGAGGAGGCTTCGCTCGTGCAGATGACGTAGTAGGCCGCAAGCGCATGCCGCATGCCGGGGATGCTCACCGGCACCGTGCTGGCCCCGAGTCCTTCGAGGACGCCGATAGCGTCCCGGACCGTCTCCGCGACGCGGGGGTCCACGCCTTCGCCGAAGTACTCCTCCGGCACGCCGACCCGCAGGCCTGCGATATCAGCCGTTGGCCGGTGGTCGTAGGGCCGATCGAGCATCGTCGAGTCGTGGAAGTCATACTTCGCGATCACCGACATCAGTCTCGATACGTCCTCTACCGTCCGCGCCATCGGCCCGATCTGCTCGAGGGAGTTGGCGTAAGCTATGAGGCCGTAGCGGGAGACCCGGCCGTAGGTGGGCTTGAGGCCCACGATCCCGCAGAATGCCGCGGGGCACCGGATCGAGCCGCCGGTGTCGGTGCCGAGCGCCATCGGGACGAGGCCTGCCGCAACCGCGGCGGCGCTCCCGCCGGACGATCCGCCGGGCACCCGCTCCGGGTCCACCGGGTTCCTGGTGGGGCCGAACGCGCTCGTCTCGGTGGTGGTGCCCATGCCGAACTCGTCCATATTGGTCTTGCCGACGATCGCGGCCCCCTCTCTCCGGAGGAGCCCGACGACGTGGGCGTCGTACGGCGGGACGTAACTTTCAAGGATCCTCGATGCGCAGGTTGTCCGGATACCCGCCGTCGAGATGTTGTCCTTGACCGCGATGGCGGTGCCGCCGAGCGCACCATCACCAAATGGCGCTTCACGGCAGGTGGTGATGAAGGCGTTGTACCGGTCGTCCGGCGAGAATTTGAGGGTTCCCGCCACTTACATCACCCTCGGTGCCTTGATAAACCCGTCCTCGGTCGACCCTGCGTTGGCGAGGGCCGCCTCCTGCGGGAGGCAGGGCCGGGGCTCATCCTCCCGGAAAACGTTGATGATCCCGGCGGCCGGGGCGCTTTCGCCCTGTACAGTGTCGAGAACTTCAAAGTAGTCGAGGATTGCGTTGAACTGGGTGGTGAATTCCGGCACCTCATCTCTCGATATGCCGATATCCGCAAGTTCTGCTATATGTTCAATATCGCTCTCAGTTACCATGTTCCGCCCTACTGATCTCCGTTAAGTACCCTTGCACCGACTTTTTATAACCGTTTTGACGTGCAAGCCGTTGTATTGTCCGCCAGATGCCGCTCCCGTATTGCATCGCTTTCTTCTCGGCCCGGGCAATTTCTGCGGGAATGTGACGTTCTGCGACCACTCGCAGGGGGTACTTTCTCACCCCACCGCGCACTCTCTCGGCAGCCGGGATCGCCCTTGCTGCGCGCACCACCCGGACGTCGAGGTAGGGCATCGAGAAGTATGCCTTATGAAGCGCCGCCACCGCCTGGTCCCGCGCCCCCTGGCGCTTGAGATCTGCAAAGTCCCGCTCGAGCTCCGCCGCGAGGTCCGGGGAGGTGAGGTAACGCGCGTAGCCGCCGAAGAGTTCGTCGGCTCCCTGTCCGGCGAGGATCCGGGTGTGCCCCTGCTCCCCTGCCCAGGCGGCGGCGAAGGAGAGGGTCGTTGCAATCGAGGCCTCGACCGGGTTCGTCGGCTCGGGGATCACCCGGACCACCCGGGCGAGCGCCTCGACGACCTCTTCCTCGGTCGGGGAGACGATCGTGAGTTCGAGCCCCATCATCCGGGCTGCCGCGGCAGCCCACGCGGAGTCGTGCGACCCTTCGATTCCCACCGCCACGCAGGGTAGGTGGGCAAGCCCGGCGATGAGTCCTGAGTCCACGCCGCCGGAGAACGCCACCACGCCCTCGTCGCTCCTGAGGTTGACCGCGGTGACGATCGCCTCCTCAAGGGTGCAGGAGGGGGGATCGGGTGCTATCCGGGCCACCTCCCGCCCGCCGCAACAGACGGTCCCGGGCGGGACCGGGCCGGGCATGATGCCGAGAGTGTCGCGGGCAATGCAGTCGTCCCAGTCGAGCAGGAACTCGCCGCCGCATGGGGCGATGGCCGCCGGTCCCGCTTCGAGCATCCGCTCCACATCAGTCGGCATAAGCCGCACGCCATCACGTTCTATCCAGCCCTTCAGGTTCATGGTTGGTATATCCTCGAATCCGGCAGGTTATTGCCATGAGACGACCGCAGTATCGGCCGCCCCAAAAAACGGATCGATCTCAGTGTTTGCATTGATGAAGTATAAATCTACGTGCAGCATCCGGCGCAAAATACGCGCTGTTCGGAGAGTTTCGGCCGGGTATGCGCCCTCTCACAGGGCGGGAGGCGGTTGTTACCTGAGTATTCTACACTTCACCGTTCATACCGTTGTGAGCGGGGAACCGGTGCACCGATCCCCGGAGGGGCTGATCCGCCCTGCCGGAGGTTGATATCGGTACTTGCGGCAGGATACGTATCTTAGTTTCATGTCCTTTATTTGCAGAAAGTGAATAGATAGATAGACCGGTGAATACTCCATGCACGAATCAGCACTTATCCGGTTCAGAAGCGAGATCCGGCACTTCTACCTTATCACAGCCGCAAACATCGTCTTTGCCGCACTTGTGATGGCATTCGGCATCAGCGGGCTCGTCGGGCAGGCGGTCCTGATCTACGAGACCTTCTCGACCACGGTATACGCGATCTATTCGCCGGCGATCCTGGTTATCGCACTTGTTGCCGCTTTTGCAGGATTTGGCTGGATCCTTACCAGCGTCAGGGTTTTTGAAGGGATCGAGACGATCAAGGACGACCTGGATGAGAGGGGAAGCGAGGTCTCGAACGAGGATCTCACCGGCCTTATCGTCAGGATGCTCTCCCATTACCGCGATAACCGTGGAACCGTCCGCACCATGATCGTTGTCTGCACGCTTGGCGGCGTCTGTTCGTTTCTCCTCGGGATCCTCGGCAGTCTTGAATTCCTGTCCGTCTCACCGGACGGCATCGTCTTCACCATGAACAACTACCTGGTCATCCCTTTCATGCTCCTCACGATCGGGATCGCCCTTGTCAGCCTTGCCTCGTCCTATTACTTCTCCCGGTTTGCAAAGGTCTGGGACGAGCGGATCGGCGAGATCGAGGAGTCCGAGGCCCTCCTGAAAAAAACGTTGGGGATGTATCGGTGATGAGCGGGCGCAGGACGGCGTTTGAGATCTACTGGGAGATCCTGGTCTTCTGCAGAACGCCGCAGTCGTTTACCGGTATCATCAACCGGTGCGACCTGAACTCAAAGATCGGTCAGGAGTATATCGGGTTCCTCGTGGAAAAAGAGTATCTCGTCGGAGTGGCCGAGGGGGACAGGACCTGGTACATCTCTACCGAGAGGGCCGGGGAGTACATCGCACTCTTCAGCTCGCTGTACCAGAAACTCTTCGATACCGCTCCCCGGTTCAAGTTATGAGGGGCGCCGGGTTCCTGCGGGATGCGATGGCACACCCCGCCCAAAAATTTTTCACCGGCAGAGCGGCAGGAGTTTCTCGACCAGGCGGTCCACCTGCCGGACTGCCGTCCCGATGTAGGTGTCCGGGTCGAGGAGCCCCTGGAGGTCTTCGCGGGTGACGAACTCCGTGACCTCCGGCCGCTCGCCGAGCACCTCGGCGAGGTCCCGGTCTTCGGCGAGGGCCTGCATGCTCGCCGTCCGCATCGCCTCGTGGGCTTCCTGCCGGCTCATGCCCCGCTTCGTCAGCTCGATCATCACCGATTCGGCGAGATTCACCCCACGAAGCAGCATCAGGTTCTTCCTGATGTTTGGTTTGTTGAACTCGAGGCCTTCCATCACGCCGATCATCACCTTCAAGATGTGGTCGGTCAGCACCGACGCCTCGGGGAAGAGCACCCGCTCGGTGGAGGAGTTCGTCAGGTCGCGCTCGTCCCAGAGGACGTTGTTTTGCAGTGCCGGTTCTACCGCGGATCGCACGATCCGGGCAAGGCCGCAGACCTGCTCGCTCTTGATCGGGTTCCTCTTGTGGGGCATGGTGCTCGAGCCGACCTGATTCTTCCCGAACGCCTCCGCAAGTTCCCCGATCTCCGAGCGCTGCATCAGCCGGACCTCAAGCCCGATCTTGTCGAGCGTTGTCGCGATGTTTGCAAGGAGCATGAAATACTCCGCGTAACGGTCCCGTGATACGATCTGATTTGAGACGTCCACGGACTGGATTCCGAGGAACTCCATCATCGTCGCCTGGATCTCGATGCCGGCCTCGCCGAGCGCTGCCTGGGTGCCTACGGCACCGGTGAGCTGCCCGACGACGACCCGCGGGCGCATCTGGCGGAGCCTTTCCATGTGGCGGGAGACCTCACTCGCCCAGATCGCGAACCGGAGGCCGTAGGTGGTCGGGACGCCGATCTGCCCGTGGGTGCGGCCGGCGCAGACGAGGGTCTTTGTCTCGGCGCTCCGGGTGAGGAGCACGCAGAGAAGTTTGCCCAGTTTCTCCTCGATGAGCGCGAGGCCGTCGCGGAGTTGCAGGGCCGTCGCGGTATCCAGGATGTCGTTTGAGGTCGCGCCGTAGTGGATCCACCGGCCTGCGTCGCCGCAGACCTCGGTGACGGCCTTGACGACTGCCATCATGTCGTGGTTGATCTCGGCCTCGATCTCCTTCGCCCGCTCAAGGCGTGCCTCCAACGCGCAGGCTGCGATCGTCTCCGCATCCTCGCGGGGGATCATCCCGTGCACGGCTTCGGCACGGGCCAGCGCCACTTCGGCCATGACGATCGCCCGGAACCGATTCTCCTCATTCCAGACGGCACGCATCTCGGGGGTGCCGTACCGGTAGTCGATGGGATGGATTGCCATAGTGGAGAAGTGTTGGCATTCTCGCTACAAAAAAGGGGGTGCCGCCCCTCTCCCCGCGCCGCAGGGCTCGCCGTCATATCCACTCTTTCTTCTTGAAGTAGAGGAGCATCGCGACCGCGACACCCAGCATGAGGCTGAGGACGAGCGGGTAGCCCCAGGGCGAGTCTTCGAGCGGTATGTTCCTGAGATTCATCCCATAAAATCCGGTGATGAAGCTTAAGGGGATGAAGATGCTCGCGACGATGGTGAGGATCGTCGTGATCTCGGCGAGCCTGTTGTTCTGGTTCGAGGTATGGAGATCCATCACGCCGGAGAGCGTATCTCTGGTATACTCCGCAACCTCTGCCGCCTGGATGCACCGATCATATACATCCCGGAAGTACGGGATCGTCTCCTTCCGGACAAGGCTCAACTCCCGGCTTGCGAGCGACCCGAGAACCTCGCGTGCCGGGACGGCCGCTCTCCGGATGGTCAGGAGGTCTTCCTTGAGTTCGTAGATCTGCTTTAAGGCAAGTGGATCCGCGGAAGCCAGAACCCTGCCCTGGAGGTCTTCTACCCGGTCGTCGACTGCGTCGAGGATGGCGAGGTAGACACTCACGATGGCGTCAAGGAGCGTGTAGGCGAGAAAATCCGGCCCCGCGCCCCGGAGGACACTCAGCTCGTTCCTGAGCCGCTCCCTGACCTGTTCGAAGACCTGGAAAGGCTGCTCCCGGAACGTTACGACGTAGTTCTCCCCGAAGATCAGGCTGACCTGCTCGCTTGCGACCCTGCCGTCCCTGACCGAGAGCATCCTCGCGATGACGGCGACGTAGCTCCCGAACTCCTCCACCTTCGGCCGCTGGTCAGGGACCGTGACATCCTCCATCGTAAGCGGGTGGATCCCCGCCTGTCTGCCGAGGACCACGAGTTCGTCGCGCTCCGGCACCCCGACAACGTCGATCCAGGTGACCGTCTCCCGGCCGATCCACGACCAGGCCTCGGTGAGTTCGATGCATTCGTGCTCTTCAAGGCGGTCTTCCGTGTAATCGATCACCCGGATCGCGAGTATCCCACAGGTTTTTTCCGGCCGCATTTCCACCTCCGGACTGCCTGCCCCCCGGAGAAGAGGCGGATACACCCTGCCGGTCCCGGCAGGAGTCGTAGACACCTTCTCGGGGAGGGAGGCATTCATCCCATGGTATAAAACATCACTGTCGGGCCGCTCATGCGTCTTCGAGTGGCGCGCCTTTGTAAACGATGATATTTTCGGTCGCGATGGCGATACCGTCGGTCGCTTCGACTGCCTCGAGGAGTTTGCGGGAGAGGTCGTCTTTCGTGGCTCGCTTCCTCCGGACATCGGTTACGTACCGGATAGAAAAGTCGATCCAGTTGTCGGTGAGGGTCAGGTAGACGGACGGCTCCACCTCTCTCTTCGGCAGGTAGTAACGCTCGCCGATCCTCTCGATCTCCCGTTCGGCCTGTCCTGACGTCGCCGCCGTCTCCCGGCGAACGATATCGAGGAAGAGAGAGACGGCCCGCTGCCAGTCCGACCCGTAGGTGATGGGAATGGTGATCTCGTCCCAGACGAAGGTGTGATCCATCGTGTAGTTGAAGACTCGCGCCGACAGGACGGCACCGTTCGGAACGACGGCGATCCTGCCCGTTGCCTGATCTCCCTTCACGTCGCGGGCGTGGATCTCTAAGATCTTCGTCGCGAGGATCCCGATATCGATCACGTCGCCCATCGTCTCGCTGATCTCGATACGGTCGCCGACCTGGTAGGTGCGCGAGACGATGATCAGGATCCCGCCGACGAAGTTCTTGAAGAGATCCTGGAGCGCGACGGCGATCCCGGCACCGACGATCCCGTAGGCGACGAAGATGTAGTTGGTGTCGATCCAGACCCGGAGGAGGATGACGCCGGTGACGACGAGTTTTAAGATGGATACCGTTCTCCGAAACGAGTAGCGCTCCCGCTCGTCCCTGATGCGCCGGAGGGTAAGTGATTCGACGACGAGAAAGAAGACATAGACGAGGCTGATCGTGAGGGACGTGTAGAAGACGCGTTCGAGGAAGATGTCCGGGTAGGCGAGCGCCATGAGCAAGAATATGACTGTGGCGGTGCCGGAGATCATGATGACGGCGACGGTCCTCAGCGTCGCCCGTCTCTCTTCCTGCCTCTCCGGGTGTCGTTGGTCTGCCTGCATATCCCTTCGCCCTGCTGCCGCCGGCGCACGCGGCCTGCTTCTCCTCGCAGCAAAGTGGCGCGGACTTCGACGCAACGGGATATAATGGTATCCGGCCGGCTATAGGCGGGAGGGATGCCGGCCGCGGTTCAGATCCACCCCTTCTTCTTGAAGTAGAGGAGCATCACCCCCGCGACGATCGCCATCGAGGCGAGGGCCGCAGGGTACCCCCAGGGATGCCTGAGTTCGGGCATGTATGCGAAGTTCATGCCGTAGAGCCCGGCGATGAAGGTGAGCGGGATGAAGATGGTGGCGATGACGGTGAGCACCTTCATGATCTCGTTCATCTTGCTGCTCTGGCTCGATAGGTAGACATCAAGGGTTCCAGACATTGTATCCCGGTAGGTCTCCACGGTCTCGGCGACCTCTATGGTGTGGTCGTAGACATCCCGGAGGTAGACGAGCGTCGGTTCCCGGATAAGGGGCGACTCACCCCGCTCGAGTTCGGCCACCACGTCGCGGAGCGGCCAGACCGACCGCCGGAGGGCAACAAGGGAACGTTTTAAGGCGTAGATCGCCTGCAGGGTCTCCCGGTCGGGGTCTGCCACCACCTCCTCCTCGACCACCTCGATACGCTCCCCGAAGACCTCGATCACGCTAAAGTAGCCGTCGACGATTGCGTCGAGCAGGGCGTAGAAGAGGTAATCGGGCCCTTCGCTCCGGAGACGCCCGGCTCCTGCACGCAGGCGCTCCCGGATGCGCTCGAAGGCATCGCCGGGTTGCTCCTGGAACGATACGACGTAACCTCTCCCGAGCACAAGGCTGACCTGCTCGCTCTGGAACTCACCGTCGCCGTAAGGGGAGAGCATCCTGATTACAACATAGAGATAATCGCCGTAATCTTCGATCTTCGGTCGCTGGCGGGTGTTCGCGATGTCCTCCAGGGTCAGCGGGTGGATCCCGACAGCGTCCCCGATTGCCTGGACCATCCCGGTATCGTGGATGCCGTCGGCATTGATCCAGGTGACCATCGGGCGGAGGATGAGTGCCCGAAGGTCCCCGGGCCGGGTGCAGGTCTGCTCATTGAAGCGGGACTCGTCGTACTCGATGACCGTGACGGTGACCGGTCGCCCGCGGGCAGGGCCGGGCGACTTGTCCACACCTGTCCTGCCCTCTGGCTGGTCGTTATGCCGGCTCATCGGAGATCAGGTAGGTTTCTGTCTGGACAAATCTGTCGAAAAGGGGGTTTTTGGGGCCTCACCTTCTTCCTGCCGCCTCATCCTCTGCCTTTGCCTTCCCTGCGGCGCGGCCGATCAGGATGACCGCGATCACCGCGATGATCGTCACGACGATAGCATACACGAACATTGCAACGAGCGAGCTCTGATCTCCAAATATCTGCGCGAAAAGTTCCTGAATGGCGCCGTTCCATGCGAGAGCGGCGATCAGGCCGAATGCGGCCGCGAGAAGAGCCGATACTTTTTCGATGACCTCAGCCTTGAGTGACATACAGTCTTCACCAGTGTGCGGTGAGCGGTTTGGTATATAATATTTTTGGTCTGCGTTTCCGGCGGGGCCGTACTGGAAACTTTTAGTCCGTCTTTTTCCTGAAAGGCGGGAGCATATGAGCGCCATGGGGGTTCCCGGTGGGGGATGAACGCCGCAAGCGCTATGGGCAGCACCCGGGCAACGGTCAGGGGATCCCCGGTCTTTCCTCGGTTCCACCGGCGCCCGGCCCGTTCCCGGTCTCGTTCACTTTCACCCCGGGCACCCAAACTACATTGACGTCAGCCGTCGACCTATCAGCAATGGATACCCTCGACGACTGGTTCCCGTACCGGGAGTACCGGCCCAATCAGCGGGAGATGCTTGATCTGGCCGCATCCGTCGCACGCGACGGCGGCATCGCCATGATTGATGCGCCGACCGGGAGCGGCAAGTCGAGCGTGGTCTCCGCGCTCCTCGCGGAGAGCCGGGGACGGAAAGTGCTCGTCGCCGTTCGGACCATCAGCCAGCTTGCCACGTTCATGCGCGAGCTCGAGCTCGTCCGGAAGAAGCGTGGCAAACTGAAGTTCGCCTACCTTATCGGCAAGTCCAGCATGTGCCCGCTCGGCGGCGAGGGGGACGTCTACCGGCGGTGCGAGGGTGTCAAGGCCTTCTCGACGGCGCTGATGCGGGAGCGGGCGCAGAAAGGATCGCTCGTCCCGGCAAACGACCGCCAGATCAAGCAGCAGATCCGGAAGATGGACCCGGAGCACCCGCTCATCTGCCCTTACTTCATCCACGGCAAATCCTTCGTGGAGCCCGAGGATGCGGGGCTGAAGATGATCCCGTCGGCGGCCCTGCGGGTCCGGGCCGAGCGCGTGAGCACCGAGATGATCTGGCCCGACCAGCTTGCCGGGTTTTGCGGCGACATCTGTCCCTACGACACGATGATGCATGCCGCCCGGGATGCCGACGTGGTGCTCGTGAACTTCTACCACCTCTTCGACGACACCATCCGGGAGCAACTCTACCAGTCGCTCGGGATCGAGGGGCACGACGCCCTGCTGCTCATCGACGAGGCCCACAACTGTGGCGATGTCGTCCAGAGCATCGAGAGCGTGACGATCGAGGAGCGCGACATCATGCAGGCCGGGCACGAACTCTCCGGCCGGCGGCGGTCGCAGCAGGCGGATGCCATCGCCCAGATCCTGCCGCAGATCAACCGGTTCATGGAGGCGCTCAAGGCCTCGCACGAGGTTGAGGACTGGTTCGACCCTGTCATCTTCCAGCGGATGATCCTTTCCGGCACGCTCTACCGGAGCATGGAGGAGATCGTGGACGACCTCCTCAAGATCAGCGAGGGGCTCCGCGAGAAGAACATGCAGGCAGGTGAGTTCCGGGAGAGCGCGATCGAGCGGCTGACCGAGTTCTTCTACCGGATCTTCCGGTCTGCGGCCGATCCTGCCTATCTCACGGTCTACCGGAAGGAGGATGACGGCACGGTGGCGCTCGAGGTCAGGAACATCGACCCGAGCACCAAGCTCCAGGATATCGGGCCTCCCCCCCCTGGGGGGGTTCCCGCCGCTCCTCCTGCGCCGCCCTCCCCGTCACCACGACACCGCCCCCGAACTCCTCCCCCCAGAGGACCCGCCGCATCTTCTGCGCAAACGACATCACCACCGCCTACTCGATGCGCCGGGACCCCCGGAACCTTGCGCGAACGGAGGACTACATCACCACGTTTGCCGCCCTCCCCGGGAACCTTGCTATCTACTTCCCCTCCTACGACCAGCTCAACACCTTCGCAGAACGGTGCGCTCCAAGGATACGCAAGAAGCAGATCTACATCGAGTCCAAGGACACTGCCGCTGCCGCCACGATGCTCCGGGAATTTATGGCCCTCCCGGGAACGGGCCGCTCAGGCATCCTCTTTGCGGTCTGTGGCGGCAAGTGGAGCGAGGGTCTCGACTACCGGGGTGAGATGCTCTCGGGAGCGCTCGTCATCGGCCTTCCGCTCGCGCCGTTCAACCGTGTCCGGAAGATGGTGATCGACTACTTCCGGATGAAGTTCGGTGAGGAAGGAGAGTTCATCAGCTACACCCTCCCGGCGATTAACCGCGCCTTGCAGGCGTTAGGGAGGGTGCTCCGGACGCCCGAGGACCGGGGGATGCTCGTCCTCGGGGACCGGCGGTTCCTGGAACCCCGGGTCCACGCCGGGCTGCCGCCGTGGATGCAGAAGGAGATGACCGAATGCACCGTCGACCTCTTCGGCAGGGAGGCTGGCAAATGGCGATCGTGACCGGGTCATGTCAGTTCGGCCTCTGGCACGTCCACGTCGCATGGCAGGACGATCTCGTCTACCGGGTGCGGTTCGTGCGAGAGGCGCTCGCCGGGCCGGTCCCGGAGGAGATCCTCCGCTACTGTGCCGGCCGGCCGGCAGACCTCGCCTCCCTCCGGAGTATCGCGACCGAGGGGGAATCGGTCTCTGCCGGGATCTACCGTGCGGTCCGTGCGGTTCCCTGTGGGGAGACCGTTACCTACGGCGAGGTTGCCCGGAGGGTCGGGACCGCACCCCGGGCGGTCGGATCGGCGATGGCCCGGAACCCGACCCCGCTCGTGGTGCCCTGCCACCGGGTCGTCGCGAAGACCGGTATGGGCGGGTTCTCCCCGGATGTGGCGATCAAGGAGGCGCTGCTTGCCATGGAGCGCCGCGGAAGGGTCTGCGGCGCCTGAAAATGGGAGAAGTTAACAGGTAACTCTACCAAATATAGTTGAGATGATGATCGTAGTCCTGGGTGCGGGGGCGGCGCTCGCCCGGAAGCATGGTATCGACGCACCTCGTAATGCCTGCATCGCCGAATGTATCCCCCTCTGGGGGCGGCGCTGAGGGCTGGGAGAGGGATATGCGGTCTGCGATTGTCCTCGTTGGTGGCGAGGCACGGCGTGCAGGCGGGCGGGAGAAGTACTTCTTTACGTTCCGGGGCAAGACCTTCATCGACCGCCTCATCGATACCCTCCGGGAGGTGGCCGACGAGATTGTGGTGGTCGCACGGGACCCCGGGCAGTGCGAACGGTTCGGCCATCTCGGGGACATCAGGTGCATACCGGATGTCCGGAGGGATCTCGGGCCCATCGGCGGCCTGCACGCGGGGGCGCTCGAGGTACATGGCGAGTACGTCTTCGTTGCCGCCTGCGATATGCCCTGCATTCATCCGGGAGTGATCCGGCTGCTCTTTGACGCCGCTGTCGGGTATGATGCCGCTATCCCCTGCTGGAACGCCGATATGCTCGAGCCGCTCCATGCTGTCTACCGGACGAGCGCACTGCTCGGTTACCTGGAGGAGCACGAGTCGCTCTCGCTCCGCTCGATGGTGAGGAGTCTTGAGGCCCGGTATGTGTGCGTGGAGAAGATCCGGGAGATCGACCCGGACCTGCTGACGTTTACGAACATCAACAACTTAGAAGATCTAAAGTCGATCGACCCATCGGCAGGGCCGGGCCGCGACAACCTGCCCGGTCCCGGGCAGGAACCGTCGTAAGCGGACCGGAGAGGTCTTCTGGCCCGTTAATGTCTCACCTCAAATCAACAGGTGTTGTCTCCCGATCCGTTATGCTCCCTTCGCATCCGGGGCTGGTCTCACCTGCCTTCTGCCCCCGGCCGATGAGTTCCCGGGATCCGGGCCTCCTCGAATCGTTTAAACGTTATGCAGAGTATTCCCGAAACCCCGGCAGCCCCTGATCGGGGTTGGCCGGGAGCTGGCGAACTGCCCCGGAGAGCGGGGCCGGTAACGGCCCCGTAAACTATATATACAATCTCCGAGAAGTCAGGGCCTGATGTCATCGGGGGAAGTGATCTCATCCAGTTCTACCAGAAGCCGGATCGATTCAGGAATCCGGCAGGCAACGCATTCCGGTCGCAGGATTCATAGATCTCGATCCGGCCGGATCTCTCTGCCGCTTCTTCTGTTCTGCTGCCTCATCGCTGCTCTCTGCGGGTTCGCCTCCGCTGACGAGGGGGGGTATGCTCCCCTCTGGCAACAAGGGGCAAACGATGCTGTCAGTTCTGCGGCAGTGGCGCAGGATGGCTCCACGATAGTCGCCGGTGCGGGCTCGGTGGTATATCTCCTGGACCAGCAGGGGAATGTCCTCTGGAAGACCGTTGTCGGGTCCCGGGTGAACGGCGTCGGAATATCGCCCGAGGGATCGTACATCGGCGTCGCCGCAGACAAACTCTATCTCTTTGACCGGGACGGCAACGAGCTCTGGACCGA
Organism: Methanomicrobiales archaeon HGW-Methanomicrobiales-2; assembly: GCA_002839645.1. Classification (GTDB taxonomy): domain Archaea; phylum Halobacteriota; class Methanomicrobia; order Methanomicrobiales; family Methanoculleaceae; genus Methanoculleus. Next base: position 66,091 of record PGYL01000014.1, on the reverse strand, counting down.
GAAGACAACCTTTGTCTACCGGGGTGTGGCCCTCTCGTCAAACGGCATGTACGTCGCCGCCGCGTGCGACAACGGCGCGGTCTTCATCTTCGACCGGAACAAGAAGCAGCTCTGGGACTATGATATGGGAACCGATGGTTATGCTATTGCGATGTCGGAGAACGGCCGTAAGATCGCGCTCGGCTGTGACAACCAGGGGGTTTACTACCTCAACAGCAGGGAGGGAGAATCCTGGAGTTATGGGACCGGCAAGCTCGTGAAGGGCATTGCTCTCACCCCTGATGGCCGGTTCGTGGCAGCCGGGTCGGTGGACCGGTGCGTCTACCTCTCCACGGGGGAGGGTGAGCACCTCTGGAAATATCCCACCGAAGACGCCGTTCTCGCGACAGCTCTCTCAAACGAGGCGAACGAGATCTTCGCCGCCTCCGGCAGGACAGTCTATATCCTCGACCGGGCGGGTGCCGATCTCCAGAAGATCGCCTTCGACGGTCGTGTGGAGTCCGTTGCTGTGACCCCTGACGGGGAGTTTCTCGTCGTCGGGGGCGGCGATGGTGATCGGTCCATTCACCTCTTCACGGACAACGCGGCCCTGATTGAGAGCAGGGATCCGACGGAGGTTGTGATAGACGATACAAAACCCTCCAACAGCACGGCGAGCGATGTTCTCCCGCCTGCCCCGGACGATACCGCGGATCCTGCGGTGGAAGTGAACGCCCGGGCCGAGGGGGTTCCAATCACCTCGCAGGTGCTCGGGTGGGTGGAGAACATCATCTCCCTTCTCTTTGAGCCCCAGAAGGACTTCCTCGCCTGATCCTCTTTTTTGGCAGACTATACCCTGTGTCTGCTCCCGCTCGCGTCGCGCGCGTAGTGCCCGAACTCGCTCCCGAGCAGGATGTCGCCGGTGAAGACGGGCCCGTCTCTGCAGACCCGCAGGCCGTGCGGGTCGGTGCAGCATGACCCGCAGAGGCCGACCCCGCATTTCATGTAGCGGTGAAGGGAGAACTGCCCCCGCTCCGCACACCCTTCCCGGTCCAGGACGGCGAGCACCGCCGCCATCATGACCTCGGGCCCGCAGACGCAGATGTGGTCGAAGTCGGCGAGGTCTACTCTTGACATGAGCTCTGTTACGAAACCGTGGTGACCGGCGGTGCCGTCGTCGGTCGCGGTCATCAGCGTCGCCGATTCCCGTATCCGGTCGGCGAAGAGAAGTTCAGAGGCTGTCCGGGCCCCGAGCAGGAAGGTCTCAACCTGCCCGGCCGTGATGAGCGGCAGCAGCGGGGAGGCCCCAACGCCGCCGCCGATGGCAAGCGTCCTTCCTGAGATGGTAAACCCGTTCCCGTAGGGTCCCCGGACCCCGATCGGGTCGCCCTCGTGCATCGCAAAGAGGGCGGCAGTCGCGTCCCCAACTTTGAGGACCGTGATCGAGGACGGGGAGGAGAGGGCCATCGGGATCTCGTCCACGCCCGGCACCCAGACCATCACGAACTGTCCCGGCCGTGCGGCGATCTCGCGGTCGAAGACGAACGTCCTGATGGACGGCGTCTCCTCTACGATCTCTTTTATTGCAACCGGCGTGGGCATCTGCTCATGCATGGGCGCACCCCACGATCTCGCGTGCGTCGATGCCGTCGTGGCTGTAGAGGCCTTCCGCGATCGCGGCGAAGATATTGATATCGTCGATGACTGCGCTTCGCGGTTGCGGGGGGGGGACCCCCCGCCGCACCCGACGACCGGGATGGAGCACGCTTCGTAGAGATCGTAGACACACCGGACCGCGACGGGGAAAATGGCCTTCCCGGAGAGCCCGCCGAAGCGGTTCCCGAGCACCGGCCGGCGGAGCGCCGTCGAGATCCGCATCGCCTTTAGCGTGTTGACGGCAACGATTGCATCAGCCCCGCCGCGCTCCGCGGCCGCCCCGATCTCACCGATATCGGCGACGTTCGGAGTGAGTTTCACCCAGGTCGGGACCCCGAGGGAGGCGACCGCCCGCGTGCACTCTTCTACGAGGGCAGGGTCGCTCCCGATTGCTGCCCCGTAGCCCTCCGCGTGGGGACAGGAGAGGTTCAGTTCGAGCCCGGACGCCGTGCCGGCGAACCACCCGGCGACCGTCCGGAACTCTTCGGGGGAACCTCCGAAGATGCTGACGACCACCGGCTCGCCCTGCAGGGCTGCCAGTTCGTCCACGAACGCGGCCGAGGGGTTCGGGAGGCCCATGGCGTTGATGATGCCACCGTCGACGACGATCAGGCAGGGTCCGGGATGGCCCTCTTTCGGGCTCGGGCCGATGGATTTCGTGACCACGCCGCCTGCACCGTTCTGCAGGAGACGGGCGAGCGACGCCCCGGTAGTCCCGAGGATGCCGGCCGCCAGCAGGAGGTGGTTCTTCAACCGGATACCGCCGACTTCGATAGGGCCAGGATAAAGCGCAACCATTGAAAACAGGTGGGAGTGAGGTATTATTATACCCTCGCGCCAAGTGTACTGGAGAAGAAATATGTGCTCCGTTCTCCGGAGCCCGGATGCCGGAACGGAAGACGGTAAAGCGCCCCTTTTCCCTGCCGGATCGTTATTCTCCATGCAGCAGGGCTCTTTGGCGCGCACACTCTTTCACTGTTATCTACATATAGGACCGATACAATGACCTCGCTCGCAATCTTAGGTGTAGGAAAGGTGGGGGGCGAGACGGCGTTTCTCTCCGCTGCGCTTGGCCTCGTCGATGAGATCATCCTCCATGACGCATACGAGCCCATCCTCCGGGCACAGGTGCTCGACCTGCAGCACACGGGTATCGACGTCACGGTCTCCACCGATGTGGCAGCGATGCGGGAAGCCGATGTCTTCGTTTTTGCGGCAGGCACCCCGAGGACGCCCGATATCAAGACCCGCGCCGATCTCCTCGAGGCCAATATCCCGGTGGCGAAGCGCTGCAGCGAGCACCTGCAGGGGTTCTCCGGGGTCGCCATCACCGTCACGAACCCCATGGACGCGAACAACTACGGCCTCTGGAAGATGATGGGCATCGACCGGCGGCAGTGCATCGGCTTTGGCGGCCAGCTCGACAGCACTCGCTTTGCCCGCTTCCTCGGTGAGGCGGGGGTCTTTGGGCCCGCCTGGGTGCTTGGCGAGCACGGCGAGCACCAGGTGCCGCTTTTCTCGAAGGCCGGTGCCAATCTCGGCCTCGATGAGCGGGAAGCGATCCTCTCCCGGATGCAGGGCGCGAGCATGGAGGTGATCCGCGGCAAGGGCGGCACGGTCTTTGGCCCTGCATACCACATCGCCATGCTGATCCGCGCGGTCCTTGAGGACCGGCGGGAGGTGCTCTCCTGCTCGTGCGTGCTTGACGGCGAATACGGTCTCTCCGGCTGCTCGCTCGGCGTTCCTGCCCGGATCGGCCGCGAGGGTATCCTCGGCATCGAGGAGTGGGACCTCGATACCTGGGAAGCTGCGAAGATGGCAGAGGCGGGAGCGTTCGTGCAGGGCCTCTGCAGGAGATTCGATGACTGATCAGGTGCTGGAGTCCCATATGAGCACCGCGGCCACCTTAGACGACTTCGGGAAGGTCCGGGTCGGCATTCACCAGGTGGAGTACAGCGTCGGCGGTGAGATCCCGGTCATCCACATCTTCGGCCGGGACACCTCCGGGAGGGCGGTCAAGATCGACGTGACCGGTTTTCGGCCCTACTTCTACGTGCCCGCCGGTCTGGTGGAGGGGCGATCCCTCCCGCAGGAGGTCGACCTGGAGGCCGGGACAACCTACCGCTCCATCCGCGGCGAGCCGCTCCGGCGCCTCTATACCCGGCGCCCGAGCGACGTCCGGAACGTCCGCGACCTATTTTCGCAGCACTATGAGGCCGATATCCCGTTTGCCACCCGGTTCATGATCGACTGCGGTCTCTCCGCAGGGGTGGAACTCCCCGCCGGCGTCTCCGTGATCGACTACCGCGAACTCGTACCGGTCGATATCAAGGCTCCTGCCCGGACCTGTATCATGGATATCGAGTGCGTGGACGAGCAGGGGTTCCCCGAGCCCGAGCGGGACCCGGTCATCTGCGTAACCTGCTGGGACTCGTTTGACGGGGACTATACAACCCTCCTCTGGCGGCCCGGCGGGGTGCCGGGCGATGCGCCCGTCGATGATCCCGGACTTCGTATCCACGAGCAGCACCGGGTCGTCCGGTACCCGGATGAGGTGGCGATGCTCCGCGGACTTATCACCTACGTCAGGGAGCGCGACCCTGACATCCTCTCGGGCTGGAACTTCGTGGAGTTCGATATCCCCTACGTCCTGAAACGGATGGCGACGCTCGGCATCAGGCCTGAGGACCTCGCGCGTCTCCCCGGGCAGACCGAGCGGAACGCCGTCCGGGGGAGGGCGGTCTTCGACCTTCTTTCCGCCTACCGGAAGATACACCTGGCCCAGAAGGAGTCTTACCGGCTCGATGCGGTCGCCGGAGATGAACTCGGGATCACGAAGGTCCGCTACACCGGGACGATCACGGCGCTCTGGCAATCCGACCCGGCACGGCTCGTGGAATACAACTGCCGTGACGTCGAACTCTGTGTCGGGATCGACAGAAAAGACAACATCATCGACTTTTACCGGGAGATCTCCCGGTATGTTGGGTGCCCGCTCGACCGGACGCTGAACTCTTCAAACGTCATCGACATCTACGTCCTGCGGAAGGCCTCGGGCACGTTCGTCCTCCCCTCCAAGGGACTCGCCGCCGGGGACGAGTTCGAGGGGGCGACCGTCTTTGAGCCTGCGACGGGCCTCAGGGAGAACGTGGTGGTCCTCGACTTAAAGTCGCTCTACCCGATGGCGATGATGACGATCAACGCCTCCCCCGAGACGAAGAACCCGGACGGCGAACTGCGGGCGCCAAACGGCGTCCGATTCTCCCGGGAGCCGGACGGGTTAACAAGGAGCATCCTCGCCGAACTCCTCGGGGAGCGAGACGAGCGCAAACGCCTGCGCAACCAGTACCCCTTTGGGTCGGCGGAATACGTCCTCTACGATCTCCAGCAGAACGTCCTGAAGGTGATCATGAACTCCTACTACGGGGTCTCGGGCTACACCCGGTTCAGGCTCTACGACCGCGAGATCGGGTCGGCCGTCACCTCGGTCGGCCGGGCGATCATCAGGCATACCCGTGACATCATCACCGGTCTTGGGTACACGGTCCTCTACGGCGACACCGACTCCTGCATGGTCGAGGTCCCGCCGGGGACTCTTGAGGAGACCATCGCACGGGCGAGGGCGATCGAGGCCCGGTTAAACGCGAGTTACAGTGACTTCGCGAAGGCCGAACTGAACGCCGATACGCACTACTTCTCCATCAAGTTCGAGAAGGTCTACCAGCGCTTCTTCCAGGCCGGTAAGAAGAAGCGCTACGCCGGGCACCTGGTCTGGAAGGAAGGCAAGGACGTCGACGAGATCGATGTCGTCGGGTTCGAGATCCGGCGGAGCGATTCACCGCAGATCACGCGGGAAGTGCAGCGCGCCGTCATCGAGATGATCCTCCGCGGGGACGCGTTCACTGACGTGCAGGCGTACCTGCGCGACGTCATCAGGAAGTACCGCCGCGGGGAGTATCCCCTCGACGAGGCCGGTATTCCCGGCGGTATCGGGAAGAACCTGGATAGTTACGAGAACGACGACGCCCATATCCGGGGCGCCAAGTACTCGAACGAGCATCTCGGGACCGACTTCAAGCGGGGCAGCAAACCCAAGCGCGTCTACATCAAGACCGTCACGGCGAAGTACCCGAGAACGGACGTGGTCTGCTTCGAGTATGCCGACCAGGTGCCGCCCGAGTTCGTCGTCGACTGGGAGACAATGCTTGAAAAGACACTCAAGGGTCCTCTCTCAAGGATCATCGAACCGCTCGGGTGGGACTGGCACGACGTCGACCCCTCGAGGACGACGCTCTTTGATTTTGGGTTGTAAGAAGAGTTTGAGGGGCAGGGCGCTTTATGCCAGGCCCCTTTTCGCGCGCTCCTCCTCAAGGAACGCGCTCCTCTCGATGTTCTTTGACCAGGCGATCCGACCGCCGACGATCTGCCACTTATCCATCTCCAGGATTTCAATCCCTTCGGGGACCCGGGAGACGTTCGCCCCGCCGGGGACGACCAGAACCGTTTTATCGACGTCGACGTTGCCTGCAGCAAGTGTCCGGCACTGGCTCTGGAGTTCTTCGACGGTATCCATCAGGACTTCGGAGGCCATCTTCACGTTCACGACCACCCGCTCTGTCCTGCCGGCGACCCGGCGGGAGAGCATACATTCCGGCTGCACACTGCCGTAGGTGGGGGACCATGCAAACTGCCACCCGTCCCGGGAAGAGAAACGCCGGGCAAGGGCCTTCTGGACATCAAGATACGTAGAATTCTTTATGCCACCCATATCAATATCCTCTGCTTTACTGTATGGTCACGGTCGAATATAAGCATTATAGTTCTCTCCGCCACCGGCGTTCCTACCCCCCACCCGGTGGCGGGGATTGGCAGCCTCTCCTTCTCGCGGGCCGGTACGGGGATGGATGCCGGGATTGACCCGGACGATGCAGAGGAAATCTTCGGAGGAACACTTTTATCCTACCACCGGCACTATGCGGCGGGGTTGTTGATATGGAACAGGCAACGCAGACAGAGGCCGGGGTTGTAGAAGCGTATGAGAGGCTGGCACGTGAGGTGCTGGAACGGCCGGAGAGCATCCCGAGCGCCATCCACAATCTCCTCCTGAAATTGGCGGAGACACATCCGGGAGCCGTCTACTGGATCGTCCGGAAGTTCTACCAGGAATACCTCCGGCTCTATGTCTCCGACACCGGGTACATCGGTATTGCAGACCGGTACGAACCGGACCTGATGTATCCGGGTGATATCGCCCTCTACATGGTTCCCGAGAGCCCGCAGCCGGGGGACGTGGTACAGATCACCTTCACCGACAAGGACGAGGTGAGTGTCTACGTCATCCACGGCCGGGTCATCGAGTGCAATGAGGACAGATCGATACAGGTCGCGGATACCAGCACCGGAGAGGACTACCGGGTCGTCGATTGGAATGTCCTCGGGAAACTGGTCAAGGTCATTCCGTTCGGTTCGGATGAGTGGCAGGAGCTCTTCCCGGCATCCGGCGTTCCGAAGGAGTGGCTCGCCACATCAGTCGAGGAGAACATTCGTTCTATCCAGGAGTCGGATGTCCCCGGGAAAGACGGGGCGCTCGCCGAACTCAAGAGCCGCCTTGCGAAGTTGGTGTAGCGGACCTCCTTTCCGCTACGATTTTTATGCCGGGAGGCCTCTCACACCGCCTCACGGGTCCTGCACCACCGGGACGAACCCGGGCAGTAAGCCTCCTTGACGGTTGCGAAGAACGCTTCTCCCCCCTCCGCACGAACTTTTTTCTGGAGAGCGATCTATCCCTGCCGCATGAAGCATCTGACAGTGCTCATCCTCGGTCTGCTGCTCATCCCGTCCGGAGCCCAGGCGCTCACCTTCCTTGGCGGGGACCAGCCGGTGGTCGACACTCCCATCGCCGACGACGTGGTCGCCTCGGGCGGGTCCGTGACCATCAGCGCCCCTGTTGACAGCCTGACGGTCGCCGGGGGTATGGTGACGGTGGATGCGCCGGTCGCCGGCGATATCATCGCCGCGGGAGGCACCCTGATCATCAACGGCGACGTCGGCGGGAAGGTGCTCGCCGCCGGGGGCGAGATCGAACTGAACGGAAACGCAACGAACGCCCTCATAACCGGGGGCACGGTCCGGATCGGGGAGGATGCCGTCATCGAGCGTGACGCATTCATCAGCGCGGGACAGGTCACGAACGCCGGATCGGTCCTGGGTAACCTGACGGTATCGGGCGAGACCTTCAACAACACCGGCACGGCCGGGAACGTGACGTTTGAGGAGGAGGAGCCGGAATCACCATTCCCGGGCCTCTTCTCGGTGCTCGCCGCCATTGGATTCCTGATCCTCGGGCTCCTCCTCATCAGGGTATTTCCCGGCCCGTTCGCGGCGGTGGTCTGGCAGGTCGAGAAGAGTCCGGTCGTCCTCACGGTCCTCGGGTTCGTTGCGATCATCGTATCGGCGATCATCCTCCTCATCGTCGCAGTCACGATCATCGGTCTCCCTCTCGCGCTCGTCGGCGGGCTGCTCTTCATCGTTGCCCTGATGCTCTCGTCGCTCTTTGTCGCATATGCCCTCGGGGACGTTATCGCCTCCCGGGCTGGATGGAGGCCGGGGAATGCGTGGATATTTGTCCTGGGGTTCGTGATCCTGCAGGTCCTCATCTTCATTCCGGTGCTCGGGACGATCGTTCAGGTCATCGCGGTCAGCCTCGGCTACGGGGGGCTGCTCTATGCACTCAGGGGCGTCTCCCCGCTCCGTGCGAGTGGAGGGGCGGCGTAACCCGTTCTATCGGCCGATAGAACTCCCCCCAAACTTCCTCTGATCCTCTGCCCGGCTCTCCCTCTCCGCGAACCTACGTGGCTGTCCCGGCAGCCTCTCCCGCCGGGCATCCGATCGGCTCGATCCGGGTTCCCGGCAGGACCACCAGGTTGTACGCGTTATGGTCCTTGTTGAAACGGACGAGGGTCCCGTAAAACCGGATGATATCGCCATAGGCTATATCTCGGAGCGCGTCGCGGTTCGGACCCCGGAGGGTCGCCGGGACCACGACATAGGCCGGGCTTGCGGGTGTCCCGTCGCAGACCTTGTAGACCTTCGTCCGGTTGTCGCCGAGGTTCCCGGACATCAGCGCGGCGACCACGTTGATCTTCCGATCTACGTGCTGGTGGAGGTGGGAGAGGCGGGCGACTTTTGCTCCCGGCGGGACCCGGTAGGTCTGCTGCGCCTTCTTATCCTTCCGCAGGAGTGCGGAGGAGTATTTGATATCGACGTTGATGAACCGGTAGCCGTCCGCCCTCCCTGCGAGACGCTCCATCAGCCGCGTTTGGTGGATATTGGTCTTCTGCTCGAAGGTCCAGCACCGCACGGGGTTGCATGCGGTCTCCCAGATGAACGAGCAGGGGCTGTGGATGGTCAGGCCCCGGTTCGCGATCGCGCGCACGGTCTGGCGCATGGCGGTCGAGTTGGCGAGGTCCGCCGGCTCCACGACGACGATCGTCCCATCGGGCGCGAGGCGGTCGGCAAGACGGGCGACGAGGTCGGCACGCCCCTCATGATCCAGGTGACGGAGTTCGTTCAAGACATTCGAAAAGACCATCAGGTCTATTTTGTCGGGCAGGTCTTTCGCGGCGAGCGCTCCGATATCTCCACGGATGGGCTTATGGACCTGCACCATGTTTCCCTGCGCTTCGGCCGCTGCCGGGACGAGGGCATTGTATGCCTCGAAATGCTCTTCGGAGCGCTCGACGGCGTAAATTTCGGCCGTGCCGCTCCCGATCCTTCCGAGGAGGTCGATGACGGCGAGCGGCACGATCCCCGGTCCGGTGCCCACGTCCAGGATGCGCATGTGCGGTTTTGCGAGTCCCTGGTTGATGAGCTGCCAGAAGATGTGCTCGAACTGCACCAGGTAGACGGGGGCGTGGTAGGCCAGGTAGCCGAGGACCGGGTAGGCCTTCCGGTAGCTCACCTGCCGCTCTTTCCAGTACTGGCCCTTCTGGACGAGGATGGCGTTCGCCATCCGGTCGAGCACGGCCGGGTCGTCCCAGGACTTGGCGGTCTTCTTTGCAATGTAGGACTCGATTCGCTGCTGAATATAGTCCGGGATCTCCGGGTTCCGGAAGAACGCGAGTTGCCGCAGCCGCCCGATATCGCTGACCGTGAACGGCCTGTCCGCTGAGAGGCGGCTGATCACGTAATCGTCGCCGGCGGGCCTGAGGGTGAGGCCGAGGCCGTCGAGGTGCGGGCGGATCTCACCGGCGAGGCGCTCGAGCGACTGCCTTTCGCCCGGGTCTTCCTGTAGTTCCGAGAGCCGGAACTCGGGCTTTGCGCCTGCAAGACGCTTCAGTGCTGCAACTGTATCCCGCTCGGTCATGGCGTACCAGCTCGGCGGGGTGGTTAATACAGGTTCCGGGCGGCGCTCCCCGGGATGATCTCAACACCGGGGTACGGCTGTTCCTGTTGCGGCGCCCTGCTATGCGTAAAATAGGAACTGCCGGGTCCGGAGACCCTCACTCAGGGCGTGCCGGCACCCTTCTTCCGCCCGAGCTGGAAGGCTCTGGCGTTGACTTCGACGGTCTTTTTGGGGACGCACCGCCGCACCGCCTCTTCGAGGGTCTCGGGCCGGAGAGGGATATCGGTGGACGCAGCCCCGAGCATCACGATATTCTGCGAAAGGATGCTCCCTGCCTCCTCTGCGAGGTTCGCGGCGTCGATGCAGGTGACGTCGAGGTCGGAGAGCGCGGCAAGGATGCTCTCCTCGTCGGGCACGTCCAGGTCCTGCTGGTAGACCGATGTGGGGACGACCAGGTGCCGGTTCACCACGAGTTTCCCCCCGGCCGACAGGTAGTGACGATAGCGGAGGGCCTCGAGGAGGTCGAAGGCGATCAGGAGATCGGCCGTCCCCGGCACGATCAGGGATCCGAACTCACCGTCGATGCGGATATGGCTCTCCACCGACCCGCCGCGCTGTGCCATGCCGTGAGTCTCGGCGCTCCGGACGGTCCGATTCTCGATGATGCATGCCTCGCCAAGGACATTCGAGGCGAGCACGGTCCCCTGGCCGCCGATCCCGACGATCAGGATATCAAACGAAGGTTTCATCGCCGTCCCTCCATACCGATCGCACCTGACGGGCATATGTCCGCGCAGACGCCGCACCCGGCGCAGAGTTCGGTGATTGTAGCATTCTTCCCGATAAATGCAATCGCTGGGCAGCCGAATGACCGGCAGGCGCCGCAGCCCATGCACCGCTCCGGGTCGACCGTGTAGGCCTTGCGGCGGATGCCGCTCCGCCGTGCGGTGATGACGCAGGGCTGCTTTGAGATGATTACACGGACACCTTTGCGCTCCTTTGCCTGGCGGAAGGTGTCGAGGAGCACCGGGAGGTCGTAAGGGTCGACCGTCTCGACCCAGGAGACCCCGCAAGACCGGCAGATCGCCTCGAGTGATATCGGGGTGCTCTCCTCGCCCGTGGCTGTCAGGCCGGTGTTGGGATTTGGCTGGTGACCGGTCATGGCGGTGATCCGGTTGTCCAGGATGACGACGACCATATCGGCGCCGTTATACACGGCGTTTAAGAGCCCCGGCATCCCCGTGTGCAGGAACGTCGAGTCGCCGATGGTAGCGACCACCGGGCGCTCCTCCCCCGACCGGGAGATGCCGCTCCCGACGGTGATCGAGGCACCCATGCAGATGGTGGTGTCCACCGCCCCGAGCTGGAGGCCGAGGGTGTAGCACCCGATGTCGCTTGGGAAGATGCCGTCGCGGAAGACCTTCCGGATCGCGTAGAACGTCGGCCGGTGCATGCACCCGGCGCAGAGGATCGGCGGGCGGGGCGGCACTCCCTGGATCGGGGCAGCCGCCGGGAAGACCACCGTGGAGGCGATGCCCGCCTTATCGAGGGCGGCGGCGACGGTTGCCGGGGTGAACTCCCCTTCGTACGGGACCGTGCCGGTCATCTTACCGAGGACCTCCGTCTTCGTCGCCACCTGGAGTACCGCCTCCTCGACGACCGGGGCGAGCTCTTCGAGGACGAGGACTCTCTCATGCCGGTCGACGAAGGCTCTGAGCCACTCCTCGTCGATCGGGTAGGCGCCGATGATCGCGAGCGAGACGTCGCCCCCGAGCACCTCCTGGACGTAGGCGGCGGCGGCACCGCTTGCAACGACGGCGGTGCTGCCCCGGATGGTATGCCGGTTGTAGCCGAGTTCGACCAGCCGTTCTTTTAACGCCGACTGTTTTTGGTTCAGGATTTTATGCAGCACCCGGGTGTGCGCGGGGATGACCACATACTGCTTCGGGTCGCGGTGGAAGGCGGCGGTCCGGTGTTCGTTGCCGACCTCTCCGAGGTCGACGTCCCCCTTTGAGTGGCAGATCCGGGTGGTGGGCCGGAAGATCACCGGGAGACTGAACTCCTCGGAGAGGGCGAAGGCGTCCCGCAGCATATCGTGCGCCTCCTGGACCGATGCCGGGTCCAGGCATGGGAGCCGGGCAAAGTGTGCGTAACGCCGGGTGTCCTGCTCGTTCTGCGAGCTGTGTGCAAAGGGGTCGTCTGCAGAAAGGACGACGAACCCGCCGGTCACCCCGGTGTATGCGCTCGTCATCAGGGGATCGGCCGCCACGTTCAGCCCGACGTGCTTCATGGTGCAGAGTGCGCGCAGGCCGCACCAGGCGGCGGCAAGCGCGTTCTCGAAGGCGACCTTCTCGTTCGTGGACCACTCCACGGTGAAGGGGCGCTCCTCCTGCACCCGGAGGACGTCAATCACTTCAGAGGATGGCGTTCCGGGGTATCCGCTGGCAAAATCGATGTTTGCCTCAAGGCAAGCGTGCGCAATGCCCTCGTTCCCGAGTAGGTATCGTATTGCCATTGTTCCACTCAACTGTACTTCTATTGTCGGTTTTTAACATAGCGCTTTGGATGCCGCTACATAACAATTAAGTGCTAAGATGCCAGATGTTGCAGGGTAAACCCACCGGGGCCCGTAGCATAGCCGGTGGTGCACCCGGCTGATAACCGGGAGGTCGTGCGTTCGAATCGCACCGGGCCCATATCCCTTGTATAGCCTTTCTCCGGTGAGCCCCGCGTTTCGGCATCACCGGAGTTCAGGGTCGCACCTGCAAGGGCGGCGTCCATCGTGGGGAGACCGCCATGCGCACTGAAACTGACAAAGCAAGGCGACGACAGTCGCGAAGTCGATGCTCGCCTCGATGCGGTCATGCGCGACGGCTTCATTTCTGAGGAGATACGCACCCGGGGATCTCATCCCGGTTCTGTTCGGCCTGTTCTTTATTGATATCATTTTGTGACAATTCTGGAGCGAGGGTCCTTGCACAACCTTTAAATTGAAGATTGTACAACATTTATAGGCACTAATACGAGTGTATCCGGGCCCGTAGCATAGCTGGTGGTGCACCCGGCTGATAACCGGGAGGTCGTGCGTTCGAATCGCACCGGGCCCATCGTTTCTTTTTCATCCAGATTTTTGTCGTCCAGTTACGGCTCCCGGCTGGGTTCTTAGCGTATCTTTCCGCGGAACCCGGCTGTTCAGGGTTCTGAAGGGCAGTCCTGCTCTCGCGCCCGACGGTAGACGATGTGCTCGAGCACGAGGACCGTAACGATGCCCACGACGAAACCGTTCGCGATCAGGGGGCGGATCGTTGCCGGGAAGCCCATGGTAACTTCCGGGGGCAGGAAGCCCACCAGGGTCCCGAGAAGGAGGGGGATGCCGACGATCAGGCCGTCTTCGAATCTCCCGAATGCCCTGCTCTCCTGTCCCAGCATGAGCCCTGCCGCGATCTGGGAGGCCATGACGTAGGTGAGGACGACGCCGATGACCGGTGCCGGGATGCTCTCCAGATATCCCATGGCAAGGGGCGATGCGGCTACGAGGCCGAGTGCAACCGCCGCCGGGACCAGGGTGAGGCGGGGCGCGCACCCTGTGGCGGCGGATGCCTGCAAGAGCGTTCGCAAGGCCGGTGACGGTCACCCCGCGGTTCACCCGCTCCTCCATCCTGTCGGCCCGGAGAAGACCGCCCACCGACTGGATGGAGCCGAGGTCGTTTACGGCGAGCGCGAGGTAGCAGATCAGGAACGCCCCGAGGACTCCGGCGCCAGGCACGGCAAGCGGTGCGATCAGGTCTCCGGGCAGCGCGAGCAGGGGGGTATCCGCCGGAGGCAGGGGAACTGCCCCGAAGAGGGCGATGTAGGCCGGGGTGCCGAGGAGGATCGCCCAGAGCGCCAGGGTCGACTCCCATATCCCCGGGAGGTGCCCGCCGGCGATGAAAAGGACGAGCGCAAACGTGATCGAGAAGAGGAAGGCCTGCGTCGGAGGAACCGTGCCTCCTCCGTCTGTGGCCAGAGCGAGGATGGTGGGGGCGAGGGTGAACGCGATGAGCATGAGGACGACCGCGATCACCCGTGGCGTGAAGAGGCGTTTGAGGTGCCCGATAAGGCCGGTTGCTGCGATTCCGGCAAGGAGGAGCCCCCCGGCGAGCAGCGATGCGTTGATCGCGCCGGCACCCGCATCAATGCTTGCGAGGATGCCGACCAGGAGCACCGTCGCCGGGCCGAGAACCAGGGGAAGCCGGTGGCCGAGGTACACCTGCACGAGGAGGGCCAGGGCAACGAGGAGGAAGAGTTTCTGCAGGTAGGGGACGGCTGCCCCCTCTCCCTGGAGGGCGGCCATCACGCCGCCGATGATGAGGATGATGGGGACACTCACCGCCAGCCACTGCAGGCCGAAGATGAGAAGGTATGCCGGGCCGGGCCGGTCGTCGATTCCATAGGTGAACTCCATCGCAAAGGCTCCTGGTTGCGCTGCCAGAAGGGTGGCGGGTCTTCCGACGCAGTGATTGAGGCTCTCTCTGCGGTGAGATAGTGCTTCCTATCAGGATGGTAAAAGGGCCTACCCGGGGGATATGTCCCCGGCTGGGTGTACGAGGCTCTCGCCCGGGGAGATCTCCCTGCAATCGAATAGCGGAGAGGAGACCGCTCAGCCCCCATCAGATATCTTCGTATGATGAGTACATTCCTAATCGGGAAGACCCATTGGAGTTGTCGAATCAGCCAGCAGATGAAGCGAGTACCCAAGGAAAAAACCTGATAAAATATATAATATGGGCGAATTTTCCAGGATTGTAGAGATATATCCCAGGATGACGGCAACTATGCTGATCTTAAGAATGTATTTGAGAGCACGTTTACTGTGGTATTTGCCCCGGTGTTTCCACGATCTGGCTGGCTCTAAAACATCAGGGGTTATCGAGCCGACAGCAACCGCAAGCAGTCCCGGGATAAAGCCACCGGGTATTTGATCAGTAACCAGGTAAAGAGGAATGCTACAGACTACAAAAGCAAAAATACCAATTGTAACATGCTCATGCCTGTCCATGCTTTTAATACAGTTTGAGATGTTTATACGTGTTGCTTAATTAGCGTGGGGCTGTTCAGTCAAGATCGACAACCTCTGCACGTTCAAGCAAAATCGGTGATTTGATGCCTCGCGGGCAAGAATGAATCTTCATGATATTACCCGGTCACGTGGCTGGAGATCCCTCTATACGCTCTGAAATTGACCCTGTTCAGTCCCGCTCCGCACGATGCCGGAGGCCGCCGGCGTGAGCGCCGTCGAAGTTCGGCACCTCTCGCGGTCCTTCGACGACCGCGACATCCTTAGCGACGTCTCGTTCACCGTCGGGCACGGTGAGATCTTCGGTTACCTCGGCCCGAACGGGGCCGGGAAGACCACGACCATACGGATCCTGCTCGGCCTCCTTGCTCCCGACGCGGGCGAGGTCCGGGTCCTCGGGAGGGATCTCGCCGCCGACGACGATGCGCGCGCGAGGATCGGGGTGCTCTTCGAGAACAACGGCCTCTCCGACCGGATGAGCGCTGTCGGCAACCTTGCCTACTACGCCGGGCTCTACAGCGTCGACGATCCGGAGGAGAGGATCGACGAACTCCTCACGCTCGTCGGCCTCGCTGACCGGCGGGAAGACCTGGTCGGGACGTACTCGACCGGGATGAAGAGAAAACTCGGGATCGCCCGGGCCATCCTCCACCGGCCGGAGGTCGTCTTCCTCGACGAACCGTCATCGGGGCTCGATCCTGGCGCACAACGGATGGTCCGCGACCTCATTGTCGAACTCTCCCGCCGGGAGGAGATGACGGTCTTTTTAAACTCCCATCACCTCGACGAGGTCGAGCGCATCTGCTCCACGGTCGCGATCCTTGCGGGAGGGAGGATCCGGGTGTTCGATACGGTGGCGAACCTCACCGCGGCCTCCGGTCGCCCGGCCGTGACGGTCTCTCTCGCCGACCCGGGCGACCGTGCCCGTGCGTGCGAAGCGGTCGGGCAGCTCGCGTTCGTCGCCGGGTGCGAGATGGACGGCAACGGCCTCGTCTGCACCCTCTCCGACCCCGGCGCGACCCCGGACCTGATCGCGGCGCTTGTCGGCGCCAATTTCCGCATCGAGGAGGTCCGCCGGTCGTCCCGGTCGCTTGAGGAGATCTATCTCGAACATGTTGGTTCTGCGGAGGTCGCGGCGTGAAGACGTTTCGCGTCATCGCCGGCCGCGAGATGCGGCTCGCCCTCCGGAACCGGAGCGTCCTCATCTCGGCGCTCATCTTTGCCGTATGGTTCCCGGTCATGTCGGCCCTCGGGATCGCTGCAGCCGCCGGTGAAGACACTACGGCCGTTGCCGGCGGCATCGCCGCAATCACCCTCCCTGTCGGGGTATTTATGGGCTATCTCTTCTGCGCCGACGCCTTCCTCCGGGAGAAGCGGGACGGCACCATCGAGACCCTCCTCTGCACCCCGGTCTCTCTCCGCCGCCTCTGGGAGGGGAAGGCCGTCGGGGTCGCCGTGCCGGCGTACCTGATGACCCTTGCCTCGGCCGCAGTGACCATTGCGGCGGTTTACACCCTGTCGAGCGCTCCTATAGCCGGCGAACCTCTGCTCATCCTTCACCTCGCGGTCGTCGTCCCGGTCTGGATCGCCGCTGCGGCCGGGCTCATCGGCGCGGCCCAGCTTGCGCTCGGGATGCGGGAGAACCAGATCCTCGGGTTCGTCTTCATCTTCGGGTTCATCTTCCTCATCGTCGTGCTCCAGGGGGTCGCACCGGGCGGCGGTGGCCTCTCGGTGACGACGGAGGGTATCTTCGCGGCAGCAGGGCTCGCGCTCCTCGCTCTCGCCCGATTCATTGCCGGGAAGGTGACGAAGGAGCGGATCGTCCGGACGATCCCGTGAGGCGCGGGGCGGGGGGAAAGCCTCCTTTCTTTTGACCGGTCGATCTCTGTGCCGGGACGCAGTATGCCACCGAAGAACGGCAGCAGTGCGGGATGCTTTTGGCTGAAGTGACTGAATCCCCCGGATGAAAAAAGTATTGTCGGCCTCGTGCAGACCCGGGCTACTTACAGCGTCTCATCGCCGTAGAGATACGGCCGGAGGGCTTTCGGGATCGTGACCGAACCGTCCTCGTTCTGATTGTTCTCGAGGATCGCCCGGATCGCGCGTGACGTTGCGATCGCGGTGCTGTTTAAGGTATGCACGAAGCGCTTCGAGGTGAATTCAACGGGGTCGCGCACCTTGATGTTTAACCTGACTGCCTGGTATGCCGTGCAGTTCGAGCACGACACCGCTTCGCGGTAGCGCTCCTCGCGCGGCATCCAGACCTCGAGGTCGTACTTCTTTGCGGCAACGGTCCCGATATCTCCCGTGCAGATCGAGACGATCCGATAGGGGAGGCCGAGTTGCTGGAAGACTTCCTCGGCGTTCGCCATCAGTTCCTCGTGGAGGTCCCAGGACTGCTCCGGCGTGGCGTAGATGAACTGCTCCACCTTGTGGAACTGGTGGACGCGGAAGAGCCCCTTCGTATCGAGCCCGTGCGCCCCGATCTCACGCCGGAAGCACGGGCTTAACCCCGCAAACCGGAGCGGGAGGTCCTTCTCCTCGAAGATCTCGTCGCTGTACATCGCGGCCATAGGGTGCTCGCTCGTCGCGATCAGGAACTCGTCCTCGCCGTCGATCTTGTACATGACGTTCTCGAAGTCGGCAAGGTCGGTCACGCCCTCGTATGCGGCCCGGTTCAGCATGTACGGGGGGATCACCGGAGTATACCCGCGCTCAACAAGGAGGTCCATCGCAAACCGCTGGAGCGCCATGTCGAGCAGGGCAAGCCTGCCTTTTAAGAAGTAAAACCCGGATCCGGCGATCTTTGTCGCGCGCTCGAAGTCCGCCCAGCCCTGCTCGACGGCGAGCGCGCCGTGGTTCTTCAGGTCGAACGCAGGGATCTCCGGTTTGCCCCACCGCCGGATCTCGACGTTCTCGGTATCATCCTTGCCGATGGGCACGCTCTCGTGCAGGATGTTCGGGAGCCGCATCAGGCGGTACTTCACTGCTTCGGTGAGTTTATCGTACTCTGTCTCCGCCTCATTGATCCGTTCCGGGAGGCCTGCGGCTTCGGCAAGGAGCCCGGCGATATCTTTCCCCGCCTTCCTCGCCTGGCTGATCTCGCGGGATATGACATTTTTCCGGTTGCGCAGGCTCCCGATCTCCACGGTGAGTTCCCGTGCCCTCCGGTCCATCTCCAGCACCTCGTCGACCCAGGCCAGTTTCTCGATATCTCCTCTCTTCGTGAGATCTGCCCTGACGATATCGGGGTGTGCACGAACGAACTTCAACTCAAGCATACTGTCTCTCTGTACGTACTTCGCCATGACGGTATATGGTCATGTTGCCCTTCTGCAGCGCTGAGTCCGGGCGACTCCCGGGGCAGGGCGTCCGGACCATATCCTCTTGCCCCCGACTAAAACCTACTCTTATAATTCCCGGCGAACCAACCCATGTAGCATGGAAAAGAACCAGAAGATCGTTCTGGGGATGGGCGCCCTCATTACGCTCGGGCTGGCCTTCATCGACATCTTCTTCGCCCTCATCGCGCTGGTCATCATGCTCGTCCTCCTGATGGGTTTCCGTATCATGGGAGACACGAATAACTACCCGCTTATCACCGCAGATCTCTCGGAAGATGCGCGGGAGATCATCGTCACCAATACGGGCACTGCCGTGGCGCAGAATATCCGCATCGCCCTCGTCCCGCTCAACATCGATTTCGAGGTCGCCTCGCTCGAACCGGAAGAGGAATCCGGTTTTAGCCTTGCCACAATGGTCTCGGAGGCAAAAGCGGTTATCACCTACGAGAATGTCGACGGTCGGAAGTTTACGCGCTCGTA
>PGYL01000014.1:0-47155 GCA_002839645.1 Methanomicrobiales archaeon HGW-Methanomicrobiales-2 | reverse complement strand
CCCCACCAGGCCGCTGTTCCCGATATTCGGGAACCGGTGAGGAGCCAGGGACCGGGGAAGGCTCCCGCCGGGCACTTCCTTCAGTCCTGCCGCTCCCAAACCTCAGGTTCTAACACTGATGGCTGTGAGTCACAGCCACGGGAATAATGTAAAATTGGCTCTGTTGAACCCCTATTCTGGTCTTCCTCCCCATCCTGTTGAGGCTGGTGCCGGACCCGGCTTGTCCCCGGGACGACCTTTTTTTCTCGGGCATCTTCTCATGCCGTGGACCGTGGTGGCTATCGCCATTGGGGGTGGGGCTGACGGGGAAGGGGTCTCCCCTCCCCTGTCTCGCACGAAGATCCGCACACCTCATCGACCCCACCCCTCCCGCGCTTCGCGCTCCTCCCCCGCCCCAGGGGCGGGGGCAGTCATGGCGATACCCGGGGGAAAGCCGTGCCCCGGAGTGCGGCCATCTGGAACAAATAGGTGGGGATTCAACAAAGCCAAAAAATTAATTTTTCAGGAGCCGAGGTACTCGATCGTCCGTGCGAGCGCGGTCATCAGTTCTTCTTCCTTCTCTGCATACTCGTAGAGCGCCCGGTAGAGCATGAAGACAAGGTCGTAGCCGTAGATGTCGAAGGCCTCCTCCGGTGTCAGGGAGCCCAGATACGAATCGGTCCGGATCTCGGTGGTGGTGTACATCAACTCGTGGAAGGCCCCGTCTTCGTCGAGGACGCAGATCTGCGCATTGACGGGCTTTGTCGGGTCGTCCGGGCGGTACGGGAGCGGGTCGCCCTTCCCGAGGGCGATCATCTTCTTCTCATAAAACACCTGTTCATAGAGCTCCCCTGAAGCCTCCCTCTTCGCGCGCCGGAGCATCTCCAGCCCGATCCGCTTCACGACCGGCGCCGTATCGGCAGCCATCCGCGCAAGGAGGGTTCCCATGTTGCCCCGGAGTTCCGAGGCCGACTCTTCCTTCTTCGCCTGCAGGTCCCCGAGGGTCTCGAGAAGCCGGGCGTATCCCTCTTCGATGATCGGATCCATTGCTCACTCATCTCTTGCGTACGCCGGCATAAGCGCACCGGTTTGTCCCGCTAGTCGCCCTGCCGGAGGCGTTCGGTGCCGAGAGCGCCCGCATACGCGAGCGTGCTCACGAGAATGATCGTCGCTCCTGAGGGGACGTTCAGGAGGTAGGAGAGCCATATTCCGGTCACGGAGAATACGATGCCGAGACCGACGGCAAGAAGCATCATGCTCCAGATCCGGGTGGTGAAGAGGCGGCTGATCGCCGCCGGGAGCGTGAGGAGGGCGATCACGAGGATGATCCCCACCACCTGGATCAGCATCACCACCGTGAGCGCAATCAGCACCAGGAGGAGGAGCGAGAGTCGTTCGACCGGGAGGTTCATGACCGTTGCGTAATCCGGGTCGAAGGTGATCGCCTGGAACTCCCGGTAGAGGTAGGCTACGACGGCGACGATGATGGCGATGAGGATCGCCATCAGCAGGATATCGTCCCGCGGCACGAGGAGGATGTTCCCGAAGAGGTAGGAGAAGAGGTCGGGGGCGAATCCCGGTGTTAAGTAGACAAAGAGGATGCCGAGCGCCATTCCGGCCGCCCAGACCGCGCCAATGAGCGTATCCATCTGCTGCCTGGCCCGGAGCTGAAGCGTACCCATCCCGAGCGCTGTGGCCACGGTGAACCCGGTGGCGCCGATGAGCGGGTCTATCCCGAGGAAGTAGCCAAGGCCTATCCCGCCGAAGGCTGCGTGGGAGATGCCGCCGCTGACCGAGACCATCCGCCGCACCACGACGTAGGTGCCGATGACGCCGCAGGCGACGCTCGCGAGCACCCCGGCGACGAGCGCGTTCCTGAAGAACTCAAATCCGAGCACCTCGAACATGCTCACTCCTCCCTGGAGTGTTCCGAAAAGACGCGGTGCGGAACGCCGTGGGCGATCAGGTCCACCGGACAGTGGTATGCGGCCTCAAGCATATCCGGCGTGATCTCGTTCGTATCGTGCGTATAGAGGCGCCGGTTCAAGCAGGCAACCCGGGTCACGTGGGCCGGGATCACCCCGATGTCGTGGGTTACGAGGACGATCGCCATCCGGTCGCGGAGGAGGTCCAGGACCTCGTAAAACTGCGCCTCCGTCGGGGCGTCCACATAGACCGTCGGTTCGTCGAGGAGGAGCACCTTAGGGTCGCCGACGAGCGCCCGGGCGATGATCGCCCGCTGCTGCTCCCCGCCCGAGAGGTCCCGGATCTGCCGGTCGGCGAGATCGGCGATGCGCATCGTCTCAAGCGCCTCCTCCGTTCGGTCACGGTCATTTGCATCGTAGCGCCGGGGCCTGCGGGTGACGTGGCCGAGGCGGCCGGAGAGGACCATCTCCCGCACGGTGATGGGGTAATCGAAGTCGAACGTCCGGAACTGGGGGACGTAGCCGAGGAACCTGCGCATCTCTGCCCCGGTGCTGCCGAGGATCCGGACCTCGCCGCGAGAGGGGGCGAGCAGGCCGAGGATCACCCGGAGGAGCGTCGTCTTCCCACCGCCGTTCGGCCCGATGATCGCGTAGAACTCGTCTGGGTGGATGGCGAGGCTCACGCCCTCGAGCACGGTATGGCCGCGCATCCTGACCCAGACGTCGTCGACCTCGATCACGGGGGCGCTCATGGCTTGCTGCTCCCTGCGAATGCCGAGGCCACCTGCCGGATGTTCTCCAGGTAGTCCTTCGCGAGCGGGCTCACCAGCACCACGGTACCGTCGATCTCGTCTGCGATCACCTCGGCGCTCCGGGTGGAGTGCTCGGGCGACGCGAAGATCACCCTGATATGCTCCTCCTTCGCCTGCGTGATCAGGCGCTCTAACCTCTGCGGGGAGGGTTCTTTTCCCTCGTCCTCGATCGGGACCTCGACCAGACCATAGTCCCGGGCCAGGTAGGCCCACGACGAGTGGTAGACCATGACCTTCGTTGTCCCTGATTGAGCGAGCGCACCGGCGATCTCCACATCCAGGGTATCAAGTTCCTCCTGGTACGCGGCGGTGTTCCGGTTGTAGTCGTTGGCGTTTGCCGGGTCGACCTCCACGAGGCCCTCGCGGATGTTCTCGACCATGACTTTCGCGTTCCGCGGAGAGACCCATATGTGCGGGTCGGTCCCCGGGTGGCCGCCCTCCCCGGTCGAGATCAGGTCGATGCCGCGCGAGCAGTCGACGACGAGCATATCGGGGTTCAGGGCGGCAATCTTCTCCTGCCAGGCAAGTTCGAACTCTATTCCCGAACCCACCACGGCGTACATATCCGCCTCCGCGACATCGGCGAGGACCCCCGGCGGCGGTTCGTAGGTGTGCGGGTCGGCCCCGGGCGGTACCAGCAGGATCACACGGACGTGATCGCCTCCGATTCGTTCCACGAACTCCTGCTCGGGCGGTATGGTGACCGCGACGATGACCCGGTCGTCCTGTTGCCGCTCGGTCCCGGTGCATCCCGCCGTGGCTGCTGCCAGCAGAAGGAATATGATTACAACTGCAATTATTGAGAAAGAAGCGAAATTGCCTTTATCCTGCGATCCCATGATATTCCCTTTCGGATTTGGTAAGAGTCTAAAATTTAGGCCGTGGAGGGGTAAAAATGTTTGCCGTCACCCCTGCCTGTCGCCGGCGGGGCAACAGCAGCAATGGTCGTGCTCGATCTCGCCGCAGCCGCTCATCATCGGGTGTCCGAGCGACATACACATCCTGTTGGTGAGGTCCCTTGAGATGCACTGCTCGATCTTCTTCGCCTCCCTGCAGGCTTCGTCGGGCTCAAGGCCGTAGCGGCTGAGCACCAGGGCGACGATCCGATGACGCCGGATCAGGAACCGGGCGTAGTCGGTGCCGAGAGTTGTCATCTTCACCCCGTGATAGGGCGTATGCTCGATGTATCCTGCTTTTGCAATCTCTCCAAGCGCCTTTGTCGCCGTCGATGGCGCGACCGAGAAGTGGGCGGCAATCTCGGTCGTCTTCACGACGTTGCCCTGCATATGGATGTATTTGAGGAATTCTGCCTTCCTCGAGGAGAGTTCGTCTCCGGTGAACTCCTGCATGGGAAGAGGATATGCTCTGCCGGAAGAAAAAGTTTCGGTGGGGCTAAACTTTCGGGTTAAACCCCGTGCCCGGCACCGGGTGGGACCAGCGTGCCGATGACGTAGTGACGCCGGTTGGCGGTGATCGCCGCCCGCCCGGAGAACCCGAACGGCAGGTCCTCTGCGACGACGATGTTGAGGTAGCAGGGGTTGCGGCAGACCGTCGAGGAGGGCGCGTGCTTCTCCGTCGCAACGATCGGTGTCTCCCTCCCGATCCAGCGCTCGTTGTAGGCGTCGTAGATCCGGTTTGCCTCGGCAAGCAGTGCGCGGGACCTGACTTTCCGTATCTTTTCGGGGAGGTTCTTCAGGACAGCGGCGGGCGTGCCTGGCCGCCGGGAGTAGCGGGTGATGTTCACCTTCACAAACGCCGCCCTTCGCAGGAGTTCGAGCGTCTGCTGGAACTCATCGTCCGTCTCCCCGGGAAATCCGGTGATGAAGTCCGACGAGATCATCATATCCGGGTAGCGTTCCCGGAACGCATCGACGATCTTCACGACATCGGCCGCAGAGTAACCGCGCTGCATCCGTTCGAGAACAGTATCGGCGCCCGACTGGACGGGAAGGTGGAGGAACCGGAAGATCCTGTCGCTCTCGTAGGCATCGATGAGCGGTTCGAGGATCCTGAGCACCGATGCCGGGTGCATCATCCCCGGCCGGACGGCAAATCTCCCGGGGATATCTGCGATCTCTTGCAGGAGGTCGGGAAGGGCCTCGCCCCGGTCGAGCCCCCAGGCAGCCACGTCCTGCCCGGTCAGCTGGATCTCATAGGCGCCCGACGCGACGAGGTCCCTGACGGCATCGAGGATCTCTTCAGCAGATGCGCTCTTGAGTTGTCCCCGTGCGAGCCGGGTAATACAGTAACTGCAGTGGCCGACGCACCCGCTCGCCACCTGCACCACGCCGATCGATCCGGCTCCCGGGCTGCCGACACCGCCGGAGCACTCATGAATCTCGTCTGGGTGGATGATCTGCGCCGTGCAGACCTCCCTGATCAACCCCGCCTGGACGAGCGGCATGCACCCGGTCACGTAGAGGTCCCGGTCGGCGAAAGTTGCCAGGCGCCGGAGCATTTTCCGTTCGGTTGCTTCGATCACGGTGCAGGTGTTGATGATCACGGTCTCCGCCTCGTCCGGCCCGGTCAGCCTGCAGCCGAGACCTTCCAGTATCGCTTCCAGCCTCCGGGTGTCGGCGTGGTTATAGGTGCATCCGTAACTCTCGATGTAGATTCGTCTTCCCCGCAGATCTTCAAGAGTAATAGCAATCGACTCCCTGCGCGCGGTCGGCAGCCGGACCGATCTCGCGGGGGTGTGATCCCCCGTATCGTTCGGAGGATGATTTACCATCTTCCGGCCGGTTTTGTGCCGAGCACAATACTTAACCGCTGATATTACAACCTCTTTATTTAATGATTAAAATAGGGTTGCTGGGATGCGGCAACGTCGGGCATATCATCGCCACACACGCCGAGAGCATCCAGGTTGTCGCCGTCTTCGATATTATCCCCGGGCGGGCTGAAGAACTGGCGGCGCTCTGCCATGCGCGGCCGTATACGGACTTTGAAGCCTTCATGCGGGATGACTTCTCGATCGTCGTGGAAGCCGCCTCGGTCGATGCCGTCAGGTTCTATGGCGAGGCGGTCCTTCGGTCGGGACGGGACATTATCATCCTCTCAGGGGGAGCTCTCGCGGACGATGAGTTCCGCGAGCACCTCATCGATGTCGCGCGGGAGGCGGGAAAGAAGATCCGTATTCCGAGCGGCGCCATCATCGGGCTCGATAACCTCAAGATCGGCCAGGTCTCACCGCCGAGAAAACTCCTCCTGCGAACGACGAAACCCCCCGCGTCGCTCGGGATGACCGCTACGGCCCCGACGGAGATATTTAAGGGGCTGGCGCACGACTGCATCAAGCAATACCCGAAAAATATCAATGTCGCAGTAGCGTTGGGACTCGCTGCCGGCAGGGACGCCGACGTGGAACTCTGGGTCGACCCTGCAGCGGAGAGGAACGTTCACGAGATATTCGTCGAGGGCGACTTCGGGGACATCTACGTCCGGGTCAGGAATGTCCCGAGCCCCGATAACCCGGCAACGAGTTATATGGCGGCCCTCTCAATCCTGGCGCTCTTAAAGAACCTCGAGAACCCTCTGGTGGTGGGTACGTAGCAATGGAAAAGGAGATTCGTGCGCTCAAAGCCGGAAAGAACGCAGTCGTCATGGCGCATAACTATCAGCCCATGGAGGTCCAGGTGCTTGCCGACGTGGTGGGCGACAGCCTCGAACTCGCGGTGAAGGCGAAGGAGACCGGGGCGGACCTGATCGTCGTCTGCGGTGTCCGGTTCATGGCCGAGACGGCAAAGATCCTCAACCCCGAACGGAAGGTGATCATCCCGGTAGAGGACGCGGGGTGTCCCCTCGCCGACTTCCTGACCCCGGACCTGATCCGGGAGGCACGACAGCGATACCCCGATGCGGCCGTCGTGGTCTACGTCAACAGCACGGCGGAGAGCAAGGCACTCGCCGACATCACCTGCACCTCGGCAAACGCGGTCAGGGTTGTCGCATCGCTCCCAAACGATACGATCCTCTTCGGGCCGGATGCAAACCTTGCGGCATATGTCCAGCGGGAGCTCCCGGAAAAGACGATCGTCCCGATGCCGCCCGGTGGCCACTGCTATGTCCACGCCGGGTTTACCCTTGCCGACATCGAAGCGGCCAGGGAGTTGGGCGGCACGATCGTCTGTCATCCCGAATGCCGGCCGGAGGTCCAGGAGCAGGCCGATAGGATAGCCTCTACGGGGGGCATGGTCCGGGACGCCGCGGCCGGTGGGGACGAGCCCTGGTGGGTCTTCACCGAGCGGGAGATGGCTTCCCGTCTGCGGGTGCTCTACCCTGGAAGGGTCTTTTACGAGAAACCGGAGGCCGTCTGCGGGGATATGAAGAAGATATCCCTTGCCGACCTCCGGCGGGCGCTTGAGCGTGAGGAGCACGAGATCGTCCTCCCTCGCGAGGTCATGGACCGGGCACGGCGGGCGATCGAGCGGATGATCGCTGTCGGGGCGTGAGTATGATCCCGATTGAGGACCTGCTCAGGTTCGTCCGGGAGGATGCGCCGTGGGGCGACGTCACCTCTGAGACGGTCGTCCCCGACGTCGTCTGCCGGGCGGTGATCCGGGCGAAGGATTCAGGGACCATCGCGGGGCTCATGGAGGCACGGGCGCTTTTCGAGCACTTCGGGGTCGAGGTGCGTCAGCGTTCTGCCGACGGCAGGACGGTTGTCCCGGGAGCGACCCTCCTCGAGCTCGACGGCCCTGCGAGAGCGATCCTCCTTGCGGAGCGGACGGCGCTCAACATCATCGGGCGGATGAGCGGGATTGCGACCCGGACCCGGGAGACGGTCGACGCGGTCCGCAAGGTCTCGCCTGCCGTCCGGATTGCCGCGACCCGGAAGACCGCCCCGGGACTCCGGATGCTCGACAAGAAGGCAGTGGTGCTCGGCGGGGGCGACCCACACCGCTACTGCCTCTCGGATATGATCCTGATCAAGGATAACCACCTCGCGCTGGTGCCGCTCCCCGAAGCGATCGGCAAGGCGAAGCAGCAGAGCCTCTACCGGACGGTCGAGGTGGAGGTCGAGACGGCACAGGACGCAATTCTGGCTGCAGAGGCCGGGGCCGATATCATTCTGCTCGACAACATGACGCCGGACGCAGTCTGCGAGACCGTCCGGGTGCTCAACGAACGGGGCCTCCGGGACCGCCTGACCCTTGAAGTCTCGGGAGGAGTCGGCGCCGGTGATCTTGCCGGGTACGCCGCGACCGGGATCGATATCATCAGTATGGGTGCGCTCACCCATACCGTCAGGAACTTCGACGTGAGCCTGGATGTTTTGAAGGGCGCGGGCACAGTCCGGATCCCCTGACCGGTGCCGCCCGGAAGAAGAGATGGGGTCAGGGTACGGTCGGCGTATCCTCCATCGTGAGTTCATCGAGGAACGGCATCACACCTTTGACGTATGGCACGGCCACTCCCTCCCGTGTCCTGATCTCCCCGTAGGCGAGGACCTCGACGACCAGCGGGAGCTCGTCTAAGCGCCGGAGGAAGAGGGGGTCCGACTCGGTGGCGTACCGGAGGAAGGCATCCAGCCTGATGAACGGGCGCTCCAGGTCCGGGACGTCGTTGTACTCCTGCAGGTCTTCCCGGAGCGTGGACGACCTTGCCAGTGATTCCTCAAAGTAGAGGAAGACATGGAAGTCATGGCGCTTTCCCATCGCGTCGAGCTCCCGGATATCGATCTTCGTTCCGGGGACGATGCCGAGGCGTTCCAGGTCCGGGGGAAACGCCGTACCCTCCGGTATACCGGTCGAACTCTCCATACTATGGTGAAGGCAGGGAGAGTAGAAAAATGCACCTCCAGGGCACCTCACTCGTGGGGCAAACCTTATACTCAGGTGCCCCAAAATGGGCGTGAGGTGGCCTATGGAAGGGGAGGATCCGTCGGTATCAGGAGGAGAGATCGAGGACCTCAGCAGGGAGAAGAAACTTCACAGGTGCCTCTCGATGCTGGAGTCGGGCGACCTCAACGCGCGGTGGCGGGCCGCGGATGCGCTCGGGGAGATGGGTGACCCGCGTGCGGTGCAGCCGCTGATCGGGGCGCTGGACGACGAGTACGTCGATGTCCGGTGGAAGGCGGCGAAAGCGCTCGGGACCATCGATGGGCGTGAACCGGTCCTCCCGCTGATACGGAGCCTGGAGGACGACAGTTCCTGGGTCCGGATGAGCGCAGCATGGGCGCTCGGGAATATCGGCGACCCCCGGGCCGTTGAGCCGCTGATCGGGATACTCAGTGACCCCAAACCCCGGGTCAGGAGGATGGCGATACGGGCGCTCGGGCGGATAGGCAACCCGCGGGCCAGAGAACCCCTTGTGCGCCTCCTCGGCGATGCCGACCGCGAAATCAGGCTTGCCGCCCGGCAGGCGCTCGACGATATCGGGACCGAGCGGGAGATCCCGAGCATCTGACTGGCCGACTCCCCCTGTTGGGAGACTCTTTTATCGAATCCGTTCAGCCCTGTTGGCCTCTCTATGGCTCGATACGGTTGTATCCTGTAGCCTCACCCGTCGGCATTGTAGCCGTCGTGCTGGCCGAGGACGGGGCCATCCTCCGGCGTTCCGGGGCCCGGGGCCGCCGGGTCCGTCCCGTATGAGTTTATAATCTAGGAACGACTTCATTTACTAGATTAACTGTTGCAATCAGTTTATATACTAAATTGAGCGCCCGGGAGGATATCAGTATGGATCTATTTATGAAGTGCGCCATCGAGGAGGCGGAAGAGGGTCTGAGGGAGGGTGGAATACCCATCGGTTCGGTGCTGGTGCGCGGCGGCCGGATCGTCGGGCGGGGACGCAACCGCCGCGTCCAGTGTAACGACCCCATCCTCCACGCCGAGATCGATTGCCTGAGGAACGCCGGGAGGATCCGGAACTACGCAGAGTGTACGCTCTACTCCACGCTGATGCCCTGCTACCTCTGTGCAGGAGCGGCCGTCCAGTTCGGGATCGGGAAGGTCGTCGCCGGGGAGTCAGTAAACTTCCCCGGAGCGAGGGAGTTTCTTGAATCCCACGGGGTCGAGGTGCTCGACCTGGACCTCGATGTCTGCAAGACGATGATGCATACGTTCATCGAGGAGCATCCCGACCTCTGGTACGAGGATATCGGGGCGCTCTGATCCATGGCTGCAAACACATTGCTTCGCTACGCCGTCGTTGCCGCTATCGCCCTCCTCGTCGGGGTCTGCGTCACCCTTGCGGTCGCTCCTCTACCCGTTGCGCCCGGGGGCGACGTCGATCGGGATGCGCTCTTTCAGGCTTCGACGATCGATGCGCTCCTGCAGGGCACCTACGACGGCAGCATAACGTTCGATGAACTTTCAACGCACGGGGATCTCGGGATCGGCTGCGGCGACCGGCTTGATGGAGAACTGATCGGGGCCGACGGCGAGTGGTATCTGATCCGGACCGACGGACGGGCCTACCCGGTCGCCGGAAACGCGACGACACCCTTCGCGGCCGCGACCTTCTTCGATGCGGACCTGACGATTGCGATCAACGAGCCGATGAACCTGACCACTCTCGGGCGTCACCTGGAGGCGGAGCTCCCCTCAAAGAACCTCTTCTACGCGGTCAGGATGGACGGCACCTTCCCGCGGGTGGTGACCCGGAGCGTGCCCATCCAGGAGAAACCCTACCCGCGACTCGCCGATGTGACGGCAAACCAGACGGTCTTTACATTCGAGAACGTCACCGGGACCGCCGTCGGGTTCTGGACCCCCGCACTGGCAGAAGGGATCAACGTCCCCGGTTACCACCTCCACTTCATCACGAGCGACCGCTCCGCCGGCGGACACCTGCTCGACATGACGGTTCCTGAGGGCTGCAGCGTGCAGATCGACATGACGCCGAACTTCAGCATGGTTCTCCCTGCCGGCGACTTTCTGGCGGTCGACCTCTCCGGCGATCTCTCCGAAGAACTCGAGCGGGTAGAAAAGTAGGGCGCCAGCAGTCCCGGTTGGGAGAGGGGCGTCTCTTTTTTGGCTCTGGTGAACCCCCACTTGTTTGCTCCAGATGGCCGCAATCAGGGGTACTCAGGGGCACGGCTTTCCACCGGGTATCGCCATGACTGCCCCCGCCCCGCAGGAAGGGGGAGGAGGCCGGAGGCCGGGCGGGGTGGGGGTTACACGCTTCCTTAAGGGATGGAGACAGGGGAGGGGGGCGTGCCCCCCTCCCCGTCAGCCCCACCCCCAATGGCGATAGCCACCACGGTCGCATGAGGAGATGCCCGAGAAAAAAAGGTTGTCCCGGGGACAAGCCGGGTCCGGCACCAGCCTCATCAGGGTATGGATGAAGATCAGAACAGGGTTTCAAGCCCTTTTTTATACATTTTTCCTGTGTGGCTGCTGGTGACCTCCGGCGCACGTTCGTGTGAGATTGTATCCGCTTACTATACAGGCAAGATGAAACCGCCCGGCACGAGGCGACCCGGCCGGAAAAAGAGGGGTTATCGGACGACGAGCAGCGGCGGTCGGACCGCGCCGCCGATCTGCTCGAGCAGGGCGCTGATCCGGGTCTTCCCGCTCCTGCCGAACGTGCCCATGACGACCAGCCCGTACTCGCCGGAGTTCGCCTCCCTGAGGACCTCGTCCCTGATGCTGCCCTCCACGATCTTTGACGAGCACCGGACCTTCTCCCCTTTGTAGCGGGAGAGGATGCTGTTCTGATCGTCCTCGATGCTCTTACGCATATCTCCCCAGATCCGGGATTCATAATCCTTTAACTGGGCGCAGATGCCGCTCTGGGCGCAGAAGTTGAACGCCATCGCTTTGGCCTCCGCGATATCCAGCACCGAGAAGAGGACTACCTCGGCATTCTTCCGCTTTGCCAGTTCAATCGCATGCAGAGCCGCCTTCTGGCTCCACTTCGAACCATCGATAAGCACAAGTACTTTCATGATTACACCACAAATTTCAGCCAGAGCAATCCAAACCCTACTCCTACCGTCACGAAGAGCACGAGCATCCCCACCTTCAGGAACTCGACGAAGGAGATGCCGAACCCCTCGCGCTCGGCGATACCGATGACGACCACGTTTGCCGACGCCCCGATGGCGGTTCCGTTCCCGCCGAGGCACGCACCGAGGGCGAGCGCCCACCAGAGCGGGTAGACGTCCATCGTCGTCCCGAGGTCCTGGATGAGCGGTATCATCGCCGCGGTCAGGGGAATGTTGTCCACGATCGCCGATGCGATGGCGGCGAACCAGGTCACGATGAACATCGCCTCCCCGGTCGAACCGATGTTCTCGATCATGACCGAGGCGATGCTCGCGATGACGCCGGTCTCGACGAGGGCGCCGACGATGACGAAGAGTCCTCCGAAGAAGAAGAGGGCCGGCCACTCGATCTTCTCGAATATCTCCTCCGGAGACTGCCTGCTCCAGAAGAGGAGGATCGCCGCCCCGATGAGGGCCACCTCTGCGGGTTCGAGCCCCATCGCCGGGTCGACGAACGGCAGCACGATGTGCAGGATCTCTCCGATCCGGTCATGGATGAAGAAGAGGAGAACCACCAGGACGATGACGGCCACCGACTTGTTGAAGAGCGACCGGTCGACGATCGCCGCCCGCTCGTCGAGGTTGTTGAGCGTCCGGACCATCTTCTGCTGCTCGTCGGGGCTCACCTTCATCGATCTGCCGTAGATGACGTACATCAGCCCGAGGAGGATCACCATATTGACCACCATGATGGGGCCGAGGTGGATCAGGAACTCGTTGAAGGTCAGGCCGGCGGCCGACCCGATCATGATGTTCGGCGGGTCGCCGATGAGCGTCGCCGCCCCGCCGATGTTGGAGGCGAAGATCTCCGTGATCAGGAACGGAACTGGGTTGAGTTTCATCACCCTCGCGACGTAGAGGAGCATCGGGGTGAGAAGGAGGACCGTGGTGACATTGTCGAGGAGCGCGCTCACGAACGCCGTCACGAGCGCAAAGAGGATAAGGACCCGTATCGGGTTCCCTTTCGCAAGTTTTGCCGTTCTTATGGCGATGTACTCGAAGAGGCCGCTGCCGCGGGCGGTATTGACGATGATCATCATCCCGAGGAGCAGGAAGATCGTCCCGAAGTCGACGTGATTGAGGAGCGCCTCCCAGGGGACGATCCCGATGAAGACGACGATCGCCGCCCCGAACATGGCGGCAACCGCCCGGTGGATCCGCTCGTCGATGATGAGCGCGTAGGTGAAGAGAAAGATCGCTACCGCGATCAGCGCGACAGTCTCCATCGATCACCGTTCAGTAGATGAGCGCGGGGGTCTCCACCCGCTGGCAGATCCGCAGGACGGTCGGACTGATGGAGAGATCGGCCGATTCTCCATCGGCATAGCGTCGGGAGAGCGCGACCATATCATAGTTTTTCGCCATCCGGACGACATCGTCGCCCGTATGCCCGACAAACATCCGCGTCTGGGTTGAGAGACCGTGCTCTTCGAGTTTTGCCGCGGTCTGTTCGAGGAGTTGCCGGCCGTACTCTTCCTTCTTTGCCCGGAACTCCTCCGCCGATGACCGGTCGAGCGTCTGCCCGAGGAGTTCGAGCACCCCGGCGTCGGTGATGTAGGCGAGTGAGATGGTAGCGTTATAGGCAGAAAGGACATCGATGGCCTCGTCGGTGATGCCGTGGACAAAGAGATCCAGCGGCACCAGGATGGACCGGACCTCCGGGACGAACAGTTCCTCCTCGGTCAGCAGGAACTCACCGTACTCCTTGAGGACCGACTCGTAGCGCTTCCCGACGATGTCTTTGTACTTTCGCTGGATCAGGGCAGATGAGTATCCCATGGTTATTCACTCCTAAGTATCCCGAAGCGTTCGTTTAATACTTTTGTCTTGCCGGGCCCACACCGTTCCCCCCTGGAGCACCGGGAGACGCTCCCGGCGGCGATAGCGGTCGCCATCATGGAGCGGCCGCAGAGGCTCGTCGTGGGGGAAGGGGCCCGAAATTCGCAGTCAATTCTCGATCCCGAGCGCGAGTGCCTCCCTGCAGGCCGGGCAGAGCATCTTCCTCTTCCGGTCCAGTTCGTCGAGCGTCCGCGGCCGGAACATGACGCACTCAGGGTTGCCGCAGTGCCCGAGCCCGAGGAGGTGCCCGAGTTCGTGCGCTCCCTCTTTTGCCGCCCGGTCGATCAGGTCGGTGTCGTCCGGCTTCCTGCCGTAGTAACCGTTCCCGAAGCGGGCGGTCGAGACGACGGCGACGCCGCTTGTCGGCCTCGCGAGGCCGAAGACGAAGTCGCACCCGTTGACGTAGAGGTCTTTACAGGTGACGAGCAGCAGGGGGCCACTAATCTCGTACCTGCGGGTGAGGGTATCCTGCAGGCGGTCCAGAATGGTTTGAGCATCGTGCTGGTTGCGGTTCCGGTCGTAGCCGTCGATGAGAAACGGATATTCGACGAGCCCGGTCTCTCTCCCGAGGATCATCGCGATCATCCGTGCGACCGGAAGCTCGATACCTTCCGGTGCCTGCTGGTCCCAAAGAATATTGATGCCCATTACCTAATCTCTGGGTAATGTGTCGGTATAAACATATTGAACAGAGTGTGGGGGAGTATATCGCCGGTCGTTACCGGCAGGCCGTGGAAGTGGGCATCGGCAACAATCCCGTTGCCGCACGGGTGATCGCGTCCGCCGGCGGCCTTATGCTCTGCACCGATATCCGGCCCGGCATCCGGCACGACGGACTTACTGTAGTGACCGACGATATCTTCGAGCCGGATCTCCGGCTGTATGCGGGCGCGGACCTGATCTACGCCGTGCGCCCCGGTGTGGAGATGGTTCCGCCGCTGATGGCACTTGCCGACCGGGTCAACAGCGACCTTCTAGTCTATCACCTGGGGTGTGAGATCTACGAGGACGGCGGTGAGGTTGTGGACTGCGGCCCCGTCCTTCTCCACCGCTACCGCCGCCGTCCTTAGAAGAGTGTCGCCTGGCCCTGAGGGAGGTCCTGCCGCATCTCCCCGGCATCACCGGCAGGGTCGTCGTCTTCGGGCTTCCTGCTTCTGCCCGGTGCCTTCTCTTTTCCGGAGGCCTTCTTCTCCTTCGCTTTCTCCTCTTTTGCCACGTCTTTGACCACTTTTGTTGCCCGGGCCCTGTCGTGGATGAAGAGGTTCAGTTCGTCGGCGTCGAGCTCGAACTCCCGGACGTATCCGGCCGGGTCCTGCTCGACGAGGATGCTGATCGCGGTGAAGAAGTCTTCGCGCAGGGCGTCCTCGGGGATATGCGTCATATCGCTGAGCTTCCGGGTCAGCCCTGCCCTGACCGCCTTCTGCTTCTTCGACGCCCCCATCTTCTGCCAGCGTGACGGCGGCATGATGCGGCTGTGGATGCCGTGCCCGCCGGCGGCGTCGGCGACGCCGATGAGCATGACTGCGCTCGCGTACCGCCAGAGGGTGTAATACTGCCGCCGGTAGGTCCGGCCGATGTACTCGTCGGCCCTTGAGAGGCAGGCGTAGCCCTTCGCCCGGGAGGCGAGGTCGGGCATGTTGTCAAGGCTCCCTTCAAGCCACTGTTCGATGGCATCCGGGGTATCTTCGACCTCCACCGCCATGCGGAGCAGGTCGGCATCCCGCCGCCCCTTAAAAACCCCCCCAACGAGTTCGAAGATGGTGGACCGCTCGTCCTTTGCAGAGGTGTGGACGTCACCGGCGAGAAGGTGCTCCTTCCCGATTGCCGCCGCGTAGAGCATGTTCACCGCGGCCCGCATATCTCCGCCGGCGCGTTCGGCGATTGCATCGAGGGTGGAAGGATCGCACGTCACGCTCTCTGCGGCACAGATCTGGCGGAGGCGGGGGACTATCGAGCGGGCCTGGAGCGCCCGGAACTGCACCGGCTCCGTGGCCGCTTTGAGGTCCCTTGAGAGGGAGTAGTAGTCGTTTGCAATCAGGATGATCGGCTGTTGCGACGCTGCGATGATCTCCACGATTGCCTTCGCCCCGCCCCGGTCCGCCTGCCCGTGCAGGTTGTCGGCCTCATCGAGCAGGATGAGTTTACGGCTCGCACCGGTGAGACTGGCCGTGGTGGAACCTGCGCCCGCCACCCTCTCAAGGGCCAGTTTGGTCCGCTGGTCGGAGGCGTTCAACTCCACCACCTCCCAGTTCATGTCGTTTGCAAGGGCGTGAGCGCTTGAGGTCTTGCCGATACCGGGTTTCCCGTACAGGATCAACGGCTTTTTCTGCCGCGACCAGTCCTGCGCCCACTCGTACATCTGCCTGACGGCGCCGGAGTTCCCCACAACGTCCTGGAGATGCTGAGGCCTGTACTTTTCCACCCAGTCCATATCGATCTATTCGACGCGGTGTATCAAAAATACCACCCCGGCGCGTACGCACAGAGGTCCCGCGACACCCGGCGGGAGAACCCCGCTTACCCCGGCCGGATGCCTCGCGGACCCCCTTCCCGATCGGTGCCGGGCTGCCCTCCCCTGCCGGGATCGGTGTCCGGAACAGAGTGCATAATACCGGTGAATCAAATACATTATCTCTGATGAGGCTGAATACCATAAAGAAACGTGGAGTGTTGGTGTTCTTGTGGTGAAGGATTGCTCCACCGATACGGTAGCACAGGCCGTCAGGGAATACGAGGGCGTTACCCGGAAGAAGGCGATCGGGAATATGGTCCGGTCTCTCCGGATGGAGAGCCCCGATGTTATCGCTTCGTTCGGTGAGGATGCTGCGGTCATCCGGCATAACGGAGAGGATGCGCTGCTGCTTGCGGCGGACGGTATCTGGAGCAAGCTGATGGAGGCGGATCCGTTCTGGGCAGGGTACTGTGCCGTGCTCGTGAACGTTCACGACATCGCTGCCATGGGGGGAAGACCTGTTGCGCTGGTCGATATCCTCTCCGTCACGAACGACCGGATCCGCGACGAGGTGACCCGGGGCATGGTCGCCGCATCCGCGCAGTTCGGCGTTCCGATCGTGGGCGGGCACCTGCACCCGGAGACGCCCTACAGCGTTGTGGATGTGGCGATCCTCGGGACGGCCAGGATGGACCAGCTGATCTTTTCGAATACGGCAGAGGAGGGTGACCGGGTGATTGCGGCGATAGACCTCGACGGCCGGGTACATCCGTCAAGCTGCTTCAACTGGGACTCGGTCACGATGAAGTCGGCGGAGGTGGTGCGGGCCCAGATCCGGGTGATGGAGGATCTGGGCAAGGACCGCCTGGTGACGGCCGGCAAGGATATCAGCAACCCGGGTGTGATCGGGACCCTCGGTATGCTCCTTGAGGTGAGCGGGAAGGGTGCGGTGCTCGATCTTGAGGCGATACCCCGGCCGGATCTCAACGCGATTGGTCTTCCCTTCGACCAATGGGTGCGCATGTATCCCGGCATGGGATTCATCCTGACGGTGAAGGAGGAGAACGTCGAGGAGGTCTGTCACCGGTTTGCAGATGTCGGCATCACCGCTGCCTCCATCGGTGAGGTTAACGGGAGCCGGAAACTGACCGTCAGGCACCTGGGCCGGGAGACGCAGGTCTTTGACCTGGACCAGAACGGCATCATGCGGATCTTCACTGAAGGCGGGGCATGCCGGTAACGGTCGGGCTTGGTGCGGCATCTCCTGATGCAGGGATCCTCTCGACCGTCCGGGCGGTCGGCCGTGAGGTTGACCTTATCCTTTTTTCCTTCCCGGGGACTGCCGGTTCGTTTGGTGATGGGGTGACCGTCGTTGAGGCCGAGGAGCCGGAAGTCGCCCTTATCGAGGCTCTTTATGCCGGCAGGATAGATGCCGCCATCAGGGGCACCCTGCCTGCGTCTTCCACCCTGAAAGCCCTCAAAACAGCCGCAGGTCTCGATCACCTGGAGCGGATCGCCCTTCTTGAGACTGCCGACGGGCATCTCTTTCTCCTTGCCCCGGTTGGGGTCGACGAGGGCTGGACCGTCGAGGAGAAGGTGCGGCTCGTCGGACATGGCCGGAATATCGCCCGGAGTTTCGGCCTCGCCGGGGGGGTGGCGATCCTCTCGGGAGGACGGCTCGGGGATCTCGGGCGGCACCCGGTCGTCGACCGGACAATGGCGGATGCCGAGCTCGTTGCCCGCCTGACCGGTGCGGAGCACACCGAGATCCTGATCGAGGAGGCAGCCAGGCGCTACGGGATGGTCGTGGCTCCCGACGGGATCTCGGGGAACCTGATCTTCCGTACGCTCACGTTCCTCGGAGCGGGGGCCGGGCACGGTGCTCCGGTGGTAAATATCGATAGAATTTTCGTGGATACGTCGCGCGCCTCTGCAAATTATACGAATGCAGTAATGCTGACGAAATCATTGGCCGAGTCCAGAAAAACCTGAATTATGGCTCTATTGCTGAAACAGCCAGATGTCTGACGCTTTTCAATCGGCACGATTCTCTGCCGGGTAATGGGGTGCCGTGTCCGGATGTAACCTCGATAGGGAATAAAAACGCAAATTTCCGAGATAATCCCGAAACGTTTAAATATTAACTCAGACACTTCTTTTTAGAGGTGGAAGTAAATTATGGCAGATCTACCTATTGCTGCGGTTGTACGTATCGCAAAGAAGAATGGTGCTGAGAGAGTCGGCAGCGACGCTGCTGCCGCACTGGTTACCAAGGCTGAGGCGTATATCGCTGAGCTGACCAAGGAAGCCAACAGGCTTGCCCAGCACGCGGGACGCAAGACGATCAAGGCAGAAGACGTCGATCTCGCGGTTAAGTCCGCGTAAATCGACTGTCTTCCCTTATTTTTTACCGGGGGGCTTCCGGGCCCCCTTCCCTAATCTATTCCGGCAGCATACATGCCGGTGAATCCTTCTCCCCGGGTCTTCGTGGTGACCGGATAGTTCCACTGATGTCTTTGTGGAAGGTGCCGTGACTGTTTGCTCCAGCGATCCCTACTCCGTAACTCGTGAGTGATGGCTGCCCGGACAACTGATATTTCCGGCATTCGATGGACATACTCGTGCTACAAGACTGGGTGCCTGTATCCACAGTAGGCGCCAGACATCCCCATCTTCGATTTCCGCCCGGTTGTGCCCCGGTGTGATGAAACTGGGTGGCTGCCGTCTAACGCAGGCTCTCCGGGCTGATGTGTCGGTTTTTGGGCGACGGCTCTCTCCTCTCGCTGAGATGTCGGGGGTATAGCGGCCGTAAATCCGGGCCAGGTTAAAAAAAGGTTCTCGCTCTCTTCCGGTCAGAGCGTACCTTTGGTGCTCGGCACGTCGCCTATCGAGGGGTCGATCGCCACGGCCGCCGCGAGTGCCCGTGCAAACGCCTTGAACGCCGCCTCGCAGATGTGGTGGTCGTTCCTGCCCTCGGCCGTGATGTGGGCGGTGATCCCGGCATTGGTGCAGAGACTGTAGAAGAAGTGCTCGATAAGATCGCCGGGTATGCCGCCCGGTCCCACCGGCGAGAAGGCACTCTCGAAGACGAGGTAACCCCGACCGCCCACATCGAGCGCCACCCGGGCGAGCGCCTCGTCCATCGGGACGGCGGCGTCGGCAAACCGGGAAATCCCTCTCCCGTCGCCGACCGCTTCGGCAAGGGCTAGCCCGAGGACGATACCGATATCCTCGATGGTGTGGTGGACGTCCACCGCGATGTCGCCGGTCGCCCGGACGGTGAGGTCTATCCTGCCGTGGCGGGCAAACGATGTCAGCATGTGGTCGAAGAACGGTATCCCGGTCCCGATGGTCCCGGCCCCGGTGCCGTCGAGGTCGAGGGAGAGGCTGATATCGGTCTCTTTCGTGGTACGGTGGATCTCACTCTGCCGCATGCGCCGCCTCCAGGACCTCTGAAAGTCGCACCTTCCCCGCGTAGAGAGCCGACCCGAGCACCGCTCCGGCCGCTCCTGCTTCCCGGAGCGCTCCGACGTCCCGTGCGCTCGATATCCCGCCCGAGATGACGACCGGGACTTTCACCCTCGCGAGGAGATCCGCCACGGGTGCGAGTGCGATCCCCTGCTGGAGCCCCTCTACGTCGACGTTCGTGTAGAGGAGCGATCCTGCGCCGAGGTTCTCGAACCGCGCCGCCCAGGAGAGGTAACTCCCGGCAGGGCGCTCCCATCCCTCGATCATCACCTCGCCTCCCCGGGCGTCGATCCCCGCCATCACACGTTCGCTCCCGAACTCGTCGGCAAGCTTGCGGACTGTCTCGGGGACCCTGATGGCCTGGGTCGAGAGAATCACCCGGTCGATGCCGGTATCGAGCCATCCCCGGGCGTCATCCACGCTCCTGATCCCGCCCCCGAGTTCGACAAAAGCGCTGGTCTCGCGCGTGAAGGCCCGGATCAGGTCGGCGTTCTTCTGCGCCCGGCCAAACGCCCCGTCGAGGTTGACGATGTGGAGCCCGTCTGCTCCTTCATCGAGCCACCGGCGCGCCCAGGCGGCCGGGTCACCGTAGACCGTCGCCGCCTCCGGTCGCCCCTGCACGAGCTGCACGCACCGCCCGTCCAGGACATCAACTGCAGGATAGATCTCCATACTCTCAGCGTATGATCCGTTCGATAGGCATGACTAATATGTCTTTTGCGCCGGCCCGCTTTAACTGGTTGATCAACTGATAGACCCGATCCTCTTTCACGACGGCGTGAACGGCGACCAGGTTCTC
Source organism: Methanomicrobiales archaeon HGW-Methanomicrobiales-2 (assembly GCA_002839645.1). Taxonomy (GTDB): domain Archaea; phylum Halobacteriota; class Methanomicrobia; order Methanomicrobiales; family Methanoculleaceae; genus Methanoculleus. Next base: position 26,889 of record PGYL01000014.1, on the reverse strand, counting down.
GTCGGATGCCACGTCCATCACTGTCGGGCCGGAGAGACCGGGCAGCACCTCTCTCACGTCGGCAAGAGCGCTCCTGTGGACGTTCATCATCAGGTAACACTGCCCTTTCGCCCGTATGACGCTCTCGAGAGCAAGGATGATCTCGTCGACCTTCTCCCTTTTCTCCGTGAGCGAGGCGGGGTTGGCCACCAGGATCGTCGTGGAGGTGAGGACCTCGTCGATGACGCGGAGATGGTTCGTCCGCAGCGTCGTCCCCGAAGAGGAGAGGTCGACGATAGCGTCGGCGATCCCGAGATGAGGCGTCGCCTCGCATGCCCCCCCGACGGTCACCACCGTCACGGCGATTCCGTGCCCGGCAAAGAACGCGCGGGTGATTGCGGGGAACTCGGTGGCGATCTTTGCCCCCGCAAGATCGGCGATGGTCTCGATGCCTGACTCCTCCGGCACGGCGACAACGAGCGTGGCCCTGCCGGTCTGCAGGTCGAGCACCTGCTCGACCAGAGAGCCCCGCTCCATGACCATATCCCTCCCGGTAATGCCGAGGTCGGCAACACCGCTCGCCACGTACTCCGGTATATCGATCGGGCGGGCGAAGAGGATCTCTACGTTCGGGTCGCGGGTCTTGGTGATGAGCCTCCGCTCACCCCCGTCGACCAGATGGAGGCCGCTCTTCTCGATCAACTCGTTGATCGGCCCGGCGATTCTGCCTTTGTTCGGGATGGCGAGCCGAACGAACCCCGGTCCGGGCCCGGGCTGCCGGGATACTGGTTTACTCATGGGTTACAACAACTCCGGTGGAGGAGGTCAGAAGGTGGAGAGTTCTCCCCTGATGACCTTCTCGGTGATGGTGGTGGTCTTCGCCAGCCACCCGTCGATGATCCCCTCGATATCGGGCTTAACAGAGCTGATGCTGACACCTGGTTTCGTGAGGACCTGGGCGCTTGCCACGTGCGGCTGGTCGATCGGGTAGCCGATCTGGGAGAGCATACGGATGTATATCTCCTCGATGCCGTCGACCTCCGCGACACAGTCCTGTGCTATCTGCGTCGCGAGGAGGTTGTAGATCTTGCCGATGTGGTTGATCGGGTTCTTGCCGCTCGTCGCCTCCATGCTCATGGGGCGGTTGGGGGTGATCAGCCCGTTCGCACGGTTGCCGCGGCCGACGGACCCGTCGTCGCCCATCTCTGCCGAGGTTCCCGAGACCGTCAGGAAGACGCTGCCGCCCTCGAGGTCGTCGGCGGTGTTGATGGCGACATTGACTGCTCTCGTGGTGAACTGCTTTGCGACCAGAGCAATCTGTTCTGTCAGGACGTTCTTCTGCTCGATATATTCGGCGATGCTCGAGCAGTAGCGGTCCACGAACGCCATCGCTATGGTGAGGGTGATGGCATCGCCGTCACGCAGGCACATGATCTTGCAGTCCTGGCCGATGACGGGATACTTCAGGCGAAGTTTGGTGTCGATGAACGCAGCAACACCCCGGACAATGCTCTCCGCCTCACTGAACGGCGCGTGGCCGACACCAAACGAGGTGTCGTTCGCCCGGGGGACCTTCCCCTCGCAGGACCGGAAGACGTCCTGCAGGTCGGTCGACCCCTTTCCCATACGGCAGTCGACGATGACGTCGCGGTCCATGTTGATGGCGGGAAGGATCTGCCTGATGTAATCCCGTGCCGCCTCGACGGCGATTGCGTCTGTCGGGATGTTTGCGCCGTTGAAGGTCCGGGTTGCCCGGCCCGATATGAGGAAGTAGATCGGCTTTGTGATCCGGCCGCCCCCGAACTTCGGGAGCGACTCCCCTGCAACGACCTCGCCCTGGTCGGTGTTGTGGTGCAGGACGCTGCCGCATTCTTCAAGGTACGATCTGCTGAGTGCCCGGCTGATCGATTCTGCGATACCGTCTGCGAGGCTGTCGGGGTGCCCGAGGCACTTGCGCTCCACCAGTTCAATCCGCTGCTTCTCGATCGGGATCTGGTCAAGCCCTTCTACGCTGATGTTCCTGGTCATCAAATCCACCGTGGTTCTAAAGTGTGATAAGAGAAATGATTGCAACTCATATAACCATTTCTAACCGTCACTACGAAGACGGATGTCGGAACGAATGCTGATTTTGCAGTTTCCGTCTCTGAAGATGCGCACCATGCCTCCGCTCTCGGAGACCGTGATGCCGATGACCGGGATCTCGTGCGTAATAGACGCGGTTGCGCGGTGCCTTCCCCCAAGGCCCCCGGGTAGAGAGATGCCCCGGCCGGTGACGTCCAGGTAGCGCCCCGCCGAGCGTACCTCGCCGTTCTTGTCGATGACGAAGACGCCGTCGAGCTGGGCGAACTCTTTGACGCTCTCCCAGTTATCCTTGTTCTTGATGTCCCGGAGGGCGGCGGGCTGCCCCTGGTAGGGGTTGAGGATCGCCTGGTGGGAGTGCTTGAAGATCTCTTCCGGATCACCTATGATAAACGCGGTGCCGATGGCCCTCCCTTCCCTCCCTTCGACCGCGATCTCGAGGGCGAGCGAGAGGGCCGCGTGGAGCACCTCACGGGGGGCGACATCGGAGAAGTCTTTTAAGTTGATGAAGCTCTTCCCCTCTTCGATGTCGTAGATGACGACGGCGTAGGGAAAGACACCGACGACGAGACCGCTCTGGAGGTTTCGCCGGAGATAGAGGTGGATTGCGGCGTCGAGCATATGCCGCTCGCTCACCTCCAGGATATCGTGCATGGTGAGGTCTTTTAAGACATCGAGCTGGAGTTCCTGCACCCTGATTATCGGGACCTCGGGCGTCCCCGGGGGGAGTGGAATTGGATCGACGAACGAGACGACTGCCAGTGCGCCGATCTTCGCCGCCACCTCGCAGGCGGTTACAAGCATCAGGTCGCCGTTCATAGCACCTCGCGGATCAGTCCCGGTATCTCTGAGGGCCGGGATGCAACCGGGATGTTGAGGGCGGAGAGCCGCCGAACCTTGGACCGTGCGTCACCCTCGCCGCCTTCGATGATCGCCCCTGCGTGGCCCATCCGCTTTTCGGGCGGGGCGCTCACGCCGGCGATGTAGGTGACGACCGGGAGGCTGGTAGACCGGACTCCTTCTTCTTCCAGGTTACCGCCCACTTCGCCGATGACGACGACGGCTTTCGTATGAGGATCCTCCTCGAACCGGGCGAGTGCATCCACGAACGTCTGGCCGATGACCGGGTCGCCACCGATCCCGACCACCGTGCTCTGGCCGATGCCGGCCCGGGTGAGCTCGTCGACCACCTCGTAGGTGAGGGTGCCGCTCCGGGAGACGACACCGACGTTGCCGCGGCGGGCGAGATGGGCCGGCATGATCCCGAGTTTGCACTCTCCCGGCGAGAGAAGCCCCGGGCAGTTCGGGCCGATGACCGTGCAGTCGTGAAGTTTCGCGTAGGCGATTGCCTTCATAGCATCGTGGATGGGGATATGCTCGGTGATGACGACCGCAAGCTCGATCCCCGCGTGCGCCGCCTCCATGACCGAGTCGCCTGCGGCGGCGGCCGGGACGAAGACGACGCTTGCGGTCGCGTCGTGTTCCCGGAGCGCTTCCCGCACCGTGTTGTAGACCGGTACGCCATGGACCTCCCGGCCTCCCTTACCGGGCGCAACCCCCGCGACGACGCCCCGCCCGCCGACCTCGCGTGCGTAGGCGTTCATCAGTTCTGTGTGGAACATGCCCTGTCTGCCGGTGATGTTCTGCACGATCACCGAAAGGTTTCGATCACCGTAGATCATGGTGCGACCTCCATCGCCGCCCGGACGGCCAGGTCCATGCTATCGAGCATCCGGTAGCCGCACCCGGCGAGCAGCCGCCTTCCTTCCTCCTCGTTGGTCCCGGCCATCCGGACGATGACCGTCGGTGCGACGGCCGCGGCGATGATTCCCTTTGCCACCTCGTCGCACCGGGTGATACCCCCGAGGAGGTTGACCACGATTACATTCACTCCGGGCATGCTCGCGACGAGCCGGACGGCGTGCATGACACGCTCCTGGTCGGCGCCGCCCCCGACGTCGAGGAAGTTTGCCGCCCGCCCGTTGTAAAACTCGATGAGGTCGAGCGTCGACATCGTGAGCCCGGCGCCGTTGCCGATGACGCCGATGCTTCCGTCAAGTTCCACGTAGGAGAAGCCGTGCTTCTCGGCCTCGCGCTCGCGCTCCGAGAGGTCGCGGTTGACCGCTATCCCCTGGCGGGCGAGGGCATTGTCGTCGACGATCAGCTTTGCGTCCGCCGCATAGACCCCCTGCGGCGTCGTCACGAGCGGGTTTATCTCCGCGAGCATGGCGTCTTTCTCCTGGAATACACGGTAGAGGCTGTTGATGACGGGGGCGAGTTCCTTTGGGGCCTCACCGAGGAGTTCCCGCATCAGAAATGGCGGGATGTCCCGGAGGAGCGCCGATACGACGACCCTGCGGATAACGGAACCATCCGCTCTCGCCGCATTCTCGATCTCCACGCCGCCGGCGTCGGCAAAGAGGACCACCGGCTGTCTGCTCGACCGGTCGATGGCGATGCTGACGTAGTACTCGTGCTCGATCGCCAGGCGCTCCTCGACGAGGGTCGCCCCGACCGGGACGCCCTTGATCTCCCGGGAGAAGAGTTCCCGGGCGGTCTCTTGCGCCGTCTTTGCGTCGGCAAAAAGGACGCCGCCGGCCTTCCCCCGTCCGCCGACGTCCACCTGCGCCTTCAGGACAACGCTGTCGCCGATCTCGGGCAGGTGTGCCGCGATCTCTTCTGGCGCCCGTATAAGGACCCCTTTCGGGACCGGTATGCCGTAGCCCGAAAATATCCGTTTTGCCTCGTATTCCAGTAGTTTCATAGGTTACACGCTCGTTCTCCGAGTTCGAATCCCCGCTTTAACGCCTTGATGTTTAAGTTCTCGGTGCCTTTGGGGACGCTGTCGAGCACCGCACGCTCGATCGCTTCCCTGCTCACGACCCCGGTTGCTGTCGAAAGAGCGCCGATCATCACGATGTTCGCCACGATCTCCCGGCCGAGGGGGCCTTTTGCCTCCGCCGTCGCCGGGACCTCGCAGTAGCGGCAGATCGGGCGTGACCGGACCAGGTCCGCATCGAGGAGCATGGCCGCGTCTTCCCGGGCCCTGACCCCGTACTTCTCAAACCCCTGCTGGGACATGATGACGTAGATGTCGGGGTCGGTCACCTCCGGGTAGAGGATCTGCGCATCGTCGATCACCACCTGCCCCATCGAGGCCCCGCCCCGGGCCTCCGGGCCGTAGACCTGTGTCTGGACGGCGTACTTGTCGTCGTAGAGTGCCGCCGCCCGCCCGAGGATGACCGCGGAGAGGATGATCCCCTGCCCGCCGTATCCCGAGAACCTGACTTCGTGTCTCATCGTTTCACTCCCATTGCCGGCCGGCTCCTTCGGACCAGTTCCCCGACGGTGAAGATGCCGTCCGGGACCGGCTTTCCTTCGGCGGTCAGCCGGTTGTACTTATCGACAAGCATCGCGTGGCTCCGGAGGTACTCGATCATATCCGGGACGCGCCGGAGTTTGTTGTGGCGGCCGTAGTTCGTCGGGCACTGGGTCCTCACTTCGATGAAGGCGAGCCCCGGCGCCTGCATTCCGGTGACGACGGCCTTCGTGAGTTCCTTGACGTGATAGGACGTCCAGCGGGCAACGTAGTTTGCGCCCGCCGCCACGGCGAGTTCGGCGAGGTCGAAGGCCGGTTCGCTTGCCCCGTAAGGTGTCGTCGTCGAGAAGGCCCCGAGCGGCGTCGTCGGGCTTCCCTGCCCGCCGGTCATGCCGTAGATCTGGTTGTTCATGCAGACCACGGTCATATCCACGTTCCTGCGGCAGGCGTGGATGAAGTGGTTCCCGCCGATGGCGGCAAGATCCCCGTCGCCGGTGAAGACGACGACGTTTAAGTCGGGTTTTGCCATCTTCACCCCGGTGGCGAACGCGAGCGCCCGACCGTGGGTGGTATGGAGCGAGTCGGTGAGGATGTAGCCGGGAGCACGGGAAGAGCACCCGATACCGGAGACGAAGGCCGTCTCGTTCCGTTTCCAGCCCATCTCCTCCACCGCTGCAAGGGTGCAGTTGATGACCGTCCCGTTGCCGCACCCGGTGCAGTAGATGTGGGGCAGGCGGTCTTCCCGGAACCAGTCGGGCGCGATCATCGGTGCGCCTCCAGGGCCCGCACAAGTTCGGCAGGGGTGTGGAGTTCTCCCCCGATCTTTGCAATTGAGATGACCGGCTGGTCCACGTGGCGCTGGACCTCCCGCACCATCTGGCCCATGTTCAGTTCAGGCATCAGGAAGACTCTGGCGTTTCGGAATTCCTGCAGGGCGAACTCCGGGAACGGCCAGACGACCCGAAGGCGCAGGTGGCCGATCGATTCGTCGGGCCGATCGCGCATCACCTGCTCGACCGTCCGGGACGGCGGGCCGTAGGTGACGAAGACCGTCTCGGCGTCGGGGTTGGTGATCTCGTAGTCGGCGATCTCGCGGCGTGCCGACTCGACCTTGGCGACCAGCCGCCGCACGAGTTTATCATGCGCCTCCGGGTCGGTCGTGTCCGGGTAGCCCCGTTCGTCGTGGGTGAGGCCGGTCACGTGGACGGACCTCCCTGTTCCAAAGGGTGCGAACCCGGGAACGCCGTCGTCGCCGGCCTCGAACGGGAGCGAACCTCCCGCGAGCGGGCCGGAGCGCGTGATCTCGACCGTGTCGGGGATGGTCACCCGCTCCCGCATGTGACCGACGATCTCGTCGGCCATCAGGAAGGTGGGGACCCTGAACCGGTCCGCGAGGTCGAACGCCTTCACCGTCAGGTCGAACATCTCCTGGACGGAGTTTGGGGTGATTGCAATGATGCTGTAGTCGCCGTGCGACCCGAACCGGCACTGGAGCATGTCCCCCTGCGCCGCCCGCGTCGGCTGCCCGGTGCTCGGGCCGCCCCGCTGGATGTTGACGATGACGCACGGCGTCTCGGTCATGGCCGCGTAGCCGATGTTCTCCATCATCAGCGAGAACCCGGGGCCGCTTGTCGCGGTCATGGCCCGGACTCCGGTCCAGGCGGCGCCGATCACCGCGGCGATGCTTGCAAGTTCGTCCTCCATGGAGATGAAGACCCCGCCGGCCTTCGGGAGCCTCCGGGCCATCGTCTCGGCAATCTCGGTCGACGGCGTAATCGGGTATCCGCCGAAGAACCGGCACCCGGCGGCAAGCGCGCCCTCCGCACAGGCGACATTCCCCTGCATGAACTCAACTCTGCTCAAAACTCCACCTCCACTCGATGAGGCTCAAACGGTTTCTCGTCGGTCCAGGAGATGGCCTGGTCGGGGCAGATCATCTGGCAGACCCCGCAGAGCATCCGCCCGTAGAGGGCCTGCAGCCTGCAGTTCGTACACCGTTCGGGGCGATCGAGGACCGGCGAGACGATCCCCCGGCTGTTGAGTTCCGTCCCTTCCCCAAAGATCCCATAAGGGCAGACCAGAACGCAGAGGTTGCACCCTTTGCAGCGGCTTTCATCGATGACAAGTTTCATGAGACGGTATCCTGCTTGATATTGAATCGCTGGTGAAATTGTGTTTTCGCTTTCTCGCGTACTGCACGGAAGAGATCGCCGCCGTGGGCGTCGATCCCGACCGTCAGTGGCAGGCTATCGGCCTCTATGACCCAGACCGCCTCGGCCATGCCGAGGTCTTCAAAATAGACGCCTTTGAGGGTCATCCGGTCGGCGGCGAGCGCGGCGCACCCGCCCGTGAGCGCGAGGTAGACGGCGCGCCCCCGGAGTTGCTCGACCACCTCGGCACCCATCCCCCCTTTGCCGACGAGGGCGCGGACGCCCGCGTCGATGAGGAATCCCGTGAGCGCGTTCATCCGGGCGGACGTGGTGGGGCCGGCAACGACGAGCCGATCGCCCTGCACCACCGGGCCGCAGTGGTAGACCACCGCGCCCTCCGGGTCGAAGGGGATGCCCTCCGCCATCATCCGCAGGTGCGCCTCGTCCCGGGCGGTGTAGATCGTCCCGGAGAGGGTTAGTTGGTCGCCGGCACGGAGCGAGAGGACCTCGTCGCCGAGCGGTGTCGTCAGGTTCAACGCTTCACCTCCACGGTCGCCCTGCGGCAGGCCCAGCACTGCACGTTCACCGCAACCGGGAGGGACGCGGTGTGGCAGTCCGCCCGCTTCACCTTCACGCTGAGCGCAGTCGTATCGCCGCCAAGCCCCATCGGCCCGATCCCGAGGGCGTTGACCGCGTCGCAGATCTCCTGCTCGTAGTCGTCCATGGTATCGACCGGGAGGAGCAGGGCTTCCTTGGCAAGTGCTGCCGCCATATCGAACGTCCCGCCGATCCCGACGCCGAGGATCACGGGCGGGCAGGGTTTGCCCCCCGCAAGAAGCATCGTCTCGGTGACGAACCTGGGGATCTGTGCCGCCTGCGAGGGGAGGAGCATCCCGATCCTGGAAGCGTTCTCGGAACCTGCGCCTTTCGGGAGGACCGTTACCGTGAGCCGGTCCCCTGGCGTCACGTGGACTGCAGGCATCCCGACACCGGTGTTGTCGTTGGTGTTCTCCCGGGTGAGCGGGTCGACGACGTTGGGGCGGAGCGGGATCGTGGCCGTCGCCCGGCGCACCCCTTCCCGCATCCCGCTAAAGAGGTCGGGCGAGAGCCCGATATCGGGAGGCAGGGTCAGGTAGATCACCGGTACGCCGGTATCCTGGCAGATCGGCACCTGCCGCTCCCCGGCGAGTGCGATATTCTCCAGAATGTTGGTGAGTTCCCGCCGTGCGATCTCGTCCCTCTCGGTCGCCGCCGCCCTCCGGAGCACCGCGAGCACGTCGGGAGGGAGCCGGATCTCGGCCTCTGCAAGAGCCCTCTCTGTGGCGTCTGCCAGCGCGCCCGAAAGTGTCGTATCTGCCGGGTTAACCATCATTTATACTGGTGGGAAGAGACTATAAAAACCTATATTCCCACAGGTATCGGATCTGCTGTTTGCGGGTCGTTCCTCGAAAAAAGGATGGGACGGGGTGCGAGTTTACGCTACCGGTACCTGTTCTTCGATAATCCTCGCGGGGGTCGGGATCTTGTAGATGCCGCGCCGGAGGGAAACCTTTGCCTTCTCGAGGTACTGCGGGCTTGTCCAGACGGAGAAGACCTTCTGACCCCGTTCAACCCGTGCCGCGGTGCCGACCGCCTTGCCAAAGGCAAGACGCATGCCTTCCGAGACACGGTCGGCTCCTGCACCGGTCGCCTGTTTGTTCTCACGGAGAACATGGTGCGGGTAAGTCCGGATCTTTAAGTGGTAGTTTGCCCTCCCTACTTCCTTCTGGAGCTGCCGGTTGATACCGATACGGGCGGCTTCAAGGGCCGTGTGGCGTATCTGGCAGGTTTCCTCGGCAACGATAGAGAGCTCGAGCGGGAAGTCCTGGCTGAGGTTGCCCATATCAAACTGCACGATCTTGCTGCCCGGCACACCACCCATGTATTCTCTGCGCGTATATGCTTTCTTTGCGAGATTCCTGTACATCTTCGCTGGTTTTCGTACCATGGTTAAAAACTCCTGCCGATCTGATGAGTCCTTTATAAAAAGGAGATTTGCTCTAATAAATCTTACTGGGCGTTCTCACTCTCGTCGATCATCCGGAGCACCTTTCGACGGACTTCTGCGAACTCGGCGCTGGTCCGGTCCCGCGGTCGGGACCAGGGGATGACGATGATCTCCTGGACCGATCCCGGCCGCGGGGAGAGGACGATGATCCGGTCGGAGAGGTAGACCGCCTCGTCGACGCTGTGGGTGACGAAGACGATCGTCTTCTTTGTCTGCTCCCAGAGGAAGAGGAGCTCTTTCTGCATCCGGTTCCGGGTCTGGGCGTCGAGCGCCCCGAACGGCTCGTCCATGAGGAGGACGTCGGGGTCGTTTGCGAGCGCTCTTGCGATCGCCACCCGCTGCCGCATCCCGCCGGAGAGCTCGAAGGGGTAGGCGTCCCGGAACTGGGAGAGGCCGACCATATCCAGGTAATGGTCCGCCGTCCGCCAGCGCTCCTCGCGGGGGACGCCCTTCATCTCGAGGCCGAAGGCGACGTTGTCGATCACCCTCCGCCAGGGGAAGAGGGAGTACTCCTGAAAGACCATCCCCCGCTTCGGGTCCGGGCCGGTGACCGCGCGGTCGTCGACGGTCACGCTTCCGGTGGTCGCGGTCTCAAGGCCGGCGATGATCCGCAGAAGCGTCGTCTTCCCGCATCCCGACGGCCCGACCAGGCAGATGAACTCCGTATCGCCGATCTCCAGGTTGACGCCCTCGAGCGCCTGCGTGACGGTGCCGTCCTCCTTGGGGAAGGCCTTGCCGACATTCGCGATTCTCACTCCGCTCATTCTAGGCTACCTCCCCGGCCCGCCACCGCAGGAGCTGCTTATCGACGTAGTTTCTGAAGATGCGGTCGATGATGAGCCCCGTAAGGCCAAGGATCAGCATGTAGACGACGACGTTGGGCATCTGGTGGAGGTAGTAGTTATGCCAGAGCTGGTACCCGAGGCCGTAACTGGAGACGCCGAACATCTCGGCGGCGACGAGGCACATCCATCCGACGCCCATGGCAATTCTGATGCCGGAGGCGATCGCCGGGACGGCGGCGGGAAGCGCGACGTAGCGGATCAACTCGAACGAGGAGTCGCACCCGAGCACCTTGCCTGCTTCCACAAAGACCCTCGGGACATCGCGGAACCCGGAGTAAGTCGCGGTCAGGATCGGGAAGAACGCCCCGGCAAAGATGACGAAGCCTGCCGCCTGGGTGGTGAGCCCGAACCAGATGATGGCGAACGGGATCCAGGCGAGCGGCGGGATGGGGCGGAGGATCTCGATGATCGGGTCGAGCAGGAAGTCCGCCACCCTGAACCAACCCATGAGGATCCCGATAGGAACGCCGAGAAGGAGCGCTGCGAGCATCCCGATCCCGAAGTGTTCGAGGCTCACCATGGTGTCGGCAAGAAGGGTGCCGGAGCCGAGGAGGCTTGCGAATGCGCTGGCGACGTCGGTGACGCTCGGGAGGATGAAAGACCGCCCTACCACGTATTCGGCGATGATCTGCCAGATTATTGCCACGGCGGCGAGCGCTGCGACACCGAGGAGTCGTTTCTGTGTCTGTAGGTTCATGTCTCTATTCCATTGTCCGGGATACTTGCAGAAGATGGGGCGAAGGCCTCTTCGCTCCGGAAGGTTCTCCCTTATCTCATCGGCACTTCTCTAAAAGATACTTTTGGCGGAAAAAACGGGTGGGGTTCCCGGGTTAAGCCCGGGCCTTCTCGTAGAACGAGAGGTCGAAGAGGTCGTCCTGGGTGAGGGGTTTGTTGATGTAGCCGAGTTCGTACTGGAGGTTTGTGTACTCGACGACCGAGGTCGTGATGACCTTCGGATCGGCAGTCCAGGTGCCGTCCCAGTCGTGGAAGGACGCCTTCACGGTCTCGACGTTCTGCCCGGTCTTCCCTGCGTAGATGGACGCGGCCTCGTCAGGGTGTTCGAGGTTGTACTCCGTCGCCTTGATGTGCGTCTTCACGACCTGCTCGACGATCTCAGGGTGCTCACGGATTAAGGAGCCGCTCGCAACGAGAACACAGCAGGCGTGATCTTTCAGCATCTCGCCCGACTGCACGACGGTCCTCCCCGTGCCCTCCGCCGCGATGATGGACGGGGACGGGTGGGGCAGGAAGACGCCGTCGACCTGGCCTGCGGAGATGGCGGTGGTGGCGGCCCCGGGGTCCATGGCGACGATGGTGACACTTGCGGGGTCGACACCGTTCTCCTCAAGCCAGGTCCGGAGGATGGTATCCTGGATCGTTCCCGGCGGGAAGGTGGCGATCTTCTTGCCCACGAGGTCGGCGGGGGTCGAGTACGGGACTTCGTTCCTGAGCACCAGGTCGGACCCCTGCGTCTGCACCGCTGCAACGATCCTGGCGTCAAGCCCGGTGCTCACGGCTGCGATGAACGGGGCGGAGCCGACGTAGGCGATATCCAGGTCCCCGGCAAGCATCGCCTGCATCTCGGGCGCGCCGGTGCCGAACTGGTAGTCGGTCACCTGGGTGATCCCGAGCGGCGCGAGGTCGTCCTGCCACCATCCCTTCTCCATCGCGGTGAAGTGGGCGGTCTGGTGGGTGCTCGGCTGGTAGCCGATCCGGAGGTTCGTCGCGTCGCCGGTACCGGTGCACCCGGCGGCGAGGATGAATGCCGCGACCAGGGCCACGGCCAGAAGAATTGCAGTGATCTGTTTCATAAGCATCTCCATCAGTATGAGTTACTGTATAATGAGTAATCATCACGCTGTCGGTATATAGTAGTGTCGAAAATTGGTAGTATAATTATACTATGGTATTAAAATTTGTTCGATATTTTTCCATATTGGTGAAATTGGTACAAGGTAATGTGGAGACGGAGGCGCACTTTGCCGGGTGAGGTCGTCCCCAGATGCCTCTACCGGGACACCCCCTCCCGGTCCCTCGAAGAACTTCGTTCTTCTCATGCTCCTGCCCTTCGGCCAGTCGCACTCCCCGCGTGGCGATATGCGATGGGCGGGACGCCCGAAGCAGAAGCACCAAAGAACGACGTTCCGGCAGGAACGACTGTCCACAAGATGCGATGGCCCGCGGGGCCGGAACTTGAGAAACCCTTCGGGTTTCGGACAGGAGTTTGAGAAGCCATCAGGCTTCGAGGAACGGAGTTTGAGCACCGCAGGTGCGAAGGTGCGACTCCCAATGGAACGACGTTTCACCATCTTTGCTCAGGATATAGTTTAGATGGCAGCTATCTGGGAGATCAGCGCTCTGATAAGGGCGTATCGAAGGTCCGGAGATCCTTTTGGGCAACCCCTTACTTAATCTACAGTACATAAGTAGAATGTCCGGGTATGGTTGCCGGAAACAACCAATCTGTAAAAACAGGAGGAAGAAAAAATGACAAATAACTTAACATTTAACGAGGCGATGAAGAAGCATCTCCAGACATTGAAACAGTATGTGCCGATTGTAGCAAGAGTTCATGGAGGTAATCACCCGGAATTTCATGAAGTTCGCAAATTGTTCGATACAATCGCTACGAAAACGAAAGACGCGGGTTCAAATAAACCCAAATTAAACGAAGAGTTTGCCAGACTGCGGGAGATTACGGATACTTACACCGTCCCGGGAGATGTGTGCGAAAGCTATGAGGCTGTTTACAGTATGCTGGCCGAGCTGGATAGGGCATATCGTGCTGGATAGCGCATATCGTGCTTAAATCATTATAATACAGAGAAGACGGTGAGCGTTTTGCAGAGATTTATACTGAGCAAGAAAAAGCATATAACATTAATTAGCGCTATTTTAATCGTTTTCGGGTTTATCAGTGGACTGGGTTTTCAAAATGAGACCGTAGCTATCTGGTCCCTGGCTATCGCCTCAATTTTAGGGATTGCGCCTATTGCAATCCAGGCCTATCAAGCATTGAAGGTTAGAGTCGTCAGTATTGATGTTTTAGTTACCATCGCGGTTACCGGGGCATTTCTCCTTCAGAATTTTGAAGAGTCCGCCATTGTCACCTTCTTATTCTTGTTCGGCGCTTTTCTGGAACAGCGGACGTTGAACAAGACGCGTTCGGCCATAAAAGAGTTGACCGAAATGGCGCCGGAAAGCGCCTTAAAGCAGATGGATAATGGTGAATTTGAAGAAGTATTAGTGGATGACGTTGACGTCGGCGATATCTTACTGGTGAAAACCGGCGCGAAAGTTCCTGTTGATGGAACCGTTCTGTCAGGGGAAGGTCACATTAACGAGGCAAGTATCACCGGCGAGTCTGTCCCGGTTGGCAAAAAGAAAGATTCAGGCGTATATGCCGGAACGATTCTGGAGAATGGAACGCTTCAAGTTGTTGCCGACCGTGTAGGTGAAGATACTACTTTTGGTAGAATTATAGAGTTAGTCGAAGAGGCGCAGGATTCAAAATCCGAAGCGGAACGCTTCATTGACAGATTTTCTAAATACTACACTCCGGCAGTTTTAGGGCTCGCCATTATCACATGGTTATTTTCACGAGATATTGAACTGGCCATTACATTATTAGTTCTGGGATGCCCCGGCGCACTGGTTATCGGCGTACCTGTTTCAAACGTAGCAGGTATTGGCAACGGAGCGCGACACGGCGTTCTTTTAAAGGGCAGTGAAGTTATTGGCGATTTTAGCAGGGTTGATACAATCGTTTTCGACAAGACAGGTACATTGACGATAGGCAATCCCGAAGTAGCAGATAAAGAATTTTACGCAGACAACGTTGGAGAGGTATTAGCTTACCTTGCAAGCGTTGAAAAAGAATCGGACCATCCCCTGGCCCGGGCAATTATAGGATATATCGGTGATACGACATTATGTCGGGTAGAACGAACAGATGTTGTAAAAGGCGCCGGAATTGTCGCTTACATCGATGGACGTAGGGTTGCGGTAGGCAATGTTACGCTCATGGAGCGGGAGAATGTTCATTTACCTGAAAAGGCCCGTGCAGATATTGTCCGATTCGAAAAGAACGGAAACTCACTCGTTTTAACATCCGTCGATGGTGAATTAAAAGCACTGATGGGTATCCGTGACCAGATTCGCCCGGGTGTAAAAGAAGACCTGCAAAAATTAAAGAAATTAGGCGTTAAAAATCTGGTAGTTCTCTCGGGAGACAACCAGGGGACAGTTGATCTGGTGGCGCGTGAACTGGGGCTGACAGAAGCGCACGGACATATGTTACCTGGGGATAAGTCGAGATATATTGAAGAGTTAAAAATTAAAGGCCATATAGTAGCATTCGTTGGAGACGGAGTGAATGATAGCCCTTCACTGGCTCTGGCACAGATCGGAATTGCTATGGGTAGCGGCACAGATGTCGCAATTGAGACCTCGGATGTCGTCCTGATGAATTCGGATTTCAGTCGCTTGCCACACGCACTGGGCTTAACAAAAGCAACGGCTGCTAATATGCACCAAAATATTGTTATCGCAGTAGGGGTTGTGTTGGTTCTGCTTGCAAGTGTATTTTTAAGTGAATGGATGAACATGTCTATAGCGATGCTGGTACACGAAGCAAGCATATTGGTCGTAATCTTAAACGGAATGCGGCTTCTCCGTTACCAATTATGATATTAAAATAGGGAGAGATGAACATGCAAAAAGCAACGATTCAGTTAGAAACATTGACTTGTCCATCCTGTGTCCAGAAGATTGAAAAAGCAACAAAATCTTTGGTCGGTGTGGATAAAGAAAGCGTAAAGGTGCTGTTTACCTCAAGCAAAGTAAAATTTGACTTTGATGCTGAAAAAATATCAGTTGGGGATGTCGAAAAGGCCATTACCGCGCTTGGATACGTTGTTCTCAAATCTCAAGTTAAAGATAAGTGAACTGCCCCGCGCCTGTTGGGTGGGGCTTCCTGCTTCATCCTCCCTCTATTGAGGCAAGTCCACAGGCACAACGGTGCGTTCCGCAACCTGCTACCCCGACAAAATTCTGATCTTGCAGGGCGAATTTCTTGATGTTGATCGCCGTGTTGACGTCGCGGTCATGATGGGTGCCGTGCGCGGGGAGACCCCTCCATTGCGATACCCACCACGGTCCACTGCCCGGGGTGAACCGGAGAACATCCAGAGCACCCATCCCATCCGGGCGTGGTTTTAATCTCTCCAGCGGTCAAACGGTACAGACAGGACTGTTGATAGGATGCGAACGGATCAGATTCGACAGGGTCGTCTCTCGGGAGAACGTTCGGGCGATCTCGAGCACTTTCTTGCATCGATGGACGCCGATCGCTGGATCGCGGAGGCGGACCTCCTCGTGGATATGGCACACCTCCTCGGCCTTCGCCGGCAGGAGATCATCGACGAAGTTCCGGCACGGGCGCTGATGACGGCGCTCCTCGACCTTCACGACCACGGCCTCCCGGAGGAGGCGTTCGACGAGCACTTCGAGGACGTCCACGCCGGCAAGGAGGCCTACCTCATCGACCGGGTCGGCGAGGACTTCGGCGGCCGCCTCCACATGGGCCGGTCGCGGAACGACGAGGTTGCCACCTGCATCAGGATACGGTTGAGAGAGGAGATCATCGCCCTCGTGCGGTCGCTCACCGACCTCAGGGCGACCCTCATCGACACTGCCGCCCGACATACGGAGACGGTGATGCCGGGCTTCACCCACCTCCAGCACGCCCAGCCCACGACGCTGGCCCACTACCTCCTCGCCTACGAGCAGGCCTTCTCCCGCGATGCGGCACGGCTGCGGGAGGCGTATGCCCGGGTGGACGTATCGCCGCTCGGTTCGGCGGCGTTCGCCTCGACGGGCTTTCCGCTCGACCGCACCTACACCGCCGGCCTCCTCGGGTTCGCCCGCCCGGCGGCAAACAGCATGGACGCGGTCGCCGCACGGGATTTCGCCATCGAGGTGCTCTCCGACATCGCTGTCTGTATGACGACCGTAAGTCGGCTCTGCGAGGAGCTGGTCCTCTGGAGCACCGCGTTCTTCGGGTTTGTCCAGTTAGACGACGCCTACTGCTCCTCCTCCTCGATCATGCCCCAGAAGAAGAACCCGGACGTCGCTGAGATCATGCGGGCGAAGGCCGGGTCGGCCGCCGGGGAACTCGCCGCGGCCGTCACGATCGTGAAGGGTCTCCCCATGAGTTACAACCGCGACCTCCAGGAGCTGACCCCGCACCTCTGGCGGGGCGTGGAGGCAGCCCGGCAGAGCATCCCGCTTCTTGCCGGCATGATCGGGTCTGCGACCTTCAACACCGAACGGATGGCTGCCGAGGCGGGCAGGGGCTTTTCTACTGCTACGGAGCTCGCCGACGTCCTCGTCCGGGATTACGGACTTCCCTTCCGCACCGCCCACCGGATCGTCGGACGGGCGGTACGGCACGGTTCGCTCGACCTCGCCACGCTCGAGGGCGCCGCACAGGAAGCTGCCGGCCTCTCGGTCGTGGCTCTCGGGATAACCCAGGAGCGGATCGACTCCGTCCTCGACCCGCGCCACGCTGTTGCCGTGCGGAGCATCATCGGCGGCCCGGCGCCCGCGGCGGTTGCGGTTCAGATCGCAGATCAGAAGGAACTCCTCTCCCGGGACGTTGCATGGGCGGAGGAGACCCGGGCGGCGCTATCGAGCGCGCTAGAACATCTTATCCTTGAATCACGGAGGCTGGTAGCATAACGGAGATACTTCAGACCGGAGACCGGGTGCGGTACGCGAACGGCGGGACCGCGCTCACCGGCACCTACATCACAAAACGCGACGGGATGGCCGTCGTCAAACTGGACAGCGGCTACAATATCGGGACGTCACCCGAAAAGATCGAGCTGGTCGGGCGTCCGGCCCCGCAGCCGCCGGCAGGCGCCGGGGTCGTCGTCCAGAACCCCGACCTCCCGGACCTCGCCATCATATCCACCGGCGGGACGATCGCAAGCAGGGTGGACTACCGGACCGGGGCGGTGATGAGCCAGTTCTCGGCGAACGACATCCTGCGGGCGATCCCGGAACTCGGGGAGATCGCCCGCTACCGCGACCGCCAGGTCGCAAGCATCCTCTCCGAGAACATGCACCCGGCACTCTGGCAGGAACTTGCCCGGGCGGTCTACGACGAGATCCGGGCCGGCGTATCCGGGGTGATCATCACCCACGGCACCGACACGATGGCCTACTCGGCGGCGGCGCTCGGGTTCATGCTCAAGACGCCGGTGCCGGTCGTCTTTGTCGGGTCGCAGCGGTCCGCCGACCGCCCGAGCTCCGACAACGCCATGAACGCCCTCTGCAGCGCCGCCGTCGCTACCGGCGACCTCGGCGAAGTGGCGGTGTTGATGCACGCGACGACCAACGATGACCGGTGCGCCATCCACCGGGCGACGAGGGTCCGGAAGATGCACACCTCCCGGCGTGATGCCTTCCAGAGCATGGGCATGGCGCCGCTCGGCTACGTCGACTACCCCGCGCTCTCCGTCACCCTCTCGGACGAGGCGGTCCGGCGGGGAACGGGGGAGCCGGAGATCCACGATGCGCTCGAGGAACGCTGCGCTCTCCTCCACTTCTATCCCGGGATGCCTTCCTGCGTCCTCGACGCCTTCGAGGGCTACGCGGGCCTGGTCATATCGGGGACGGGGCTCGGCCACGTGGCGACGGAGTGGATCCCGAGGATCCGGGAGATGGTCGCGGACGGGACGACCATCGTCATGACGTCGCAGTGCCTGCACGGCCGGGTCTGCGACCGGGTCTACAACACCGGAAGGGATCTCCTCTCGGCCGGCGTCATCGAGGGCGAGGATATGCTCCCCGAGGCGGCGCTCGTGAAATTGATGTGGGTGCTCGGCAACGAGCCGGACCCTGAGAAGGCGGGCGTGCTGATGCAGACCGACCTTGCGGGCGAGATCCGGCGGAGGTCGGTATGATGAACTACCAGGAACTCGGCCTCAAAGCCGGGATCGAGATTCACCAGCAGCTCGACACCGCCGAGAAACTCTTCTGCCGGTGCCCGACCCTTCTTCGGGATACCGCCGAGCGGAGCGGGGAATTTCACCGTTACCTCCGGGCGACGGAGAGCGAACTTGGAGAGATCGACCGGGCGGCACGGGAGGAGATGCGGCTCGTCCGGAAGTTCTGCTACTACACCTACGATACGGTCTGCCTGGTGGAGCACGACGAGGAGCCCCCGACTCCGATGAACCCCGAAGCGCTCGAGGTCTGCCTCACGATAGCGAAGATGCTCGGCATGACCCCCGTCGAGCAGGTTCACACGATGAGGAAACTCGTCATCGACGGCTCGAACACCAGCGGGTTTCAGCGGACGGCGCTCGTCGCCCTCTCCGGCTCCCTCCCCGACGGCTGCCTTATCGAGACGATCTGCCTCGAGGAGGAGGCGGCGCAGCGGGTGGAGGACGAGATCTTCTCCCTCGACCGCCTGGGGATCCCGCTCATTGAGATCACCACCGCCCCCTGCATGCACACCCCCGAGGCCGTCCAGCAGGTCGCCGGGCACATCGGCATGGTGCTTCGCTCCACCGGCAGGGTGAAGCGGGGGCTCGGGACGATCCGGCAGGACGTCAACGTCTCCATCGCCGACGGCGCCCGGGTGGAGATCAAGGGCGTCCAGGAACTCGACCTCATCGCCGAGGTGGTCAGGCGCGAGGTCGAGCGGCAGGTTGGCCTCCTCGCCATCCGCGATGCCCTCCGGGAGCGCGGCGCCCGGGTGGACCACACCGTCGTCGACGTCACCGCCCTCTTCTCCGGGACGGCGTCCGCCATACTGAAGAAGGCAAAATCCATCCTGGCCGTCCGGCTTTACGGGTTTGCAGGCCTCGTCGGCCGGGAGATCCAGCCGGGGCGGCGTCTCGGGAGCGAGATGTCGGACTACGCGAAGAAGTGCGGCGTCGGCGGGATCTTCCACACCGACGAACTCCCCGCCTACGGCGTCACCGCAGATGAGGTGGCCTGCCTGCGAGAGTTCGTCGGCGCCGGGGAGAACGACGCAGTCGTCATCGTGGCGGCAACCCGGCAGCGCGCCGGCTGTGCGGCCGAGCAGGTGATGATCCGCGCGGAGATGGCGCTCTCCGGCGTGCCCGAGGAGACCCGGAAGATGCTCGAGGAAGGGAGCACGGCCTACATGCGCCCGCTCCCGGGAGCCGCCCGGATGTATCCCGAGACCGACGTCTTTGAGGTCGAGATCGACGCCGCCCGCTGGGAGAGGATCGTGGTGCCCGAACTCCTCACCGACCGGGCGGAGCGGTTCGTCCGCGAGTTCGGCCTTGACGAGACGCTGGCACGGCAGGTGGCTTTTTCCGAGCGGCTGCCGATGTTCGAGAAAGCCGTCGCCGCCGGCGTCCGCCCCACCACCGCGGCCCGGACGCTCCTTGCCACCTGCCGGGAGCTCGCCCGCGACGGCGTGGCCGTCGGCCGGGTGAGCGAGGACGAGCTCCTCGCCCTCCTCTCCGCGGTAGAGGCCGGCCGGGCCGCAAAGGAGGCGATCCCGGACCTGATCACCGAACTCGCACGGACGGCCGGCGGTGACGGGGCACCTCTGGACCGGGTGGATGCAGCCATCGAGAAGATGGCCCCCGCCGTCTCGGAGGCGGACGTGGAGGCGATCGTGCGCCGTATCGTGGCCGAGCGGGAGGCGTTCGCCCGGGAGAAGGGCATGGGCGCGCTCGGTCCCCTGATGGGGATCGTCATGCAGGAGATCCGGGGGAGCGTGGACGGCAAGGTCGTCAGCGAGACCCTCCGGCGCGAGCTCAAGCGGTTGCTTGCCTGATCTCCGGCACAACCGCCCCCGGTGGCCCCGAACCGGCCCCGTCGTGGTCCATCCACAACGGGCCTCCGGGTTACTTTTATCACCGGGTCCGCTCATAATTATAAAGGAGTTCTATCATGGGAAAGACAGGAACAGTTCAGTGGGCCCAGGTTAAGGGCGTCAAGGGGCAGATAAGACTCGTCCCTGCAAGTGAAGGCGAAGTGAAGAAACCCGGCCCGAACCAGCGGTTCAAGCCTGCGGCGGATATCCTCAAGCGGGCGAAGAAAGAAGGACAGGACCCCCGGCGCGGCGGTCGCGGCGGTGCACGTGGCGGTCGCGGCGGTCGTGGCGGCAGAGGCGGCGGCGGCACCCCCACCATGGATGTGCGGGTACGCCGGAGCGTGCGGCGCGCCAGGGTGTCGGCTCTCGGAAGCAAGCAGAAATCGAGATAAGCCGTCTCCCTCTTCTTCTTCAATACTTTTTATACTAGCGAGTTCCAGTATGTGGTATGGATCTTAAAACCGCCATCAGAACCTATCAGTTTGCCGAACGGGCGAAATCCGAACTGATTGTCGGGTCACAGCTAACGACAGCTCTGATCCAGTTCCCGCTCCAGGAGAAGCCCGGCGGAAAGCGGATGCTTGCGATGGTGCTCGAGTCGATCCGCTCGGAGCTCGAGTTTGCCTATGGCGATACGGAACTCGTAGAGTTCAAGAAGGCCATCGATCACCTCAACGAGGCGATCAGCCTGACCGAGAGTATGGAACTGGGCGCCGCGTCGGAGCGGATGAGCAGAGCCGTCAGCGCCGTCACGACCTCAGCCCAGACAGCATGGGATACGCTCAAAGAGCATGAACTCCTCTGAGTTTCTTCGGTTCGTGAAAGCACGGTCGTCGGTCCGGGAATACTCCGGGGCGCCGCTCGAACCCGAGGATATCGACTATATCCTCTCCTGCGCAAGTACTGCGCCGAGCGCCGGCAACCGTGAGGCCTGGGACGTCGTCGTCGTCACCGATGAGGACGTGAGAGTGGAACTTGCGCTCGCGGCCCTTGATCAGGTGCATATCCGGGAGGCGCCGGCGATCTTTGTGGTCTGTGCGAACTACGTCAGGTCCATGTCGCAGTACAAGGAGCGGGGGATCCTCTATGCGCTGGAGGACGCCACCATCGCCTGCACATATATGATGCTCGCCGCACATGCCCGGTCCCTCCACTCGTGCTGGACCGGGGCGTTTGATGAAGATGAGGTCCGCGAGGTCCTTGGCCTTCCGCAGCATCTCCGCCCCGTCGCGCTCCTCGCGGTCGGCAGGGGGACACCGCCGCTCGAACCCATGAAGCGGATGCCGGTGGAAGAGCACGTGCATCGTGAGACCTGGTAGGCTATCAATTCTGGAGAAATTATGCCGGATTATATGGTTACGCTTGAATCGGCGTGGATAATTAAAGACGTCAAGTCTATGGACGACGCGGTGAGCATTGCGATCAGCGAGGCTGGGAAACGGCTCAACCCCTCGGCGAAGTTCGTGGAGATCGAGGCCGGCATGATCGCCTGCCCCTACTGTGAGGGTGAATTGAACACGGCCCTCGTGGTCGCCGGTACCGCTCTCGTCGGGCTCGTGCTCCAGATGAAGGTCTTCCGTGCGGAGTCCGCCGAACATGCGACCCGGATAGCGAAGTCGGTCGTCGGGAAGGCGTTGCGCGACGTCGCGCTGAAGGTCCAGGACGTGCAGGAGATATGATCGCCGTCGTCGGGCATACCGCCATCGACCACCTTTTCCGGGTTCCGCAGCTCCCCGGGCGGCACAACTCGACGTACATCACCGATCACAAGGTCTACTTCGGTGGCGGGGCGGCGAACATCGCGGCCGGGATTGCGGTGCTCGGGGAACGGTGCCGGCTGATCTCATCGGTCGGCGGCGATTTCCCGGGCAGCGACTACGATCTCTGGATGCACGGTCTTGAGATCGTGCAGGACTTCTCCGTCGTGAAAGATGCCCGGACCGCGACCGCCTACGTCTTTACCGACGAGGCCGGCGACCAGGAGACCTTCTTCGAGTGGGGCGCGTCCGCCGCGTTCTCCCGGGCGGAGGCTCCCGCACTCGACTTCGTCCACATGGCGACCGCCGACCCCGACTTCAATGTCCGGGTGGCCGAGAAGAGCAAATTCGCCTCCTTCGACCCGGGGCAGGACCTCCTCCGCTATACCCCGGAGCAGCTTGAGATCATCCTCGCCAACATCGACATCCTCTTCTCGAACAACCATGAGATGGACCGGATGTGCGATATGCTCGGGACCGGACGGGAGGCGCTCGTGGCGTCGGTCCCGATGACGGTCACGACCCGGGGAGCCGAAGGGAGCATCCTCTGCATGGACGGCGAGGAGCACCATGTCCCGGCCGTCACTGTCGCGGCCGTCGACCCTACCGGCGCCGGCGACGGCTACCGGGCGGGGTTCCTCACCGCGCTCCGGAGAGGCTACGCCCCGGTCGACTGCTGTCGCGCGGGAGCCGTGGTCTCGTCCTTCGTCGTGGAGAGGACAGGCACCCAGACGAACCTTCCTGACTGGGACCGGATGCTTGTGCGGTATCGGAAGGTCTTTGGGGAGCCCGGAGAAATAATTGTCTGAATTATGGGGAATACAGCGCTGATCGCCGGCAGGAAGGTGCCGGTTTCTGCCCCCGGCCCGATAACGGCATCCGGGGGCGCCTGATGGAGTCCGGCCCCGACGTCCGTGTCGAGGGATTGACCCGGTACATCTTCGCCGCACCGTCCTGGCCGCGGTCGCTTGCGATCCTCATCGTGCTCGGGCTCGCCATCGACGCCGCTACATACCGGGCCGGCAACGAGCTCTTTCTCGTCGGCACCCTCGGGTTCACGATCCCGGCGCTGGTCGCCTTCCTGCTGACCGTGCCGCTGGTGAGGGTCTCCGGCAAGCAGATCACCCATAACCGGTCGGCTCTTCTCGCCCTGGCCTGCACTGTCATTACGGTGATCCTGAGCCTCGCGCCGGTCCTTGTCTTCGGGCGGGAACTCTTTCCGACGCTCTATGCGGGCGCTCTCGGCCTGATTTTCGGCCTCCGGCTGCTGGTCCTCGTAGCCATCGCCGACTACCGGATCTCCCGGATGGTCCTGCCTGCGTTTGTCCAGAGCGCGGTCGGGATAGCCGTCGGTGCCTGGTTCTTCACGCCCGGGTTCGTCCCCTACGCCCTCCTCCTCCAGGGGGTCTTCGGGCTGGGTTTCATCTCCCTGATCTGGTTAATCGAGCGCCCGCTGAAACGGGCGTTCCAGATCAGCGGGCTCAACTTCCTCAACACCTTCATCGCCCACCTGACCGACGGTTCAAAGAAGATGGAGGACTTCTTCCGCGAGATCGGGGAGGAGGTCTACGTCCCGCAGGTCTCGCTCTTCTTCTCCCGCGATTCGGGGGAGGACGTCCTCTTCACGGTCCCGAACGTCCACCCCGGACCGATGGGCGACGTCGGCGGCGGGAATCTTCCCTGGATCCTCCACGACACGTTCCCCGAAGAGACGCTGGTCGCCCACGGGTGCGCCACCCACGACTTCAACCTGGTCTCGGAGAGCGAGATTACAAAGATCGGCCGCGCGGTCGAGGCGTCCCGGAAGGGGCTGACCTTCTCCGGCACGGCGAGCCGCCCGGTCCGGGTCGTCTCCGGCTCGGTCGCGATCCTCTGCCAGCGGTTCGGGGACGCCCTCCTGATGGTGAGCACCCGGTCCCCGGAGCGGACGGAGGACCTCGACTACTCGATCGGGATGGCGATCATGGCCGAAGGGAGGTGTGCCTTCTCGGAGGTCGCCTTCGTGGACGCCCACAACTGCATGACCAGCGTGGGCTCCCCGGTCCTCCCGGCGACGCGGATCGCGACGGAGTACATCGCCGCCGCGAGAGAGGGGGTCCGGGTCGCGCGGGATCTCCCCGTGGAGCCGCTCGCGGTCGGGGTCTCGCACGTCCGGGTCCCGTTCACCCGCGAGCAGGGGTTCGGGTCGCTCGGGGTGCAGGTGCTGGCGACGGAGGTCGGCGGGAAGAAGGCGGCCTACGTCCTGGTCGACGGCAACAACATGGCCCAGGGTGTCCGGGAGCGCCTGCGCGAGGTGGTGCTCGACTACGTCGACGAGGCCGAGATCATGACCACCGATACGCACACGGTGAACACTATCAGCGGGAAGAACCCGGTCGGCTACGTGGTGCCGGTCGGGGAGATCATCCCGTATGTCGAGCAGGCGGTCCGGGAAGCGGTCGCCGACCTCTCGGGGGCCCGGGTAGGAGCGGCAACGGCCTCGTGCGAGGGGATCGTCGTTTTTGGGTCGCAGCGGGTCTCGCAGCTCGCAAGCACCGTCAACGCGATGCTCGCGTTCATCGCCCCGATCAGTTTCATGATTCTCGTGCTCGCGTTCCTGCTCTCGGTCTTTGCCTACATCGCGCTCCAGTAGGGAGACACCCGGCATCTTTTCTTTCGGTATCCCCAATACTCATCATGAAGTACCGGTTCTCTGGTCGGATGGGGCGGGTCCCGGAGTCGTTCCTCAAGGAGCTCTTCCGGGTCTCGGCGGTCCCCGGGGTGATCTCGTTTGCCGGCGGTCTGCCGGGCTCGGCCTACATCGATGTTACGGGGATCCGGGACGCGGCCCGCGAGGTCTT
This sequence comes from Methanomicrobiales archaeon HGW-Methanomicrobiales-2, assembly GCA_002839645.1. Taxonomy (GTDB): domain Archaea; phylum Halobacteriota; class Methanomicrobia; order Methanomicrobiales; family Methanoculleaceae; genus Methanoculleus. The sequence continues at coordinate 2,005 of PGYL01000014.1, read as the reverse complement.
CGCGGAAGGGGGACGCGAAGCGCTGCAGTACACGACGACGGACGGCTACCTGCCGCTCCGGGAGTTCATCGCCGACCGTTACCGGAGACGCCTCGGCCTCCCGGCGACTGCTGAGGAGATCCAGATCGTGAACGGCTCGCAGCAGTGCCTGGACCTCGTCGCGAAGATCTTCCTCGATCCAGGGGACGCCGTCGGGATGGAGCGGCCCGGCTACCTCGGCGCGATCGAGGCCTTCTCCCTCTACGAACCCGTCTTCCACGGGGTGCCGCTCGAGGAGGACGGGCCGGACCTCTCGGCGTTTGCGTCGCTCGTCTCCGACCACGCGCCGAAATTCTTCTACGGCATCCCGAACTCGCAGAACCCTTCGGGGAGGACGTATTCGGAAGGAAAGCGGCGGGGCGTCGCGGAGATCCTCGAGGGGACAGAGACGGTCTTTTACGAGGACGACGCTTTTGGAGAACTTTTCTTCGACGGGAAGCCCAGGCTGCCGGTGAAGCGGTACCTGCCGGACCAGACGGTCATCTCGGGGTCGTTTTCGAAGATCGTCGCCCCGGGGATGCGGATCGGCTGGATCTACGCACCCGCCCCGGTCCTCCGGGAGTTCAACGTCGCAAAGCAGGCGGCCGATCTCCACTCGAACTTCCTCTGTCAGGTGATCCTGCACCGCTACCTTTCGACCCACGATCTCGACGCCCACGTTGCCCGGGTCTCTGCGGTCTACGAGAGGCACTGCCGGCTGATCTGCGACCTCCTCGACGACCTGATGCCGCCGGGCACGACCCACACCACCCCCGAGGGCGGGATGTTCCTGACGGCGGCCCTGCCGGAGGGGGTCTCGTCGATGGACGTCTTTTCCGAGGGTGTGCGGGAGGGCGTCGCGGTCCTCCCCGGCATGCCGTTCTACGTCAACGGCGGCGGGGAGGACACGATCCGCCTGAACTTCTCTGCGGCCGGCGAGGAGGAGATCGCGGAGGGGATGCACCGGCTGGCCCGGGTGGTGCGGCGGCTGGCGGCCTAGACCAGAGTCTTACCCGGGCAGGCAGGCCCGGCCGCCGGTAACATTATTCTTACCGATTACAATAACCGTCTTACCCGGGCAGGCAGGCCCGGCCGGGGCTTGAGCGCCGCTCCACGTGGACGAGCATCAGCACCGCGGGCTCATTGCCCACGGTCCCCGAGCGGTGGCCCCTCTGCCCCCGCTCGTCGGGCCGGGTGTTCTGGTCGTTGCCAAACGAGAGCTCCCCCGGCCCCATCTCCACGCGGGTGCCGTCCATCGTCTCCACGAACCAGCGACCCGAGAGCGGCACGATCCACTGCGGCTCAGGGTTCTCGTGCCACTCGCCGACCCAGCCTGCGGGCAGGACCAGGATGACGACGCGGGCTGCCGGGTCGGCGAGCCTGTCGATCCACGACGGCGCCGCACCCTCCGATATACCCTCGAACGCGAAGTTGGCGAGCCGGCAGCGGTCCTGGCGGCTCACGCCGTCTTCATCGGTCCAGACGTGCCAGTAGGGCACTTTTGGCCTGTCCGGGTTACGGTCTCGCTTCATGCTTCCAGCCTTCGGGGCCGGCCTCAAATACCTTTGGGGTCCGGGGTTGCGGTGGAGGGGGGTTGCCGGATCCGGTTTTCGCTGAAGACCCGGCCGGGCGTCGGACTTAATACCTGCGGTTGACAATAGGTATTGGATCTTTTGGAGCGAGGGTAGCCAAGCCCGGCCAAAGGCGGTGGACTTAAGATCCACTCCCGAAGGGGTCCATGGGTTCGAATCCCATCCCTCGCATTCTGGATTTGTTGAGTATCGAAAATCTCTTATATTATAGAGCAGTATGTGTACCTGTTATACACGCTACCGTTCCATTGTGGGACGGTAGTTTCTTCTTCTAAATCGTCCATTACTGATTTATGGGCTCTGTTGAAACCCTTTTTCTGGTCTTCATCTCTACCCCGATGAGGTTGGTGCGGCCCCTGTTTGTCCCTGGGATCACCTTTTTCCTCGGGCATGTC
>PGYL01000013.1 GCA_002839645.1 Methanomicrobiales archaeon HGW-Methanomicrobiales-2 | reverse complement strand
CCTCGGCAACGGGGTTTCGGAATGCCTTCTTTCATACCCTGGTGGCAGGTTGCGGACAAAAGATTGGCGGGGGGATGGGGGAATCCCCCTCAGGGATACATGCGGCTATCGGGGGGCGCCGCCTCGCGCTTCACCTTCTTGATCGCTGCGAGGAAGTCTTCCTGGCCGACGGTATCGGCGTCCCGCCGGATCGCCATCATGCCGGCCTCGCGGCAGACCGCCTGCAGTTCCGCACCGGTAGTGTTCCCGGCGAGCTCTGCAATCCCGGGGAGGTCCACGTTCGCGGCAAGACTCATCTTCGCGGTGTGGATCTTCATGATCTCGAGGCGTGCTCCGGCGTCGGGGAGCGGGACCGCGATGATCCGGTCGAACCGGCCGGGGCGCAGAAGGGCCGGGTCCAGCATATCGATCCGGTTCGTCGCCGCCATGATCCGGACGTTGCCGCGGTTCCCGAAGCCGTCCATCTCCGCCAGGAGCTGCATCAGCGTCCGCTGGACCTCGGCGCTGCCGGAGGTCCCGTCGTTGGTGCGCATGCTCCCGATCGCATCGATCTCGTCGATGAAGACAATCGCCGGAGCGCGCTCCCGGGCGAGGATGAAGAGTTCCCGCACGAGCTGCGCCCCCTCCCCGATGTACTTGTGGACGAGTTCGCTCCCGGACATCCTGATGAACCGGGCCTTCGACTGGCGGGCAACCGCCTTTGCGATCAGGGTCTTTCCCGTGCCGGGCGGGCCGTAGAGAAGGATGCCTTTCGGGGGCTCCACCCCTATGCGCTCGTAGATCTCGGGTTTCGTGAGCGGATACTCGACGGCTTCCCGGACCTCCTCGATCTCTTCTTTCAGACCGCCGACCTGCTCGAACGTCACGTTCGGCTGTTCGTCGAGTTCCATGACCCTGACTCTCGAATCGAAGATGTTGCCGATCGTCTTGACGATAGAGAGCGTATTGTTCACCGCCACCTTCATCCCGGGCTTGAGGGTGCGGTGGAGTTTCTCGTTGACCGCGGTGACGTATTCCTGGTTGTTGCCCTGCTGCCGGAGATACACTTCGCCGTTCTCAAGTACATCGACCACAGCGGCAACAAACAGCGGCACCCTTTTGAGCTGACTGTTTTCTTTCCGGAGTTGCAGGAGCTCCTTTTCCAGCAACTCGTTTTTAAGTTTGTAATCCAGGATCTGCGCCTTCAGATCCTGAATCTGGAGGGTGAGCATGTCGTGCTCGCTGCCAGGAGTGCTGCCAATGGTTTCGTCCATGTCACTCATATAGTTGGATCTCCAACCACATTATAGTGTGGTGGCAGTGATCCTACAAGGCAGAAGCATATCCAGGGGTATCGCAAACGGAGAGCTCCTCGTTTCGTCCGAACCCCTATCGTTCCTCTCCGGTGTCGACCCGGAGACCGGTATCGTCGTCGAGCGCGGACACCCACTTGAGGGGCAATCTATCGCCGGACGCGTGCTGGCCTTCCCGTACGGGAAAGGGTCGACAGTCGGGTCCTATGTCATCTACGCGTTAAAGCAGAACAGCCTGGCCCCTGCGGCGATCATCAACACGGAGGCCGAACCAATCATCGCGGTCGGGGCGATCATCGCGGGGATCCCCATGGTCGACCGCCTCCCGCCGGAGTTCTCCCGCCTCGCCCCCGGCACCTGCGTGACGGTGAACGGGGACACGGGCGAGGTATCATACGATATGACCGCGTGATGCCCACTGTGGAGACCTGCTACGATATCCTGGGCATCGCCCCTGACGCGACCCCCGACGAGATCCGGGCGGCCTACCGGAGGCTTGCCAAACAGTACCACCCAGACGTCAACGCAGACCCGGATGCAGGCGAGCGGTTCATCGCCATCCAGCAGGCATACGAGACGCTGATCGACCCCGACACCCGGGCGCGCTATGACCTCGCGCTCCGGAACGGTGCCGGTTTTGCGCCGCATGACCGGTCCCGGTACCGTCCCGGCGGGCAGACAACGTGGACGCCGGGGTTCACCTGGAGAGCACAGGCGCCCGCGCGCGGGGCCGGGTGGCTCGGCTTCATAACGGTCCTGGTCGTCTGGGGCATGGCAATCATCCTCATGCTCATACTCTCGCTCCTCTCCCGCGCGGTTACAGGCGGCAGGCGGCAGTAGCCGATCCTGCTGTCCGGGAGAGAGCCCTCTTCCTGCAGAGCCGGATCATGCGAAACCTTATCAGGTGAAACCGCCCTCGTGCAGGATGATTGCCATCAGGTGAGTGTGATCCGCATGGAGAAAGTGAAGCGATACCGGTGCAAGTACTGCAACTACATCTACTCCCCGTTGCGGGGCGAGCCCCACCGCGGTGTCCCGGCAGGTACCCCGTTTGAAGACCTGTCGGAGGACTACGTCTGCCCGGTCTGCGGTGCGACCGGCAAGGGGCAGATCGGGAAGTGGGGGTTCGAACTCTGGGAGCCGACGAAGTACGTCTGCAAGATCTGCAGTTACGTGTACGACAAAAAGCGTGGCGAACCGCTCCGCGGTTATCCGAAGGGCACCGCATTCGAAGACCTGCCGGAGGATTATGTCTGCCCGGTCTGCGGGATGGACCCGCAGATCACGAGGTTCCATGGGCCGGTCGGCAAGTCGCAGTTCGAACCTATCCTGGACGTCTGAAGGAGAGGAGCGGTCCAACCAGCCTCTCTCCCCGGGATTTCATCGTAGCGGGCAGTTCCCTCTACAGGTTGCAGGGGGATCCGATACTCCGGCACGGTACAGGGTTTTTGCAGCGGCACTCTTTTATGAATCCATAACACCCATTATAGTCTAAACCCGGTGATCTACACATACCGGTCTTTTCAAATAGTGACCAGCGCATCAATCTTACAAAACAACGGTTGCCTCCTCCATGGGCAACCTCTCATAGAGAGTGCAGCGTTGAATAATTGGAGAGTAAACGAGCAGCGGCAGATGGTGTCGAATGGATTTCTTCGGTAATATTCTGGGTCAGGGGAAGAACGCAAACCCCTCAATAAAGCAGGGGATCGCTCAATTTGAGGCCGGGAACTACGGCGAGGCGGTGAAAAGTTTCGAGAAGGCGCTCAAGATCGAACCTGAAAACGGTCAGGTCCGGTTCTTCATGGGCCGGGCGCTCGCCTGTCTCGGCAAGAACGACGAAGCCGCGGGGTGGCTGAGGAAGGCTATCGAGTCGTCTCCCGGCGATGCCGGGACACTGCGGGCTCTGGGGCACGTCCTCTCCCGGACCGGCGACTACGAAGAGGCTGCCGGATGCTTCGAGAAGATCGTCGAAGGAAAACCCGCAGATACGGACGCCTCGTACTGGCAGGCAGAGATGCTCGAGAGGCTCGGCCGGTATGCCGACGCGGCGGCAGCCTACGAGCGAGCGCTCGCCGGAGACCCGGAAGATGTTGTCCTCCGGGAGAAACACGGGAGGATGCTCGAGCGGACCGGTGACTACCGGGGAGCGGCGGTCTGCTTTGAGAGGATCCACAGGGCGAACCCCGGCAGCACCGATGCGCTCGCGCGAAAAGGGGCCGCTCTCCTGTACCGGGGAGATTACCCCGAAGCCGTCGAGACATTTGGCCGGGTGCTCGATCTGGAACCCCACAACCTCGACGCACTCTACGGCAGAGCCCGGGCGTTTGAGCACCTCGGCCGGTTCCAGGATGCCGCCGGCTGCTACGCCGGGATCACCACCATCGAGCCGGCGAACATCCCCATCTGGTATCACCGCGGCTCGCTGCTCCTCCGGGCGGGAAAATACGCGGAGGCGCTGGAGTCCTTCGATAAGGTCGCCCTCTCTGACCCCGATCACATCCCGGTGCGCTATTCAATGGGGATGGTCTACGATACGCTCGGCCGTTACGAGCGGGCGGTCAAGAGTTTCGACCATATCCTGAAACACGACCAGGGTCAGGTCCAGGTATGGTATGCCCGCGGCATGGCGCTCTTCCACCTCGGCCAGTACGCCGAGGCGATCCGGTCGTTCGACCGCGTGCTCGAAAACCGGGCGATGACCGGGATGAAGTGGATAGGGAGCAGCTCCGACCTTGCTCTCTTCGAGAGGGACGAGCCGGGGACTCCCCGGAAGCAGAAGCCGTTGAAGTTCGATGTTCTAAACGAGATCGTCTATAACTTCCGGGGGATTGCGCTGCTCCACCTCGGGCGGTATGCCGAGGCCCAGGAGGACTTCGAGCATGTTCTCGAGGTCGACCCCGGGAACGTCTCCATCCTGCAGCAGAGCGGTATCGCGCTCCTCCATCTCGGCAGGTACGACGAGGCCAACCTCTGTCTGGACGCGGTCCTTGAGAGAGAGCCGCAGAACGCCGTCGCCCGCTCGATGAAGGCAGATGCTCTCATGAACCTCGGCAGGTACGGCGATGCACTGGCGTGCCTCGACCGGATACAGGAAACCTCCGGAGACGACCTCTATCTCCTGCACAGGAAGGGAGATGCCCTGCTGCACCTCTCGCGGTATGCAGAGGCAGCAGAGGCGTTCGATGCCCTCCTCAAGATCAGTCCCGGGGATAGGGAAGCGGAGAGGAGCAGGGGAGAGGCGTTCATGCACCTCGGTGAGTACGCCAGAGCGCTTGCCTGCTTTGATGGGGTGCTTTCCGGAGACCCGGCCGACCGTGTCGCCCTCCTCGGCAGGAGCATGGCACTTGAACGCCTCGGGCGATACGAGGAGGCGCTCGTATCCATCAACCGGGTGACGGAAGCAGGTCCGGGGGACAGCGGGACGCTTATCCGGAAGGCCTGGCTCCTCGAAGGGCTCGGGCGCTATGCTGCGGCGGCCGACTGCTACGAAACGCTCCTTGCAGCCGATCCGGATGCCGGGGGCTACCTGGTGAACCTCGGGATCGCTCTTGCCACGCTCGGACGGTATGAGGAGGCCGCCGGGCGCTTTAAGCAGGTCGTCGAGACCGATCCGGGCGACCTCTTTGCATGGTTTAACCTGGGCCGGGCCCTGGAGAGGATGGGACAGTACGCGGATGCAGCGGAATGTTACGCAAAAGTGACCGACGGCCGGCCGGAAGATACCGGCGCTTGCTTTGCACTCGCTGTTGCGCTCGCACGGCTCGGCAGGCACCAGAAGGCAATCGAGTGCTGCGACCGGGTGCTCGCCGCCGACGCCTCGAACGCCGCGATTGCCAAAATCCGGGCGGATATGCTGGAAGCCGTCGGCAGGCACGAAGAGGCCGGCGAAGCATACGGGCGCTACCTGGCGAACTCTCCTAAAGACCGGGATGCAAGGATGGCTTTCGGGATGGCGCTCGAACGGGACGGGAAGTTCGGCGACGCTATCAAACAGTACGCGCTGGTGCTTGCGGGCGATGAGCGTGACGCCGAAGCATGGTACACCCTCGAAAGCGCCCTTCTGCATATGGGACGCTATGAAGAGGCGCTGGAGTGTTCCAACGGCATCATCGAGGCCAACCCGGAGAACCGGGCTGCCTGGCAGCGGCGCGGGGAGATCTTCATGTGGCTCGGGCGCTACGCCGATGCGGTGGAATGCTTCGAGAAGGTGATTTTGGCCGATCCGGCGGATGTTCTCACGCTCCGAAGACTCGGCGAGGCCCATGAGAAGGCCGCCAGATACGAGGATGCCCTCGCCGCTTACACGCAGGTGCTGGACCGGGAACCGACCAGCATCGAGACTCTCCATGCCCGCTCATCGGCCCTCATCCATCTCGGGCGTTACGGGGAGGCGGTCAAATCGATCGACAAGATCATCGTCCTCCAGGACGAGAACCCCGCCGCCCTCTTCATGCGGGGGACGGTGCTCGAGAAGGCGGGCAGGTACGACGACGCCCTGATGAGTTACGAGAAGGCGCTCTCGGTCGACCCGAAGAACGCAGCCATCTGGAACGCTACCGGGGTGCTCATGGATGCGTTAGGAAAGCATGCAGAAGCCGTCGAGGCGTTTGATACGGCGATCAAGCTGGGTGACGGGGACTCCCATGCCTGGCTCTGCAAGGGGATCGCCCTCGGGCACCTGGGCAAATCCGATCAGGCGGCCGCCTGCTTCGATAAGGTCCTCGCGGCCAACCCCCGCCATGCCCGGGCATGGTACCTGAAGGGAAGAGCGCTTGACCGGCAGGGCAGGTTTGCCGATGCGGTGGAGTGCTTTGGAAAAGCGCTCGAGAGCGAGGGTGAACTGTGAAGGAGAGGCATGCATATGGCATCCTGCTGCTGATCGCGTGCGTCCTCGCCTTTGGTGCAGGCTGCACTGCGAGCGAGGGCGGGCAGGCGCAGGTGAAGTCCGGGGATCAGGTGCTGGTCCACTATACCGGCACTTTCGAGAACGGGACGGTTTTTGACAGTTCCATCGGGGGCGAACCGCTCGGGTTCACCGTCGGCAGCGGCAGGGTAGTCCCGGGATTTGACGCAGGCGTCGTCGGGATGCGGGTAGGAGAGGAGAAGACGTTCCATGTTCCGGTCGACCAGGCGTACGGGCAATACCGCGAGGATCTTGTCTTTGTCCTCGACCCGGCCGGCACCGCCGGCGCCGAGAACCTGACCGTCGGAGAACCGGTCGGGATAACCCTGCCGAACGGGCAGATGGTGCCCGGGACAGTCACCAATGTATCGCCCGGCGCCGTCACCATCGACGCGAACCATCGCCTTGTGGGCGAAAACCTCACGTTCACCGTCAGCCTCGTTGCGATCGTGTAGAAATTACTCTTTTTCCTCCTCTCCGGTCACCGGAACGACGAGCACCTTATCGACCCGGTGGCCATCCATATCGAGGACTTCGAACCGGAAATGGTCCCAGGTGAACCGGTCTCCGGTCACCGGTGTCCGCTCGAGGTACATCATCACGAACCCGCCGAGCGTCTGGTAATACCCGCGCCCCTCTCCGGGCAGGGTACCGACGTCGACGAGGTCATGGAACTCGTCGACCGGGAGCATCCCGTCGAGAAGCCATGACCCGTCTTCACGGCGAATCGCCGGTGCCTCAGGCGGGTGTTCGGCCGACGGGATGCCGCCGACGATCGACTCCATGATGTCATGGACGGTGACCAGCCCCTGGATGCTCCCGTACTCGTCGGTAACAATGGCTATCCGCGCTCTGGAAGTCTTGAACTCATCGAGGACCGCCAGTGCGAGGACGCTCTCGGGAACAAAGAAGGCCGGTTCGATCGCCGCTAAGAGGTTGGGGGACTCCCCCGAGATCATCCGTGCCCAGAGATTGCGGACCGAGACGATGCCAAGCAGGTTATCCAGGTGCTCGCGGTAGACCGGGAAATAGACGTGGGCCGAATCCACCATCTTCTGCCAGTTCTCTTCGATGGGGTCTTCCACGTCCACGGCCACGATGTCGGGCCGCGGGGTCATCAGAACGCTGACCCGCCGGTCGCCGAGGCGGAAGATGCTCTCCACCATATCCAGTTCGGCCTCTTCAAAGACGCCCTCCCGCGTGGCCTGCGCTATCAGGACCCTGACGTCCTCCTCCGTAACCTCGGGCCCTGCCGGCTGCCGCACCCCGAGCAGCATGAGGACCGCCTCGGTCGAGACGCTCAGGAGCCGGACGAGGGGTGCGACAGCCCTGGAAAGGAGCCGCATCGGGCGTGAAACCAGGGATGCGATCCGTTCGGCGTTGTTCATAGCCAGCCGCTTCGGCACCAGTTCGCCGATCACCAGCGTAAAGTAGGTGATGGCGGCGACGACGGTTACGACCGCAAGCGGGCCGCTATATGGAGCAATGGGGGGGAACCCGGCGAATATCTCCGCCACAGGCCCTGCAAGCGTCGCCCCGCCGAAGGCTCCGGCCAGGATCCCGACGACGGTGATGCCGATCTGGACGGTGGAGAGGAACTGCGTCGGATCTCTGGCGAGTTCGAGAGCGGCCGCCGCCCCGGCGTCGCCGCCCGCTGCCCTCTTCTGCAGGCGTGTCATCCTTGCAGAGACGAGCGCAAACTCCGTCATCGAGAAGAAGCCGTTTGCAAGTATCAAGAGGACGATGATGGCGACATCGGTGACGAGTGGCATTGCAGTATTTTCACTGTCAGGAGTCTTAAACCTGCGGTGGTCTGATGGCACTTCGCGACCGGCTCTGTCCGGCGGCGGCCCCTGTACCCAAGATGGCCTGGACAGTGAAGATCGTGGGAAACGTTTATCATTGTCAGAGGGGAGTCTCACCGGGTGATGTAGGATGGTCGAGATCGGCGAACTGGCTCAGGATTTCTCGTTACCGGACCATAACGGGCGCAGTGTCGGGCTATCAAACTTCCCGGGGAAGCGGGTTATCCTCTCGTTCCACCCGCTGGCCTGGACCCGTGTCTGTGCCAGACAGATGGAGGCGCTGGAGGCGAACCGGGAGGCGTTCGATGCTCTTGGTGCCGTTGCCCTCGGCATCAGCGTGGATTCCGTCCCCTGCAAGCGGGCGTGGGCGGAGCGGCTCGGTATCAAGGAGACCCGGCTCCTTGCCGACTTCTGGCCCCACGGTGGCGTGGCACAGATGTACGGCGTCTTCGACAGCATAAAGGGCTACTCCCGGCGGGCAAACATCGTCATCGACGAGTTTTGGCGTATTATATTCATCGGGGAGTACCCGGCGACGGCGGTGCCCGATATGCAGGACGTCCTCGACGCCCTCCAGGCGCAGGAGACGAGCAGGCGGGCAGAGGAGCAGGTGCCGGAGATATAGCGTTTTTTGGCGTTTCCCTCAGGGGATTTCCACAACCAATGCGCTTTTGTACCGGCTGTCTCCATACGACTACGGTTAGAAGCAGCATGAGCGTCAGTTCCCGGATCTGCCCCGGTGGGAGGGAGAGAGGTTGAGCGGACGATACCCGTTCCTCGTCTCCATTCCCCACGGCGGCACCTCTGTCCCGCCCGAAGTCCGCGGTCTCGTCAACCTCACGCGCAAGGAGATCGTCTTCAACAGCGATCCCCATACCCGCCAGATCTACGGGTTTGATAGGGCCGTAGAGGCGATTGTCGACTTTGACTTCTCCCGGATCTTCGTCGACACCAACCGGGCGCCCTACGATTACCCGCCACGGGCCCAGGACGGCGTGGTCAAGGTCATCACGCAGGACGGGACCCCGGTATACCGGAAGGGTCGGACGCCCGGCAGGGAGCTGATAGGGGCCCTCCTGCAGAACTACTACCACCCGTTCCACAGACGGCTGACCGAGGCCCTCGATACCCACCCGATCGAGATCGCGTTTGACTGCCATAGCATGCTGCCGAAGGCTCCGCCGGTCCGGATGGACGCCGGACGTCCCCGCCCGCTCTTCTGCCTGAGCAACCGGGGGGGCCGGAACGGGAGGCCCAGAACGGCAGGCGGCCCCGTCACCTGCCCGCCGGAGTGGCTCCAGGCGCTCGCCCGGTCGTTCCAGGCGGAGTTCGATGGCGAAGGAAGGGTTGCGATGAACGATCCCTTCAGGGGCGGGTTTATATCGGTGGCGCATCACCGGCGGAAACGGGTCCCCTGGGTCCAGGTCGAGATCAACCGTGGCCTCTACGAGACCGAAGACCGCGAGGTCGACGAAGCACGGCTCGCCGAACTCCGGGATAGGATCTTCTCCGCCGCCACCGGTTTCTGGGATGAGGTCTCCGGCTAGGAATCGGGCCGTATTCCGCCGGATTTTCGGGGTCGAAGAGACTATGCCGCCAGAGCACCTACCTATAGTGATGGATCGCATGCACCTGATCCTGCAGCGCTGCTTTGGGCATACGGCGTTTAACCCTTACCAGCGCGAGATCATACAGGACATTCTGGACGGGCGCGACGTCCTCGCGGTACTTGCGACCGGAGGCGGCAAGTCGCTCTGCTACCAGGTCCCCGCGCTCATCGGCGACGGCGTCACGCTGGTGATATCGCCCCTCATCGCCCTGATGAAAGACCAGGTCGACGATCTGCAGGCCCGCGGGATCGGCGCGGAAGCGCTGAACTCCTCCGGGTCCTATACCACGACACGACGGATCCGTTCGGAACTGAGAGAGGGCCTGATCCAGATCCTCTACGTTTCGCCGGAGAAGGCGGTCAGCGACGACTTCCTCGCGCTGATCGCATCCACCCCTATCACGCTGATCGCAGTCGACGAGGCGCACTGCATATCGATGTGGGGGCACCAGTTCCGCCCGGAGTACCGGTCGCTCGCGGTCCTCAAGGAACGGTTCCCCGGGGTGCCGATGGTTGCCCTTACGGCGACCGCGACGCCGGACGTCCGTGAGGATATCGCGCGGCAGCTCAACCTCGTGGACCCGTCGGTCTACGTCGGGAGTTTCAACCGGGAGAACCTCAGGTACGCCGTCGTCCCGAAAGAAGAGGACGCATACGACCAGCTTCGCGTCTACCTGCAGGGCAGGGATACCGGGATCGTCTACGCTAGAACGAGGGAAGGGGCCGAGACGCTCGCGGCCAATCTTCGGGCCGACGGTCTCTCAGCGCTCCCCTACCACGCCGGGATGACCGCGGCCGCCCGGGCAGAGACGCAGGACCGGTTCATCAGCGGGAAGGTCGGGATCGTCTGTGCGACGAGTGCGTTCGGGATGGGCATCGATAAGCCGGATGTGCGGTTCGTCGTCCACGTTGATATGCCAAAGACCCTCGAGGCCTACTACCAGGAGAGCGGCCGGGCCGGGAGGGACGGGGCGACGAGCGACTGCATCCTCTTCTACCACGACGACGATGCAAAACGCCTCCGGTCCTTCATCGACCGCGACCTCCCGTCCGAGTTCCAGCGCGAGGTCGCACGGTCGAAACTGCAGAGCATGGTGGATTACTGCACCGCGACGGGGTGCCGGAGAACGATGCTCCTCGAATACTTCGGGGAGCATTTTGAGGCTCCCTGCGGCGGCTGCGACGTCTGTGCTCCGGCCGGGAAGGCTCGTCCGCGGTCCGGGCGCCGGAAGCGCGGTGCTGTCCGTCCGGCCTCCGGCTGAAACCGGTGGGTACCGGTGCCCCCCTTCCCGGGGAAACACCTATTATGCATACGGCAAAAGACTTGGCCGGGAGTTACCATGAAGAAGTTAACCCGTTCGACGTCCGACCGGTGGGTTGCCGGCATATGCGGCGGTATTGGAGAATACTTTGAGATCGACCCGAACGTCATCCGGGTCGTCTGGGTCATTGTTACCGTGCTCACGGGGTTCCTGCCCGGGATCATCATCTACATCCTGCTCTGGATCATCCTGCCCGAGCAGGGTCAGGCACGCCCGGTTGGAACGTTTGGCGAAGCGTAATGGAGGTTGGGGTGCGGTTGGGAGACTGCACCCGTTTCTTTTCGTGGATGGTGACCGTGCGTGCGGGCCAGTTAGCCTGTTCAAGATATGGGAGTTCAAGTAATGTACGTGCTCAAGTATCCTTGATTGCTCACCCGTGCACGGCTTTCCAGTGGATATCGCCACGCACTGCCCCCGCCCCGCAGGAAGGGGGAGGAGGCCGGAGGCCGGGCGGGGTGGGGGTTGCATGTCTCATTACGTGATAGAGACAGGGGAGGGGGGGCGTGCCCCCCTCCCCGTCAGCCCCACCCCCAATGGCGATACTCCCACGGTCCACTGCACGGGGCTTTCCATCACCTCAACAGTTTTACCGTCAAAACAACGGAGGTTGCCACCTTTGCCGTCGTGGTCCCTCCCAGGCCCATACACTTGCGGCAATCCAGAGCCCTGCCCCGTCACCACCGGACCCCTACCGCGGTCCCCCTTCCTGCAGTTTCCTGATCATATCCCGGAGCGCGATCGCCCGCTCGAACTCCAGGCGTTCCGCCGCCTCCCGCATATCGGCCTCGAGTTCGATGATCAGGTTCGGGATCTCGGACTTCGGGACGTGCTTGATATCGGTGATCTCGACCTCTTTTTCCCGGACCGGCTTTATGATCGTCTGCGGCGTGATGCCGTGCCGGGCGTTGTAGGCGAGCTGCATCGTGCGCCGCCGCTCGGTCTCGGCCATCGCCTTCTTGATCGAATCGGTCATGGTGTCGGCGTAGAGCACCACCTTCGCGTTCACGTTCCGGGCGGCCCGCCCGATGGTCTGGACCAGGCTCCTCGCGTCGCGGAGGAACCCTTCCTTGTCGGCATCGAGGATACCGACGAACCCGACCTCCGGGATGTCGAGGCCCTCCCGCAGGAGGTTGATCCCCACGAGGACGTCGTACTTCCCGAGGCGGAGCAGCCGGATGATCTCGGTCCGCTCGAGGGTGTTGATCTCGGAGTGGAGGTAGCGGGTCTTGATCCCCTGGTCGGCCAGGTACTCCGAGAGTTCCTCGGCGAGCCTCTTCGTGAGCGTCGTCAGCAGTATGCGGTCGCCGCGGTCGATCGTGGCCCGGATCTCGGCGATGACATCCTGGATCTGCCCCTCGATCGGCCGGACCTCGACCGCAGGATCCACGAGCCCCGTCGGCCGGATGATCTGCTCCGCAACAGTTGAACGCTCCAGTTCGTAGTCCCCCGGGGTCGCCGAGACGAAGATGACGTTTCTCATGTAGCCGGAGAACTCGTCGAACTTCAGCGGCCGGTTGTCGAACGCCGACGGCAGCCGGAAGCCGTAGTCCACGAGGGACTTCTTCCGCGAGAAGTCGCCGTGGTACATGCCGCGGACCTGGGGCAGGGTCTGGTGGCTCTCGTCGATCACCATCAGGAAATCCTCCGGGAAATAGTCCAGCAGGCAGTAAGGCTGCTCTCCGGCCTTCCTTCCGTCGAAGTGGCGGGAGTAATTCTCGATCCCCTTGCAGGTCCCGGTCTCCCGGATCATCTCGATGTCGTAGAGCGTCCTCTGGCGCAGGCGGTGCGCCTCGAGCATGCCGAGGTTCGGGAGCCACTCCTCGAGTTCCTGCTCGATCGAGGTTATCGCCCGCTCCTTCTCCTCCTCCGGGACGACGAAGTGGCGGGCCGGGTAGACGAAGAAGTAGTTCATCTCTTCAAGGCGCTGGCCGGATACCTTATCGATCTCGCTGATCCGGTCCACCTCATCCCCGAAGAGTTCGATACGGATGATGTTGTTGAAGTAGCCGGGGACGAGGTCGATGGTGTCGCCCTTCACCCGGAACCGGCCCGGCATGAGTTCGATGTCGTTTCTCTCGAACTGGATGTCGATGAGCCGCCGTATGATATCGTCCCGCCGCATCCGGTCGCCGACCTTCACCTCAAACCCCATCCGCTGAAAGTTGGCGGGGTTTCCGAGGCCGTAGATGCAGGAGACCGAGGCGACGACGATGGTGTCGGGGCGCGAGAGGATCGATGCGGTGGTGGCGAGGCGCATCTGCTCGATCTTCGGGTTGATCTGGGCGTCTTTTTCGATGTAGAGGTCGCGCTTTGCTATGTATGACTCGGGCTGGTAGTAATCGTAGTAGGAGACGAAGTACTCCACCCGGTTCTCGGGGAAGAACGACTTGAACTCGTTGTAAAGCTGGGCCGCAAGCGTCTTGTTGTGAGCGATGACGAGGGTGGGTCTCTGGACCGCCTCGACGACGTTTGCTATCGTGAAGGTCTTGCCTGATCCCGTGACGCCGAGGAGGGTCTGGAACCGCTCGCCGCAGTTAATTCCGCCGGTGAGTTTTTGGATAGCGTCGGGCTGCGAGCCCGTGGGTTTGAAATCCGCCTTGAGTTGAAATGCCGTCATGGTACCACCGTCTTCTTTCGGAGGGTCCTATGGTAGGCGATCGCGAACCGGTGCGCCTCGTCGCGGATCTCCTGGAGGAAGAGCGACGCTTTCTCGTGCTTCTCAAGGGGCAGGGGCCGGGAGAAACCCGGTATGAAGACCTCCTCCTCGCGCTTCGCGATGGCTGCGATCGGGACTTTGATCCCGAGTTCCCTGAGCACCGCGGTTGCTGCCGCAAGTTGCCCTTTCCCGCCGTCGACGAGGATCAGGTCGGGGAACTCGCCCCCCTCCTTCTGCAGCCGCGAGTAGCGGCGGCGGACCACCTCGGCGATGGCGGCGAAGTCGTCGACGCCCTCGACCGTCCGTATCCGGAACCGCCGGTAGTTCCGCTTATCGGGCTTCCCCCAGAGGAACCGGACCATCGACCCCACCATCGCCGTCCCGGAGAGATGGGAGATGTCGAAGCACTCGATCGCGACCGGGAGGTCCGGGAGGTGCAGGCGGCGTTTCAGTTCGTCCAGTTTGATCCGGTCGCCGAAGAACGCGATCTCCACGTTCTTCCGGACAAGGTCGAGCAGGTTCTTCTTCTCGCCCCGCTGCGGCACGACCACCCGGACTTTGCCGCCCCGGAGGTGGGAGAGGTACCCCGCGACCGCGTCGTCGACCGACACAGGCAGGATAACCTCCTCCGGGGGTTCGTGGTCGGCGTAGTAGCGGGCGAGGAACTCCTCCAGGAACTCCTCCGTCTCGTCGAAGGTGTACTCGTGCTTCCCGGCAAGCGTTCCTTTGTAGACGTTGAAGAGCATGAGGGAGACGGTTCCAACGCTCGTGATATAGTTGACGATATCTTCGTTATACGTCTTCTGCCGGTCCATGTGCTGGCGCTCGCGCAGCCCCTCGAGGGCCGCGACCTGGTCGCGGAACTCCATCGCCCGCTCGTACTCCTGCCGCTCTGCAAAGATCGCCATCTCCTCGCGGAGCGCCCGGATGAGCCCGGCGATATCCCCTTTGAGGACCGCTTCGGCCCTCCTGATCCTTTCCTGGTAGTCGTCCTCGCCGATTGCTCCGGTGCAGGGGGCGCTGCACGAGCCGATGTGTGCACGGAGACACGGCCGCCGGGGGAGGCGGCGGCAGGACCGAAGGCAAAAGAGGGATTTTAAGAGGCGGAGGAGGTCTTCGCGCTCCCGGCCGGAGACGAACGGCCCGTAGTACCGGCCGTTCCCGTCGGGTTGGCGGGCAGTGTGGATCCGGGGATAGGGCTCGTCGGTGACGTGGATGTAAGCGTACCTCTTCGCGTCCTTTAAGTCGATGTTGTACTTCGGCTGGTGCTTCTTGATCAGCGTGTTCTCGAGGATGAACGCCTCGACCTCGGTGTCGGTGACGATGAAGTCGATCCCGGCGATGGCGGCGACGAGTCTTTCGGTCTTCCGGTCGAGGTCGTGCCGCGAGAAGTAACTCGATACCCGCCGCTTCAAGTTCTTTGCCTTCCCGACGTAGATGATGGTGCCCTCGCTATCCGAAAAAAGGTAGCACCCGGGCTCGGTCGGTAAGGTTAGCGGGTCGATCATGGCTTCTTAAGAATCTCTTTTAAGAATGCGCCGGTATAACTCCCTTTTGCCGCCGCCACCTCTTCGGGGGTTCCCGCCGCGACGATCTCACCGCCGGCGTCCCCGCCCTCGGGGCCGAGGTCGATGACGTAGTCGGCCGACTTGATCACGTCCAGGTTGTGCTCGATCACCGCCATCGTGTTCCCCCGGGCCACCAGGTCGTCGAGGACGGCGATCAGGTTCTTCACGTCGTGGAAGTGCAGCCCGGTCGTCGGTTCGTCGAGGAGGTAGATCGTCTTTCCCGTGGCCCTTTTTGCGAGTTCCCGGGTCAGTTTGATCCGCTGCGCCTCGCCGCCCGAGAGGGTGGTGGAACTCTGCCCGAGTTTGATGTAGCCGAGCCCCACGCGGCAGAGGGTATCGAGTTTGTTCCTGATCGAGGGGATATTCTCAAAGAGGCCCATCGCCTCCTCGACGCTCATGTCGAGGACGTCGGCGATGGACCTGCCCCGGTACTTCACCTCGAGGGTCTCGCGGTTGTAGCGTGCCCCCCTGCACTCTTCGCACTCGACGTAGACGTCGGGGAGGAAGTTCATCTCGATCTTGATGAGACCGTCGCCCTGGCAGGCCTCGCACCGCCCGCCTTTTACGTTGAACGAGAACCGGCCGGGCTTGTAGCCCCGGACTTTCGCCTCCTTCGTCTCGGCAAAGACTCTCCGGATCTCGTCAAAGACCTTGGTGTAGGTCGCCGGGTTCGAGCGCGGCGTCCTCCCGATGGGGCTCTGGTCGATGACGATCACCTTGTCGATCTCGTCGTCGAAGACGAGGCTGTCGTACTCGCCCGGGCACTCCCGTGAGTCGTGAAGTTCCTGCATCAGCGCCTTATAGAGCGTCTCGTAGATGAGCGTGGACTTCCCCGATCCCGATACTCCGGTGACGACCGTCAGGGCGCCGATGGGGATCTCCACGTCGATGTCCTTTAAGTTGTTCTCCCGGCAGCCGGAGAGCCGGATGAACCGTTCGCTCTGCCGGCGGGCGGCGGGCACGTCTATCCTGAGGTCGCCGGAAAGGTAGCGCCCCGTGAGCGACGCCGGATTCGCCGCGACGGCTTCGGGCGTCCCTTCCGCAACAATATCGCCGCCGTGGAGCCCGGCGCCGGGGCCCATATCCACGACCCAGTCGGCGCTCCGGATCGTCTCTTCGTCGTGCTCCACCACGACGAGGGTGTTGCCGAGGTCGCGGAGGTGCTGCAGGGTCTCGAGGAGTTTTCTGTTGTCCCGCTGGTGCAGCCCGATGGAGGGTTCGTCGAGGACGTAGAGAACCCCGGTGAGGTTCGACCCGATCTGCGTCGCGAGGCGTATCCGCTGGGCTTCCCCGCCCGAGAGGCTCCCGGCGCTCCGCGAGAGGGTCAGGTAGCCGACCCCGACCTGCTCTAAGAACGCGAGCCGGGCGACGATCTCCTTTAAGACCTGTTTTGCGATCTCGCGCTCGCTCTCGTTGAGTTCCAGGGTCCGGAAGAACGCGAGCGCTCTCGTAACGGAGAGGTCGGTGACCTCGACGATGGACTTTTGGGCCACCTTCACGGCGAGGACCTTCTCTTTGAGCCGTTTTCCCCCGCACTTCGGGCAGGGCAGAATCCGCATGAACCGCTCGAGGTCGCGGCGGCGGTACTCCGACTGGGTCTGGTGGTAGAGCCGCTCGGCCTGCGGGGCGAGCCCCTCCCACTGTCCGGAGTGCGACCAGGAGGCGTCGCCGTTCTTCGCGTTCATGGAGAACCGGAGCCGGTCGGTCGAGCCGTACATGAGGGCCTTATACTGGTGCTCGGTGAGGTCCTTGATCGGTGTCAGGACCGAGAACCCGAAGTGTTCGGCGACCCCCGCCAGGTAGTGCGCCCGGTAGCCGTCGAGGTAGGTCCGGTAGAGCATGACGGCGCCGTCGGCGATGCACTTCTCTTTGTCCGGGACGATCAGGTCGGGATCGAACTCCATCCTGATCCCGAGGCCGTTGCACTCCTCGCAGGCCCCGAACGGGCTGTTGAAGGAGAACATCCGGGGCTGGAGTTCCTCGAACGCAATTCCGCAGACCGGGCAGGCCATGAGCGACGAGCAGGTCTCTTCGCGGCCGGAATCGTCGACGGCGATGACAAGCCCTTCTGATTTCTTAAGGGCGTTCTCGACGGCTTCGACGAGCCTCGATCTCTCGTCGACGCTCAATCGGTCGATGACCACGTCGATGTCGTGCTTCCGGTAGCGCTCGAGGACGATCTCTTCGTCGGTCCGGTGGATCTCGCCGTTGACCCGGACCCGGGTGTAACCCTCCCGGTCGAGGTCCTTGAAGACCTGCTGGTAGGTCCCCTTCTTCTGCCGCACGACCGGAGCGAGGATGGTGACCGTCCCGGCCAGGGTGGAGGCTATATGGTCGGCGATCTTCTCCGGCGACTGGGCCTCGATGGGGATGTGGTGCTCCGGGCAGAACGGCGTCCCTACCCGGGCGAAGAGGAGCCGCAGGTAGTCGTAGATCTCGGTGACCGTGCCGACGGTGCTCCGGGGATTCTTGGACGTTGTCTTCTGCTCGATGGAGATGGCAGGCGAGAGGCCGTCGATGCTGTCGACATCCGGCTTCTTCATCAGTCCGAGGAACTGCCGCGCGTAGGCGGAGAGCGACTCCACGTAGCGCCGCTGCCCCTCGGCGTAGATGGTGTCGAAGGCAAGCGTGGATTTTCCGGATCCGGACACGCCGGTGAGGACGATGAGCCGGTCGCGCGGGAGTTCGACGGTGATGTCGTTGAGGTTGTGCTCCCGCGCCCCCTTGATGACGATATTCTTCATTCTTCTGTCCTGATAACTTGATCTTCTGAGCTCATAGCCGTTTGCGATCCAATATTTTTAAATACTATCCCGTTACCGAGCGAGATAACGGGACTATTTCGGGGAGAGAACAGGCCTCCTCCGGCAAGGGCGGGGAGGGCCCGTCCTGCGAGGAAAGATGACGTAAAAGGGTGGTTGAGGCGGTGGTGGTTACCACGCCTCAGGGTATGCCATATTCGTGTAGATATCTTCGAGTCGGGCCT
Source organism: Methanomicrobiales archaeon HGW-Methanomicrobiales-2 (assembly GCA_002839645.1). Lineage (GTDB taxonomy): Archaea > Halobacteriota > Methanomicrobia > Methanomicrobiales > Methanoculleaceae > Methanoculleus. Next base: position 30,266 of record PGYL01000013.1, on the reverse strand, counting down.
TGTGTCCCTTCTCCATGTTTGCGAGCTGGACGAAGACCATCTGCTGCTCTGCATCCGCGGAGGCGGCGGCAAGCTGTGTGTACATCTGGGCAGCCTGGAGTTCCTTCTTGACGGCGAGGACCAGGCCGTCGAGCGGCTTCATATCGACCGAGAGCGTGGGCTCTTCGAGGGAGTCGGTGATCTTGTAGTCCCTGGCCGCGACAAAGTTCATCTGCTTTGCGTCACGGAGCAGCAGGCCCTGAAGGTACTCGCGGTGACCCTTCTCGTCCTTTGCAAGGTCAAGGAAGAGCGTCTTTAGGCCTGCATCCTTCACCCTGTCGGCGATTGACGTGTAGAAGGCGTATGACTCTACTTCGCTGTCGATAGCATTTGTGATGATCTTCTGGAAGTCTTCGAAATTCATAGCGCATGTCTCCTTTTTGTTAAGTTCTCCGGCCCGGGGGCCGGCTGCATGTGGTGTTCGTAAAACTACGAACAATACAGGATATTTGGGATGCGAGTATTTACATCTTTCGTTTTGCCCGTATGCCGGCCGCTTCTATCTCTCGCGGACGGAAGGGCGCCCGGGAAGCCTCTGTACCATCATTCTCCACCCGTTTTGCCGGTGCACTCCCGGCGGGGATCCGGGGGTTTCGCGCCCGGGTCGGCTCCTGACCGGCACCCGGAAGGGGCAGGTTTTTGCGGTTCCCGCGCCAACGCTCTATCCTCAATTGGGAAGACTTTTTCATGCAGGAAGATCGGTTAGTGCCGGGCGCGGGTGCCCCCCGGCGGGTCGTCGAGGTCGTGCAGGACAGGCACGGGGCCAAGATTGAGATATTCGACCCCCCGTTCTACCAAAAAGAGTTCGAGGACGCCTACCGGTTCATCATCGATGACTACCGGGTGGCGCAAAAGGAGATCGGTCTCTTTCTCCCCTGCGCCGTGCGGAAACCCTACAGCCAGAGCCCGAGCCACCAGCTCTTCCGGCGGATCATCGACGGTGTCCTTGATCCGGAGGAGTATCATATCGTCATATTCGGCACCTGCGGGACCGTCCCTGCGGAGCTCGAGTGCATGTACCCCTACCAAAATTACCACTACATGCTCGGCAAGACCACGGACGGGCGGGTCCGGCAGGACTTCCACCGGATCGAGGTCTACCGGCTGAAGGGCTACCTCGAGAAGACCCGTGACACCTACCGGCACCGGCTCGCCTACTGCATCGGGCCGTTTCGGAAGGCAATGGTGGAGGCCGTGGAGGAGACCGGGATCGCCGTCGACCTGCTCCCCTCCGACCCGATGATCGAGCGCCTCTACGACATCGACTGCCCGTTTCCCGAAGGCAGCCTCTCGATGCAGGGCTACATCGACGAGTTCCGCGAGGGGCTTGAGAGGATGGCGGGGAAGCTACACGCCGGGGGCACGACGGCTCTGGAAGGGTGCCCGGAGCGGCGGGGGCCGGCGAGAGCGTGATTGGTGGTGGGAAAAGAGCGCTTTTTCAGAGAGACAAATCTCTGAAAGTTTCTGATGGCTTGAAAACTCCGAGTTGCACCTGATCAACCCCCACCCCGCCCGCGCTTCGCGCTCCTCCCCGCCCCCAGAGGGCGGGGGCAGTGCGTGGCGATATCCCCACGAAACCATGCACGCGATCTCGACTGGCAGAGGGTGCAAGTTACATAGGTCAAAACAGTGGTTGGAATGGGTTGCAGGATAACCCAAACCCATTTCTCCCGAGTTGTCCCCGTGCAGTGGACCGTGGGGGTATCGCCACGGGGGTGGGGCTGACGGGGAGGGGGCGTGCCCCCTCCCCTGTCTCAACACCAGAGCCATGCAGTCCATCATGAGCAAGTCGTGTGAGATCACTAGGCCGGCATGCAATATCCCGGGTTAGATTTCCAAAACCCCTCACTTCGGCTTATAATATCCCCACTTCTCAAGCGCCTCCCTGAGTTCGGGGGCCCTCTTCGCCTTCTCCTCAAGCGTCTCCCCCTCTTTCCAGGCCTCGATCGCCTGCATGGTGGCCTCTGCGCCCGCCCGCGTGCCCTTCGGGTGACCGTGGATGCCGCCACTGACCAGGAGAACGAGTTCGCTCCCGTAGATGTCGAGCACGTCCGGCACGAGCCCGGGATGCAGCCCGCCCGATGAGACCGGGAACGCGCTCTTGATAGTGCCCCAGTCCTGGTCGAGGGCCATGTGGTCCACCGCGTTCGTGTGCTTCTCCCGGAGCATATCCGCAAGCACGGTGGCCTCCGCCCGGGTGCCGACCAGTTTGCCCACAGCGGTCCCGGTGTGGATCTGCGAAACACCGACGAGCCGCATCGTCTTCGCCAGGAACTGCATCGTGATCCCGTGCCTCTCGTCGCGGTCGAAGGCCGCGTGCATCGCCCGATGGGCATGGATGGCAAGCCCGAGGTCGGAGCAGTAGTCCCGGAGGGTCGCGACCGCGGCGGTCCCCGCAACCACGACGTCGATCATCGCGTAGTTCCAGCCATAGTCCGCAAGCAGCTTCGCCCGCTGCTCCATCATTTCGGTCTCTGCCGTGATGTTGATGAACGCGGACTTCACGTCGCCGGTCTCCTGCTCGGCCTTATCCCGCATCTTCGCCATCGCCCGGACACGGTCGTCGAACCGGTTGAACGCAAGGGACGTCAGGTTCTCGTCGTCTTTGACGAAGTCGAACCCGCCCATCCAGGTCTCGTACCCTACCTCTGCGTGCTCCTCTGCCGTGAACCCTACCTTCGGCTTCGGCACCGCTCCCGTGAGCGGCCTGCCGTGGACCTTCATCATATCCCGGACCCCTTCCATGCCGAAGTGCGGTCCCTTGAAGTGCCGGAGGTATTCGGCCGGGAGCGAGGCGTCGATCAGCCGCAGGCGGTCGAGCGCCTTCATGCCGAAGATGTTTCCGGCGATGCCGCTCAAGAGCTGGGCAGCGTTCCCCTCCTCCCAGAGGGCAAGGGGATAGGCGATCTTCACATAATTTCCCTCGATCTCGAACGCCTTCGCCTGGAGGTCGCGCATCCGGGGCGGCAGGGTAAAGAGCGTGGTCCACGTCCCGGTCGAACTCTCGGACGCGATTCTCCCGACCGCCTCCTCCCTGCTGATCCCCGCCGCGGGCTCGAAATAATAGAGGGCTACGAGTTCGTTCGGGCCGGGAGTATGGTTTAAATCAACAAACTCTTCGTACCAGTCAATCGCCATAGAATCACCTCTTGAAGGAAGGGGTGCCCGGGTAGAAAAACCTTCCATTCGAAGCAGGGTAGAGAATGCCGGAATCACTTTCTCCCCGCAGGCGCCGGGTTTATCTGCCGGCGGGTCGAGAGGAAAGCAGAAGGAGTCTTATGGAACGAACCGCCGATAATTTGCGCCCGCTCTTCGATTACGATGCAGAGAGACCGCCCGCGATCGAGATTGCCGGCACCGAAATCTCAGTCAGCGACCTGACCTACCAGACTGCCCCGGATCGGAGGGTTCGGGCCTACCTGGTGGCCCCGGCAGAAGTTGACCGGTCGAAACGCTCCGCTGCCATCCTCTTCCTCCACCCGGGACTTGGTTCTCGCGCCACGTTCCTCGCCGAGGCCGTGGCCCTTGCCGGGATGGGTGCGGCCTCCCTGCTCGTCGACGCTCCCTGGGCCGCCGATACGGCAGCAGCCTGGGGTCAGGCAGTCACGGATCCCGAGGAGGCCGTGCGGGAGCATAACCGGACGGTGATCGACCTTCGCCGGGGGATAGATCTCCTCGTAGCACAGCCGGGCGTCGATCCGGACCGGATCGGGTTCGTGGGCCACAGTGTCGGGGCGCTTTTCGGGGCGGTGCTCGCCGGCGTCGATCGGCGTCTTCGCGCCGCCGTCCTGATGGCGGGCACCGGAAGGTTTGTCGATGTCGCCGCGGTGAACCTGCCCGACCTGCAGGGCGAGAAATTCGAGCATTACCGCCGGACGCTCGCGGAACTCGACCCTGCCGTCTGGGTCGGCCGTGCCGCACCCACCCCGCTCTTCTTCCAGGCCGCTCTTCACGACGAATTCTTCACGGAGGAGCAGTCCCGGGAGTTCTTCGAGCAGGCGAGCGACCCGAAGTCGCTCGAGTGGTACGACGCGGGCCATTTCCTTGACGAAGCAGCCCGCCGCGACCGTATCGCGTGGCTGGCCGGGCGGCTCTCGCTCGAGCGGTGAGCCCGGGTACTGGAGCCGGAGTATTACAATTTTTTCTCAGTGTATCAATAGATATAATTATTACATCTAGAGTTCATACAGGGGTGTGGCCGGGCACTGCCTGCGCCTCAGACTCTCTCCAGCATACCCACTCTGTGTATCCACTGCACGTCCTCCATACCATACTTCTTTTTGGCACCCCCGGGCGAGCATAGTAATCCCGGTTTTCCGACGCATCGCGCGAAAATAGCAGTCGGGGAGAACTCCCCGGGGATGTGCCGCCCCGGGGTTGGTCCGGCGGATCAGGATAAGGTGGGTTGTAGGAGAGCCGCGTTACGTGTTCTCCCCGCCGGCATCGCCGGGCCGGGCAGGCTTTGCAGGACCCGTCCGGGAGTGCATCCGGTCACGGGTCCGGCCTTTCGCGGTCTCGCGTGGGCGCCGTTGATCTGGTGCTGCCCGCACCCGGTGGGGTTTTGGGCAATCGCCTGAGTACATGCCTGTGTGGTCCGGCCAGAGCGCCCTCCCCGGGGTCCGCCTCAGATGCCGGAAGTGCGACGGCCATGAGAGAGACGCTCCGGGCAGAACTATCGCGTTGCCCCCTGCGGTGGGAATGATTCCGCACCGGCATACAGGACTCGGACCGGGGAATGATATATTGTTACGACGGCTGCGGTGGGATCGTTGAACCGCCCGGTTCAACGCCTCCGGCGAGATCCCTGATGCGCTCGAGCGCCAGCAGCGCATCCTCGCGTTTCTGGTCGACAGCGTGCTCGTCGGCAAACGCAAGAAAGCGGGCGAGGTCTTTTGGGTCCGCCTTCCCTTCCGCCGCCTCGGCGACCGCGTCGTAGGTCCGTTCGGGGAAATAGAGCTCCCGGGCCGCATCGAGAAGCACCCGGGCAGCGTCGGCGCCGATCACCCCGCATTCCAGCGCCCGCTGCAGGGTCGCCCGGATGTTCACGAGCGGTTCCGAGAGCGGGATGAACGTCTCAGGGTCGAAGAGGAGCGCCACCTCGTCGTCGGCGACGAGCCTTCCCTCCCGGTAGGCCCGGTAGATCTCCCCGACGCCCTCCATCCCGAGGGTGTCGAGCTCCGCGGCCCGGAGCGCTCCCATGCTGGAGGCGCCGACGACCCGCACCCCGGCCCGGAGCGCGGCGAGGATCTCCCGGTGAGCGACGGCGCAGTCCTGGAAGAAGACGCCGTCGATGAGCCCGATGATCCGGGCCCCGGCGTCTGCGGCCCGGGTTATGTCCCCCCGTTTTGCCGGAGGACGGTAATCGGCGTCGAGGATCTTCCGCGCGGTCGCGTGATCACAGCTTGGACCGAGGAAGACGACGATTCCGTGCGTCACGGCACCTCCTCCCCATCCGGTCCTGGTCCATCGCATACATCTCCAGCCCCGGCACGATCACCCGGACGACCGGGATGCCGATCTCCGGCCGGGTGAGGTCGACCACGATCACCCGCGAGAGCCCCGCGAGAGCGAGCCGGTCGGTGACGTGGTTGATGTCGGTGAGGAAGTCGTCGCTGTCAAACGACGGCATGGCCGCAAACTCGACCGTTTCGCTCTCCGCGAACCAGTGCCGGTTCAACCGTTTCGTCCGGTCGTAGCCGATCTTCTTCCTGACGTCCGCTGTATCGGTATCCTCCCGAGCGCCGTGGATCTGGGTCAGCCGGCTCTGGGCGACCTCTGTCAACGCCCGGAGGACCGCGATGTGGGCGCTCGTGTGCGACCCCATGCCGATCGTGAGCAGCGCCGGGTCCTTGAGCACCACGTCGTCGGCCACCGCGGCCACCGTGGGGATCCCGATATCGCTCGTGATATCCTTGAGCGTCACCTCGACGCCGGCGGCCGCAAACTTCGCGAGCAGGTCGGCGGCAAGCCCGCCGGTGATCCCCTCGATCCGGGGGCCGGTGTTTTTGGTCACCTCGACGAGCGACCAGGCGTCACGCTCGACCACCTCCATCAGGGCATGGAAGGTCGCTTCCTCAAGCGTGTTCCCGGAGGCAAGCCCGTTGGTGTTGGTCCGGAACAGGCGGCCAGAGGTCAACGGGAGGGGGTGGAAGACCGCGTGGGCCGGGACGAGCACCTCCTCCTCCTGCACGATGTCGTATCCCCCGACCCAGGGGACCGCTATATCGGCCGGGACCCGTTCGGGCAGGATCAGGGTCGCCGGGTCGAGGGCGGTCGTCCGGGCCGAGACCTCGCTGTACCTCCCGACGATGGTCTCCCGGCTGTCCATCTCCCCTGAGTAGCGCTCGATCCCCTCCATCATCGCCGAGACTTCCGCCTCGATCGGGGTGGCGCCTTTGCCGTTGTAGACCGATATCGCTCCCGCTTCAGCGGTCGGCCGGATGCTCGAGAAGACCGGGATCCCGATCCGGTCGAGGTTCGTGATGTCGGCGACCCGGGTGATCCCCGCCGCCGGGAGTCTCGCCCTCGCCCGGCGAAGCGTCTCTTCGGGCGGGACCGTCCGCTGTGTCTCCTTCGCGTAGGCCTTCCGGCACGACTGCAGCCGGATCATGCGTCGCCCCCGTGGGACTCGCCCGGCACCCAGCGCTCGCCGTCTTTCCCGATCTCCTTCTTCCAGATCGGCACGCTCTGCTTGATCCGCTCGAGGATATACTCGCAGGCGTCGAACGCCTCCTTCCGGTGGCCGGCGCCGACGACGATGAGAAGGATGTTCTCCCCGACTCTGAGCCTTCCTATCCGGTGGATGATATCGACAGCCTCGATCGGGAATTTCTCAAACGCCTCGTCCCGGATCGTCTCCATCTCCTTCACCGCGACCTCCTCGTAAGCCTCAAGATCCATCACCTCGATCCCGTCGTCCCGGACAACGCCGAGGAAGGTGACCAGAGCGCCCATATCGGGCTGTTTTACCCGGCCGATCACGGCATTCACATCAAAATCGTCTCGTGTTACGCTGATCATTCCAGTTCCTCCGTCATCCGCCCGCCACCGGCGGGAAGAGTGCGACCTCATCTCCGTCGGCGAGGGCGAGCGTCCCGGTCGCCGCACGCCGCACGCGCCTGCCGTTGTGCATCAGGATCACGTACCCCCGGAGTTCTCCGCTCTCCTCAAAGAGCGCCTCTCCTGCCTGATCCGAAGTTTCCCCGACCGCCGCAAGCAGCCGGCTCATCGTCGCCCCCTCGGGGACCTCCAGTGTGAGATCCCCCCCGATGGCCTCCCGCAACCGGGCAAAAGCCCTGACCCGAACCTGCATTTCTTCATCTCCTCGAGCACCGGCCGCTTCCGCACGCGCTGCACTCTTCCTGCCGCTCGACCGGCAGGGTCGTCATGGTGGCGGCTCGCCCGTCCCAGATGAGCAGCCTGTTCGTGAGAAGGTCGCCGGTGCCGGTGATATACTTGATCGCCTCGTTTGCCTGGATAAGCCCGATGATCCCGGGCGTGGTGCCGACCACGGGGGTGGCGCCCTCCTCGGGCGGGGCGATCGGGATGATGCACTCCAGGCAGGCCGTCCTGCCGGGGATGATCGTCGTCGCCTGCCCGTCAAAGCCCCTGACCGCCCCATGGATGAGCGGCACGTGGGCGTCGAGCGCCACCCGGTTGAGGGTGTAGCGCACCCGGTAATTATCGGTGGCATCGACGATGAGGTCCGCCCCGCCCACGAGCGTGGCGGCGTTCCCGTCGTCGACGGCGGCATACGTCGCAATGACCGTGATCTCCGGGTTCTGCGCCCGGAGTTTCTCGGCCGCCGACTCGACCTTTGGCCGCCCGATGTCACGATCGCCATGGAGCACCTGGCGGTTCAGGTTGGTCTTGTCCACGACGTCGCCGTCGACCAGCCTGACCTCCCCGATACCGGCGGCGGCAAGGTAGAGAGCAACCGGGCACCCGAGCCCGCCGGCCCCGACGATGACGACCCGGGCACTTGCGAGCCGTTCCTGCGCCTCTTCTCCGAAGAGCGCGACCTGCCGCAGGTAACGTCCCGGTTCCCGATCCGTGAGCATCTCCCTCTCAGTCCTCCGTGCAGCGCGTAGACGGCTCCTGCGTCTGCAATGAATACGCTGTTATGTGGTGTCCCGGGCAATTTGAAGATTGTGATTCCACAAACCTGCCCCGGGCTGGCCCGGGGAGCCCGGTACCCGGGTGAGACCGACCCCCGGGAGAAATATATATATGACCGGCCATGAATAGTCCCCCAGAATCAGCATAGATGCTGAAAGGGGGAAGTGAGAGCATAACGACAGGGATTATTGATGACGGTGACGTCTGGGACACGTTCGTAGACGAGAGCGCCTCCGGCCGCCTTTTCCATAAATGGGACTTTATGAAGATTACCGAGAAGCATACCGGCTTTCGGTTCCTCCCCTACGGAGTCTTCAAGGGCAACGAGTTGATCTGCATCTTCCCGCTCTTCCAGAAGCAGGTGCACGGGATCCACGTCCTCCTCTCCCCTCCTCCCGTCCAGTCGGTGATACCGTATCTCGGGTTCATCATGGGCCGCCGCTACGATACCGCCAAACAGAGCAAGAAGGAGTCGATGCTCAAGGCAGTTGCGGGACACCTCGAGGATGAATTCGCGGCTCTGGCCCCGAACTACCTCGCGATAACCCAGGTCCCGGGGTTCATCGATGTCCGGCAGTTCCTCCGGGAAGGTTACGATACCCGGATCCACTTCTCGTATGTCATCGACCTCGAGTCGCCGCTCCCTGAGATCTGGGACGGTTTTTCATCTACCCTTCGCACCAAATTGCGGAAAGTCGAGAAGAGCGGCTACCATTTCGAGAAGAGCACCGATCTGTCGGTCTTCTACTCCACGGTCGCGGAGCGGTTCAGCGACCCGGATATGAACATTCCGATGATCAGCCGGCCCTACTTCGAGGACCTCTTCTTAGCGTATCCCGATGAGCTCGGGCTCTACTACCTCTACGACGGCGACGGCGCGGTGACGGGCGTGCAGGCCACCCAGGAGTACAAGGCCTTCACCCTCTGGATGGGGGCCCCGAAGATGACTGCAATGCCCGGCAACGAGTTCCTGCAGTGGCTCCTCCTCGGGCAGGCTAAGGAGCGAGGATACCGAAAGATGGAGAATGTCGGGGCGAACAACGAGAACTTAAACCTCTTCAAGTCCAAGTTCAACCCTTCCCTCACCCTCTTTTTAGAGGTGAGCCGGCAGGACATCTTTGGCAGGGTTGCACGGTGGGCCTACAGCACCATCGCAAGCAAGGGGCCGATGAAGCGCAAGGTCCTCTCGTATATCGAGTGACTACTCGTTGTCATGTAACTCTATGAATTCCCTTTCACGCCCTTTGCATCCCGGCCTGCCTTCTGTGTGGGACCATATCCCGATCTGCACCATGGATTGCTTCACGCGAAGCTACGAAATTTCAGTTCTGTTATAGACCCGGGATGAGGAATCACCCCGGGCATGCCCCTGGCAAGTGGACCGTGGTGGCTATCGCCTTGCGGGGGTGGGGCCGACGGGGAGGGGGTCTCCCCCTCCCCTGTCTCCACCTTATACGGGGTGCCTGTAACCCCCATCCCGCCCGGCCTCCGGCCTCCTCCCCCTTCCTGCGGGGCGGGGGCAGTCATGGCGATACCCGGTGGAAAGCCGTGCTCCGGAGTACTACCATAGCGCCCGCCCCCACACGCCAGAATTCCTAACATAAAGTGACAGGATGCACTATTCCCTGCCCTCAAACCTGACCAGCGCCGGTGACGCCGGCCTTCCGACGAGTGCCAGGGCGTCGGATATGCGGTCGGTGATCGTGAGATCGCCGCCGGTCCTCTCCCGGTACTCCCCGGCGAGGTAGGCGGTGTGGTAGCGGTACGTCCGGTCCCGGGTGACGAAGATCAGGTCCTCTGCGAGGTTTGCAAGCAGCGTCTCCCAGATGAGCTCGTCGCCGATGGTATCCTTGCCCATACTCTTTGGGGGGTTGCCGAGGAGTTTGCGGCGGTGGGCCCGCGTGACGAGTTCATCGGTCCGGTGGATGACCCGCACGGCAGGGTCGCCGGAGAGATCGGTGAACGCCCGGGCGACCGGGTCACCCGCGGGCTCTCGTATCATGCTCTCGATGTCACCGTAGAGGGCATCGACCGCCCGGTTGTACTCCTCCCCGGCACGCTGCAGCGCGGCGGTCTTTGGATTCACCCGGATAATGGACGGTGCCAGGACTTCTTCGGTCTTGTGCTTCCGCACGTCGTCGGCAATCCGGTCGAGGACTCGCGACCGGTTGCGGAGGAACTCGTCGAGGATGATGTCGGGGAGGACGAGAAGCTCTGCAAGCGCCCCGATATCTGCAAAGATCTCTCCCGGGTCTTCGTTTGATTCGTAGAGCTCGAGAAAGAGGTTCGTATCAACACATACAGCCGTCATCCAACCGGTGGATGATAGCACCGGGGCGTGATAATAGTTTCCCGGCCCGGTGATGGCTCCGGGTATGGCGACCCCTTAATGGGCACGATACGCTTTAATAGGGGGAAATTTTCTTCTTTTTTCTCGGAACAGAAGTAATAATACCGGATCAAAATGCTTAAGGTTTATATCAGTTCATCTCTCTGTAATAGGTTGAAAGCATGTTCCGTATTCTCGTGGTCGATGATGAGCCGACCCTTCTCGAACTGAACCGGATCTACCTGGAGCAGTCCGGAGATCTGCAGGTTGAGACGACGTCATCGGCAGTGCAGGGGCTCGACATGCTATCGCGAGCCCCGTACGACGCCATTGTTGCCGACTATGAGATGCCGGAGATGAACGGCATCGCACTCTTAAAAGAGGTCCGCAACAGAGGCATGGGGATACCGTTCATCATCTTCTCCGGGCGCGGCCGCGAGGAGGTCGTCATCGAGGCGCTCAACAACGGAGCGGACTTCTACCTCCAGAAAGGCGGCAACCCCTCCACCCAGTTTGCCGAACTCCGGAACATGATCTTCCAGGCGGTCAGGCGGAGACAGGCAGAGGCTGAGGTGCAGCGGGCCGGAGACATGTACCGGAGCATCTTCGAGCATACCGGCTCTGCCACCATCATCATCGAGGGAGATATGGCGATTTCCCTCGCGAACAGCGAATTCGAACACCTTACCGGCTACTCGCTTGAGGAGATCGCGGGAAAGATACCCTGGACGGCATTCGTCGCCGCAGAGGACGTCGAGCGCCTCAAGATGTACCACCAGCAACGGCGGATAGACCCCGGCCTGGCGCCGAGGACCTACGAGTTCCGGCTGGTCGACCGGCACGGCAGGCGAAAAGATCTGCACATGACGATCGGGACTATCCCGGGGACGGATCGCTCCGTTGCGTCGATGATCGATGTATCCGACCGGAAACGGTTCGAGGACGAGTTGAGCGCGGCGCACGAGCAGATGACCGCAGCGTTTGAGGAGGCGATGGCGAGCCAGGAGTCGCTCGCGGCGCAGTGTCGCGAGATGGAGGATTATCAGGCAAACCTCCGGGGCATCATAGATTTCCTTCCCGACCCGACGTTTGTGCTCGATCACACGGGGAAGATCGCCGTCTGGAACCAGGCGATGGAACTGATGACCGGAGCCCGGAAGAACCAGGTCATCGGGTCCGGACCGGAAGCCATCTACGAGGCAATGCCCGGGTTACGGTCTCCGCTGCTTGCGGAGACCATCCTCTCCCGGGGGTTTGAGGAGGGGGCCACCCGGGAAGTCAGTGTCACTTCGCTCCGCACCGGGGAGGAGGTCTGCCTCTCGGCGAAGGCATCGCCGCTCTACGATGCACAGGGGAGGCTCTCCAGCGTTATCGAGTCGCTCAGAGACATCACCGAGTCGAAGCGGATGGAAGCGCGGATCCGGAACCGGGTAAACCTGGAACAGGTGGTGAGTTCGATCTCCGCGCGATTCATTGCCCTGGACCCCGCAGACCTCAAAGACGCCCTGGAGGAGACGCTCCGGGTGCTCGGGATGTTCCTCGATGTCGACCGGAGTTACATCTTCCGCTTCTCCGCCGACCTCACCCGTGCGGAGAACACCCACGAGTGGTGTGCAGAAGGGATCGGACCGGAGATCGATGTACTGCAGGATCTGCCGACCGATGTGGTCGCGTGGGGAATGGCTCAGATAGAGGCCGGGAAGACGATCTGCATCCCCGATGTGGCCGCTCTCCCGGATGAAGCGGCGGAGCACGAGTTCCTCCTGAGATACGGGATCCAATCGATCGTCCTCGTCCCGATTGCGACCGCTGACGAGCTCCTGGGGGTTATCGGGTTTGAGACCATACGGCAGACGCGGCCCTGGCCGGACGAGGATCTCTCGCTGCTCACGATCGTCGGCAACCTCTTCGCGGACCTCTTCTCCCGTATTCGCGTGCACGAGCGGCTCCGCGAGAGTGAGAAGCGGTTCAGGACCCTCGTTGAGCAGTCGCACGACTGTTACATCCGTGCAACTACGACGCCGCCGGCGATCGAGTATTTCAGCCCTTCATGCGAGAGTCTGACCGGGTACACCCAGGAGGAGATTCTGAGCGACCCGACTCTCATCGAACGGTCGATTCACCCTGACGACCGGGAGACGTTCCTTGCCCTGATGCAGGAGCGGGATGCATGTGCCAGCCGGCTGTATGTCTTCCGGGTACGCCGGAAAGACCAGCGCTACATCTGGGTTGAGGTCTGCACGATCCCCGTCTATGGGAACGACGGACGGGCGGTCGCGATCGATTACGCGGTCCACGATATCGATGCCTGGAAACAGACCGAGGCGGCGCTCATCCAGGCCAATAAGAAACTCACCCTGATGAACAGTATCGTGCGGCACGATATCTTAAACCAGGTCACGGTGGTGCTCGGGAATATCGCCCTCCTCCAGGACCGGCCGCTCGACCCGGACATCGCCGCAGCCCTCGGAAAGCAGCAGGCGGCCGTCGGGATAATACAATCGCAGATCGAGTTCACGCGGGATTACCAGGACCTCGGCGTCCGGGCCCCCCGGTGGTTCCCCGTCGAGCCTCTGGTCACGGCGGCGGTAAAAGCGCTCCGGCCGGTTGGGATCCGGTTTGCCACCGACCTCAACGGAGTTTCCGTCTACGCCGATCCGCTCCTCTCCTCCGTCTTCTACAACCTCCTCGAGAACGCCATACGGCACGGCAGGACCGTAACGGAGATCCGGGTCACGGCCGTGCCGGACAACGGCAGTGCCCGGATTGTCTGGGAGGACAACGGCGTCGGCGTCCCCATCGATCAGAAGCAACGGATATTCGAGCGGGGTTTCGGGAGCCACACGGGGCTCGGGCTCTTTTTAGTAAAAGAGGTTCTCTCGATCACCGGGGCCACCATCCGGGAGACCGGGACGCCGGGCGAGGGGGCACGGTTTGAGATTACGGTGCCGGAGGGGAACGCCCGGTACGGGTGAAAGGGCCGTATCTGCCCCTCCTATTTCCCGCCGGCGTCTTTTGGATCGGCCTTATCGCCGCCCGTACTTCCTGAACATATACCAGAGCCCCGCGACCACCCCGGCCATCACCAGGAGGCCGAGCACCGCGACGTAGGACTGCTCCTTCACCACGATCCGGTACTCGTCCTCCGCTTCGTCCTGGTCGCTCTTCACCAGGGCGACGACCTTGTATTCGCCGGCGACGATATCGGCGGGCGGGACCACCGTCACCTGGACCGTCGCCCGTTCGCCGGGCTCAAGGCTCGCGATCGATGCCGGGTCGACGGTCACCCGCCACCCCTGCGGTGCGCTCATGTTGACCTCGATGTTCGTCAGCGCTCCACCGGTGCCGGCGTTTGAGACCGTCATATCGAACGCGAGAGTGTCGCCGCGGTTGATATCGTGGCGGTAACTCTTTGCGTAGGTCCGCAGGTCGTAGGACCCCCGGAGCCGGAGCGTCAGGTTCTCCTCGTACTCCCGGGCGGCCGAGCCGATCACCGCCGTGAAGTTGTACTCGCCGACACCCACCGAGTAGGGCGGGATGAAATCGAGGTAGAGAGACTTCTCCTCACCGGAAGGGATGTAGATCTCCGAGACCTCCTCGGTGGCGCCGCTGCTCTCCTTGAACCGGGCATACCACTGCTCGGGGAGGCCGAGTACGGAGAGAGTATAGGTATCGTCGTTTCTGCCGGCGTTCTTTAAGGTCATCTCATACTGCGGGTTCGAGCCGATCGCCGCCATCCGGGATGGGGACTTCACCCTGAGTTCGGCAAAGAAGTTCTCTTTGTCGAGCGGCACGATGCCGAGGTCGACCGTCTGGCCGATCCGGACCTCGACATCCTCCTTCTCCCATGCCCGGTAGCCGGGCCGGGTGACCTTTACGGTGTAGGTGCCCATCGGGGCGCCGATGGAGACCTTCCCCTCGGCGGTCGTGAGCATCCCCTCGACCCGGGTGTTACCGTCGTAGACGGCGACATCGGCGCTCTTCACGACATTTCCTTCCTTATCCACCACGGTGGCCTCGATGGTTCCGGTCTCGCCGCTGTGGGTCTTCGTGACCCTGACGTAGACCCAGATCGTGCCTTCGCCGATGCCCACCCGGATGGGGTACTCCCCTACCGCGGCATGGCCGGAGGTCTCGGCAACCAGACGGATGGTCTTTGTCTCGCCGGCCGGGATCAGCATCCGGTAGACGTCGCGGTCATCGGCCTCGAACCGGATCTTCCAGTTGTCGGTGCCGCGGTAGGTCCAGTAGTTGAGGAGGCAGGTTCCCGTAGCACCCTGGTTCGTGACCGCCAGATCGAAGACGGCGGTGTCGCCGGCTTCAATCATCTCGCCCGGGAAGTCGCACTGGATCTCCGTCGAGAGCGTCCCCCCCTGTGCGGCCGACGCCACGGTGACGATTGATGCCGCGATGAGGAGGGCGAAGAGGATGAGTATTTTTCTTCCGCTCATCGTCTCACCTGATATCCATCCTCATGAACTTCACGTAGGTCGCGGCGAAGAAGACCGCCGGGAAGACGATCAGCGCGGCAATGTTCATCCAGACCCGGCCGAGGGCGTCGGCAAGGCCGCCGGGGTCCTCTTGTGTAGCGCCGCCATACATATACGAAGACATCATGGAGATCTGGGGGTTCGTCACCGCCATCGCGACCTGGTAGTAGTTCATCTGCGGCGAGAGGATGTTGGAGACGTCGTTGATGAGCTGTCGTTTCTCGACGTAGGCTCTCATCTCCTCTTCATACTCCCGCCACGCCGGGTCGATCTCCGGACTGCCGCTCCCGCTTACCGCGACGCTCCTGGAGGAGGTGACGGTATACCCCCCGCCGCTCGCGGTGTGCACGACCTCGGTTGCCATGGGACCCATTTCAGGCGGCTCAGGCGGGTCGCCAGCAAAGGCGTTTGCGGCCATCATACCGAACATGGGAAGGAGCGAGGTGACGATGGCGAAGATGACGAGCGTGTAGATCAGGGCGTTCCCGCTCTCTTTTGCCACCGTCGACATCGTCAGCGCGATGGCGAAGTAAGCAAGCAGGAACCCGAGCGAGGCCGCCCCGAAGATCAGGATGGCGGCGAACTCGTCCAGCGTCGGGACGATCGAGAAGAGGAGGAGCATGGCGACGGCAAGCGCGAGCGCAAGCCCCATGGCGAACCCGAGCGCGCCGACACCCCCGAGCACCTTGCCGTTGATGATCTCGTCCCGGTAGATCGGGTGGGAGAGGAGGGTCTTTAACGACCGGGACTCTTTCTCCTTTGAGACCAGGTCAAACCCGATGGCGAGAGCAAGGATGCCGCCGAGGGCCGCCATGTAACTCATCATGGAGATGAAGACGTACATGATCGAGGGTTTCTCGGGCATCCAGCTCGTATACGGGTCCTGAAACTCCTCCATACGCTGGAGCTGGTCGTTATATGATTCCAGGCTGTTGTTGTAGTTCTCGATGCCGTCGTGGATGCTGACCGCGGATATCACCAGGAACAGGGCCAGGATGATGATGAACCGCCTGCTGGTGATGTGGTCGGAGAACTCTTTCCGGGCTACGTTGAGCAATCGATCGAATGCCATGTTTTACCTCCGGTAGACCGCCATGAAGACGTCCTCGATATCCGGCTCTTCGATCCGCATCTCCCGCACGTGCAGCCCCTGTTCGAAGAGGGAGGCTGCAAGCCGGTCCCGTATGTCGGTCTTCGCCTGGACGACTGCCCGGGTTCCATTCCGCTCGACCCCGATGATCTCCGGGTCTTCAAGGTCCGGTAACCGTTCCCGGGTCTCGACGACGATCCGGACGGCGTCGCCGTCTGAGGGTGCGAGCGTCCGTGCGACTTCGTCAAGCGTCCCCTGCGCCACGAGTTTTCCTTTTGCGAGCAGCCCCACGGACCGGCAGACCTCCCTGACCTCAGAGAGGATGTGAGAGGAGACGAAGACCGTCTTTCCCTCGCCGGCGAGGTGTTCGACAAGGTCCCGGTACTCCCTGACGCCCTCGGGGTCGAGGTTTGCCGTCGGTTCGTCGAGGAAGAGCACCTTCGGATCGTTGATCAGTGCCTGGGCAAGCCCGAGCCGCTGTTTCATCCCGCGGGAGTATTCGCCGGCCTTCTGGGTGACACCGCCGAGGTGTACGAGTTCGAGGAGTTCGGCAATCCGTTCCTTGCGCTTCCTCGCGTCCATCCCGTAGAACCGGGCGAAGTAGTCCAGGTTCTGCTCGCCGGTCATGTTCCCGTAGAACCCGACGTCTTCGGGGAGGTAGCCGATGATCTCCTTTACTTTCAGCGGCTCCTTCGCGACCTCGATCCCGTCGACCAGGCACCGGCCGCCGGTGGGCTCGATCATGCCGGTGAGCATCAGGATCGTCGTGCTCTTCCCCGCTCCGTTCGGGCCGAGGAAACCGAATATCTCGCCTTCTCCGACCTCAAGGTCCAGACCGTCGACGGCCGCCTTTCCGTTGTATACCTTTGTGAGGTTCTCCGTTCGTATCATTGCACACCTCGCCGTGCCCGTGCGGCGGCGTTCTATTGCAGACTTTGATATCCTCTTATTAACGTTTTCTGTGACACGCGTCTACACGTCGAAGGGAAATCATGATTTCAGCAGTTGCCAGGCCATGATTTTTCCGAAAGAGCCCGGTGTTCTGTCGTAAATCCGGCGATAGGCCACGCATCGCCCCCCGCGCGGCATGCGTCCCGGGATACTCTGCAGTGGCGCCCCGATGAGGATGCAGCCCTGCTCATCCATCAGGCAGTCTACGCCAGAGTATGGGCGGGAACGGGAGATAAGGCGATGGTTAACTACGAAAAAAATCTGACCTATAAGAAGGGCCGCAATTCGAAAACCTTTTCTTCCGAGGGCCTGATGGTTCCTCTGATTGGTATGAGATGGTTATTTTGTGCAGCAGCGGTGCTCGTGCTCGCATCCCTGGTGCTCGCGGCCGGGTGCACATCGGCCCCGTCCCAGGTGGGGCATGTGACGATCCGGGGCGTGGACATCAGCATTCCGGACGGTCAGCCGCCGTCGAACGTCACCCACGTCACGGTGGTTCCGTACCTTGACGCGGTCTATGCAGCAGTGGACGGCGTCGACCTGCAGGTCAGCGCAAAAGAGGCCGGGACGGATATCGTCGTCGCGGAGACGGTCCTCCCCATCGGCAACCTGACGAGCGGCAAGACTGTGAAGGAAGAGATTGGGCTCGCGCTTGAGAACGGCCGGGGTTACGACATCTGGGTGACGGTATGGCAGGACGGGCGCATGCGGGAGTCGGGTTCGGTGAACGTCTTCCTCCCGGACAGGACTGCGATCGGGCAGCGGCTGGCCTACTCGCTCCTCACCGTCTCCGCGCTCGACGTCATGACCCCTGAGATCGACGCCGACCCGATCACGCTCGATATCGTCACCGAGATCGCAAACAGCGGCGGCGCTTCCGGGAACCTCGCCATGGAGATCCGGGCCGTCAACCTCCAGACCGGGATCACGGCCATCCGCGAGTCCCGGCCGCTCGGGGCGGTTGCTGGCGATTCGACAACGAAGAAGGTGAGTGTCACGGTCCCGAACGGCTACGACTACGAGATCCGCATCCGGCTCATCGAGGACGGCGTGGCCTTTGCGACCAGCACCGGCCGGATCACCCTGGCGCCACCGCCGCAGGTGATCCTTGCCGACGGCACGGTGCTCGACACCGCAAAGAGCACGTCGCCGATTGCTCTCTCGACCCCGGTCCCGACTCCGGCCCCGACCCCGGGGGTGCCGTCCTCTGCGCAGGTCGGGCAGTTCCGGGTCCAGAGTAGCGGTGCGCCGATGCCGACGGCGACGCCCGGGTTTGCGGCCGGGCTCGCCGCCGCCGGGCTCCTTGGCGCCGGGCTTGCGAGACGGAGGAGGTAGAATGGTGCCGGAGGGCCTCACCGCGTGGAGGGTCTACCTCTACGCCGTCTCGTTCATCGCGCTGATCGTCGCGATCCTGGGTTCCGTGGACCTCATCGCCGTCGCAATCGAGGTCTTCGTCTACCCGCCGCCCCGGCCCTACCCGGTGCCGCAGTACTATCCCGGGCTTCCCGGGAGCGTGGCGCAGGTCGTGGTGGGGCTCATCGTCTGGGGTTACCACTGGATGCTGCTCAAAAAAGAGCACTGAAGGGCGTTCACCTCTTTCTGAGGTATCGCGCGGCAACCAGCAGTCCCGCGGCCGTCACCGCCGCCCCGAATCCCGGGAGAGGGGTAGGCGACGTCTCCGCCGGAGAGGAGGCGGGCGGCGTCACCGAGACGGAGAAGTGGGGCGCCGGCTGCACCGACGTATAGACGTGAACCGTCCCTCCCGGCGGCGGCAGGGGCGGGAGCTGGTGCCGCGACATCGTCCCCCTATCCTTATTCCTGCAGACGAACTCTTTTGGAGGCGGGAGCGTGGTGTTCACCGCGACCCGTAAGGTGCCGCCCTCGACGACGCCCACGAACGTACTGTCGATGGAGACCTCCTCGCCGTCGGACCGGTAGAACAGGTACCAGCCGGTCTCGTTCACCCCCGCACCCGGGGCGGGCGGCTCGATCTGATAGCGTTGCGGGAAGAGGTCGATCGTCTCCCCGGCGGCCGGGGCCTTCTCGATGAAGCCGGTGTACATCAGACGCTCTCCCCTCCAGACGGTATACTCCCGCGCGGGCGGGGCCGCCGGGTCTACCGCCACGACAAGTTCGGTATCGGTGATCGTTCCCTTATACTCGCCGGCGAAGTAGACCTCCGCACCGTCGCCGTTGAACCAGTGGACGACGTACTGTCCGGGATCACCCTCTCCGGCCGCTGCCGCCGGGAGAGCCGCGGCAAGGAGGAGGACGCACGCGAGGCAGGCGGCGGCTCTCATGTCCGTCCCCTCCAGCGTGATGATGCTGTCGCAGTTTCGTACGCCCTTTTCCTTCGGCCGTAGGGCCGGTCCCCGGATAAGAGGTGCATGGAGATCGATTACCCGGGAGCCATATATCGTTTCTGTGCCGCCCGTCTATCGATCGGTTCCCTGGAGGCCTGCCTCCCCGGCGACTGCCGTCACAAATTCTGCGCCACACGGTAGGCGGCCCTGTTCCATCCGCAGAGGGCGTAATTCGCGGGGATTTGCTGCATCCCCGGGGCAGAGCGAGCCGTACTTCGCGTGGCCCCTGCTCGCCGGGCTGTGCACGGAGCGGGGATGAATGGCGTTTTAACACCCGGAAATACCAGGAACACGCATTAAAGAGCATAAAGATAGCCAGATCTTTATTACTGGTACATACGACCAGAATGTCAAGGGGCCCAGGTTAATCAAGAGGAATTAACCTGCCGCCGCAACCCGGGCCCGAACCGCCTGCCGCGAAGAAATCAGGTAGGCCCTGACCATGAGAGGCCCTTAATCTCCCTTAAAACGCGATCCAGAGGCACTAAACCTTCAGTTTTCGTGAAGGTCCCTTGGGCGGTTCACTGGCTCCTGAGGATGAAAGAATTTTTCTTTGATGCGGCGATATTCGAAAACATTATTCAAAACATAGGCATTAAACGACAATACCTCTAAGAAACCATTAAATAGCATCACTCTTAGATCTCAGAAAAAGCCGTCCCTGCCCGATGCCGAAAACACACTCCTTACATGAGATTACATATTGATTTTAGCATATCTGTGCGTTCTCCTCGTTAATTGCCTCGGGGGCATCTTGAAACGCCAAATAGAAAAATTTATATAAAATAACCCTCTCAAGTAGCCCCAAGGCCCAGATACCAGAAATCCATCTCCCTTCCGGCAGGAGTAGCCGGAAGGGGGGCGCCCCCCCTCCTCCCGGTGGGGGCAGTGACGCGGTCTGAGGGCCTGCGTAGGGGTGTGTTTCCGTGGTATCCGGATGGATGTCGTTTCATGCAGAGTATGGGACCCGGTCGGGGTCAGATAACGCTGAGAGCAAAACTCAGGCTGCCAGCGATACCGGGGAGGAAAATCGCTGCCGCAGGACGTCCACGGAGCAGGGAGTATTCTCAACTCCGGTTCGCATGCCCGCGTCCCGGGAGTGGTCGCGATGAACACCCGGCCGCACTCCCTTTTTACCAGCCGCACGGTCGGAGAGCAGCCCACCAGGCACGGCGGTAACGGAAACGGAGTAACCCTTCTCATCAAGGAACCGGCAAACTGCGATTCCGAAGGGCAGCAGGCCGGCACCGTGCGGACCCTCGTCGCCATGCCGGCCTACAATGAGGAGGCATACATCGCAAAGACCATCGTCGGTGCACAGCAGCATGCCGACGCCGTCCTGGTCGTCGACGACGGCTCGAAGGATGACACCGTCCGGATTGCCGGGGCGCTCGGGGCGCTTGTCGTTCAGCACGAGACCAATAAAGGCTACGGCGGGGCGTTGCAGACCATCTTTTGCACCGCCCGGGACCTCGGTGCGGAGGAGCTCGTCATCATCGACTCCGACGGCCAGCACAACCCAGGAGACATCCCCCGGCTCCTTGCCGAACTCAGGAAGGGTAACGATGTCGTCATCGGTTCCCGGTTTATTGACGACTCGAACGCAGAGATCCCTGCCTACCGCAAGGTCGGGATGAAGATCCTCGATACTGCTACCACGATAGCGGGGACCAATCTCACGATCACCGACTCCCAGAGCGGGTTCCGGGCCTACGGGAGAAAGGCAATCGAGGCCATCCGTATCAGCGACGAGGGGATGAGTGCCGGCTCGGAGATCCTGATCCTGATCAGCGACCATCGCCTGAACGTCGCCGAGGTGCCGATCCGGGTGCGTTACGACATCGAGGGGACCTCAAGCGAGAACCCGGTCTCCCACGGCATCGAAGTGCTTATGAACATCGTCAGGCTCATCAGTCTCCGCCGGCCTCTCGTGTTCTTCGGCATTCCGGGTCTGGTCTTCACCCTCTTCGGGCTCGGCGCGGAACTTCACACATTCTCTGAGTATTACCGCACCGCTGAGTTCCACTATGTCCTCTTTACCGGTGGCTTCTCCATGCTCATCCTCGGGCTCCTGCTCGTCGCGGTGGGGATGATCCTGTATTCGCTTGTGCAGATCATTCTGCAGGGACAGGAGAGCGCGGGGCGAGTGGCTTCTGATTCCAGTCCCATAGTTACCTTCCTGCACGCGGAGGGCTCCGAGGTGGCCGAGGAGAGGGCGCCGCATCCTGTTGAGGGGGTCCCGGAATGATTGCGATCGTCCTCGGACAACGACTGATAATTGCCAGAATCCACGCAGGGGCATGATGAACGCAACCAAACATTCAACCCCAAAAGTATCTGTGGTTGTTCCAGTTCGTAACGAGGCGCCAAAGATTGCACGATGCCTTCAGGCACTTCTCGACCAGACTCTGCAGCCCTGCGAGGTCATTGTTGTAGACGGGCACTCCACTGATTCCACCGTAGAGATCGCTGGAAGATTCCCAGTCACCGTGATGTACGAGGACTATGGGACTGTCGGCGGTGCACGTCAGGTCGGTATCGAGCATGCCCAGGGGGACTATGTTGCCTTTACCGATGCAGATTGCATCCCCCGGAAGGACTGGCTGGAAAACCTAGTCTGTGAGTTTGATAGTGGTGTTGTGGGTGTAGGAGGGGGGATCAAGAACATCGGCAAAGGACTCTGGGAGGAGTCCATTGCCCTCGCCCTCGACACTTTCCTTGGGAGTGCCAACTCAGTCCAGGACAGGGTGCTCAAGAAGAAGAGGATCGTTAAGAGCATCAGCGGCTGCAACAGCATCTACCAGAAGGAGGATCTCGTGACTGTCGGAGGGTTTGATGTCCGTCTCTCTATCAACGAGGATACCGAGATAAACACACGGCTTCAGCGGCTTGGCACGCTCATATACACACCAGAAGCTATTGTCCACCACCACCAAGAAAGGGGGCTCAGGGATTTCGTAAGAAGGATGCACTTCTTTGGTTACGGTCGGGGTGCTAACCGGTTATGGGATATGCAGGTGATCCCTCCGATTGCGGCCATCGGCATTCTTCTGACTGCGTTCATTGCACCCCCAGCGTTCTTTGCCCTGCTCCTTACCTACGTGGGGATTATCGGTGGATACACTCTGCTCCTCATCACCAGAACACGAAAGCCCGAGTATCTCATCTCGATACCCATTGTGTTCATCCTTGAGCATGCGTCCTATACGTTTGGGTTCTGGAAGGGTATAATCGAAGCCATCTCAAAGGGAGGTACGTCTTGAGGATCTGCCTCTTGAACCCTCCATATTACTCTCATAGTGGGAGGAGTGCGTGGTGGAAGGAATGGAAACAGATTGACGGAAGTATCTATGTGGCCAACCTCTGTGGCACGTCGTCCGTTCAAGAACCAGAGGTGTGAGACGCGTGAAAATCTTCATGCTCCGTTCTAATCCAATTGATCCTGATGTCAGGCTTGAGAAAGAAGCGAAAACATTAGCGGACAAAGGTCATGATGTAACTTTACTAGGATGGCAGAGATTTGGCGATGCGCCGGTCCAGGAGAAGCGGTGTCATTATACCATCAGACGTCTGAAATTCAGGGCACCTGTTGAAAAAAAAGTTGTCCTCTATCTACCCATTTGGTGGACTCTTGCGTTTCTCTGGTTGCTAAAGGAGGATTGGGATGTCGTCCATGCTGCGGATCTCGATACATATGTCCCTGCCATTCTTGCCGCAAAAATGAAAAGGAAAAAAATAGTATATGATATCTTCGATTTTTATGCAGATTTGGTGACATTGCCCTCATCTGTCAGGAACTGTGTAGCCACTTTGGATAGTTTTTTAATGAGATTTGCAGACACAGTTATTGTGGTGGATCCCAGCCGGTTGAGGCAGATTGGGAGAGAGATGGATCCCAGCGTCTATATCATCTACAACTCTCCAGAGGATTTCCCGGCCTCGTTCACGATGGATGTGCAGAAAAAACGGTGGAATCCATTTAAGATCTTCTATGCCGGAGTACTCGGAGAGGGGAGAGATTTTGAAACAGCTATCCTAGCAGCAAAAGGCGTTGAGGGGATCCAGATCGAATTTGCCGGATTTGGATGCCATGCAGAGCACATAGAAGCTCTGAGTGAGCAGGAACCCAATGTCATGTATATCGGAACTATCCCTTATGATAGGGTCATCCAGAAAACGTTACAATCGGACATGTTGTTTGCTCTCTACGATCCTGATGTCCCTAATAACCGCTATGCCAGCCCAAATAAATTATTCGAAGCGATGATGTGTGGAAAGCCAATCTTGGTAAGTGATGGGACAGCGATGGCCGATATTGTGAGGGAAGAAAACTGTGGCCTTGTTGTGTCATATGGGGATATCAACGCGGTCAAACGTGCAATCCTTATGCTAAAAAACGATCCGACCCTGTGCGGGCGCCTTGGTGAGAATGGCCGGAAGGCTTATGAGACAAAGTACAACTGGGAAATCATGGAGAAGCGGTTATTGGAAGTTTATGGCAGACTTGATCATAAACAGTAGTGAACATATGCGACAGACAGTTCATCGCCTCAGACAGCCCAGAACCGATTATGGCAGGTAATAACCCAAATAGACTATAAGGAGGGACAATGCCAATAAGTGACGTCTTCCAAGGAAATGATTGGGAGTTCAGATGCTCTCTCGCGGTAGTATTAACACTCTTCCTCGCCTTTTTGGGCTCAGTAATCCTTGACACCCTCAACGTCCCCGTCACCCTTTTCCGGCAGGTGATTGGTTTCCTCTTCCTCACTTTCGTGCTCGACATCCTTCTTTTAAATGCACTTCAAATCCATCATGTGAACGATCAGAAGCCAAACTTTGGCATATTTACGTTCCCTCTTGTAGGGTCTAACATGGTGCCGACATTGCATTTTGTTAATATTGTAAGTTCCCTTTCCAATTATACATACATTGTAACTGGAGGTGGAGATACACGCCCCATTAGAGAAATGGACCGAATTAGCATATATGCAGTGCCTTATACTCTTGAAAGAACATCTCTGCGCATAATCATTGGTTACGTATTAAGAGAAGTGCGTATCGCACACTCAATTATGAGGTTAAATAAATCGGTAAACTTTTGGTTTTTTTCCTTTGGAGGTGATCAGTACATTCTACCTATGCTAATCGCAAAATTAAATAGGAAAAAAATTTTCTTTGTCAAAGCAGGATCTCTGCAACGAAATGCTAAATACTCGAATGATAATCTTCTCAAATTTACAGCAGTATCTTCAAGGATTAACTGCTTCCTTTCGGATAAGATAATTCTTTATTCCTCTGCTCTCATCCAAGAGTGGCACATGGAAAAATACCGGCACAAAATTTTAATCGCTCACCGACACTTCCTAGACTTCACCAACTTCACCGTCACTACCCCTCTGCCCAATCGGCCTCCTCTCATTGGCTACATCGGCCGGCTAAGCGGGGAGAAAGGCATTGAAAACTTTACCCAAGCGCTCCCGTCCATCCTCAATGATCGGGAGGAACTCCGCATACTCATCGGCGGGGATGGGCAATTAAAGGAGGCGGTCCAAGCCTCTCTGCAGAAAGAAGGGCTTGCCACACGCGTTCACCTTCCGGGTTGGATCTCCCACGACGACCTCCCTAAGTACCTGAATCAGTTGTGCCTCCTTGTCCTCCCTTCCTACACTGAAGGCCTTCCGAACATCATGCTCGAGGCCATGGCCTGCGGGACCCCGGTACTCGCGACCTCGGTCGGGGCAATCCCGGATATCATCACAGATGGTAGAACCGGGTTTATTATGGAGAATAACTCCCCCGAATGCATCGCAGCGAACGTTATCCGGGCGCTGAACTCTCCAGAACTGGAGCAGGTCGCGGAACATGGAAGGCAGTTTGTCCAAGATAATTTTACGTTTGAGCGTGTGATCACTCGGTGGAAAGAAATATTAGAGGAGATTTAATATGGGATTAGACAAAATCGGGTCTTCTGCGCGATCAAGGTAGACTACTTGGTATTTGCTAAGAAACGATCAGGTGTTGATCTTGGACGAACAGGGGCATACCAACAGAATACTCATCTGTTCAGAAAGTCCGGCCCCGTCTGTAAACTACCGGTTTAAGAGATTTTAGGGGAAAATAATGCCACTAAATGATATCTTCCAATTGAACGATTGGAACCTCAGGCGCTTCCTCATATTGATACTATCACTGATGCTCGCCTTCTGGGGGTCGATAGCCTTCGACATCCTTATCTTCCCCATATCCCTCATTCGACAGATCGTCGGCTTCCTCTTCCTCTCATACTTGCCCGGCATACTCATCCTGCGAGTTCTTAAAGTCCATCATCTCGGCGCTGTGAAGACAACGGTCTACGCAACAGGACTCTCTATTTCCACTCTGATGTTCACCGGCTTTTTCGTAAACATGGTTTATCCACTCCTTGGCATCTCTCGCCCGATTTCGTTCTGGCCATTGGTAACTACCATTAGTGCTCTCGTGGGGATCCTGTGTCTTCTTGCTTGGATCAGGGATCAGGATTTTACGACCACTGCCCCTGTAAACCCTCTTAGACTCCTCTCACCACCGATGCTGGCACTCTCCCTTATTCCCTTTGGTGCGGTCGCCGGAACGTATCTTATGAATTTTTATGATACAAATGTCCTCCAGATGATCCTCCTCCCAGTCATCGCTATCATACCAGTAATAATCATATACACTCGATGCATCCCTGAGAAGTATTACCCCTATATTGTCTTTTCTCTTTCAATCACGCTCCTCTACCATACAGCGTTGATATCTACATATATCTGGGGCTATGACATTCAGTATGAATACTATCTGACCAACACTGTGATTCAGAATTCTTTCTGGGATTTCACTGACTACAGCAGTTGTAACTCCATGCTTAGTCTTGTTACGCTTGCCCCAATCTATGCAATTCTTCTTAATCTGAGGCTGGAATGGGTGTTCAAGATTATTTACCCGTTCTTATTCGCACTGGTACCTCTCGGACTCTATAAAGTTTTTCAGAAACAGACCAACGAAAAAATTGCATTTCTAGCCTGCTTTTTCTTTATTTCGATCATAGTATTTTTTACTGAGATGCTCACCTTGGCTAGGCAGGAGGTTGCTGAACTATTTCTAGTCGTAATCATTCTCTTAATAATTGATCAGGATTTATCGAGACGACAGAAGTCAGCCCTATACATACTCTTCAGCGGATCTCTAGTAGTCTCTCATTACGGCATTTCATATCTCTTTTTGCTTCTGTTGCTCTTAGCACTAGGTATTGCGTTTATTGAACATCACGTTTGCATTCGTGATCGCATAATCTGTTTTTCCCATTGGCTACAGAAGAAATCAGGTCTTGTTCCAAGGTTGACTGTAAGAAGAGTGAGTTTCAAACCATCTATTATACCTGTCCCCCTTGTAATCTGGTATGCCTTCTTTCTATTTATCTGGGATCTCGTTATCGCGAATTTGTCGACCTATAACAGTGTGGTGTCCATTGGCCAATCTGTCTTAGGGCATATCTTATCTGATCTGTTCAGTCCGAGTGCAGCAGAGGGAGTAGCAATAATTGTACATGAAACAACTACACTCACGCGTGAAGTCACCAAATATATGCACCTATTGACGATCTTGTTTGTCATTGTTGGCCTTGCCTCTGCAGCCATATTTGGCTGGGGGAAGGACAAATTTGAGATCCGCTACCTTCTTCTGTCATGTGGCGCATTATGCATCTGTGTTGGAGGAGTGGCTCTCCCATATTTTGCTAGCGCGCTCAATGCGTCACGCCTTTATCAAATTAGTCTAATCTTCCTGGCACCTTTTGCTGTTATTGGAGGGATAGCCCTCATGTCTAAATTAAGGGGGCTCTCTGATTCCTATGGTCATGCTCTACACGTAATCGCGATATTCTTTGGGTTATATCTGCTATTCAACTCCGGGTGGATTTCCGAAGTCGCCCACGAAGAGTCGTACTTTACTCTCAATAGATCCATAGATGCCCCAGTCTTTAGCGAACAGGAAATTTATGGTTCCCTCTGGTTAGCCAACATGAAAGATAGTCGTCCTGTGGCCGCTGATAGATATAGAGGTCTACTTTTTGAAGGCATTGTTGGACAACCAGCCGTTCGCGAAATCCAGGTTGTAAATATAGATGATAGGGATTACTATGTATTTATCGGGCAGAAAAATATTCATTACAAGCAATTTGTTGTGACCCAAAAGGTTGGTGTTATGAAGTCAAAACATTTCGTTCAAGCAACGGGATTTTATGAAGGGAAAAAAGCTATATACAGCAATGGAGGTTCAAAAATATATATCTAAGGCGCTTTGACAAATTCGAGCCATTCTGGGCCATTTTGGATATCCTAAGTAAATTTGTGTGACCGGCAGTATCTATTGAATTGTTATAAAACAAATTGAAAGGTGAGTAAAATACCATATCGGCAGTTTGCTAAAGATGTTATTACTATTGGCGTGACCCAACTACTAACAGCTTTGAGTGCATTTTTATTACTGCCGATAATCACAAAATCTTTAACCGTTCACGATTACGGGATTTGGGCACAGATCTGGGTGACTGTCTCTTTACTAACTCCACTTGCCCAGTTTGGAATAACACAAGCAATGATTAGGTATTTAGCAGCGCAGACAGATCTCGAAAAGATTAAGGATAACTATTATTCCTGCATTCTGTTCACCATAATTTCAGGCTCGATCATTTCGCTAATTGTTTTCCTTCTCTCAGATAATTTGGCTCTATTTGTCTTCCAAGATCAACTTATAGCAATCTATTTACGATTAGCTGCATTTTTGATATTATTTGTGGCGTTATATCAGATATCTTCACTTTATTTTAGAATTTTTCAATTGGTAAAGATATATGCAATGCTAACAATAACTCAGGCACTTGGTCATCTTTTCCTCGTTTTTGCGTTATTAATGTTAGGATTTGGGCTTTTGGGGGTCATTATTGCAACCTTGGTAATATATGCTGTAATGTTCTTTATCTCGGTGATCCTTGCAATACATCGCATTGGAATAAAAATCCCAGAATTCTCTGAGATGAGAGACATTCTTAAATATGGTCTTCCTTTAACCCCAAACCCTATGATTGATTGGTTAAGGACTTCGAGCGATAGATATATTATCGCGATATTAATTGGAATAAGTGCTGTAGGCATCTATTCTAGTGCATATACAATAGCAAGCATTATACTTATGCTAGTCTCGCCGTTACAAATAATCCTATTTCCTGCATTGTCTAAGATTTATGATGAGGGCAACCTAAGTCAGATCAAGAATTACCTTGCTTACTCAATAAAATATTTCCTACTGATAGCAATTCCGTCAGCATTTGGCATCTCAGTTTTAGCAACACCTTTACTATTGGGGTTTACGACACCAGACTACATTTCAGGTGCAATTCTTATACCTTTCATTGCTTTTGGAGGGGTGTTTTTTGGAGTCTATCAAATATCAATAAATGTTACTCAGTTGGTGAAAAAAACTAAATTTAACTTATACTTGTATATTATTGCAGCAGTTTCTAGTATCCTGCTGAACGTCACTTTAATACCAATTCTTGGGTTAATTGGAGCTGGATTTTCTGCATTCATATCGTTTGGAGTTATGGTTTGTCTTAGTTTATTTCTATCGTTTAGGTACATTAAATTTCCCATAGATATTGCATTTTTGGGTAAGAGTATCATATCATCATTATTAATGGTTGGAATAATATTCTTGATAAACCCAATGCAACTATTTGAAGTCATAATTTCTATTTTTGCCGGAATTATCGTGTACTCAATTTCAATTTTGCTACTTAGAGGGTTGAGAACTGAAGAGATTGCATTATTCAAGTCACTAATATTAAACATAATTGGTTGGACATAGCTGATAAGTCGTCCCAAAAGGGCCTGCAAATGGTCGTTGCGCCTTGATCAGAATATCTATTTACAAGATTACTACCCCTAGATCATAACAGAGGTCAGAATAGGGGACGACCTTTGCCCCGGTGCCGTCATGAGGGGAGGGACGAGAGGGGGTGTCCCCTCCAGCAAAGGTGTTTTAGGATAAATACAAAAACAATTGATCCGCTAAAACAGCTATCCAATCTAGGATAGATTATCGAATTATATCATTTCTCAATGAGGTCATCCCAATACTCTCGCAATCATGACGCTGCATGCCAGGTGAATCAGTCCCATGAATGAGTGCTCATACCGCTCGTATCGTGGGACAATCTTCTTAAATGCTTCAATCCAGCTGAAGAACCGCTCTACCGCACTGCGCTTCTTGTAGAGTTCTGTATCGAACCAGAATGGCCTTCCTCGCTTCGGCTGTTTCCGGGATCTTCGGTTGACCGGGATATTACTTTTGATTCTTCGTTTTCGGTTGTATTGTCGGATTTCCCGGGCATCGTAGGCTGCATCTGCGGAGATGATCCTGGGACGAACGTGCACCTCGGGAATCTCAAATGCTTCGAGAGTTGGCTCGTAAAGCCGGGAATCATGGACATTTGCCGGTGCAACCGTGCAGGCAAGCGGGAGACCGTTCCGATCGACCAGAGCACTCAGCTTGTTCCCCTTTACCTTTTTATAGCCATCATAGCCGGTCGATCCCCCTTTTTTGCTTGGATATCCTTGGTATCCGTCGCACAGTGTGAGAGATCGATTTTTTTGATCTCGTAGCCAGATTGAAGAAGGTCGAGGAAGATCGCCTGGTACACTCCCTTCTCGCAGAGTTCGAGATGGTACCGGTGAACCGTCGATTTGGTGCCGTAGTTCGCTGGAACATCGAGCCAGGAGCATCCGGTGGTCAGAACGTACAGGATGCCGTTGATCAGCCCGCGGGGATCACAGCGGGGTCGGCCAATGTGCGGCTTTGTTGGG
>PGYL01000055.1 GCA_002839645.1 Methanomicrobiales archaeon HGW-Methanomicrobiales-2 | reverse complement strand
TTAGCCAATGGAAAAACGTCAAACCAGTCCAAAGCAAAGGTTTCTTTTTATCCGGTGGAAATGAAAATGACGGCAGGAACAGGAAAACTCATCTGCCGCAATGATTTAGCCAATGGTATAAATCGAGAAGCAATTAAAATTGTTTCTAACGGCGGGGAAAAGAAAAAAATTTTTTTACCCCGGGAAGTTGGAGAAAAAAGAAAATCCCTGCTCCACACGCCGAAGATTTTTGGTGTCGGGGGGGAAACCGGGCCCCCCCCCGCCGATCCAGCACTTGATCTCCGATACCCGGTCCATATTCATCCCGCCGTGGTTCGTGAACGTGATGTTATCCCCCGACCGGGTCGCCGTCACCACGACGGTCCTGGGCTCCTCAGGGAACCCTATCCCGAAGACCAGCGATCCCACGATCGCCGCAAGGATGACCACGACCGCCACCATCAGGAGCACGCTCACCACCTCCGAGATCCCGCCCTCCGTATCCGCACCTGCCATGAAAGAGATTATCGCCGGTCCCCCCATAAAAGGCTGCCTGTATCGCACCGGTTGGCAGGAACGCTTCCCCTGCGGGGAGAAGGGCGGGAAATGTTGTTGCCGGGAACGGGGTCGGAGGAGAGGATCTGTCGAGCGCCCTGCCCCCACCGGGAGGGCATCGCTCGATGAGATCCGACAGGGCGAGTTCGTGACGCACAAGGCGCTGAAACGGGACCTGGAGATGGAGTGAGCCGTTCACGCCGTTTTGATTTCAACCCGTCCCGGCAACCCTTATGGTATCGCGCAACAGAACCCCGCACCGGAACGCACGGAGGCGTTGGGCATGAAAATTCTGGTCATCCTGGGAAGCCCCCGGAAGGGCAACACCTGTCTGGCGGCAGGATCGAGGGCGTGATGCGGCCCCTCGGTGACGTCGAGTTCGAATACCTCATGCTTTCGAACGTCAGGCTCGAACCCTGCCGGGGATGCCTCGCGTGCTTCGAGTGGGGCGAGGAGCGCTGCCCCGTCCGTGACGACGGCACCGCTCGTCTACGCGCCCTTCCTCGCCCCACTGGCATTCCTCCTCTGGGCGAGAAAGAACCACTAAATCTCTTTTTTTGACGTTCGGGGACGGTACGGCCATCTGCATCCCCGGTCACCTCTCTCCATCGAGATGGTTACTTGGACCCGTCCGGATCCCCCTGCGGTCATACAGGCGGATAAGATATTCCAGTTTTTATTATAAAATTCTATGAATAAATCACCGTAAAGGATATATATTTATACCGCCTTTCACCCGTTCACCGGCTACCCTATGACCGGGCTTTAAATCGGAACTCGCAGCACATCTGTCGGGTGCTCCGGTAAGCACCCGCTTTAGCCAGTCCGTTCGTGTCTACCGGCAGGTAGGCACCACGGACCCACAGGTGGAGAGCGATTCGCGCAAAGGGGGAGACGAATGACAAAACACACGCATCTGGCACTGTTGTGCGCAGTCGTTATCATCGGACTGTTGGCATCGCCAGCGATGGCGGTAGAAGCGGCGTCGGGGGAGGAGATCTATCGCCCCTTCGTAAACGCGCAGGAACGTCCTGATATCGACGGTGACATGATCGTCTGGGAAGACGATCGAAACGGTAACAAAGACATCTACTTTGGAACCGTAGACGAATTCCGGAATAAACCACCGTTACCCACCACCCACGTCGGCGAGAGGATAACATCCGATGACGCCTCACAGGAGAAACCATCCATCTCGGGAGACTACATCGTCTGGCAGGATGACCGCGACGGGAACTGGGATATCTACCTCTATCAGCGTTCTACAACGACGACAACGCAGCTCACCAACGACACGGGCGACCAGTGGCTGCCCATCGTCCGCGGGAACCACGTCGCCTGGTACGACGACAGCAACGGCAGGACGAACATCGTTCTCTACGACATCGCCGCCGGGGCCGTGAAGGCCACCATCGACGCTGACGCAAAGACAACGATTCCCGACGGGGCTACCGGGTTCAAGCCCGCGCTCTCGGAGAAGTATGTCGCCTGGATAGAAGAGGCGGACGAACGGGCCTGGTACTACGACATCGCGGACGAGACGAAGATGCCGGTATCCGGGACCGGGCTCCGCCACTCCTGGCCCTCGCTCTACGGGAGCCAGATAGCCTGGGAGTGTTACCTTGACAGAACCGGCATCCAGGATCCCGAGATCTACCTGATGGACCTCGATAATCCCTCCGGCGGGGAACAGCAGATCACAAACGCCCCTAATTATCAGGTCTCGCCGGCACTCAGCGGGAACATCATCGCCTGGGAGGACATGCAGGATGGGCCGCGGGGCATCTACATGTACGACCTTGCCACCGGCGGGGAGGAGATGTCCGTATTCGCGCCCGAGGATATCAACGATGAACAACTCTACCCGGCCGTCAGCGGCAACACAGTCGCCTGGCAGAGAGGCACGGGCGTTAACTCGAACATATACATCTTCGTCTACGAGCCGGGAGCGCAGGTCGAGCCGGTTGTAACGACCATCACGGTCACACCGACCACGGCCACGCTCGCGATCAACGAGACTGAAGCGTTCACGGCAACCGTTCTCGACCAGGACGGCGTGACCATGACCGGCATCGATGTCGAATGGGCGAGCAGCAACGAGACCGTCGGCACGATCGACACGACCGGCACCTTCACCGCTCTCGCCGAAGGCACGGCAAACGTCACCGCAACGGCGGAGAACGTAACCGGAGAGGTCACCGTCACGGTCACCGCCGGAGGGCCGGTTGACCCGGCTGCAACACGCATCGAGATCACACCAACCACGGCCACGCTCGCGATCAACGAGACGGTGGAGTTCTCCGCGACGGTCTATGACCAGTTCGACGCCGAACTGCCGGAGGCTGCGGTCACCTGGGCGAGCAGCGATGAGACCGTCGGCACGATCAGTGCGGAGGGTGTCTTCACCGCTCATGCTGAGGGCACGGCAGACGTCACGGCAACGGCAGGTGACGCAACCGAAACCGCAACCGTCACCGTCAGTGCCGAAGAGCCGGTCCTGACAGGCATCACGGTCACACCGACCACGGCCACGCTCGCGATCGACGAGACTGAAGCGTTCACGGCAACCGTTCTCGACCAGTTCGGCAGCGCCATGACCGGCATCGATGTCGCATGGGCGAGCACCAACGAGACCGTCGGCACGATCGACACGACCGGCACCTTCACCGCTCTCGCCGAAGGCACGGCAAACGTCACCGCAACGGCGGAGGGCGTAACCGGAGAAGCTACCGTCACCGTCACCGCCGGAGGGCCGGCTGAGCCGGCCGCAACGCGGATCGAGGTCGCACCGCTCACAACCGCCGCCACGGTCAACGAGACGGTGAACTTCTCCGCGACGGTCTATGACCAGTTCGACGCCGAACTGCCGGAGGCTGCGGTCGAATGGACGAGCAGCAACGAGACCGTCGGCACGATCGACGCGAACGGTACCTTCACCGCCCTTGCCGCGGGTATAACGGCCGTCACGGCAACAGCGGGCGATGCATTCGCATCGGCGGTCGTCACCGTCAACGAAGGAGAGCCGGCTGAACCGGTCCTGGAGAGCATCCGGATCACACCGCCCGAGGCCACCCTCGCGATCAGCGATACCCAGCGGTTCATGATGACCGCTCGTGACCAGGACGGCGCCGTCATGACCGACGTCAACGTCACCTGGACAAGCAGCGATGAGACCGTCGGCACGATCGACGCGGACGGCATCTTCACCGCCCTTACCGAAGGCACGGCGACCGTCACCGCAGCGGCAGAGAACGTAACCGCTACGGCGACCATCACCGTCAACGACGAAGAGCCGGCTCTCGCCAGTATCGCTGTCGCACCGTCGGCAATCACCCTCGGCTCCGGCGAGACTGCAACATTCACCGCGACCGCTCTCGACCAGTTCGGCACCGACATGGCCGACGTCGAGATCACCTGGACAAGCAGCGATGAGACCGTCGGGACCATCGATGCGGACGGTGTCTTCTCCGCGGTTGCCGACGGCATGACGACCATCACCGCAGCGGCAGGAAACATAACCGGGACCGCGGCGGCAACCGTCACTACGGCATCCTCAGGCGTTGCGGTCTCCCCGTCGGCGATCACCCTGGATATCGGGGGCTCGCAGCAGTTCACCGCGACCGTATATGACCTCGAAGGCAACGTAACCACCGGTGTCGAAGTGACCTGGGAGAGCAGCGATGAGGCCGTTGGCACCATCGATGCCGACGGACTCTTCAGCCCGCTTGCCGACGGCACGACGACCATCACCGCTACAGCAGGCAACGAGACCGGGACCGCGACCGTGACCGTCGAATCGTCGCAGGTCGCAACGCGGATCGAGATCGAACCGGCCACGGCCACGATCCTGCCCGAAGAGACCCGGGCGTTCACGGCGACCGTCTTTGACCAGCGCGACAACGCTATGGACTGGATCAAGGTAACCTGGTCGTCCTCCAACCCTGAGGTCGGCACGATCGACAGGGCCGGCCTCTTTGGAGCGTTTACAGAGGGATCGACGGACATAACGGCATCGGCAGGCGACGCGGCGGGAACAGCAGCAGTCACCGTCTCGGCAACCGTTGTACCTGAACCCACCCCCGGGAACGGCGGCAGCGGTGGCAGCGGCGGCGACAGCAGCGGCGGTGACAGCAGTCCCTCCTTCTCCGCAGGGATACGCGAGAACCTGAGAAGCGGCGAGACGTTCACCTTCTCAGAACTGACCACCACATCGGTCAGCAGCGTGAACGTCACGGCAGCCAGCGCCATCCCGAAGATGATGCTGACCGTGAAGAAGGCAAAAGCGCCCTCGGCTGCGGAGCCTCCCACCGGCGACGTCTACGAGTACATCGAGATCACCCCCCAGTGGGTGGGCCCAAACCAGATCGGCAACGCGACGGTATTCTTTAGCGTCCCTGCCAACTGGCTTGAGAGCCACAACGTGACCGCGGAGGACGTTGTTCTCATGCGCTACGTCAACGGCGCCTGGCAGCCCCTGGAGACCGAGGCGATCGGCGAAGAGAACGGAAGGTACAACTTCCGGGCAACCACCCCCGGGTTCTCCGTCTTCGCCATCGCTGCGTCACCCGTGAGCGTGATCGCATCGGCGGAGGAGCTGAACGTCACACCTGAGGTTACTGAAACACCTGAGGGTACCGGGACGCCTGAAGAGACCGGCAACGTAACGACGGAGCCGACCACCGCCGCACCGGCGGCGACGTCGGCACCGCTCGTCTACGCACCCCTCCTCGCCCCGCTGGCATTCCTCCTCTGGGCGAAGAAGAAGAACTAACCCCACCTTTTTTTCGACGCCATACCATGGATCCGCCCCTTATGGGTCCGCTCGTGAAGACGAGGGGTGCCGGGGGGAGCAGACACCGCACGCCGTCCTCAAACATCGCGGCAATCCCCGTCCTGCCGGAGTGAAGTACCTACAGGATCCTTCTTCGTGGTGCCGGCCACGCCCGGTGCAACTACCTCCACGCTATTTTCGCGGGGTCCTGCAGGAAAAGAGAAGAGAGGAAAAGCCGCACCGGCGTCGGCTCCCCCTCCGCCAACGCATCTCAACGCTCCGGCTACGTCAGTACCCTGTCTGGCCGCCGGCTTGCGGTCGCCACGGTGGCGGGCAGTGTCTCCGTGGGGGTCAGGGTCCCCGTCCGGGGCGTAGGCTCAGAGCCTGCATTCTTCACAGTACGGGCGGGAATCATACCGGGCACTGCAGAAGATGAAGAGACCGCACGAGGAAAAAGAGGAGGGGAGGAGCACCGCCCTCCGCATCACTCCACGATGAAATCGCCGTTCATGTCGGGGTGGATGTCGCACTGGAAGTAGTAGGTCCCGGGTTCGGACGGTGCCGTGAAGGT
>PGYL01000012.1:12343-78720 GCA_002839645.1 Methanomicrobiales archaeon HGW-Methanomicrobiales-2 | reverse complement strand
ATGCCCGAGGAAAAAGGTGATCCCAGGGACAAACAGGGGCCGCACCAACCTCATCGGGGTAGAGATGAAGACCAGAAAAAGGGTTTCAACAGAGCCGATATATGAGAACCCTGCGGTGTACCCGGTGCCGAAAGGAGAGCGGAGACATAAGGAGGAGAGATTCGGATAATACCGGAGAGGCCGACGGTCTTCTACTCTCCCTTCCCGAGCAGCCTGCAGACCTGACAGACCTCGCCGCTCGTAAGTTCGCCGCAGATGCGGCAGGTAGAGAGCGCCTTCGCTGGCTCCGCGGCGCGGGCCGATCCCCTGACCCCGTCGCGGAACTGCAGAAGGCGGACCATCGTGCCCGGGCGGCGATGCTCGAGTCCTGCAAGCATCGTGCGCACCTCCGACCGGAGCGCGGTCCCGGCGTAGGGGCACTCGGGCAGGTCGCGATAGTACGCCCGGAGGAGGAGGTAGGTCACGATCTCTTTTTCAGAGAGGACGGCGAGAGGCTTTATCCGCGGGACGAAGTGCCCGGGCTGCCCGGTCGAGGTGTCCTGGCGAAGGCGGGGGAGGTCGCCGCGGAGGACGTTCATCAGGACCGACTGCGCCTCGTCGTCGAGGTTATGGCCGGTGGCGAGTTTCGTCGCGCCGACCCGTTTCACTGCTTCGGCAAGCGCCCGCCGGCGCAGCACGCCGCAGACGGTGCAGCCCTGTGACTCTCTCCCGACGAGCAGCCGGTCGAGATCTTCTCCGAAGAGGTCGGCGAACGTGACGATCGCATGCTCGACGCCGAGTTCGCCCGTCAGGTCCCGTGCGGCCCTGAGGGTCTCCTCGCGGTAGCCCGCGATGCCTTCGTCGACGGTGACCGCGACGGGGGTTGCGCCGAGTGTGGGGAGAAAGCGGTGGAGCAGCAGGAGCAGGGCGGTGCTGTCTTTCCCCCCGCTCAGGCCGACGGCGACCCGGTCGCCCGGCGATACCATGCATTCGTGTTTCATGGCGGCGAGGACGCGGGCCCCGGCGTCCTCGATGAAGTGGGCGGCGCAAAGCCGCCGCTCCGGCCCGGTAAGGCGGGCGACCGCAGGTTCGCGGCAGAGGGAGCACCGATTCTCTGCAGAGGACACCGGCTCACCCGCCGTGCGAGAACCGGAGGATCCGAAGTTCGTCGCCCTTTTTTGCCGTCACGTCCTCGGGGACGACCTTGCCGTTCTTCACGACGATCACGGTCGTCGGGTTGATCCCGAGTTCGAGAAGGATCTCTTCTATCGGCGCGGAGGTGCGGGAGAGCGTCCGCACGCTCCTGTCCGGAAGGATGACCTGCATATCTGACCCTTGAGTGTTGGTCTTGCCACCCCATAAATATCTTCAGGAATCAGGGGCAAAATACGGTCGGATCTGCCGCAACAACAAGTAATATATGGATCTCCGGAGAGATCCCTGTGCGAGTTAACAATTGTGAATTAAGTGCCCCGGCATTCCGACAGCCATGACAACGACCGGGAAGAGGAGAAGAGATGCACACCATGACACCCGAGGAGAAAGCATACCTCATCAGTATTGGATCGGCGAGCATCGACGAGGCGCTCGGCGCGGCTCTTCTGCCGACAACGGCAACAGCAGGCCCGGGCGCCGGCGGATCGTCGGTCTTCATCCGCTCCGGCGACCGGCGGGTCAGGCTCTCCATCAACCCGGCATCGCCGCTCCGGGTCGTTCCCGACGGGGACGCCGTCGCCGTCATCCACGACAAAAAGACGATCGCACGGGGCAGCATCGAGCGCCCGCTCTGCCACTGCCCGGAACAGGCTTACATCACCGTCAGCGAGCGATGCACCTTTGACTGCAAATTCTGCTCGGTGCCGAAACTCGGCGGGGCGATCAAGGATACGGAGACGGTCGTCAGAATGGTCGAGGAGGCTGCTGCCGCCGGGAGCCTCTCTGCGATCTCCCTCACGAGCGGCGTCGCCGGATCGCCGGAGCAGGAGGTGGACCGGATGGCCGCCGTGGTGAGGGCACTCCGGGCGCGGTTCGATCTCCCGATCGGGGTCTCGGTCTACCCGACCGCGGACTCGACCGCGATCCTCCGCGCCGCCGGTGCCGACGAGATCAAGTACAACGTCGAGACGATGGACCCAGGCCTCTTCGCGCAGGTCTGCCCCGATCTTTCCCTTCCGTCCATCCTCGACGCGCTCGAGGGGGCGGTGGAGGTCTTCGGGAGGAACGCGGTCTTCTCGAACTTCATCATCGGTATCGGAGAAGAAGACGAAGTGGTCAGGGACGGCGTCGCCTATCTCGCCAAACAGGGCGTCATCCCCATCCTCCGGCCGATCTCCGCGTCGCCCCTCCGGGCAGGCGAGATCGCCGTCGAGCGTCCGTCGGCGGAGCGGCTCCTCCGGCTCGCGGCGATGACCCGCGAGGTACTGGAACGGTATGGCCTTGACCCCCGGCGGGCGAGGACGATGTGCCTTCCCTGCACCGGATGCGATCTCACCCCGTTTTGGGACGTATGAGGCACAGGCTGCGAGAATGCTTATCGGCCCCGTCCGCACAGCCGCTTCCCCTTCGGGGTAAGCACGTAGCGCACCGGAAGATCGGCCGCGCCCCTGC
This sequence comes from Methanomicrobiales archaeon HGW-Methanomicrobiales-2, assembly GCA_002839645.1. Classification (GTDB taxonomy): domain Archaea; phylum Halobacteriota; class Methanomicrobia; order Methanomicrobiales; family Methanoculleaceae; genus Methanoculleus. The sequence goes on along the minus strand of PGYL01000012.1, from coordinate 76,134 downwards.
ACCCACAGCCACCAGAACAGCACCCGCACCTGTCCGGAACGGTCTCGCAGGGCAGTTCCCGGACAATATGACCGAGCCGCTCCATCAGCGCCAGCCGGTCAAGCAGCGACTCCCGCGATATGCCGAGGTCCGCAGCAAGCGACGGGAGCGTGAACGCCCCTGCATCGATCCGCTCAAGGATGCTCCGCATCATGCCGCAACGAGCCCCCGGAAGAACGTTCTGCACCATGCAAGGAATCCTGCGGCTCCTATCACAGCAAGGTAGACGGCCGGGGTGATCGCGTCCGCAATCGACCATGCCTCCTCTGCGATGACCGCTTCGAGTGCTCCCGCTCCGGCCGCAAGGAGCGTGACCGCCCCGAACGCGACCGAGAGCAGGATGCCCACGTTGACGAATACGACTCCTTCATCGAGCCCCTGTGCGAACTTGCGGGCACCTGTCAGCAGAACGGCACCGATAACGAGCAGCACGAATCCGCCGAAGAAGGAGGCCGGGACGAACGGCAAGGCCAGATAGGTGACGGCGGAGACGATCTGGAGCATGCCGAGACCTCCGTAGAGCACCCCGAGCACCGCTCCGAATACTCCTTTTATCACATTGCTCATGTCATGCACCTCCGAGGAAGAGCGAGGCGATATGCCCGACGATCAGTGCCAGCAGCCAGGCGAGGACGAGGCCGTACGCCACCGAAAAGCCGGCCCATCGCCACGACCCCGTCTCTTTCCGGATGGTCGCGATCGTTGCGAGGCAGGGCGTGTAGAGCAGTACGAAGATCATCAGGGCGAGTGCGGTCGCCGCCGAGAGGCCGGGGTCGGCGAGGAGCGCCATCGAGAGCGCGTCTCCCCCTTCCCCGGTTCCGTAGAGCACGCCGAGCGATCCGACAACGACCTCTTTTGCCACGAACCCGAAGAGCAGCGCCACCGCGATCTTCCAGTCAAACCCGAGCGGCGCGACGAGCGGCTCGAGCAGGTGCCCGAGAGCGCCCGCAAGGCTCGCACTGCTTCCGTAATCGACACCGAACGGGAGCGATGCCAGGCACCAGACTACGAGAGCCCCAACGAGGATGATCGTCCCTGCCTTCCGGACATACATCGCTCCTCTGCTCCACATGTGGAGCAGGCTCGTCCACGCCGTCGGGAGCCGGTAGGGCGGCATCTCCATGATGAAGGGGGACGACTCTCCCGGCAGGATCGTGTGCCGGAAGAGTTTCGCGGACCCGATGGCGGCGGCGATGCCGAGGATGTAGAGGAGGAAGACGACGCCCCCTGCTCCCGCCCCGAAGAATGCGCCGGCGAAGAGGATGTATACGGGAAGCCTCGCGCTGCAGGATATGAACGGGTTTACCAGGATCGTGATCAGCCGGTCTTTCTCGCCCTCGATCGTCCGGGCCGCCATGATCCCGGGGACGTTGCACCCGAACCCGATCAGCATCGGGATGAACGCCTTCCCCGGCAGCCCGATGGCGTACATGAGCCGGTCCATGATGAACGCGGCCCGCGCCAGGTAGCCGGTGTCATCGAGGAACGAGAGGATCAGGAAGAGGATGAAGATGTTCGGGACGAAGACGAGGACAGCGCCGACACCGCCGATGATCCCGTCGCCGACGAGCGATGCAAGCCATCCGGGCTCGATCGATCCGGCCACGGTCGCGGAGAGCCAGGCAAGCCCTGCCTCGATCAGGGCTACAAAGGGCGCTGCGACCGCAAACGTCAGTTCGAACGCCCCCCACATCAGGGCCAGGAAGATCGGGATGCCGAGGTACCGGTCCGTGACGACGCGGTCGACCATCTCCGAGACGTTCATGCCCCCGGCACCCGCGGTGCGCACCTGCGGTAGGACGGCGGCGATCATCTCATAGCGCCTGTCCGCCATCGCGGCCTCGTACTCGTCGGGATCGATTCCGGAGAGGAGAGCCTGCACCCCGGTAAAGGCAGGGCTGTCCCTGATTTTAGCGAGGGCGTTCTCGTCCCCTTCCAGGAGCCTGACCGCGAGCCAGCGGAGAGGATACCGTTTTGTAAGATCTTTGTCGGCTGAGAGGACGTCGACGATTGAAGCGATCATCGCCTCCGCGTCGTTCCCGTATCCGACGGTGTGTTCGTGGTGCGGCGACGTCTCCGCCTCCCGGATCGCAGCGTCGAGGAGGCCATCGAGCCCCTCGCCCCTGGTTCCAACCGTCCGCACGACCGGGATCGCAAGGAGCGCCGAGAGTTTCTCCCGGTCGATGGCGTATCCCCCGGCCTCGGCTGCATCGGCCATGTTCAGGGCAATGACGACCGGAACCCCGAGTTCGGCAAGCTGGGTCGTCAGATAGAGGTTCCGCTCGAGGTTCGTCGCGTCCACGACCTGGACGACGACATCCGGGTTCTCATCAATGATATAGTCCCGTGCGACGACCTCGTCCGCGGAGTAGGCAGTCAGGCTGTAGGTCCCCGGGAGATCGATCACATCGATGGCATGGCCGTTCCAGTCGATCCGGCCGGTCTTCTTCTCGACCGTGACGCCCGGCCAGTTCCCGACGTGCTGGCGGGACCCGGTGAGCGCGTTGAAAAGCGTCGTTTTCCCGACGTTGGGGTTGCCGGTAAGTGCAATCCGGATCCCGGTCATGCAGCCTCCGGTTCTCCGACGAGTATCTTCATCGCTATCCCCCGCGAGAGGGCGTACCGGGCGTCGCCGACCGAGACGATGAGCGAACCCCGGTCGACGCACTGCGCCCGTACCCGTGCACCGGGGCAGAGCCCCATCCCGGCGAGGCGGAACCGCATCTCTTTGCCGGCCCTGACCTCGGCGATCGTTGCCTCGGTCCCGGCGGAGAGGAGGGCGAGCGGGCAGATGGGGTCCATCATTCCTCCTCCAGGACGACTTCAATGAGGCCCGCCTCGGCACGCCGTAGCGAGAGAGCGTATCCTTTCACCCGATACTCGACGGGATCGCCGAGCGGGGCGGCCCTGACGGCCTCCACATCCGCCCCGGGCACCATGCCCATGGCGAGCAACCGTTTCCGGAGCGCCCCGGAGGCGCGGATGCCGACGACATGGCACCGGCAGGCAAGGCCGATACGATCGAGAGTGGTTGTCGCTCCACGCGACGGGGCGTTTCGATCCGATGGTTCCATGGATCCTGCTCTCTTGTTTGGTCGGGATAATCTCGCGCCGAAACTGTTTTGGTGCCGGCCCGATTCCCCGAAAGATGTTAGGAAAACCTGGAAAAAACCGAATATCGCCGCTGCCGGTGGAGCCCGCCAGAGTTAGGATAGCCTAACAATTATATGCTCTGGCATCAGACATTCCTATACTGTGCGGAACCTGAGCCGGAAAGCGGAAGATTATCTCGAGGCGATCCTCAACGTATCTCTCGATAAAGGCTACGCAAAGACAAGAGATATCGCCGCGGAGCTCTCGGTCAGACCTCCGACGGTCGTCGAGATGGTCAGGAAACTCGACGCGATGGGTCTCGTCACGCACCGCCGGTACGAGGGGGTGACCCTGACACCCGAAGGCCGGAGCATTGCCGAAGTCATCAAGTACCGGCACGAGACGCTCCGGGCCTTCCTCACGCTCATCCGGGTGCCGGAGGGGGCTGCCTCCCGGGATGCCTGTATCATGGAGCATGAACTCTCTCCGGAGACCATCGAACAGATCCGTCATTTGGTCGAGTTCATCGGCACCGATGCGGGCAGCACGGATCTTCTGTGCCGGTTTGAAGGGTTTTGCAGGTCAAAGCGGGGGCAGGCGGGGCTGGTCGACAGGTCGCGCCCCTTCGTGACGCCTCCGGGCCGGCCGGCGGCGAGAGGCCGTTCTCTCCTGTGATGCCGGAGCGGTGAACGCCATACTTGCTCCGGAGTACTGCATAAGGCTGAACAAGCGCCGGTCAGAGGGCGCACCCGTCCTCACTCTCGTAGCACTGCAGGATCGAGAGGGCGGCGTCCCGGCCGAGCCGGGTATCGACGAAGGTGAGGAAGATCTCGATATATTCGGGAGGGACACATCCGAGGCTCTCGCCCCCGTCCAGCACCAGTCCTACGAGGTAGCGGAGGTCGTCATCGTCGAGCCGTTCCAGCCGCTTCCCGAAATCCTCTGCGTCCGTCGCGTAGTGGTTCGCAAGCGGGGGGAGGATGGACCGGTATGGCCCTCCCGACCCCGCACACACCAGCCCCGTGCATTCAGGAGCGGCCTTCTCCAGGATCGTCATGTCCCGTTTAGATAAGATTCGCGCCATGGGATCGTCCCTGTGGGCCCGGGCTCCCGGACCGCACCACATTCACAATTGTTAAGGTTGCGCAGGGATAACGTTTGTGAAGAAGGCTGCACCTTTGACCAGAAGAGGTTGTGATACCATCCCGTCCACCAGTCCCGATCGAACCCTCGCCGAACGGATAGCCGCGTTGAAAGAGGAGCGCGACGCCGTCATCCTCGCGCACAACTACCAGATCCCCGAGGTGCAGGAGGTCGCCGACCTCGTCGGGGACTCGCTCGAACTCGCACGGGCGGCGGCGGCGATCGACGCCGACGTCATCGTCTTTGCCGGCGTCGACTTCATGGCCGAGACGGCCGCGATCCTCGCGCCGGCAAAGACTGTCCTTCTCCCCGCAGCCGACGCCTGCTGCCCGATGGCGGAGATGGTCGCCCCCGGCGAGGTCCGGGTGCTCCGCGAGCGGTTCCCGGACGCCGCCGTCGTCGCCTACGTCAACACCTCGGCCGAAGTGAAGGCGGAGAGCGACATCTGCTGCACCTCCGCAAACGCCGTCGCCGTCGTCGAGTCGCTCGACGCAGAGCAGGTGATCTTCCTCCCCGACCGAAACCTCGGCCGCTACGTCGCCCGGTTCACCAAAAAAGAGATCCTCCCCTGGGATGGCTACTGCATCGTCCACGACCGGATGACGGCCGGGGATGTGGAGGAAGCCCGCCGGGCCCATCCGGACGCCGAGGTGCTCGTCCACCCCGAGTGCCGGCCCGAGGTGATCGACCTTGCCGATCACGTCTTCTCGACCTCAGGGATGGTGCGGCACGCCTGCGCAAGTCCGGGACGGGAGTTCGTCATCGGCACCGAGGTCGGGCTCCTCCACCAGCTCGAAAAGAAGTGCCCGGGGAAAGTCTTCTACCCCCTCTCGAATAAGGCGGTCTGCGTCAACATGAAGAAGACCGATCTCGCAAAGGTGCTCGCGGCCCTCGAACGGCTCGAGCCGCGGGTGACGGTCCCGGAGGATACCGCCGCCCGGGCGCGGACGGCAATCCGGCGGATGCTGGACCTCCCCGGTAAACCCGACTTCAGAATTCCCTGAGAACGTCCCTCTGACCGAAGAACCGGTCCCAGTCCCAGGGCTCGTCGAGCACCCGGACCTCGACGTCCCGGACGCCGCTCACGTCAAGCACCCGGCGCCGGACCCGGTCAGTAAGGTAGTCGACGAGCGGGCAGGCGGCGGTGGTCAGGACCATCTCCACAAGCACCGAGGAGTCCTGGACGGTGATCCCCTTGATCAGACCGAGGTCGACGACGTCGATCCCGACCTCCGGGTCGATCACTTCTTTAAGTGCCGCCCGGACGCTCTCCTCGATTACGATCTCCTCCCGCCGTTTATCGCCAACCAGACCCGACCGCTCCACCGCCCGGAGCCGCTCTTCGATCCGATTCTGCCTATCAAGCATGCGGCTGACCACCCGGAGCATCGGGTCGGGGAGATCGCCACGGTCGAGTTTCTCCTGGCCCTTCTGGCACTTTGGGCCGGCAAGCCTGCCCGGAACGCCCACGACCGTCGCACCGGCGGGGACGGGGTGGACGACGACCGAACCGGCGCCGATCTTTGCCCCGCGCCCGACGGTGATGGGGCCGAGAACGCTCGCCCCCGACCCGATGACGACGTTATCCTCGATGGTCGGGTGCCGTTTCGTCTGCTCGAGCGCGGTGCCGCCGAGCACCACACCCATGTAGATCAGGACGTCGTCCCCAACCTCCGCCGTCTCCCCGATCACGACGCCTGAGCCGTGGTCGATGAAGACCCGGCGGCCGATCTTCGCTCCGGGGTGGATCTCGATCCCGGTCAGCGCCCGGGCGATATGAGAGACCAGACGGGCCGGGAAGTAGAGCCGGCGGCGATAGAAGGCATGCGCGATCCGGTGCGCCCAGATCGCGTGGAGGCCCGGGTAGCAGCAGATCACCTCGATCGTCGACCGGGCCGCCGGGTCTTTTGCAAAGACTGTCCGGATATCCTCCCTGAGGTTCACCGCGTTCCGTCCCCCTACTGCGCCTCGAAGAGATCCGTCGAGAGATACCGCTCGCCGGTATCCGGGAGGATCACGACGATAACCTTCCCCTCGTAATCCGGCCGGCGGGCAACCTCACAGGCGGCGTGGACAGCCGCGCCCGACGAGATGCCAGCGAGGATCCCCTCCTTCCGGGCAAGCAGGCGGCTCATCGCAAAGGCATCCGCGGAGGTGACCTGGAATACCTCGTCGACGAGATCGGTCCGGAGCACCTGCGGCACGAACCCGGCCCCGATCCCCTGGATCCGGTGCGGGCCGGCCGGTCCTCCGGAGAGGACGGGGGACTCCACCGGTTCGACGGCGATCGCCTTAAAGGACGGTCTTCGCGCCTTGAGGACCTCGGCAACCCCGGTGATTGTCCCGCCCGTCCCGACGCCTGCGACGACGGCGTCGACGGTCCCGTCGGTGTCCCGCCAGATCTCCTCGGCCGTCGTCCGGCGGTGGACGGCGGGGTTCGCCGGGTTCTCGAACTGCCGGGGCACGAAGTAGGTGTCCGGCCTCTCGGCGGCGATCCGGGCCGCACGGTCGACCGCTCCCTTCATCCCCCCGGCCCCGGGCGTGAGGACCACCTCGGCACCAAGTGCTGCGAGGAGCTTGCGCCGCTCCATGCTCATCGTCTCGGGCATCACGAGCCTGAGCGGGTAGCCGCGGGCCGCGCAGACGAACGCAAGTGCAATCCCGGTGTTCCCGCTCGTCGCCTCGACGATCGTCGTCCCCTCCCGGATCTCGCCGGCCCGTTCGGCCTCGTCGATCATCGCGACCCCTATCCGGTCTTTCACGCTCCCCATCGGGTTGAACGACTCCACCTTGGCGAGGACCGTCGCCCGGGAGCCTTCCGTCACCCGATTCAGCCGGACGAGCGGGGTGTTCCCGATCGTCCAGGTGATGTCATGGTATATCCGTCCCATCGCTATCGATCTCCCTCTTGTCATTCAGGTACTTGAATTGGCAGCACTCCCACGTCTCCGGCATCCCCTACCGCCTCTTCGAGTGCACGGACCGCCTCGATCCTCGCAGCCGTGGACGGTCGTGCCGGTACTGCTCTGCAGCCGCCGGCCGGGGCGATCGAGGCGTCGAACGTCCCGATCTCGCGAGCGAGCCGGACGACGTCCTCCTTGTCGAACGCGATCAGCGGCCGGTAGACCGGGATCGCCGCCGCATCGGTGAGCACCGCCAGGTTGTCGAGGGTCTGCGATGCGACCTGGCCCATCGACTCGCCGGTGACGAAACCCTTCGCCCCTGTCCTCCCCGCGACCTCGGCGGCGATTCGGTACATCCTCCGCTTGCAGAGGAGGCAGGTATAGCGCTCCTCTCCCCACTCTTCGAGCGCCCGCCGTGCCCGGGCGAGGTAGCCGTCCTCGACGACCAGAAGTTCGATGTCGGGCTGGTAGCGACGGAGGGCCTCAACCGTGGCCTTCGTCCGGGCGAGGTTCGTCTCATCGAGGTAGCCTTCGAGCCCGACGTAGAGCGGAACGATCCGGCACCCGCGCTTCATCATCAGGTAGGCCGCGACCGGGGAGTCGATCCCACCGGAGACGAGGGCGACGAGCGTCCCCTCGACGCCGAGGGGGATGCCGCCGACGGCCGGGATCTTCCGGTCGAAGAGGTAGCAGGTCCCGTCCCGGACCTCGATGAAGATCTCCCGCTCCGGGTCGTCGAGATCGACCTGAAGATGCGGGTACTCCGCACAGACCAGGTCACCAAGCCGTTCGGCAAGATCCCGGGAGGTGAAGGGATGCTTCCCGACACGCCGGATCCGGAGGGCGAAGGTCGCGGCCTCCGTGATACCGTGACCATCACAGAACGCGAGGAGACCCGCCGGCAGTCCCTCAAGCGGCACGACGTCGCAGAGCGAGAACGAGACGACCCCGAAGACGTTCCTGAGCACCTCCGGGTCGACCTCCCCGGCAAGCCAGATCCTCCCGCGCTCCCGCCGGGCTTTTGCACCGGGTAGCACCCGCCTGATGTTCCGGATAAGCGTCTTCTCCCATTCCCGGCGGACAGGCTCCGACTTGAGGAAGATCTCGGAGTAACGCACCAGCCAGACCTGTTCCGTGCCGTTCATGGTTTCCTTCCGGTTTTGCCTTTCTTCCGGAGTCGTTCGACCTCCTCGCCCCCCGGCACCCGGATCAGGTAGGTCCCGTAGCAGGGTTTGGTGAAGGGGAAGACGATGAAGGTATCCTCCACCCCGACGGCGATCGGCGGGACCCCGATGATATGCGTATCAAAGATCGCGTACCCCGGGTCAACGTAGTAGACCTCGCGGCAGCGTTTCTCCACCGTTGCCCGGCACTCGGCAAAAGAGGCTCCCCGGAGAAGAATCTCCGGGTTCAGCTCGTCGATGCACGCCATCCGAAGACCTCGTCGATCCCTTTCTTCAGTTTCCCCGGGTTGTGGACCGCTTTCTCCACGACCTTTTCGCAGGGAAACTCAATCTGCGCTGCGAGTTCTTCGGCGTTCCGGCCGAAGACGACGACGATGAGGCGCGAATCCGGGAGGAGATAGCGCATCGAGGCGGCGTATGAGATGCCGGCATCGTTATGAGCGAAGACCACGCAGAGACCGGCATCTCTCTTGCCTTCCGCCACCTCTCCGATGCAGCGGTCGAGGTCGATGGTCCTTCTGATGTAGCGCTTCTTCCAGTCGGAGACGCGAAGGAGGACGAGAACCGAGGGGTTTCCGGCACTGAGGACGTCGTAGCCGCCTTCACCGAGCCGGCCTGCAAGGTAGAGGCCGATTGCCGCCTGCACCGGGACCTCCGGGCACCCGAAGACCAGGAGGGCTGATTCATTCTTGTGTGCTTGTGTTGTCATGCGCATCTCCCTATGAGGGTGCTGATGGCATCGCTCGATATGAGCCCGATCACCCGCCGGTCGACGTCAACGACGGGAAGGGCCGATATCGAGCGCTCCTCCATCCTTCGAGCGGCCTCCGTGACCGATTCGTCCGGGGCGGCGGTGACGACCGAGCGGGACATGATCTCGTCAAGGCTTCCGTAACCGCAGGCGACTGCTTTCGCGATATCCCAGGAGGTAACGATCCCGGCGAGATCGCCCTTCTCGGCGAGGACGGGGAGGTGGTTGACGGCGTTCTCGATCATGATCCTTGCTGCGTCGTGAATGGACGCCTCCTCAGCGATGGTCGGGGCGTCCGTCTCCATGACGTCCCGGACGAGCAGGTGATCGAGGAACGTGCCGATGAGATAGTTCATCTGCCCGTCTTCGAGGAGGAAACCGTCGTGCCCGTAGTTCGACCGGATCTCGCAGTACTGGACGTTGATACCGTTCGCGGCCAGCGCATTGGCGATCTCCTCGGACTGGTAAGGCGGGTAGAGCCAGTCGGAGGAGACCGAGACGACCAGGAACGAGGCCTTCGCCCCGGCAAAACCGGCGGCGAGCGAGTCTTCCACAGCGAGGTCGAAGTAGTCGAGCGCACGGGTGATGTAGAGGTAGGAGTTGGCGTCGAACCGTCGGGTGAAGGTGTCGCCCTGGTGGTGGAGGTAACTCTCGACCTGAAACTCAGTGGAGAAACCGTAGCTGACGGTGCTGCGGCCCTGCAGGTTACGCCCGAACTTCTCGCGCATCGCCCCATCGGAGAGGTAGGTGATGTGCCCGATCATCCGTGCGAGCCGCAGGCCCTGTACCGGCGGACGGTCGGCCGGGTAGTCCCCGCCCGCCCACGCGGGATCGGCCACGATCGCCTGCCGCCCGACCTCGTTGAAGGCGATCTGCTGGGCGGTCGAGCGTGCGGTCGTGGCGATGGCGATCACCTTCCGGACCGCCTCCGGATAGGCGACCGCCCACTGGAGTGCCTGCATGCCGCCCATCGAACCGCCCGCCACCGCGGCAAGGCAGTCGATCCCGAGGTACTCTATCAGCCGTTTCTGCGCCCGGACCATGTCCCGCACGGTGATCACCGGGAAGGTGAGGGCATAGGGCTGGCCGGTCGCCGGATTGACGGAGGCCGGCCCCGTCGAACCCTTGCAGCCGCCGACGATGTTTGAGCAGACGACGAAGTAACGGTCGGTGTCGAAGGCCTTTCCTGGTCCGACGACGCCGTCCCACCATCCCGGCCGGGTCTCGCCGTCGTGGTAGCCTGCCGCGTGGGCGTCGCCGGAGAGGGCGTGGCAGACCAGGATCGCGTTGCTCTTCTCCCGGTTCAGCCGGCCGTAGGTCTCGTAGGCGATCGTCACCGGCGCAAGGACCGCGCCGCTATCGAGAGGGAGAGGTTCGGAGAAGGTGACGTACTCCGTCCTGACGGTACCGACCGATCCGGGCATGTTACGCATCCCGCAGAGCCTGATCGAGGTCCTCGATGATGTCCCTGACGTCCTCTATCCCGACGGAGAGGCGTATGAAGTCGGGAGTGACCCCGCACGCCGCCTGCTCCGCGGGCGTCAGCTGCTGGTGGGTGGTGCTCGCCGGGTGGATGACGAGGCTCTTTGCGTCGCCGATGTTCGCGAGATGTGAGAAGAGCCGGAGCCGCTCGATCACCTTCCTGCTTGCATCGCACCCTCCCTTCACCCCGAACCCGACCAGGGCGCCGAACCCGCCGGAGAGGTACTTCCGGGCGACGGCGTGAGCCGGATGATCGGGGAGCCCGGGGTAGTTCACCCAGGCAACCTTCGGGTGGTCCCGGAGGAACCGGGCGACAGCCAGCGCGTTCTCCGAGTGCCGCTCCATCCGGAGGCTGAGGGTCTCGAGCCCCAGCAGGAGGAGGAAGGCGTTCATCGGCGAGAGGCACGCACCCATGTCCCGGAGGACCTCGAGCCGGACCTTGTAGGCGAGGGCGACGTTCCCGAGACCCGGGAAGTCGCGGAATGCCTCCCAGTACCGGAGCCCGTGGTAGGAGGGATCGGGATCGGTGAATCCGGGGAATTTCCCGTTGTCCCAGGCGAAGTTGCCGGAGTCGACGATCACCCCGCCAATCGAGGTGCCGTGACCCCCGACGAACTTGGTGGCCGAGAGGACGACGATATCGGCGCCGTGGTCGATGGGGCGGACCAGACCGACCGCGGCGGTGTTGTCGACGACGAACGGCACCCCGGCCTCGTGGGCTATCGCCGCGATCGCCGCAAAGTCGGGGACGTCCAGCTTCGGGTTCCCGATCGACTCGGCGTAGACCGCCCGGGTCTTTTCCGTTATTGCCGATCGGAACGCCTCCGGGTCGGTTGAGTCGACGAAGATCACGTCCCGTCCCAGTTTCGGGAACGTGTAGTTGAAGAGCTCGTAGGTGCCGCCGTAGAGGTTGTCGGCGGCGACGATCTCGTCGCCCGGCCGGGTGACGGCAAGGAGGGCGTTTGCTATCGCCGCCATCCCCGACGCGACCCCTACCGCCGCGGTTCCTCCCTCGATGGCGGCCATCCGCTGCTCGAAGACGTCGGTGGTGGGGTTCATCAGCCGGGTGTAGATGTTCCCGGGCTCTTTGAGGCTAAAGAGGTTCGCTGCGTGCTCCGTGTCGCGGAAGACGTAGGAAGTCGTCTGGTAGATCGGTACGGCCCGGGCTCCCGTCGTCGGGTCGGGCGACTGCCCGGCGTGGAGGGCGAGCGTGCCCGGCCGGTATTGGTGTCTGCTCATGCTGATTCTTTCCTGACGTTCAGATCGTATTTCGCGGCAATCTCCTGGAAGGCGTCCGTCAGGTACCGGATCTTCTTCCAGGAGAGGCCGAAGGTGTTCAGTTTCCAGGTCCGGGTGGCGCCGGCGAACTCCCCGGCGATCCCGCGTCCCGAGAGATCGTCGGAGAGAAAGAAGCCCCGCCGCTTGTGGGTCGCGGCGACGGTGTCGAAACTCCCGGTGGTGTCCACTTTGGTGAGGGTGTGCTTCCGCGGGTACTCGGAGAGAACCTTCGTCCCCTCGATGGCAAGGAGGCCGTCGATGAAGTGGTTGGACTTCTTCACCTCCTCGTCCCAGCGGAGGGTCCGCTCCCGGACGGTCGGGAACGAGGCGATCATGGCGATGAGGTTCGCCCCCATCAGGGTGCAGCCGAGCATCTCCACCTCCTTGATCCCGAACTTCCGGTGGGTGAGGTCTCCGGTCATCGCCGTCGTCCGGAAGACCCGCGGCGCCCACTCGGCGGTGGCGGCGAGGACCCCGGACGGGGCGGGGGAGGCCATGCTCTTGTGTCCGGAGCCGACGACGAAATCGGCCCCGATCGCTTTACCGTCGACGGGCATGGTCCCGACCGTATAGGCCCCGTTGAGGAGGAACGGGATGTCGTACTGGTGAGCGACCTTCGCGATGCCCGCGACGTCATGGACGTTCCCGAACTGGTAGTCGACGTGGTCCATCATGACGAGCGGCGGCGTCCTCCCGGTCTCGCGGACGACGTCCTCGATCTTTGCGGCGACGGCGTCGGGACTGACGAGGTTCCCTTTCGAAAGCGGGACCTCCTTCACGACGCCGCCCGCCCCTTCGACCGCCAGGAACTCCGTGTAGTGGGCGAGCGATGAGACGATGACCGGGTCGCCTTTTTCTACAAGCGTGGAGGCGACCGCCTGGAACCCCCGGCGTGCTCCGGGAACGACGCGGACCACGTCCATGTTCAGGAACCGGGCGAGATCCTCGTGGAACGCCGCGATGGGGGGCTTTGTAATCTTGTCGAGGCGGAAGGGCTTTCGGCAGGCGTCGCAGGTGGAGTAGCCGTCGCCGTAGGCGATGAGCGCCTTCCGGGCTTCGAGAGTCAGGCGGCCGGCGGCCTGGATCGGCTGGATGTTGATATATGCCTCTTCCCGGTTCCGGATATCGAGGGTGCCGGCGATCTTCGTGACCGTCGGGGAGCCTCTCCCCGCCTCCAGGTCGTCGAGAATTGCCCGGACCCGGGCGACACCCTCGCGGATGGCCCGCTCCTCGTCGGGCCCGGGACCGGTCGGGAGCGCCTCCCGGAACACCTCTCGGATATCCTCGAGTGCAAAGAGCGCTTCGAACGTCTTCTGAACCTGTTCTTTCATGGGATACCTCAAGCCGAGGCCCGGAGTCGAACCGGGATGTAGTTGATCTGCAGTCAACCGCGTAGCCGTTCCGCCACCTCGGCAGGGCGTGGGGATTAACAATTGTTAATCTCACCTACCATAGATAACAATTGTGAATATTTATACCTTAGGGTCACGCCATGCGCCGATGAGGGCGGAAACCCAGCGCCCTCCCCGGGCGAGGAGAGTAAAGAGGCAAACCGGACCCCGATGTACCGGCCGAAGATGAACGCGCAGGTCAGAAGGCCAGGCTGACGAGCCCCATCGTCGCCGCCATGACCGCGATGACCGCGATTATCCACCCGGCGAGCATGCAGAGGAGAGAGGTGCTCCTCGGGTACTGGAAGAGCCACGCGACGACGGGGGCCCCGTAGAGCGCGATCCCGGGGATCCATATGACCGGGATGAGCATCAGGGATCCGTAACGCTTCAAGGAGTCAATTCTCCCGGTCTTTGCGTCGATCTTCCAGAGAAGTCCCTGGATAAATCGAGAGCGCCCGGCGAAGAGGTCGCAGAGTTCAAGGATGCCGAGCATGACAGCGGCCGCCACCGATGTCAGGAAGGCGAGGACGACCGCAGGGTGGAGCCCGAGGGAGAGGCCGACGACGGCTGCGGCCGCCTGGAGGAGGAGGGTCGATGCGATGAGGGCGAAGACCGCCGGCGGAGGTATGCCGAAGGCGAGGCCGAGGAGGAGCGGGACCGCCAGGAGTAGGAAGAGCACGGACGCGGCGGCTCGGACGATCTGCATCCGGCAGGTGCCCGGGGTGAGCGCCCGCTCACATGCCTCGATGGCAGCAACCCGGCTCATGGCTCTCTCCCTGTAGCACCCGGGGTAGATGAACCTGTGCACCTCCGGATTGTTGCGTGGTGTAAAGAGCCAGGTTTTTATGTCGGGCGGACCTACACCCACGTTTATGAGCGAGATAGAAGGTCGCTTCGAGCGGGGGCGGTGGGTCGTGGATCCCGCCCCCGTACCGGAGAAGGAGCCAGCACCGGCAGCCCCTACCGTTGATGAGCATGTGCACGAGGCATCCAGCTCGGTCCGGAAGGCGGTCAATGATGTGATGAACGCGGGCCACCACCTCTTAGGGACGCCCGAAGGACACGAACGTATCGAGCAGGCGGCACGGAAGGCCGGGGAAGACCTGGAGCGGGCGGTCAATTCCTGGGCGGAGTCCGCACGGCAGGCGTTAGGGAGACGGTGAGGGGGTCGAGAGGTACCCCGTGACGCGGGCGACTACCTCGGGGTTTCTCGGCAGCATGGTGTGGCAGTAGTGCTCCGGGTGCCGGGCCAGGTTCCCGGGGTCTGCCGGAACCACGTCCATCCGGGCCCCGGGGAGGTACGAGTCTATGTGGGGGACGATGCCGTCGCCGGCGTAGGTCGCCCGCCACCCCCCGTCGGGGGCGATCTCCCAGGTCCGGCCCTCGAAGGCCGGAAAGAAGGCCGGCGTCGCGGTGAGGTTCGCGGCGAGGACTATTTGGTACGCGATATCGGCCCCCTGCGAGGCGCCGGATAACCTCCGGGCCCCGTTCGGGGTCGTTGAAGAGCTCGGCCATGGCCGAGCCGTTGTTCGGCGGGCCGATCCCGACCAGGAGCCGGACCTGCTCCTCCCGGTCGTCGCCGTCGAGGACTTCGAGGAGGTACCGGGCGATACACGTCCCCATCGAGTGGCAGACGATATCGACCGGGCCGTCGTATCCGGTCTCTTCCCGTTTTTGGTGGATGTAGTCCTGGAGAGCGAGGGCGATCGCCTCCGTCCCGGCGCTCTGCATCGCCGTATGATCGAACCTCCAGAAGGGGACCGCGGCCTCCGTGAGCGTGGGGGTGAGGCGGTTCCAGATGCCGGGATGGCTTCGCCACCCGTGGACCAGAACGGCCGGGCATCTGTGGTTCGTCAGGATGGTACCACACCTCCCCGCGGCAAGCAATGGTTCATTTATCCATGATTTGATGCTATCCACGATGTAGGTTTCGGCGGCTATCCCACCACCATCTTGTTTGCCTTCAGGAAGAAGCCCGGCGGCATCGGGCGATCGAGTTTCCAGGTGATGCTCATCGGCCGGCTCCCCTCGTGGGAGAGGTACCGGGCGGTCCCGAGGAAGAGATACGGTTGCGCGACGCCGTCGACCTTGTTGTACTCGCGGACGAAGAGGAGGATCTTGTTCCCCCGGCGTTCATGCTCGATGTAGCGCTGGCCGGTCGGTGACGACGCGGACGTGGTGCTCTGTGACTGCCAGTGGAACAGTTCCTCGTTGACCGCGTAGTCTTTGTACATCGTTGTGGGTGAGTAGTGCTCCTCGGTCTTATTCAGGGTGATCAGGAGTACATCGGCCTTCTTATCCTCAAGGTATACGACCCCTTCCCGGCTTCCCCCTGCCGGTCTCCGGGTCAGGGTGTAGTGGCCGAGTGCTGCAAAAGCCTGGGCCCGGGTGTAGGTTGCGTGGAGTTCGAGGGCACTCTCGAAACCGAGGTCGACAGGTTCTGGAAGAAGTCCGAGGTGCGCCTCGTTATACTCCATGAGATCACAGATCTCATGCCGGATCTCATCATGCGTGAAGATTTCCGGTAAGATATCCCTGACATCCGCACTCTCGTCACAAAGGGACTGATCGTTGAGCGAGTAATAGAAGAGTGCGAGCACGCTCTTTTCGCGGTCCGATAGGGCTGCCGGCGAGCCATGAGAGGGCCTGGATAGCACCGCCCTGATAAAACGAATCGCCTCCGGCGAGTTCAGAGTCCTCAGACGGATCGCGGCAGTCTTCGAGAAGAGGCGCTCATCAGCGTAGACTGCAGGGTATACTCCCGCCTCTGCGGCCAGCAAACAGAAGGTACCCTTCCGGTAAACGTCGAGAGGCTGCAGACTGTGGTAGTGGAGGAATTTCCGGAAACTGATAGGCTCGCCGGTGTCCACCTCAAATGACTGGATCTTACGGATAAGCGTTGTTTTATCCGTTCTGTTTGCTTTGATGTTTGCAAGAACCTTCTCCCGCGCCACTTTCTCCAGATGGATGTAACAGCCTCTGGGGAGCGAGTACGAATCTTGAGAGACCTGCTCCGCCAGGGTTCCTTCGCCCGGGGAGAGGAGCGCTGCAATCCTTTCTCCGAACCGGAAGTTTTTGTTGTGGTTCCCGACGAAGTCAAGTGCCGTGAGGCACTCTTTTCCGTCCGAGAGGCGGAGACCACGCCCGAGCTGCTGGATGAAGACCGTGAGGCTCTCGGTGGGGCGCAGGAAGAGAATGGTGTTCACCTCCGGGATATCGACACCCTCGTTGTAGAGGTCGACTACGAAGATGAAGTGAATCTTCCGGGCGACGAGGTCTTTCTGGATGGAGGAACGAAGTTCCCGCGGACTTCCGGCGTGGAGGCAGGCCGCCGGGATACCCGCCTCCCGAAACGATGCAGCCATATATTCGGCGTGTTCCACGGAGGCGCAGAACCCGAGCCCGATGACCTCATCAAGGTCGGTCGTGTAGTCCCGCACGGCCCTGGATATCAGGTCTGCACGCTTCCGGTTCCCGGTGTAGAGCCGGGAGAGTTCGGCGGGATCGTAGGCGCCCCGCCTCCACGGCACGCCATCCAGGTCGACGACATCGGTGACGCCGAAGTAGTGGAACGGAGCGAGCAGTTTCCGGTTGATCGCTTCAGGGAGCCGGATCTCGGCAGAAACCCTTCCGTTGAAGTGCCCAAGAATGTCAAGGTTGTCCATCCGTTCCGGCGTTGCGGTAAGGCCGAGGAGGACCTTTGGGGTGTAGTGGGTGAGCAGACTCTGGTATGAAGGGGCAGCGGCATGGTGGAACTCGTCGACCACGATCATATCGTAGTAGTCCGGGGAGGTGATCTCCGGAAGGTTCCTGCTGTTGAAACTCTGGATTGAGGTGAAGAGATGATCGAATTGCGCAGGCTCGCTCCCGCCGACCAGAAGATCCCCGAAGTTCTGGTCTTTAAGAACTCCCCGGAAGACCTGGAGGCTCTGTTTGAGGATCTCCTCGCGGTGAGCAACAAAGAGCAGCCGGGGATATTCTCCCGGCTTCTTGATGAGACTTTTGTAGTCGAACGCCGATACAACGGTCTTTCCCGTTCCGGTGGCGGCGACGATGAGGTTCCTGTAGTTGTTGTGCACCTCCCGCTCGATCTTCAGCCGTTCGAGGATCTCTTTCTGGTAGTAGTAGGGTTGAATATCAAAAATAGGACGGAGATCGAACTCACCTCGCTTCTCCTTTGAGAGAGCGCGTCGCAACCGCTCCCGGTTCTCCGGGGTGTATGCAACGAACTCCGGGTCGTTCCAGTAGGTCTCAAACGTCTCCTCAATCTTCCTGATGATATCGTATGAGTCCTGCTCGGTGATCTTGATGTTCCACTCAAGGCCGCTCGTTATCGCAGGGTTCGAGAGGTTTGACGACCCGATATAGGAGGTGGAGAACCTACTGTTTCTGTGGAACGTGTAGGTCTTCGCGTGGAGCCGGGTCCTCTCAGTATCATAGGATATCCTGACGGTCGTATTCGGGAGGGCCGCGAGAGCCTCGACTGCCTTGATGTCGGTCGCCCCGGTGTAGGAGGTCGTGATCACCCGGAGACGGCTGCCATGCCGGACAAACTCTTTTAGGTCATCGAGAATCAACCGGATTCCGCTCCATTTGATGAACGAGACGAGAAGGTCGATGCGGTCAGCGGATTGGATCTCCTTTCTGAGTTCATTCACGAGACCGGGCTCTTTAGGAGACCCGGTGAAGAGGCTGCTCTGCGCGATAGATGTCTCGGGCCTCGTGGGTGCAACGAATTTGAGTGCAGAGGGGTTGCGCTCTGCAAGGGCGAGCAGGACCTCCGCGTCGGGCGTGATCGCACACTGCTCAAGAGTCTCATCACGCAGTTCCGCGGCAAGGTGGCCGATGAGACGGTTGCAGATCCGGACCTGCTCTGCCAGCGGGATATGCTGCTCATCGGCGGACATAAGAGCATTCCTGAGAATCTTCGCGATGTGTCGTGCGAGGACGTTCTGGGGATCGAAGCGCGAAAGGGGATCTTTAAGGACCCTTCCTTCCCTTTCGGGGCCAGAGAGTTTTGATGCGAGATATTCGCTGATGACCTGCTCGTAGATCCCCGGGAACAGTTCCATACCTTCCATTTGGGGGAGGGATTAAAAATGACTCTGGTATGCTTCGGTCTCATCGCAGCAGAGTGAGGAGGAGTCCGGGCGCCCTACAATTTTGGCAGGAGGACCGATTCAGGAAGAAGCCCGGCGTCTACTCCACCTTAACACTGTGCCGGTACGTCCTGCCGACGTCCCCGTCCAGCGTGAGGCTGACCTGTTTTATCTCCCTCGCCGGGATGAAGACCTGCACCGAGACTTCATCGCGCGTAAATCCCTTCTCTTCATCGATCAGCCTCGCGGTCACGGTGACGTCTCCGTCACTTCCGTCGTTTCGGATCTCCGCGTTCACGTTGTACACGAGGCCTTTTGAGAGACTGACGTCCCGGGTTGCAGAGTCCTGCACGACCTTCGGGTTGGGGCCGACGAGCCCAATACAACCGGCTGCCAGAACAAGAACCGCGACCAGGCTCAAAATGAGAATTGGTCTGCGCATAGAGAAGGTCAGTGAGTAACGCGATATGAATTCGTAGGAACCAGCGGGTTATACCCATCGACCAGAACGGAATTTCCGGCCGATAGCGGGCGGTGAGGGGTCTTCGCTCACGGTCGGTCCCGCTCTCCCGGCAAGGGTCCTTCCACCCGGTACCTCGACCTGACCCGCTCCGGAAGGATGCTCTGCCGGAAGACCTGCTCGAAGTAGCGGTCCGTCATCCCGGCGATGAAGTCTCTCGCGAGTTCCGCCGGCGAAGCGGCATCGATGTACCGCCGGGACGCCCACGGCGCGTCGATCAGGTCTTCGTAGACCGACGAGTCTTTCCGCTCATTCCCGATATCCTCAAGGATGCGGTCGAAGAGGTACCGGAACATGAACCGGATCTTCTCTTCGTTTTTCAGGAGTTTTTTGTTCCCGTAGATGTGATGTAGGTTGAACTCTTTGAAGGCCGCGACACACGCCGATGCCTCCGCCGAGAAGGCGATGCAGTCGGCGTCGTAACTGTTCGTGACGATGTCCTTGATGAGGACGTCGAGCACCCTCCGGTTGATCTCTGAAAAATCCTCCTTCCTTCTCCCGGTGATGCCGAAGAGGACCATGCAGTTCTCGGGGAACTCCTGCAGAGCCCCATCGTCGATGACCGCGACCTCGAGGGCGTCCTGCAGGTCGCGGCCGAGGTAGGAGATACTGTCGGCGCACCTGACCACGCACCCCTCGGCAGTGAAAGGGAGCGCGTCGCCTCCGGCCTCGATCTCCCTCAGTTTCTCCGCAAACGAGTCCCACCCGGCCTCGCCCTCGACGGCGAGGCTCCGGTCGTGGACCTCGCCGTTGTGACAGAGGATCCCGTCCAGCACCTGCACCGTGAGGTCGCAGTCCTCGACACCGTCGAGGAACCGGACGCTCTGAACGTTGTGCTTAAACCCCCCGATCCCGTGCTTCCTGCAGAGGTCGTCGAGGAACTTCTCCCCGAGGTGCCCGTAGGGCACGTGGCCGATGTCGTGGCCAAGGGCGATCGCCTCGATCAGGTCCTCGTTTAAGCCGAGCGCCCGCCCGATCGTCCTTGCGATCTTTGACGCGAGCTGGACGTGGAGGACCCGGTGGGTGATGTGGTCGTTCTCGACGAGGTAGAAGACCTGGGTCTTGTCGATGTAACGCGAGTAGCCCTTCGAGTGGATGATCCGGTCGGCGTCGCGGGAGAACGGCGGCCGGATGACCGGCTCCTCGGGTTTACAGCCGGACCTCCTCAGGTAATCGGCGTTCCTGGTCGCCCGGGGCGAGAGGAGCGATTCCCGGTCGGCCATGCTCCGGGCCATCCGGTCAGAGATGCTGTGCGGGATCTCCATCGGGTATCCTCCGGGAAGGTGGCGCCGGGGTCGGTCGGGCCATCCTCCAGTAGAGAGTCCTCAGCCGGGAGAGGGGATAGGGCTTTCTGTATCGGGTAGAGAGCCGCGCAGGTTATATCCCCGATGTACGTATCCTTTCCACATGTACCCGGAAGTCATCATCCACAACAGCGTGAGCCTCGACCACGCGGTGACGGGGTTTGAGGTCGACCTCGGCCTGCACTACGGCGCACTTCTCGCCTTCGAGCCGGGGGCGGTCCTTGCGGGTTCGGCCACGGCAAAGACCGGGATCGAGATGTTCATGGATATCACCCTGCCGGAGGCAGAGGCCGACCGGCACCGGCCCGAAATGCGGCCGGACGATCCCCGTCCCCTCTGCGTCATCGTCGACAGCAGGGGCGTGCTCAAAGATCTGCTCCACTTCTACCGGAACATGGAGCACACGAAAGACGTCGTCGTCCTCGTCTCCGAGACGACGCCGGAGGACTACCTCGACTACCTCGGCGAACGGGAGTATCCGTTCATCCGGTGCGGGAGAGAGCGGGTGGACCTCCGGGGTGCTCTCCGGGAACTCAGCGAGCGGTTCGGGGTTTCAAGGGTAGTCTCCGATACCGGCCCCGAGTTGAACAACGTCATCATCCGGGAAGGGCTTGCCGACACGCTCAGCCTGATCGTCCACCCGGTCATCGCCGGCGAGGGAGAGAAGAAGCTCTTCGACCGGGCCGGGGGACGGGCGGCGCTGGAACTCCGGAAGGCCGTGCCGATGGAGCAGGGCACCGTTCACCTGGTGTATGCGGTGAAGAAGTAGAGGGGGGTTCCGGGAGGTCCGTTACCCGGCCGGGATCAGGTCTGAGAGGTGACCGGACCACTGCGAAGGCCCCGCCCGGGCACGACACCGGCTCGTGCCGGCCGGGAAACCAGCCTCAGAGATGCCCTCCGGGATCTGGACAGCATCGCCACGCCCTGCCGGTGCGCTCTACAGGCAGCCGGGGATTGCTTTATTGCGAAGAAAATGCAACATTCGGATAACTCGCAGATATCAGGGTCCGCCTGGACGCCTATCTCACCTGCTGAACGGTGATCGGGGCCTCCATCTTCGGCAAACCATGTCCACGCACACATCATCCGACCAAATCACACCATCCCACGATACTCGAGAGGATGCAGTTCTTTTGTGGAGGGTAGCCTTGAACGAAGAATTCAAATCGGCCAGCATGCTCCTCGCGCTTGGAAAGGTCGCCGCAATCACGCTCCTGCTGATGAGCGCGTTCCAGCTCGCCAAGACGCTCTTTTACCCGGATATCACGATCATAGAGACGCACATCACCACCATCGCGTTCACGACCCTGCTCGCCGTATTCGCCGCGTCCTTCGTTTTCCGCAACCAGCAGAAAATTCTCAGGGCGATGACGGCCGAGGTGCACGAACGGAGAAGAGCGGAAGAGGCACTCCGGAACCGCACCGACGAGCTCGCCCGGGTGCATCGGCAACTGGAGGCTTCGCACCGGGAGGCAAATCTCTACCTGGACATCCTGACCCACGACATCGGGAATACCGAGAACGTCTCGAACCTCTACGCCGAACTGCTCGTCGAGACCCTGGACGGAGAATCGGCCGGGTACGCGGAGAAGCTGAAGCGGAGCGTCCAGAAGAGCATCGAGATCCTCGGCATCGTCTCGAAGATCCGGCGGATTTACGCAGGACCACCCGATATCCGGCCGACCGACCTCGACGCGGTCATCAGGGCGGAGACAGCCAACTTCCCGGAGGCCTCTATCCGCTACGAGGGGACCTCCCGGCAGGTCCTTGCCGACGACCTCCTCTGCGAGATCTTTGGAAACCTCATCGGCAACGCCGTCAAGTACGGCGGGTCCGGGGTCGCCATAACCGTCCGGGTCGAGGAGCAGGACGGCGAGGTGCTGGTATCCGTCGAGGATACCGGACCCGGCATCCCGGATGCGGACAAGCAGGTGATCTTCCACCGCTACGAGCAGCAAAAACGCGGCGTCGGGGAAGGGCTCGGACTGTATTTGGTCCGGATCCTGGTGGAGCGCTATGGCGGCAGGATCCGGGTCGAAGACCGGGTTCCGGGCCGCCATGAGGAGGGAGCGGTTTTTTTGTTCACGCTCAGGGAGGCCGCGGGCGGGGAATAGGCTGGCCGGTATCTCCCGGCATGAACCGTATACGCATATATACTGCCGGCGGATACGACACATGGTGCTCTTATGGTCAACGGTATCGAATCCGGTGCCGGCTTTCCGGAGACCGGCAGTGCTGCGGGCTCGGCACGCTGGTTCGTGCTGCTCCTCGGGATCATCGCGATCCTCTTCGGCGTTCTCTTCTTTGTCTATCCCATCCCGACGCTGACGCTCCTTGTCACCGTCCTCGGCATCTACTGGCTGGCGAATGGTATCGTCGTGCTCCTCAGCCTCTCCCGACATAAGACCGGATGGGGCTGGAAGATGCTGGTCGGCATCCTCGGCATCCTCGCGGGAGTGATCGTGCTCATCTATCCGCTCTACAGCGCCGTCCTCATCCCGACGATCTACGCCATCATCATCGGGGTGGAGGGTCTCGTCATCGGGGCAATCTACCTGGTGCAGGGGTTCTCCGGCGAGGGCTGGGGGACAGTTATCCTCGGTGTCCTGAGCCTCATCTTCGGGCTGATCCTGATCGCACACCCGGTCATCGCGGCGCTGGGCTTTGTGCTGCTCATTGCGGTGCTTGCCGTCATCGGCGGGATCGCAGCCGTCATTCTTGCTCTCCGGATGCCGGGGTGACCGGAGAGGAGCGAGTGTGGAGGCACTACTTCCCCCTTCTCTTATCTCATACAGAAACGCATTTTGCACGTTGCTTTCGCGGGTACAAGAGCGCCTGTGCCCAAGGTCCCTGAACCCCGGCCCTTCTGCCCGGCGTTAAGCAGCACGATGGTTTAATATGGCCTTCCTCAGCACTCGCCCCCGAAAGATCATTCTGTCCGGGGAGGTATGAGTACGGGGTGGCTTGATGCGTAGGTCTGACGGCGAGGCACCCTTCGCCTTCCATGTCATGGCGAAACCGACCGGGGCACGGTGCAACCTCGACTGTGCCTACTGCTTCTTCTTAAAGAAAGAGCACCTGTACCCGGACAGCAACTTCCGGATGACCGATGCGGTGATGGAAGAGTTCATCCGCCAGACCATCGCGGGGCACGCGGTGCCCCAGGTGACGATTGCCTGGCAGGGAGGGGAACCGACCCTGATGGGGTTGGAATTCTTCCGGCGCTCTCTGGAGGTGCAGAAGAGGTATGCAGGGCCCAAAACCCGTATCGAGAACACGTTCCAGACGAACGGCATCCTTCTCGATGACGAATGGTGCCGGTTCTTCCACGACAACAATTTCCTGGTCGGCCTCTCCATGGACGGCCCGGGAGAACTCCATGACGTCTACCGGAGGGACCGGCAGGGCCGCGGTACGTTTGACCGGGTCCTCAACGCTGCCCGCCTCCTCCAGAAGCACCATGTCGAATTCAACATCCTCTGCACGGTCAACAGGACGAACGCCAACCATCCGCTGGAGGTGTACCGGTTCTTCCGCGACGAACTCGGTGCGCAGTATATCCAGTTCATTCCCATCGTGGAACGGGCGAACGAGACTGGGTTCCAGGAAGGAAATACGGTGACCGATCGATCCGTCCGGCCGGAGCAGTGGGGACGGTTCCTGGTCACGATCTTCGATGAGTGGATCGGAAGGGACGTCGGCCGGACGTTTGTCCTGAACTTCGACGGGGCGCTCGCAGGCTGGCTGGGTAGAGCGGGGACGGTCTGCACCTTCGGGCCCACCTGCGGCCAGGGGGTGGCGCTCGAACACAACGGAGACCTCTATTCCTGCGATCACTTCGTCGAACCGGGCCACCTCCTCGGCAACATCCTCACGACACCGCTGGTCGAGCTCGTAACCTCCGAACAACAGCGGAGGTTCGGGAGAACCAAGCGCGATACGCTTCCCCGGCAGTGCCGGGAGTGCGACTTCATCGCCGTCTGCAACGGGGAGTGCCCGAAGAACCGGTTCATCCGGAAATCGGACGGGGAGGAGGGCTTGAACTACCTCTGCGAAGGCTATCGTATCTTTTTCTCCCACGCCGACCGCCCGATGAGGATGATGGCCGGCCTGCTCCGGCAGGGGCGGAACGCCGATGAAGTGATGCCGATGCTCGCCGCCGCAAAGAGAGCGAGAGAAGGGATCGGTAAAGGTCGGCCGAAACGATCCCTGCCCCTGCGGGAGCGGTTTGAAGTATAAGAGATGCTGCGGGCGCATGAGCCGTTAACGTAGCAGCAGATCGCCACCAAAATTATTCAGGATCAATTATATAAATACCGGGACGTCTTGCTAGACCCTGTTCACCATTTTCGATGAGGGGGAAGATATGCCTGAACAATGGAACGGTGTCGTCAACGTCGATATCCGGGACTCGATCCCGGACTGGACACCGTATGAAGAACCAGAGGCGCCCGAAGGCGCTCCGAACATCCTGACGATCGTCCTCGACGATGTCGGATTCTCGGCCATGTCCTGTTATGGCGGACTGGTAGAAACACCGAACATCGACCGCCTGGCGGCAAACGGCCTCATATATACGCAATGGCACACGACAGCACTCTGCTCCCCGACCCGGGCATGCCTGCTGACCGGCAGGAACCCTACCACCGTCGGGATGGCCTGCGTCGTAGATGCGACCACCGGGTTTCCGAACTCGAATGGGCACATCCCGTTTGAGTGCGCCACCCTCGCAGAGGTGCTGGTCGACCAGGGCTACAACACCTACATGCTCGGCAAATGGCACCTCTGCCCGCAGGAAGAGATGCACCTGGCCGGGAACAAACGAAACTGGCCGCTCGGCCGGGGATTCGAGCGTTACTATGGTTTCATGGGCGGCGAGACGAACCAGTACTACCCTGCTCTGGTCTACGATAACCACCCGGTTGAACAGCCGACGATGCCGAACGAAGGCTACCACCTGACCGAAGACCTGACCGATCGGGCGATCGGATTCATCCGGGACGCCAGGCAGATCAACCCGACAAAACCCTTCTTCCTGCACTACTGCCCCGGCGCCACCCACGCCCCGCTTCATGTTCCGAAGGAGTGGGTCGACCGGTATCGGGGCCGGTTCGATATGGGCTACGAGCGCTACCGCGAGATGGTGCTTGCACGGCAGAAGCAGATGGAGATAGTCCCGGAGACTACGGAGCTGCCGCCGATCAACCCTATCGGTACACCGGAGACAAGGACGAGTCCCGAAGGAGTGCGATACCCGGAGATGGACACCATCAGACCGTGGGACTCGCTCTCAGATGATGAGAAGAGACTTTTTGCCCGGATGGCGGAGGTCTACGCCGGGTTCCTCTCCCACACCGACGCCCAGATCGGGAGGCTCATCGACTTCCTGGAGGAGAGCGGCGAACTCGAGAACACCTTGATCGTGCTCGTCTCCGACAACGGTGCCAGCGCCGAGGGCGGGCCGAACGGCACGGTCAACGAGAACACGTTCTTCAACGGCATTTCGGCCTCTCTCGAAGAAAACCTGCCGCACATCGACGAACTCGGGAGCGAAAAGACCTACAGCCATTACTGCTCGGGCTGGGCGATGGCGTTCAACACCCCATTCAAGATGTGGAAGCGCTACTGTTACGCCGGCGGCATTGCCGACCCCTGCATCATCCACTGGCCACGAGGGATTCGGGCAAAGGGAGAGCGACGCCACCAGTACCACCATGCCAGCGACATTGCACCGACTATCCTGGAATGCATCGGCATCCCGGCGCCGGATACTGTGAAGGGCTACACCCAGTGGCCCGTCGAGGGCGTCAGCATGCGTTATTCCTTCGAGAAGGGCGACGCACCCACACAGCGGCATACCCAGTTCTACTCCATGCTTGGCTCCCGCGGCATCTGGCACGACGGCTGGAAGGCGGTCACCACACACCCGGCGATGGCCGGATGGGGCCACTTCGACGAAGACACCTGGGAGCTCTACCATGTCGAGGAAGATCGTTCGGAGACGCGCAATCTGGCCGACCAGCACCCGCGCAAACTCCAGGAGATGATCGCGCTCTGGTGGCATGAGGCCGGTAAGTACCAGGGGCTGCCGCTCGAAGATCGGACTGCACCGGAAGTTCTGACCTCACCCCGGCCCCAGCCCGCGCCGCAACGCAACTTCTTCGTCTACTATCCGAAGACCGCTCCGGTCCCGGAAGGCGTGGCGGTGAATATCCGCAACCGGTCCTACGCCATCACCGCCGATGTCGAGATACCGGATGGTGGTGCACAGGGAGTTCTCTTCGCCCTTGGGAGCAGGTTCGGGGGCCACGCCCTCTACGTCAGGGAGAATCGACCCCGGTACGTCTACAACTTCGTCGGTACCGAGCAGATGGTCACCTCGGATACGGAGATCCCCTCCGGCAGGGCCACGCTCTCCGTTGCGTTCACCAAGGAGAGCGAGGAGCCGAAGGGCACCGCACACGGAACCCTCGCGATCTACATCAACGACCAGAAAGTGGGCGAAGGACGGATCAAAACCCAGCCCTCGTTCTTCAGCATCGGCGGCAGCGGGGTTTCCATCGGAGAGAACCCGGGTGATATCGTGACCGACGACTATCCCGGCGAGCGGCCGTGGGCGTTCACCGGGACGGTCCATAAGGTCATGGTGGACGTCACCGGGGAGCCGTACACCGACCTCGAGAAAGAAGCGGCCGCGATGATGGCACGGGAGTAGCGGGCCGGGTACGGTCAGAAGGATGATAAGGGTTGCATTGCTCGAAGGCATAAATGGGCAGGGACAAAAGAGCCACGAGAGAGGGATTGATGATGGTCCCTCCTTTCGCAATCGGTTGGCAACTGCCGTCGAACCGGTAGATGGAGCGATGAGATGGTAGAAACCGTACCGTTCACGGTCTTCCTCGAGACGATCGGCGTCCTTGCGGCAGTGACCTTCATGATCTCGAGCATGCTTGCCATGGGATTCTCTCTGACCCTGCGCGAGATCGTCGAACCGCTGAAGAACATACGGCTGGTCATCCTCTCCCTGGCGGCGAACTTCGTCCTGGTACCGCTGCTTGCACTCGGTATCCTGCTCATCTTCCCGCTCTCCGAAGGGCTCTCCATCGGCCTGTTCCTCCTCGGGATCGCCGCAGGAGCCGCGTTTCTGCCGAAACTCACGCAGACGGCGAAGGGGGATACCGCCTTTGCCGTGGGACTGATGGTGCTCCTGATGGTGGTGACCATCGTCTACGTGCCGATCGTCCTGCCGCTGCTGCTTCCCGGGATCGGGATCGATCCCTGGGAGATCGCCCGATCACTCATCATGCTGCTGCTCATACCGCTCGCAATCGCCCTCTTCGTCAGAGCGCGATATAAAGAGGTCGCAGAAGATCTCCTGCCCCTGATGAATCAGGCGAGCAATCTGGCGCTGCTCACGCTGATTGTTGCACTCTTCATCGTTTACTTCCCCGCTCTCGCAGGGATCATCGGCAGCACTGCAATCCTCGCGGCGGTCACCTTCGTGACGATATCACTTGTCATTGGCTACGTTCTCGGCGGCCCAGGCCGCGGTACGAAACGGGCGCTCGCCGTCGGGACGGCACAGCGCAACATCTCGGCGGCGCTGGCGGTTGGCACCTTCAACTTCACCGATCCGGATGTGATGGTCATGATCCTCGTCGTAGGAATTATCGGTCTCATACTGTTGATCTTCCTCGCCGCGGAGATGGGCAAACTGGCGGTGCCGGCATCGACGTCCTCCTGATACGAGAAGAGAAGGCGCCACAGGGATAAGGAGCGGAGGTCCATATCCTCCCCCACAGGGTGCAACAGATAATCACTTTCTGGACGATCTGGAACGAAAGAAGTTTCGAAACGAATATATCCAATCAATTAATTTCTTTAGATGGTTCAACAATGCCAACACGGTGCCTGCTTCTCTGTAGCGGAGATATTAATTCCAACGCTTGTTTGCACCGTTTTTTGTCGGCAGAATTTGCCGTTTTTGCCGTTGCGCCCCTTTGCGTTGATTCGGGACAGAATGCACTCAAAAACGATCTAGAACGTATTTTGTGAATTGTTACTTGTGGGGAACTCGAATGGGTGGAAAAACAGTAGAGGACTGCGTTAACGAGATTAACAAGTTAGCGAACAAGGCCGGGTTGATAAGAGAGATCTGCTCATACCAGTGTAGAAAATATAAATGGATCTCCAGCGGTCTATCGCTCTCTATTCTCTTCTTCTCGGCATCTATTGCGTTTTTAAGTATTGCAGATCCTACAATCCTGCAATCATTGTCGCTTCCCTTTCACGCTCAGCAGGACACGAGAAATGTGATTGCATTTCTGGGTTTCCTGATATTTGTCATCTCATTCTCCGACAGGATATTGAACCTGACTGAGACGTTGAATAAGAACGAGCAGGGAGTGAAGATCCTTACGGACTTCATACGGGATTGCCATACGTTCACGGATACGGGAGCAAGAGATTGCGACGAGATTACGGCCGCCATGAAACTGGAATCGATAAAGGAGCAGTACGGCTACCTCAACCAGGTAATGACTCCCAACACGTTATTCAGCAAAACGTTCTTAAAAATCAAAAAAGGCTATAAGATGAAGGTGAAGGTGAGCAAAATGCTCGACGCGGATCCCAATATCAGTATAAACAAGCATTATAGGATGAGGATCTGGAACTGGCTGTTCTAAAGAAGCCGGGTATGATGTGCAGAAAGGCGAATCTCCCATTTTGCGCCGGAATCGGCTCACTCTCTCGCCCCCTCCGGCCGGACGCGGCAGAGCGAATACCTCAACATTTATCGTTCAGTTCCCCCAAGAAACCCGTACAGGCGAGAGAGCGGCAGGAGGTGATGAGCGGTGATCAATATCAAGCGGCAGTACATCGTAACCGACAACGACAGGAAGGTCGGGGTCGTTCTCGACATCGAGACGTTCGAAAAGATCGAGGAGCTCCTCGAAGACTGCGGGCTTGCGCTCTCGATGGAAGAGGTCGAGAAGGAAGAATCCCTCTCGCTCAACGAGGCGCAGCAGTGCTATGCACGCATGAAGAAACGGTAGCATGGTCCTTTGCCGCTATAAGAAGACGTTTTTGAAGGAATATAGAACAGTCTTCGGGTTGTATCGCTATTCACTGATACCTATATGAAGGTATCAGTGATAGGGTGTCGGGACGCGAGCCGCACCCACCGGAACTTCCACACCGCTTTTTGTCATTGCTCGTGACTGTCCCGCAGAGCGTGACCGGGAAAAACACCCGGCCCGGCAGGGGTTGCCGGTCGGCCTTCACTCCTTTCTGGCGGCCGCAAAGCCGGCGAGGAGCACCCCGAAGACGCAGAAGATCAGGCCGAGGGTCCCGGTGCTGAACCCCGTCGGCGGAGAGCCGAAGAAGTAGTAGCCGGCTGCCGAGAAGTGCAGCACGAACGCGATGCCGAGGAGGGAGACGGTGATTGCCAGTGTGCCGGTGTCATTTGCCATGGATTTCGGATCAGAGGTGGGCGGGGATGTGTTATCCGCTTTTTGGTTCGCATTGAGGCCAGGATAGGTTCGAAAAACAGGGTTCAATACGAAGTATGGCCATTCAAAAGTCAAGTTATGATGAGCGAAAACTACACCGCGAAGGTAAACATCCTCGACGGCGACGGCAAGCGCGTCGGGACGGTCTCGCTCCAGTCCCCGACGATCGCCGCCTTCGAGGCGAACCGGCTCAATGCTGGTATGGTGATGCGCTCGCTACCCGGACAGTTGGCCGGCTCGCGCAGAATATTCCAGGAATCGATCCGGCAGGTACTCGACCAGGATCTAAAGTAAGGTTTACAGGTGCATACTGTGTTGAATAAGTCCGGTCACCCGACCACAAAAGTGAAGATGACGGGTGCCCTGCCGGTCTTCCATGCCAAAGAAAGAACGCTGGGGACACCCGTACCCTGACAATCGCGACTGGAGTATATATAATGAACGCCTGGTGCGGCGCGGAGAATTCTACCTCTCGCTTGAGTTCCTCGCGCAGTGGGATGAACTCCTTGCCCGGATGAACGCCGGCAAGCGCGGTCGGCCGTATCAATATCCCGAACCGTTCATTGTATGGATGGCTTGCATTCACGTCTTCCTGCAGATGCCCTACCGCCAGATGGAGGGGTTTGTCCGGAAGCTCGCGACGTTCATTCCCTCTCTCCGGGCAGCCGACTATACCACCCTCTTCCGCCGGATCCAACGCCGGGATCTCTCGCTCACCGTAACACCTGAGTTCCTCGCCAAGGATATCATCATCGCCGTTGATAGCACCGGGATCAAGGTCACCAACCGGGGCGAATGGCTGCGGGAGAAGTGGCGGGTCAGGCGCGGCTGGATCAAGGTGCATGCCATGATCGACGTCGAGACCAACCAGATCCTCGGCCTGGAGGTCACCGATGAATCGGTCCAGGACGACCAGATGTTCGTCCCGCTGCTCGATCAGGTCCAGCAGCACTGCGGCGAGGAGCATCCGGTGTTCCGGGTACTCGGTGACGGTGCCTATGACCGCAATGAACTTTTCAATGCCCTCGAGAAACGGAAGATCCTCGCCGGCATCAAGACACGGGCGGATGCAGCAACCCACTCGACCGGATCACCCTATCGGGCTGAGTGCGCCAGGGACCGGATCCGAGTGGGTGGATATCAGCTGTGGTCATGGATAACCACCTACGGGATGCGATGGAAGGTCGAAGGAACCTTCTCCAGCTTCAAACGGATCTTCGGCGAAGGAGTGCGGGCGACGTCCCGGGAAGGAATGTTTCGCGAGATCAGGATGAAAGTAAACGCCTACAATATGCTGATAGCGATGGTGGCCTGAGCGAGGGCGCAGCAGATACCGACAGGGGAACCACGCCGGATATTATGCAACACAGCACAGGTGCAGAAAATCTTAAAAGGGATTTGAACCAGACGTAAGAAAGCCGCTGGGGGGACTTGAACCCCCGACCTGCTGATTACGAATCAGCCGCTATACCGCTAAGCCACAGCGGCAACTGCCTTACAATGTTGCACCTTCGGAATTAAAAAGGTATCCCCTGCGGGGACCCCGCCGGTCCGGTCCCGTTCAGGAGTAACCCCGGATAGTGACGTTGCTCTCCTGGTGCGGGGCGGCCTCCGGCGTGGTGATCTTGCCGAACTTCTGCTCGTAGTCGGCGACGCTCTTCGCCAGCACCTCGACCAGGTTCTTCGCGTGCCGGGGGCTGATCGAGACGATCGCTTTACCTCGCGCCTGGTTCATGCCGGGGATCTCGTGCAGGAAGAGGAACGTGAACTCGTCCTCCTTGTAGGCGATCTGGATCCGGTTCGAGTAGACCGGATCGAGGTCGCCGGGGATGTTGACCGATATCTCGCGGTTAGCCATACCCATCTTCTACGATCCACTCCGGCATAAGAGTTGGTCCCCGGCCGCATCTCCCATCCTGGCCGCCCGGGTCCCCGCACCGGTGCAGAGGGCATCCCGCTAAATAGCGGGAGGGCATACATCCTGTCAAACGGAATCGGTTGCGCATGAACGAGTACATCCCGGTATCCGGCGTCGTCGCCTGCCACATCTGCCCCCGGCGCTACTACTTCGAGCGGTCGGAGGAGCACCCGGAGTCTGCACGCTACACCGTCTGCAAACAGGTCTCCACGCACCTCGGGGAACTCCTCGATCCCGGGCAGATCTGGGAGGAGGTCCTCTGTGTCCTCCCCGACGCACCGGCCGAGTCCCGGGAACTCCTCGACGAGTGCGTCGCCGCCTGCCGGGAGACCACCTGGAAGACGCCGGTCCAGACCGACCTCGCCGTCGAGTCCGACACCCTCGGCATCCGGGGAAGGGTGGACAAGGTCTTTGAGGACGGCACGTTCGCCATCGCCCGGTCGAGCACCGCCCCGAAGGCCGGGGCCTACGGCACCGACCGTCTCCGGGTCGCCTGCTACGTCGCCTGCCTGCACGAGACCCTCGGGCGCGCCGTTGCCGGCGGCTACGTCGAGTATGTCGCAAGCGGCACCTGCCGGTTCGTTGAGCCCCAGCCCAGGGACCGGCGGGAGATGATCAAGGCGATACGGGCAGCAAAACGGGTCGTCGGGGGCGAGATCCCGCTACGGCCCCTCCGGGCTCCCTGCGAGGGCTGCCCCCACCTCGAACGGTGCTCCGCCGGACCGCGGCGGCTCTCGGACCTCTTCTAAACGCTCTCGAGCAGCGTCTTCGAGACGATGTACTCGCCCTTCGCCTCGCGGGTCGTGCCGACGATCAGCCACCGCTCGTCGCCGTGTTCCTCCACGACGCCACGGGCCTCGATGACCTCCCCTGCGAGCGCCTGCCCCGAGTAGGTGTGGGTGAAGGAGAGGACCCGGGATATCTCGTCGTGGTCCACGGCGTAGACCGCCGGACTGTCGAAAGACAACGAAGCGTCGGTGACCGTGGCCTCGATCGTCGCCCGGCAAAGCACCGTCCCCATGCCGCCGGGGACCGCGTCTAAGTTCTCGTAGGCCCGGGTGTAGAGGAGATCGAAGTAGGTCCCCTCGAACTCCCCCCGGTTCCACTTCCGCTGCTCGTGCAAAACGAAGGCGTCGAACGAGATCTCCGGCACCCTTTTGTCGTAGACCTTCCGCCACATCGCGGTGCTCATCCCCGGGATCACCCCGGCCTCCACCAGGACCCGGAGCTGGCGCTGGGCGGCAAACCAGGCGTCGCCGTAGACGACGAGGTCGATATCTGAGGCGGCGTTCTCAAGGCCGCAGAGGAGCGAGCCCGTGCACCCGAACGAGCCTGCCGGGAGGTCCAGGTGGGCAAGGAGCCGCCGCACACGGGCGCTCCGCGCCGCCACCTTCCCGATCTCCTCCTCGGGTTTGTATACCCTGACCACATCGCAGTGAGGCACCCGGTGGACCGCATCAAGGTATTCGGGCTTATGCTCCCGGATCCAGGCGAAAGACTCGGCAAAATCGTACTTCCGGTACCGCCGGCCGGAGAGGCTCGTCCGTTCCCCGTTTGGATCGGGGACGTAGCGGAGGATGCACCCTATCCGGTCGGTGTTATCGTAATTCGAGACCGCATAGAGACAGCCATGAGGGTCCTCGATGAAATCACGGAGTCGTACCGACGGCATAGATCACCGTAGAGTTTCCAGGAACGCTTCCACTGCTTCCCACTCCGCACCTTTCCGGAGGATACGCCGGGTGGTCAGGTCCACCACCGTGCTCGGCGTCCCGGAAAGTTCACCGCCGTCGACCAGGTGGTCGTGGGGGACAGAGACCTCATCGGGCCGTGTCGGCGGGATGTCGTCGGACATGTTCGCGCTGGTGGCCGTGATGGGAGAGTCGAGCCGGGCGATGATCTCGAGCGCGAGCTCGTTGTCGGGCCACCGGACCCCGATGAGACCGGTGCCGCCCGTGAGGACCGCCGGCAGGCAGGACTTCGCCGGGAGGATCACCGTCACCGGGCCGGGCAGGAACCGCTCGATGAAGGCTCGCGCCACATCGTCCACCACCGCGACGGCGGCGAGCATCTCCATATCCGAGACCGCGACAGATATCGGCTTCCCGACCGGCCGGTTCTTGGCCTCGTAGACCCGCATCACCGCATCCTCGGAGAGAGCGTCCGCCCCGAGACCATAGACCGTCTCGGTGGGATAGACGACGAGCCCATCCCTCTGCAGCACCAGAATCGCCATATCAATAGAATCCATATCAGAACTCACGCCCACGCACGCGGTTGATATCGAAGACTGCCTTGCCGCTGACGTGCATCACGGCAAAGACACCTGCCTGAATAGGGTCGGTCACGACCAGGTCCGCATGTTGCGGGACACTCCCGGCCATCTTGAGGGCGATCACCGGGATGCCCGCCCCCCGGACCCGGTCCACGGCCCGTGAGACCTCGCCGCCCATCAGCGACCCGGCGAGCACCAGAATCGATGCCCGGGGAAGCCGGGCCACCGCGTCCACGGCAAGCGCCAGGTTCTGCTCTCCGACGAGGGGGATCGTATCCACCGATATCCGCTCGCCGCGGATGTTGTGGCGATCCGCCTCGTTCACGGCGCCGAGCGCCACCTGCGCCACCTGCGCACCCCCACCGATGATGATCACCCTGCATCCGAATATCCGGGAGAACGGTGGGTAGATGGTGACATCGACGACGGACGGCACCCTTGATAAGTCGGCAATGAGTTCCGGGTGGTTCCCGCACTCCTCGAACTCGAAGTAGAGGTAGGCCTTCCCGGTGTTCGGGCCGGAGGTGATGATCGACTGCTGGATCATCTGGATGTTGGCCTGGTAATCTGCCATCACCGTGGCTACATCGCGCAGCACGCCTGCCCTGTTCTCGGTGATGATCGAGAGGGCATACATATCGGTATCGGTGGTCACGATCTTTCCCCGCCGGAGATCCCAATGCTCTCCGATCGTTTCACGAACAGGGCATTTTTGGTCATATCCGCGTTAATTGATAGATTTTGGTCTCATAAGGGTTATAGGTTTTCGGTGAGATCCCCACTGTCGGCGGGATCCCCGCCAGCCTTCTCCCGCGCGGCAAGAGTGGCCGCGAGGAGGCCGAGGGGGATGTTGAGGTAGTAGAGGATCAGCCGCCAGAGGACGACAAAGAGGCCGATGAGGTAGGTAGGCACGACCCGGCTGTAGAGTGTGGCGGCGCCGATCTCCGATATCCCGGCCGCGCCCGGGATGAGCGGGATGGTTGCGACCATCTGGAGGATCCCCTGGAAGAGGAACGACTCCGGGAGGGACGGCGGCAGCCGCAGAGCGACGAGCAGCGCCGATGCCGTCGAGAAGAGGAAGATCCATTCGATGACGGTGAGCGCGAGTGCGCCGACGACGGCCCGACGGCCGGCTCTCACAAAGCGGGAGGAACCCGCAGCAAAGGCCTCGACCTCGTGGTTGATCCTCGTTCCCAGGAACCCTGCATGCTCCGCACCCGGGCAGAACCGGAGCCAGCGCCGGCTCCGGCCGCACCGGTCCAGCACCCGGACGGCGACACTGCCGATCACCCGCTTCGTAAAGGCCGGGTGGCGGATCAGGATGACGAGCGCGAGCAGGAGGACGAGGACGAGGACGAGGAAAGCCGCCACCGGATAGAGAACGGTTGCGGCAAGGTAGCCCCAGAGGTGCCGGAGAGCAAGAAGCGCTGCGAGGGTGAGGGAGACGAAGACCGCGAGGTCGAGCACCCGCTCCACGACGACGACGACGACGGCGTCCCCGACGGCGAGCCCGGATCGCGAGAGCCGGTGGACCCGAACCGGCTCGCCACCCACCTGCCCGGGGGTGATCGAGCCGGCAAAGAGCGAGAGGAACTGGGTGGTTGTGAGGCTCCGGAACGGCACGGTGTAGCCGAGACCGCGGCAGAGGACCCCGATCCGCGCTACCTGGCAGAGAATCGATACGGCCCGGAACCCGAGAGCGAGGAGGAGGGCAGCGATGCTGACCTCCCCGAGGTAAGCCCGTGTCTCGGGGGTGAAGGTCACCGCGAGCAGTCCCACGAGAGCCGCGCCGCTGAGGAGGAGCGAGAGCGTGATCCAGCCCCGGCCCCTCATGCCTGCACCTCTCCCCGGCGATCGCTCCTCCCGTGCAGCACCACGGGGGTAGAGAACGGCAGTCGTGATTATGGTTCCCCAAAAGCGGGGCTCGGGAGTTGTCCCGTTCCGAAGGCCACAGGAACGCTCGTTGGGCAGGTTGCCGCACTGGCACGACCGGATGCAAAAAAAGGAGTGTGTTGCGATCGTCACCCGGGGCAGGACATGCAGTCCGATTGCCGGGGAGACGTCACCGGGACCGGATCTCCTGCGCCACCTTCCGCCCGAGTTCGTAAGCCCGGGCGAGTTCGTCACCGCCCGGACGGTAGTTCACCTGGAATCCGCCGTCGATCACCTCGATTCCGGCCGCCCTCAGGATCTCTTCGGCCCGGGCGACCGCGCCCCCCATACCCCCGTGCGACCCGAACGCGCACCCGATCTTCTTTGCCCCCAACCGGCCGGGAGATAGGCCGCGGAGGTAACTGAGGAACCCGGCCACCGTGGGGAGGACCTCGTCCTGGAGCGTCGGCGATCCGACGAGGACCGCCTTCGAGTCGAGCACCTCCGTGACGACGTCGCTTCGGTGCGTCCCCTCGTAGCGCCCGTCGCGGAGGAGGCAGACCCGGACGTCGGCGCCTTCGGCCATGATGCCCTCGGCGATCGCCTTCGCCATCATCGTGGTCGAGCCGTGCATGGTGTCGTAGACGATCGTGACTTTGTCTTTTGCGACACCCCGGCTCCAGTCGGTGTAGGCCTTGAGAATATCACCGGCGTACGATCGCCAGATGACGCCGTGACTCGGTGCAACCATCTTGATATCGATGCCAAGGCCCCCGACCTCGTCGAGTTTTTTTAAGACCTTCGGCGCCAGCGGTATGATCAGGTTCGCGAAGAACTTCTGCGCGTGAGCGAGTGCCGCGTCCCTGCCGAGTTCGTCGTCGAACCGGGCGGCGCTTGCGACGTGCTGCCCGAAGGCGTCGTTCGGGAAGAGGATGGCGTCTTCGGCGAGATAGGTGAACATTGAGTCGGGCCAGTGGAGCATCGGCGCCTCGAGGAAGACGAGCGTCTTCCCGCCGAGGTCGAGGGTGTCGCCGCTCTTGACGACCCGGATGTTCCAGCCCGTCGTGTCGTAGTGGCGGGCAAGCCCGGTGCGAGCCCGCTCCGTGCAGTAGATCGGGACATCGGGCAGTTTCTTCACGAGCGCGGGCAGGGTGCCGGAGTGGTCCATCTCGATGTGGTTCACGACGATGTAGTCGATCGCGCCGGGATTGCAGACGGAGCCGACACGGCCGAGGACCTCTTCCTCGAAACCGTGGTAAGCGCCGTCGATGAGCGCCGTCTTCTCGCCCCGGACGAGGTAGGCGTTGTAGGTCGTTCCCGGGAGGGTGTAGCCGTGATACTCCCGGAGGTTCCAGTCGATCGCCCCGACCCAGTGGACGCCGGGGACAAGTTGCGTAGCCATCATTGTTATCACCAAACTATTCGTAATTATACGAACGTTCTAGTGTATCCGAACATTTGATATATCATCCTTTCGATCTTCCTCTATGGAACAGAGGATGGACGGCAGGGGGAGACCCGGCCGGCCGAAGCCGGACCGGGAGATAGACCTGTATTCGACCCCGATCGGGACGCGGGCAGTCGAGAACCCGGTGCGGCGTTCGATCCTTGCAGCACTCCGGGAACGCGAGTACACGTTCGATGAGATCGTCTCCCTTGCAGGACGGGCGAAGTCGACGGTCTCGGTGCACCTCCAGGATCTCGTGGCGACGGGTGTGATCGGGTCCCGGACCGACCCGGGGGATTCCCGGAGGAAGATCTTCTTTCTCACCGGCGACCTCATCGCGAGCGTCTCGCCGGAAGACCGGGTGGCCGATGCGCTCGCCGCCTACGCGGGGGCGTACCGTCCGGGGTCGGCCGACCCCTTCGCGTTCTACAAACTGACCTTCCGGACGATCCGTGTCTCGCTCCTGCAGGAGGGGATCCTCCTCGACCCGCTCCTCACCCGTGCCGGCGAGCGGGTCGGGGAGGAACTCTATCCGGCGGTGGCCGAGAAGGATACGGGGGCCTTCTGCGCAAAGATCGCCCGGTTCTGGGAGGAGCACAACCTCGGTCGGATCGAGATCGCAGGGACGGAACCGCTCACGCTCCTCGTCTACGACTGCTTCGAGTGCGCCGACCTGCCCGTAACGGGGAAGCCTGCGTGCGCGTTCGACTCTGGCATCCTCCGGGCGCTCTTCTCCCGTCACTACGGGCGGCCGATGGAAGCGATCGAGACCCGGTGCTACTCGATGGGGTTTGATCACTGCCGGTTTGAGGTGATGCCGATGGAGACGACGACTGCGGCCCATACCGGCACCGGGTGCGACCCGGACTCAGGATAAGGCCCGGCAAACTCAAGGGACCTGCAGGCCGACACCTGCACCGGTCCTCCCGCTGTGCGATGACTACCGGTGACTGCTCCCACGACTAAAGTCGTGGGCATCTACGGATGTTACCCGAGAGATTGCAGCCCCAATCTCAATATATTGATCGCCGCGTTCTGGTCACGATCCATTTCCAACCCACAATGTGGGCAGGTGTGAACCCGATTAGAAAGCGTCTTGGCAACGATCTTGCCACATCTGGAGCACATCTGCGAGGTGTTTCTGGGGTTCACTAGGATCACATGCGAGCCAGCATCTTCCGCTTTGCTCTGCGTGATCGTGACGAACTGGTTCCAGGCCACATCGGCTATGCTTTTGGCCAGACAGTGGTTTTTCTGCATATTTCTGATGTTCAGATCCTCAAACACAATCGTACCGAACCGATCCACCAACTGACGGGAGGTTTGATG
Organism: Methanomicrobiales archaeon HGW-Methanomicrobiales-2; assembly: GCA_002839645.1. GTDB lineage: Archaea > Halobacteriota > Methanomicrobia > Methanomicrobiales > Methanoculleaceae > Methanoculleus. The sequence goes on along the minus strand of PGYL01000012.1, from coordinate 37,591 downwards.
AGCAAAATTGAGCCGTCTGTTAGCGATCCGTTCGTGAACGTGCGCGACGATCTTTCTGACCTTCCTCCGTTCAGGAGTGCCTTTCTCTGCTTTTGAGAGCCTTCTCTGTGCCTTAGCAAGGGCCTTCTCTTCGGTGCGGAAGAACCGGGGGTTCTCGATCTTCTCCCCATTTGATAATGAGGCAAATGATTCCAGGCCGACATCGATCCCGACCGTGGTTTCTTTCTGCGGTGCTGGAGAAGGATCATACTCGACCGAGAAGCAGGCATACCATTTCCCGGTTGCCGAGCGTCGGATCGTGAGGGTCTTGATCGTCCCTTCGATCGGACGGTGGAGGACGATCTTCACATCTCCAATCTTCGAGAGGTTAAGACGTTCTCCGACAAACTTGACCCCGCCTTTTTCGGCCTGGGGATACGTGAAACTGTCATACCGGCCCTTCCCCTTGAACCGGGGATAGCCCGGCTTCTCTCCAGACTTCACCCGCCGGAAGAAGGCTTTGAGCGCGAGATCCACCCGGACCTGGACATTCTGGAGGGTCTGAGCATAGACTTCCTTCAGTTCAGGTCGTTCGCGTTTCCATTGCGTCAGGATCTTGTTCGTCTCATACAGGGAAACCGAACGCTGTTCTTGTTCCCAGGCGTTCTTTCGCAATGCGAGCGTATCGTTATAGACCCACAGGCAAATCTCAAGCGTCCGGTCAAGGAGGGTGACCTGAGATTTGGTCGGATAGATCCGGTAATGATACGCTCTACGCATTGTAATAATATCTTGACTTGTGCTTAGATACAGTTGTCGACGGCATTCATCCCACGACTAAAGTCGTGGGCTCTCTGCCTGTTTGATCGTAGACGAAACAATCTCGGGCAAAAGACGGAACAAAAAGACGCAGACTCAGAATACCGATGCGATAGCCGGGAATCGAACCCGGGCTAGAGGCTTGGGAAGCCCCTGTCCTACCGCTAGACTACTATCGCGCTGGTACCAGTACATATTGGTCAGGGAGGAGATAAATATTCGGCTCACCGTCCGCCGGACGGTACCGCGGCAGAGGGAGTGTGACGGCAGCCCCCCTCCGGGTGGCCGGGTACCCGATAGCTCTCCGTGTAGCGCCCCAGAAGCATCCGGACGACGAAAAGGCCGGGTCTTCCCGCTCTGCCCCTTCACCTCCATAAGATAACCCTACGAAGAAGATCGCTCCCGGCTCCTTGCGCACCCGCCCGATATCCTTAAGACGCCTCCCGGTGAATATGATGCAGCACCATATGTGCTGGCTATGGTAAGTCCGACGTGCTCCCGGAGCACGGCCCGCAAGGGCTCGGGATTACAGAGATTAGTCAGATAACGGACTCTTTTCTGGACTTAGCATAGTATATCTAACGGAGGTGTATGAATGGCAAGAATGTACGCTCGGCGCCGCGGAACCAGCAGTTCCGTCCGACCTTACCGGAAGGAAGCACCCGGGTGGTCCAACACGGACGCACCGGAGATCGAGAAGATTATCGTTGATCTCCGCAAAGACGGCATGTCGACCAGTCAGATTGGCCTTGCGCTACGGGACAGATATGCTGTCCCCGACGTCAAGCTCGCCACTGGCAAGCGCGTAAACGAGATCCTCCGCGAGAAGGGCCTTGAATCCGAGATCCCCGAAGATCTCCGGAACCTGATGCAGAAAGCGCTCGGGATAAGGAAACACCTTGCGGAGAACAAGAAGGATGTGCACAACGCCCGGCAGCTTCAGATAGCCGAGTCCAAGGTGCGCAGACTGGTCAAGTACTACGTCAAGTCCGGACGGATGCCGAAAGGCTGGACTTACAAGCCGGAGACTGCGGAGATCCTGCTCACCCGCTGATGATCCATGTCGCTTGACGCCGCTGCTGCTCGCCTGGCCGATCGCCTGCTCGAGCAGGAGTTTGTGGAGGTGCTGGCGCACCACGATGCGGACGGCATAGCCGCCGCATCCATCCTCTGCCACGCCATGTTCCGCGAGGGCGGACGGTTCCGGCTGAGGATCCGCTCAGGCATCTCCACGGCCGACCTGCCTCGCGAAGGCAGCGTGCTTCTCTGCGACTTCGGATCAGCACTCTCGGACCTCCCCGACGACGTGATGGTGGTGGACCACCACCTGCCCCACTTCGAGGGCGACTACCACGTCAACCCGCACCTCGCCGGGATTGACGGCGAACGGAACCTCTCGGCTGCCGGCGCGGCCTACATCGTCGCCCAGCGCATGGGGGACAACCGCGACCTCGCGGGGCTCGCGCTCCTCGGGATCATCGGCGACGGCCAGGATCTCGAGGGGCCGAACCGGGACATATCCAGCGAAGGCATTGCAAACGGGTTCATCACACCCCGCCGCGGCCTCCGCCTCCCGGGAAGGGGCCTCGTCGAGCAGCTCGCGCTCGCCGTCAATCCCTACCTCACCGGGTTCTCGGGCGATCCCGATGCCGCCCGGGCACTGGTTGCGCAGGTCACCGACGAGGACGATCTGGATATCGAGTCCCTCCTCTCCCGGGTCGTCCTTGCGGCCGCCCCGAAAGCGTCCCTCCCCGCACTCTGCGGGATCTGGGGGACCACCTACAGTCTCGGGCGGGAAACGATCGACGAGGCCCTGAATCTCGCCGCCGTCGTCGACGCCTGCGGCAAGGCCGGGAGCGGAGATATCGGCGCATCACTCTGCCTCCGCTCGACCAGCGCTCTCCCGGAAGCCTGGGAGATCACCGCCCGCTACCGGCAGGCGGTCATCGCCGGGATCCGCGGGGCACGCCGCCTCGACGAGCGCGTCGCCCTCTTTGCGGTGGACGACGGAGGGGTAGCAAGCGATGTCGCGGATGCGCTCGCAAACGACCTGGTTCAGAGCGGCCCCGTCTTCGTCATCGGAGATCAGGGAGGCCGTTGTTCCGTATCGGCACGCTGTCCGCCGGGCATCGACCTCGATCTCGAGGCACTGATGCGGAGACTCGCAGAGACGTGCGGGGGCCAGGGCGGCGGACATCGCCGGAGGGCCGGCGCCCGGATCGACGCCGACCAGGCGGACCGGTTCAGGCAGGAACTCCTGGAGGCGGTGGCCGCATGATCCGGATCGAGGGCACCATCGAGACGCCGCACAGCCATCCCGAATGCGTGGCGGCGGCACTTGAGCCCGATAACCTCACCCTGATCAGGACCTACCCGATAGAGGGAGGGGTGCGGGCCGAGATCGACGGGACCAGACTTCGGTCAATCACCGCTTCGGTGGATGATTACCTCATGAACCTGGCGATAGCAGAGGACGTATGTACCTCTGCCTCACGGTGACGGTGGAGAGAATCGGGAAGTTCCAGAGTGTGTTCAGGCTCCTTTGGGCTGAAAAATCGATATAAAAGAGAGAAGTGATACCATGGCAAGGAAGAAACAGGTTGGAAGAAGGCTGGAAGGCTGGAAGGCCAAGAAGTGGTACCGTGTCTACGTACCCGACGCCTTCGGCAAAGCTGAGATCGGCGACGCCATCTCGGCCGACCCCGCGAACATGGTCGGCCGCATCATGACCGCGACGCTCGGTGAAGTTGTGCAGGACTACTCAAAGTCTCACATCAAGATGAGGTTTAAGATCAACAACGTGGCCGGCGACGCTGCGTACACGGAGTTCGTCGGTCACGAAGTGACCCGGGACTACCTCCGGTCGATGGTCAAGCGGCGGGCATCCCGCATCGACACCATCCACCCGATCACCAGCAAGGACAAGAAACTCCTGCGGGTGACGGTCGTCTGTCTCACCTTATCAAGGGCCGATCAGAGCCAGGTCCACGCCGTACGGCAGGCGATCTCGCAGGCTCTCTCCGCCCGCGCGGCGGAGAGCGACTTCGAGACCCTGGTCAAGGAGATCGTCTCCGGCGACATGGCCCGGGACGTCTTCAAGGCCGTAAAGACGATCTACCCGATCCGCCGGGTCGAGATCACCAAGTCCAAACTGGAGCAGGTCGCGGCCGTATAAGGCCGGCTGCTCAACCCCAATTTTATTAACATCTGTACCTTCCCGCCCCCTCGTCGGTGATGGGATAGCAAGGGTATATGCCCTATGACCTGATACACCTCCGCCGGAGCGTGGCAAAGGGGTGAAGATGGTGACGGCAGAGAAGCAGCATGCAGGTACGCGGCGGCCAGGCCGGGTTGTGCTCAACGAGCGCGCTTTCGACGAACAGCAGACGATAGCCCGGGGGCTCATCAGGAGGATGCTCGTTCAGTTCCACCGGGAGTGGACCGACCTTGCAGAGAAAGAGGGCGGCGCCGCACGGGTTCTCGCCACAAATGCGCTGCTTGACCGGTATTCACACCAGCTCTACGACTGCATATGCGATATGGAGGCGACCCTCGGCGAAGACCTCGCCGTGGAGATCCGGTGCCTCTCGGCCGATATGATCAAGACGGCCAACGTCCTCGTCATGATCGGTTACGGAGAGGAACGCCGCGAGCACAGCGAAGCCCTCGCTAAGGAGGCGCTCCACCATGCGGAGCGGTGCCTGGCACTCGTGGAGAAGGGAGGGAGCGGCCTGACAGCCCGGGTCATCGCCATCCACCGGGAAGAGTAATCAGGTCCAAAATCTCATCTGTTCTCGATGATCGCTCACAAGGTGTTATTCCTGGTACTGGACGGGATCTCCGACCGTCCCTGCGAAGCGCTGGATGGACGGACCCCCCTTGCGGCCGCACGGACTCCGGTTCTCGACCGGATCGCGGGCGAGGGCGTATGCGGGATTATGGATACCATCGCGCCCGGCATACGCCCCGGGTCCGACACCTCCCACCTTGCCCTGCTCGGCTACCCGCCGCAGGAGTACTACACCGGCCGGGGCCCGCTGGAGGCCGAGGGGACCGGCATCAGCATGACCGCCGGGATGATCGGGTTTCGGTGCAACTTTGCCACCGTGGACGCGGACGGTCTCGTCACCGACCGCCGGGCCGGCCGGATCTCCGGGACGGAACCACTCGCCGAAGCGATCCGGGACGGCGTGGACCTCTCAGGGCTCGGCCTTGAGTTCCGGTTCGAGGCGGGCGCCGGCCACCGGGCGGCCCTCGCCCTCGTCGGGGAAGAGCTCGGCGATAAGGTCTCCTCAAACGACCCGAAGGGGGAGGGGGTGAGACCGCCGGCCGTCCAGCCCTGCACCGACGATCCGGCGGATAGAAAGACCGCCCGCGCCTGCAACGAGTTCATCCGTCAGTCCAGAGAGATCCTCTACGGCCACCCGGTTAACGTCCGGCGGAGGGAAGAAGGCCTCCCACCGGGAAACTTCCTCCTGATCCGGGGTGCCGGGAAGATGGGCACGCTCCCACAGTTCTCCGAGCGCTACGGGCTTTCCGGGAGCGTCATCTCTGCGGCCACCCTCATCTCCGGGATCGGGAAGGTCGTGGGGCTCGAGCACATCCCGGTGCCGGGAACGACCGGATCGGCCGACTCCGATCTCGACGCCAAGGTGAAGACGGCGATAGGTGAACTCGGCCGGAAAGACTTCGTGCTGATGAACATCAAGGGTGCGGACGAGGCCGGACACGACGGGAAAGGTATCCAGAAACGAGACTTCATCGAGGTGATCGACGCGGCGCTCAAGCCGCTGCTCACGCTCTCCGATACCCTGATCGTCGTCTGCGCCGATCACAGCACCCCCTGTTCGATCAAAGATCACAGCGCCGACCCGGTCCCGGTCGTCATCAGGGGCCCGGGTGTCCGGACCGACCGGACGAGCCGGTTCGACGAAATTTCGTGTGCAGAAGGCGGGCTCCACCGTATCCGCGGCTGCGATCTCATGCCGATCGCTCTGGATCTAATTAATAAGAGTCATAAGTATGGCGCATGAAGACTATACCGGGTAAATGGAACCAACAGGAGACCACGACTGGATCAGGGCCTGCACCCTCCCGGACAATACCGAGCTTCAGGAGAGGACGCTCAAGACCGAGCAGGACATCGTCATCGGTGAGAGGTGCCGTATCGATTACGGCCTCTTTGGAAACGACGTCGTGGTCTGTGAATTCAGCAAGATCAACGGAAACATTGTTGCGGGCGGCGACGCCAGAATAGATAACTGGTGCGAGATCAACGGCGACGTTCTCGTGGAGGAGGACGCCTACCTCGGCGAGGGGGTGAAGATCCAGGGGAAGCTGATCGTCAGAGGCGATCTCGATATCGGGGACAACGTCCAGATCGAGCGCGGGTTCGAGGCAAAAGGCTGGATCTCCATAAGGAACCCGATGCCGGTCATCATTTACATCGTGATGTACCTGGTGGCCGTCCTCGGGATCGAGAAGGAGGAAGAACTGACCTCTGTCCTCCAGAAACTCTTCGGCGATGACGAGGCCACAGCTGCCACGCCGCTGATGATCCCGACCGGCGCCGTCCTCAATATGCAGACCTTCTCGGTCCCGGAGAGAATGGTCGTCGGGGCAGGGTGCCGGCTGCATGGGAACATCCGTGCGAGCTCAATTGCGGTCCGGGAGAAGACGACGATCTTCGGGAGCCTCCACCTGCGCCAGGGTGCGAGCATCGCACGAGGATCGGTCATCCACGGCGACGTCCAGAGCGACGGCGACGTGGTGGTCGAGCAAGAGGTGCATATCCTCGGGAACGTCTCCTGCCTGTGCCTCACCCTGCACGAGGACGCCCGCGTGGACGGGGTCATCCGGGCACCGGGGGGCTTAAAGATCGAGAGGCGAGCGACATGAAGGTTACTGAGATCCTTGAGGTCGACGGGTGCCGGCTGGTTGAACCGTCGTTTGCGGAACTGACGATAGACGCCTGTACGGCCCTGCTGTTCCAGGCCGTGCCGGAAGAAGGCCGCCTTCTGGTCGACGAGGACGAGGAGCCGCTCGCGCTCGCGCTCCACGACGACGGGGGCTGGCACGTCGCCTCGTTCCTCTTTCGGGATCCGACGCTCGACGCCATCGAATGCTTCGAGACCGTCGGCGGCGAGATCTACCAGGAGAGCAGAGAAGCGTGGCTCTCGGCAGTCCGTGAATATTACAGCCTCGATATCTGCAGAAACGTCCACCCTGCCCTCGAAGACCTGCGCCCCGACCGGGAAGGGAAGATCCGCGACCTCCTCGACGAAGTCTGGGGCGACCGTGCGGGAACCCCCTGTCTCGACTGCTGCTGCGGGTCGGGTGTCGGCACCGCGGCCCTTCGGGCGGGCGGGGTGCGGGCGATCGCCTACGACAACGATCCGGCCCTCCTCGCGCTCGGGCTTAGCCGGGGCCGCCTCGTGCCCTCCGACACCATGTGCATCGACGCGCAGGAAGCTTCCTGTTACGTTACTCCGGTGCCTCTCGGCGCCGCCTTCATGGCCGGGGAGATCTACTCCTACAATACCGGCCTCTGGGAGCCGATCATCACCGGGCTCCTCGCCCTCACCGATGAGACGCTGATCACCGTCGGCACGGAGGCCGAGGCGGCCCGGGTGGAGGGGTGGTGCAGGGAAGAGGGGCGGAACGCCGAGGTCTTCGAGAACCAGCGCGACCCCATCTACGACCGGTGGTGCTGCGTCGCGCGGCGTGTCTGATCTCAGACGGCGACCGGGCCAATATATAAGGCAGAGCACCGCCAACCTTTTTTCCCGCAATTGTGAACGTGCTCGCCGCAAGTCTGTCTGCGGCGTTGGTCCTCAAACCCGGTGTAACCAATATGAATACCGCCAAACGAATCTATAACGTCTTATTCATCTCCGTTTTTGCCACCATGCTCGGGCTTGGTGTCGTCAGCCCGCTCCTCCCCATCTACGCGGAGAATCTCGGAGCGACCGGCATCTGGCTCGGCATCATTTTCTCTGCCTTCGCGCTCTCCCGGTCGGTCTTCATGCCTGTCATCGGGCGAATATCGGATCGACGGGGACGGAAATGGATCATCCTCATCGGCATGTTCGCCTACGCGGTCACGTCGCTCACCTACCTCATCGCCGACAGCGTCTACTCCCTCACGGTCGTCCGCCTCATCCACGGGATCGCGTCAGCCATGGTCGTCCCGATAGCCATGGCCTACATCGCGGACCTCTCGGAGAAGGGGAAGGAAGGGAGCCGGATGGGGAATTTCTCCATCTCGATGTTCCTCGGCATGGGGGTGGGGCCGCTGCTTGGAGGGTTCCTCAACGACACGTTCGGGATGGACTCGGTCTTTTACGTCATGGCCGGCCTCTCGGCGTTCGCCACGCTCCTCGTCGCCATCTCCCTCCCCGAGGCGAAGCCGGGTTCATTCGCGGTTCCGGACGGAAAACCCATCCCGATGCGGGCGATCTTCACGCTGCCGGTCATGCGAGGCGTCATGATCTTCACCCTCATCAGTGCTCTCGGCCGCGGAGGCATGATGGTCTTCATCCCGGTCTTCGGCCCGCTGATAGCGATCAGTCCATTTGAAGTGGGCATCGTCCTCTCCGCGAACACCTTCCTGATGGCGCTCCTCCAGGTGCCGATCGGGAGGCTCACCGACACCGGGAACAAGGTCGCCCTGATTGTCACCGGCTCAGTCATAGCAGCGGTAGCACTCGCTGCAATCCCCTTCTCGGGGTCGTTCTGGCCCCTGCTCGTGATCACTTCCATCGTCGGTGTCGGGGGTGCCATCCAGCAGCCGGCCATCATGGCCCTGACGGTCGATGCGGGCCGGACCATCGGGATGGGAACCTCGATGGGTGCCTACAACACGATCTTCGGGATCGGCATGATCATCGCACCGCTGATGGGGGGAGTCTTCATGGATTCCATCGGCATCGACGCCGTCTTCTACGTGGGCGGGGCGATAAGCCTCATCGGGACCGCAATCTTCGCCGTGCTAATGCGCAGGAACGCCCGGGAAGGCACCGGCGGAAATGTTTCAGAGTCCGGATAGGCACGTTCTCCTCATGGTCCTCTCCCCCGGCGGCACCGGGGGAAAGACCGATATAACTCTTCTGATACCTCCCAGCGTGCGCACTCAGGATTGAAAAGACCTATTCAGACCGTAAACTCTACCCTCACATAGGAAACTATTAAATACTCTATTCACCACCTTGGGTTACAGTGGCGCGCTTTCCATCAGCGCGCCGGAATAGCCATGATAGCCACCCGCAGGGTGACCGGAAGACCCCCCGGGTGCATCCCGCAGCCCACGGGCGGGTAGCCACCCGACACAAGCGATACGATACAACAGCATGGACCCCTGCAAGAATGCACCCCGGTTCCCGGCTGCCCCACCTGCGGGCCCCTGCACGCCCGGTGCCCGCGGTCCCGCCCCCCTCCTCGCGCTCGCCCTCCCGTTCGATCTCCCGGGGCAGATCTGGACCACCCCGGTGGTCCTGCTCTTCGAACTCCTCTTCATCGGCATCGGCTTCGGGCTGCTCGGCATCTGGCTCAAGGAGCGGGAAGTGGCCGCCCGCATCGCCGGCATGGATGCAAGCATCGAGGCCATCAAGACAGGGACCGGTGTCCCGCCGCATCTCCCGGCAATCGGGGGCGATCCGGTCTCACGGTTTGTTGGCGAGGTCAACCTGATGCTCGATGAGGTGGAACGCTCCCGGCAGGAACTCCGGGAGAGCAGGGACCGCTACCACCTCCTCTTTGACAGCGGGAACGACTTCCTGCTCGTATGCGCAGTGGGGAGGGAAGGGACGCCCTACCGGATACTGGACGCGAACGCGCTCGCCTGCCGGTGCCTTGGGTATGCCTGGGAGGAACTCTTCGCCGTCGCCCCCCGGTCGGTCATCCAGATCAGGAGCGACTTTGCGAGAGACGACCACCAGTTCTACAGCGCCGACCTGATTCCCCGGGAGGGCGAGCGGATCCCCGTCGAGGCGAGCATCCACCGCATCAGCCTCGGGGGCACGCCGGCGATCCTCATCATCGCGCGGGATGTGACGGAGAGGCGGCGGGCCGAGAAAGAGCTGATGGAGTACCGTTACCGCCTGGAGGAACTGGTGACGCAGCGGACCAACGAACTCCAGACGGCAAACGAGAGTCTCAGGCGCGAGATGAAAGAGCGGGAGAGGATTGAAGAGGAGAGGAGAGAAGCATACCAGCAGATCGAGAGAAATATCGAGCAGTTCGCGGTCCTGACCGACCACATCCGAAACCCCCTTCAGGTCGTCCAGGGGATGGCCGACCTCATCGACGACGAGCGCGCCGAGAAGATCCGCGAGCAGGTCCGGCAGATCAAGGCGATCCTCCGGCAGCTCGACGAAGGGTGGGTGGAGTCGGAAAAGGTGCGGGAGTACCTGGAGCGGTACCGGTGAGGGAGAGGGGTTTGGGCTGTATCCGCAGAGCACGAGAAAGGGCGCTAACCCAGGTCCCTAAGGCGCCTTCTCCTCGGCACATTCGAGTTCTGCGATGATCTCGGCCGCATCGTCCACCCGCTGGACCATGTCCCTGATCTCGATCAGGCGTTCGGCGCCGATGAAGTGCTCGGCCATCACCCGGGCCATATCGGTGAGTTCGATACGCCCCGCCCGCCGCCGGACCAGCCCGTAGTCAAGGAGCGTCGGGAGGGCCGGCTCCAGCGCCCCGACCATCGTGTGGGTCATCTTGATGACCTGCTGCTCGTCGCCGCCGCAGATCACGGCGTTCGCGACGAACTCCTCCGTGCTCTGCTCCATGTCGTACTCGGGAGCGACCTCCTCCATCTCGCCCCGCAGGAGACCGACCGCGACCTCCTCCTCGGTCTTCCCGGACGCCCGGGAGTACGATCCTCCGGGCTCCGCCATGATGACTACCCGGCCGAGGTCGTGGAAGTCCGGCCGGCCCGCCCGTCCCATCATCTGGTAGAACTCCTGGACGGAAAGCCACTTGATGCCCATGGCAAGCGCGTCGAAGATCACCTGGGATGCCGGGAAGTCGACGCCGGCGGCAAGCGCCGCCGTGGTCACGACGGCGGCAATCTCTCCGTTCGCGAACCGCCGCTCCACGTCCCGGCGTTCCTGGGCGGTCAGCCCCGCATGGTAGGGAGCTGCAGTCTTGCCGAGGGCATCGGCGATGACGTGGCAACGGGCCCGGGAATTGGTGAAGACGATCGTCTGGCCACGGTAACCCTTGGACGATCGCATCTTGTACTCCTCGACGACCATCTGCTTGATGAACCCGATCTTCTTGGACCGCTCGGTGAAGATGAGGTGCCGCTCGAGCGGTACCGGCCGGTCCGCGTAGCGGACCAGGTTCGTCCGGAGTTTCTCCGCAAGCAGCCCGGGGGCCCCGATCGTGGCCGAGAGATAGAGGAACTGGGCATCAGGGGCGATATGCTTGAGCCGGGCGATCAGCCCGTCGAGACGGTGGCCCCGCTCGGGGTCCTCAAGCATCTGGACCTCGTCGATGACGACGGTCCCGATGTCCTTTAGCGATCTCCCGGTCCGGAGAGCGTGGTCGATCCCCTCGTAGGTCCCCACCACGACGGAAGCGTTGACGTCCCGGTCCCCCGCCGGGCGGGTCTCAGGGAGGTTGAGGCGGCTCACCCCGACCTGCAGGGTGACCCGAACAAGGTGACCGTAGCGGTCACGGAACCGCTGGTACTTCTGGTTCGCGAGCGCGACCAGCGGGACCAGGAAGAGCATTCTTCCCCGCCCTTCAAGGAAGTTCTTCATCCCGGCCATCTCCCCGATGAAGGTCTTGCCGCTCGCGGTGGCCGAGACGACGAGGAGGTGCTGTCCCTCAAGAAGCCCTGCCTGAACGGCAAGCTGCTGGACGGGCATCAGGTAATCGACCCCGGCAGCCTGCGCGAACGCGGGGGGCAGCGGGAGATCGGTGATGTGAACCGTATCCTGGACCTCGTGCGCCTCAAGCCGGTCAAAGAGGGTTCGCTTCCGGTCGGGATGTTCGGGCCCCACCGACGCCAGCACCCGGTCGAGGTCCCGGACCTGGACGAGGAGTTTCTCGAGGTGGACGAGCACGGAGCCCCCGAATCTTCCCAGGTAGCCGAGCTCCCGGCGCATCTCGCGCTTGGCGCAGTCCATGCAGATCCACTCGCCGCCGTACCGCACGCCGGTCGTCTTATCGACGGGCACAAACCTGTCCTCGAGCTGGCAGAACCGGCAGATGTTGATCCGTGTCGACGGGATCTGGAGGTCGGCAAGGAACGACTCAAACTCCGGGCTCTTCGCTGCAAGATGCACCGATGACCGGCGGAGCAGTGTGATCAGGTCCCGGGTCGGGGTGGGTTTGAGTTGTTTCCCCCGCCTGCGCATCTTGAAATTCTTGGGCCGCTGGCCCTTCGGGGTCGCGGTCAGGTCGACGAACCCGGAGCCTTCGACGCGGCCGCCTTCGACGAACAGTAACTTATATGTGCCTTTCTGGGGCTGGACGATAACCTTCATGGTGCAATCAGGTCGTGGATCGTGTAGGTGAGCCCCACCGTCTCCAGTCGCTTGAGAAAGTCGGTAAACTCCTCATCAACGATAAGTATTGCGCACTCCCGGCCGTGGAACGCCGCCTCGATGACCCCCTCGCGGGAGCCGAAAAACATGTCCGGCTGGATATCCGCCTTCCGGAGAGCCACATAGGACTCGAGGCCGACGGCGGCCACCATCTCGGCGTCGCGGACAGCATCCCGGAGGAGGTCGGTGCGGACCTGTCGGGACCCGCCCCGCTCCACCCGCGGCACCTTGCAGACGTGGATGAGCCCCTCCTCATGCTTGATGATGCCGTTTAACCGGGCGACACCGAGATCTTCCCCGGGCTCCGCATCCATGGTCGCGAGACCTGTAGCGCTCTGCTCTTCTTTCGTCGCATAGAGCCAGCCGTCCTGCATGAGAACGCCGACGGTATCCCCGTTGTGGATCTCGTCCCGGGCGATAGCCGTCCAGACCGCCACCTGCTGGATGATATCGCGGTTGATATGGCGGGCATAGGATTCGAGTGCCTCGGCGTGCCGCAGAACCCACTCGATCCCGTTCTTCGTCACCTCGTACCGGCCCCGGCCGTGAGCGGTGACGAGTCCCTCATCCACCAGTTCCCGGATGTACTCGGAGACGGCCTGGGGTGTCACGCCGAGCTTCCCGGCGATCTCCTGCTGCCGGACGGCCGGCTGGTGTTCGGCGATCTCTACGAGAATCTGGAACCGGGTGGCCTCCCGTTTACTGCGCAGGATGACGTAGAGCGGGTCGTCAGTGAAGTCGGTCAAGCAACACCATTCCCTGCCCTTTCACGTCGAGACCGGGAATCCTCTTCGCCAGTCCCTTGATGAAGGTCGGGCTGACCCCGTATTTCCGGGATATGTCGCCGATCGAGGTGGTCCCGGCCACAATCTCCTGCTCGACCGAGTCCACGATCGTACGGAGGCCCTCGTCGTTTGAGACGGCGATATGCAACAGATCTCCGATATCACCCATAGAACACTGGAAACTTGCTCTGAACTTGCTGTATGTCGCCCGGTATTCCTTCGTCGGCTTCTCTCCGGGCTTGGGCATCCGCCACTGTTCTTCGATAAGGTTTCCCTTCTTGAGGATAGAGAGGCACTCGGCCACCGTCGAGATCCCGGCGTACACCCCGAGGTCATCCTCGGTCAGCCATGCCTTGTTTAAGAGTTCGTAGATTTTTTTATAATCGGCATTATTGAACGTTATAAGAAGAGGAACCAGTTCCACCGGATCGTTAAGAATTTTAATATGTCCCGTCACTGCGATACCCTATAGTTATATCGCTGTATAACTCCATAAATTTTTGCTGAAATCTCAATGCGTACATGTGGCATTATCATCATCCGGGGCATCGTCCAGGGAGTCGGATTTCGTCCCTTCGTCTATGCAAAGGCCCGGGAATACGGGATCACCGGGACCGTTAAAAACCTCGGGAGCGAGGTGGAGATCCATGCATTCGGGGATCGCTTCGAGGAATTCCTGGAGGCCGTTTCCCGGGGGACGCCGTTATCTCAAATAGATTCCGTAGATGTCCATAATCTGCGCGGTAACCCCCCCGATAACTTTACCATCCTTGAGAGCGGCTCCGGGAGCCTCTCGGGATTCATCCCGACCGACGTCGCCACCTGTGACGACTGCATCGCCGACATATTCACGCCGGGCGGGCGGTACGAAGGGTATTGGGCCACGTCCTGCGTTAACTGCGGCCCGCGGTACAGCATCATCAACGCTATCCCCTACGACCGGGAACGGACGTCGATGGCGGAGTTTCCGATGTGTACCGCTTGCGGGAGCGAGTACACCGATCCGTCGTGCCGGCGCCACCACGCACAGACGATCGCCTGTGCGGCCTGCGGGCCCCACCTCGCCCTCTTTCGGGCCGACGGGACGCCGCTCGCGGTGGCGGATCCCGTCCGGGAAGCGGCAGTTCTCCTGGATACCGGTTCGATCGTCGCCATCCGGGGGATCGGGGGATTCCATATCGCCTGCACAGAAGAGGCGGCCGGCGAGCTGAAACACCGCCTGGGCCGGACGGAGCAGCCGCTCGCGGTGATGGCGACTGCCGGGGAGGTGGAGCGGATCGCGGTCGTATCGGACGAGGAGCAGCGGATCCTCAACTCCCGGGAACGGCCGATCGTGGTGCTCGAAAAAAGGGACCCTGCGTCGCACCCGGGGATCTCCAACCTCCACACCATCGGGTGCATGCTCCCCTACACCGGGCTGCACCACCTCCTCTTCGCGAGCCTCACCCACCCGCTCCTCGTGATGACGAGTGCGAACCTGCCGGGCTACCCGATGATCACCGATCTCGCGGTCGCCCTCGAGCGGCTGCCGCGGCAGGTGGACTACATCCTCACCCATGACCGCCGGATCGTCAACCGGTGCGACGACTCCGTCGTCCGGGACGGCTACATCATCCGTCTCTCGCGGGGCCTTGCCCCGAAGCGGGCGGCGATCGACCTCGGTGATGCATGCATCCTCGGCGTCGGGCCGGAGCTGAACGCGAACATCTCTATCTACCGGAGCGGCTTCTGCATCACCTCTCCCCATGTGGGAAACGTCAGAAACCCCGGGACTCTCGCCTACCTGCAGGAGACGGTGGAGAATATCGGGGGGCTGGCCGGGGCCCGGTACGATCGGGTCGTCCACGACCTCCACCCGCAGTTCCTCTCGACTCGTTACGCGAGGGAGGTTGCCGAAGCGGCCGGGGCAGAACTCCTCGCCGTCCAGCACCACCGGGCGCACATAGCGGCCGCGACCCGGGAGGAGTGCGTCGGGATCGCCATCGACGGCGTGGGTTACGGCGACGACGGAACAATCTGGGGCGGCGAGGTCTTTGCCGGGAAGGTCCCCCGCCTCGACCGGGTCGCCCACCTCGAGGTCGTCCCGATGCCGGGCGGCGACATCGCCACACGCTTCCCGGAGCGGATGCTTTACGGCATCCTGCCGACGTCCGGGGTTCGGGACCTGCTCGCATCACGGGGCTGGAGCGACATCGAGCTCGCGGTCCTGACAAGGCAGGTGGAGCGGGGCTTGAACGTCGCCGCGACTTCGAGCACCGGCCGGGTCCTGGACGCCGCCGCAGCCCTCCTCGGGATCTGCCGGGAGCGGACCTACGACGGCGAGCCGGCGATGAAACTCGAGTCGGCGGCGTATGCCGGAAAATCCTCGGCATGGGACCTCGTCTTCCTGCGTGGCGATGACGGCTGCGAGGTTTTCTCGACCCGCTCGCTCCTCGTGGAGGCCTACCGGCGGTCGGCCGCCGGGGAGCGGGTGAACGACATCGCCGCATCGTTCCAGTATAATCTTGCCCGAGGGGTCGCGGCGATGGCCGTCCGGGCGGCGGAGGAGCGGGGGATCCCGCGGGTGGCGCTCTCGGGCGGGGTGGCCTATAACCGGGCGATCCGGGAGACGATCGTCGGGGAGGTCCGGGCTGCGGGGCTTGAGATGATCATCAACCGGCACTACCCGCTCGGGGACGGGTGCATCAGCTTCGGGCAGGTGGTGTACGCGGGGAGCGTGGAGTGAGGGGGCGGGTCCTGCGGCGTGAACTGCCGGATCGGTTCCCGCGACCTCTGCATGCCGGGGCGGCGACGGCACCCTCTCTCCCGTGCGAGTTCTACAGCGACAGCGGTTCCAAACCGGAGACCACTGCGACGATACCGACGCCGGATATGACGACGCAACAGGCACCCCTGCATTATGACCGTTCGCTGCGTTCGCCGCCATGCCAGTCCTGATGAGAAGGCGGTAAGGCACGCTGCAACGTGCCCGCCTCTCCGTATCCTTCATCGCTTTCCGCGGACAACTTCCTGAGCATGACGGAAGCCCTCCTCCTCGTCGACGTCCAGAACGACTACTTCCCGGGCGGAGAAAAGGAACTCCCCGGGATGGACACGGCCGCCGCAAACGCCGCCGGCCTCCTCTCCGCATTCCGGGAATCCGGCCGCCCGGCCTTCTTCGTCCGCCACGTCGCCACGCGACCCGGGGCGACGTTCTTCCTTCCCGGGACGCCGGGTGCGGAGATCCACGGCAGCGTTCGTCCGCTGCCCCGGGAGCAGGTCGTCGAGAAGAACCGGCCGAACTGTTTCCCAGGCACCGATCTCGCCGCGCTCCTCGCGGCGGAGGGGGTGACGGATCTCGTGATCTGCGGCGCGATGAGCCAGATGTGCATCGACGCCACGACCCGCGCCGCCTTCGACCTCGGCTACGCCTGCACGGTGATCGCCGATGCCTGCGCCGCCTGCGACCTGACCTTCGGTGGGGTCGCGGTGCCGGCCGGGACGGTGCACGCCTCGTTCATGGCGGCGCTCGACGGGACCTACGCCCGGGTGACGACGGCCGGGGAGTACCTCCGCCGCCCGGCGCCGTGACGGCCGCTCCTGCGGCCGAGTCGATACTTTTATCCTGCTTCTGCCGCAATCCCCTGCATACAGGAGCTCTGATTGTTCATGAAAGTCCTCGGATTGAATGCAAGTCCCCGGGGGAAGGAGAGCAGGACGCTGCGCCTCGTAAAAGCCGTCCTCGCAGGTGCCCGGGAGGAAGGGGCAGAGACGAAGCTCGTCGACCTCTACACGCTCCGGATCGAGTACTGCACCGCGTGCGGTTCCTGTTACGCGACCGGCGACTGCAGCCTGATGGACGACTTCCCTGATCTCTTCAACGACATCCTCGACGCCGACGGGATCGTCCTTGGCTCACCGAACTACATCGACTCGATCACCGCTCCCTTAAAGGCGGTCTTCGACCGCATGGCGGACGCCGTCCACTGCCAGATGCTCACCGGCAAGTTCGGCTGCTCCGTCTGCACCGCGGGCGGAAGCCATCAGGACGATGTCGTCGCCTACATGAACCGCGCCCTGACCAACTTCGGGGCGACTGCGATCGGCGGGGTCGGCGTCGCCGTAGGGTGGGATCCGACCGCGCTCGAGCGGGCCGAGAACGAGGCTTTCGCGCTCGGGGAGAAACTCGCCCAATCGATCCGGGGGGAGCACCGGTACCCCGAGCAGGAGGAGATCCACCGGCAGCGGCGGGACTACTTCCGCCAGCTCGTCACGGCGAATCGCGACCTCTGGCGCCACGAGTACGACTGGTACGTCACGATGGGCTGGATCAAGGAAGGGTGAAGCGATAGCGGCCGGGCGACCCGATGCCGTCCACGTTTCTTCTTTTATCGCGGGGTGTACCGGCAGGACTGGATCCTCGGCTCAGTATAGAGGCTGCCGGGGAAAAGTGTCTTCTAAAGAACTGGCAGGCTTTCTGCGCCCGATAGTAGTGTTTTCCATATAGAGAAGGGGTTTCGCTGAAGAGGGCACCGGGGCCGGCACCCCCACCTCGCGGCTCTGGATCTTCAGCGACGGCGCGACTCCGCCGAGCGGAACCCGGTATATACCACCTTCCCCGGCAACCACACCGTCACGCTCGCAGTGAACGGCAGGCTCTCGACCGCCACGAAACCCGGTTACGTCAGGGTCACCCCGATCCTCTTCGAGGACGCAAACGAGGACGGAGCGGTCAACCAGGCCGACACCCTCCTCGTCCTCCAGGAGGTCATAGGTCTCCGGGAGCAGCCACCCACCGGCACCGACAGGTTCCGGAAGGCAGACGTTCACGTGAACGAGGTCATCAAGGTCGACAACGCGCTCTTCATCGCCCGGTACAACTTTGACCTCCAAGACGTCTGGTTTACGATGATCTGATGGCCCACGGGGCCGGGTGGATAACCCACTTTATTACTCACCAAAAATACGCCCCATTCCCGGCCGGTGCCGATGACCTATGCCTCCCGCTCTCCAGGAGGTAAAACACGGCTGACCTGCGGGAGCCACCTCGCACGGAACGAGAAACGAGAGCGGGCCCCGCCCCCTGCAGCGAGCCCTACCCGGCAGTTCCGAGGACGGTCAGCAGGGACCCTTTCCCTCCATGGGACCGGTGTGGGCGATAGACGCCCAATACATTATATTAAGCACATGGTTTGCGGATATCAGTTCATTCATGAGATATGGTAAAACAGAGAGAACGAGAAGCGAAACTATATGATTCCCGCAGCTGAAAACGGCATATGCGAGCTACCTTCCCTCAGAGCAGAGTTATCCTTTTCACCCTCTGTCTCGTCATCCTTACCGTAACGTTCGCATCCCCGGCAGCAGCGCTCATGGTCGAGCTCTCCCCTTCATACCTTGCAGAGCACTCGGACGCGATAGCAATCGGAACGATCACCTCCGTCGAGAGCCGGTGGGACGAGGCCGGCACCGGGATTGAGACCGTCGTCTCCTTCTCTGTCGACGAAACCCTCACAGGCGGACTCCCGGAGAACTCTGTCCTTGTGGTCCCGGGCGGAACGGTGGACGGGGTCACGCTCTGGGTGGAGGACGTCCCGGTTTTCCTCCCGGGTGAGAACGTCGGGCTCTTCCTGAAAGAGCGCCCGGACGGGACTTACCTCCCCGTCGGCCTCTCGCAGGGAGTCGTGTCCCTCGCTGGAGAGTCCGCAGCGAAAACCGGGGCGGCAGATCTGCTCACGCCCGAAGAGTTCGGCGAGAGGGTGGACGCCGCGCGGCAGGGTGACGCTGGCGTCATGTGGACGACGGCGACATCGGTTCCCGCGCCGGTCGGGACCGCGGAGGTCTCCCTTGATGCAGTCGCCTCGACTGACACATCCGCGGGAACCGGAGCGAAAGTGATGATAACCGGGTCCGGGTTCGGAACCAAGGTGTCCCGGGAGAGTCCCGGGGATGTCGCGTTCTTCTTCACCTCAAGCGGCAGCACGCACTACTGGATCTACGCAAGCGGATACCTGCCGGTTACGGGATGGCAAAGCGCTAACTCAAACGACATCGTCTCCTGGACCGACTCGCAGATCGTCTGCAACGTCCCGACCGGGACCGCCTGGCGGGACTATGCCTACCGGGGATCGGCAAGCAGCGGGCCGGTCTACGTGATCCATGACGACGGGTTGACCGAATTCGGGCCGTACTCGCTCAGTGTTCCGTTCGGGTGGAGCAAGAAACGCTGGCAGGGAACTGAGCCCGTCGTCTCCTACTACGTTAACCCACCCCCGGTATCAGGCGCTCTCACGGCGGTGCAGAACGCTGCCGGAACGTGGACAGCGGTCCAGGGTTCCGACTTCTCTTTCCAGTATGCCGGGACCACAACCTCGACAGACATGAGTGGTTACAATTCAAAAAACGAGATCCTCTGGGGCGACATCGCCACGGATGGGGTGCTTGCTCAGGCGAGCACCTGGTACTACCAGGCCAACCCAGACCAGGTCGCCGAATGCGACATCAAGTTCAACACCCGCTATACCTGGTCGACGACCCCCCAGACCGGGGCGTACGATATCGAGACAGTCTGCCTTCACGAACTCGGCCACTGGGTTCAACTGCTCGACCTCTACGGAAACGTCCAGGGATACCCCTCCGACACGGCGAAGGTGATGTACGGGCGAGTCGGTTCAGGCCTGACGAAGCGCACCCTCACCGAGTCTGACGCAGCCGGGGCTCGGTGGATCTACCCGGGCCTCTTCCCGGATCCGGCGATCGCCGGGATAAACCCAAATTCGGGGTATACCGACGGCGCCGTGCAGGTCATGGATCTATCGGGAACCGGGTTCCAGAACGGGGCGACCGTCAGACTCACCCGGACGGGGCAGCCTGATATCGTGGCGACAGGGGTCTCCGTCGTCTCCTCGTCACGGATCGCGTGCACGTTCGATCTTGCCGGCCGGGCAGCGGGCGCCTATAACGTCGTCGTGACGAACCCTGACGGGCAGTCGGGCGTGCTCCCGCAGGGCTTCACCGTCAAGAACCCGGTCCCTCTCACGCTCACCTCCAATAAGGATGCCGTCGTGCGCGGCAACCCGTTTGACCTGACCGTCGGCGGCGAGAGCGGCCGAACATACTTCATCTACATCCAGGCTGCCGGAAGCGCCTCTCCGACGGAGTATCCGTCCATCGTGCCCGGACAAAGCGGCATCAGCAGTATCGGGACCTCCGGCCCCCGGAGCGTGGTGAACGCAACCGCGGCGTCGCAGGCAAACGTCACCATCGGACCCTCCGGCACCCGCACGGTCAGGTTCGTAACGAACTCATCGACGGCGCCGCAGGACTACACCATCGAAGCGATCGACTGGGCCGACCCCTCGCGCTCGGCGAGCGCCATGGTGAACGTGGAGCGCGGAGTGATGACCGTCACGTCGGCCGGCACCGGCACATACTATACCGGTGACGAGGTTGTCTTCTCCGGCACAAACACCGACAGCGCACTCACGTATCTCTTCATCACAGGACAAGACCTTGCAGCGAACGGTACAAGACTTGACGACACGACCATACCCTGCGTAAGTGGGGATGCCGGCACGTTCACACGAGTTGAGGTTAATCCGGACGATACCTGGGAGTATCACTGGAATACCGGCATTTGCGGCCTTGCACCGGAACGCGGCACCCATGCCAGTTACACCGTCTACGCCGCTTCGGTTCCCGCCGCCAAAAATAATCTGACCAATGCCGTGCACGGAACAGCCTCTCTCGTGCTGAGGGGTCCACCCGATACGATCAACCAGATCGCCGTCCTGCCGGCAGCCTCAACGCTGGCAGTCGGGCAGACGCGGGCGTACACGGTGGCGCTCGATACCGCCCCTGCGGAACTCCTCAGTTATAACCTCACCGTGCAATTGACCGATACGGCCGTCGGCGAGATTGTTGGCGTCGAGTTCCCGGCGTGGTCGGCCATTCAGGCAAACGGCACGGTGCCCGGCGATGCGGTCTGGTGCAGCGCCAGGGATTTCACCGGGGCGTCCGGGACCGCCAATATCACGCTGGTGACGGTAACGGTCCGTGCCGATGCCCCCGGCACGACGAACATCACGGTCCTTCCCGGCAGGATCGAAGACCGGCATGGCGGCAGGTATGCCCCTGACGTGGCCCGGGCACAGGTTCACGTGAATGCCCCCGTCGCAAACTTCACCGCCGACGTCACCGCCGGCCCCATCCCGCTCACCGTCCGGTTCACTGACGCCTCGACGGAGAACCCGTCATCCTGGCTCTGGGACTTCGGCGACGGGCAGACCTCGACCGAGCAGCACCCTGTCCACACCTACACCCTCCCCGGCAACCACACCGTCACGCTCGCAGTGAACGGCAGGCTCTCGATCGCCGCAAGACCCGGCTACATCCGGGTCACCCCGGTCCTCTTCGGTGATGCAAACGAGGATGGCGCGGTCAACCAGGCCGACACCCTCATCGTCCTCCAGGAGGTCGTGGGACTCCGGGAGAAGCCTCTCGCCGGCACCGATGGGTTCCGGAAGGCAGACGTTCACGCAAACGGCGCGATCGAGATAGGCGACGCCCTCTTCATCGCCCAGTACAACGTCGGCCTCCGGGACGTCTGGTTCGAAATGCTCTGAGGACCCCGCGAACCGGATGAGAATTTCCCCCATTTTCGGGTGGGCCACTCCTCGTGGTCTGCGAACTCCGGGACACCTGCCGGAGGAGAAACCTCTCCGAGAGGAACTACCACGACAGAAGGACACATAAGATACCGGCAAACCGCCGGCGAAAGAAAAAAGGTTTAGCCGAAGAGGGCGCCGAGACCGGCCATGCCGCTCTCTTCTTCCTCTTCCTTCTTCCCCTCTTCCTCAGCCTCTTCCTGGGCTGCGGGCGCGGCGGCTGCCGGGGCAGCGGCTGCGGCTACAGCGGCGACTGGTGCGACGGCGGCCTTGCTGATGGCCTCCTCGATGTTCACACCCTCGAGTGCGGCGACGAGCGCCTTCACGCGGGCATCCTGGACGGCGACACCGGCCGCGTTCAGGACAGCAGTCACATTCTCTTCAGTTACGTCTTTGCCTGCGTTGTGCAGGAGCAGTGCAGCGTAGATATACTCCATAGTTCATTCACCTTTGGTTTTCTTATAATTATTAGCCGAAGAGGGCCCCGAGACCGGCCATGCCGCTCTCTTCTTCCTCTTCCTTCTTCTCCTCTTCCTTCTCCTCTTCCTCGGGCTTTGCCTCGACTGCTGCCTCTGTTGCGGCGGGTGCCGCAGCGGTTGCTGCCGAAGCTGCCTTCAGGGTCGCCTCATCGAGCTCGAAGCCGCGGCCTTGCGCCGCAAGCGCGACGACCAGCATCTCCCGCTGTGCCCGTCCGATGATCAGGTCGACGATGTCCTTCTCATAGATGCTCGCATCGACGCCCACGTTCCGGGCTTCGCGTACCGCCCTGCCGATGATGGCACTGACGGTCATCGGGGTCGCGATGACGGCATTGACCGAGAGGTTGAACGCCTGCTGGGCAGCAAGCACGATGTTGTTGTAGTAGGCCTCTTCATCGATAGCGAGGAGGTCCGGCGTAAAGATGGTGTTCTTGTAGTATGCGGCCTGCAGGAGGAGACCGACATCCATCGGCTTGATCCCGAGTTTCACCAGGGCATCGGCAACCTTCTTATTGATGACCTCGCCCTTCTTCACGACCGTCTTGGCCTCACGAATCTTGACCTTTCCGCCTTCGATGGCTGCGGGAATGCCCACCTGCTGAAGCTCGCCGACAATGGGGCCGGGCTTGAAGGTGGTTGGACCCTTCGGAACGACGATGTCCTCCGGCGCAGTCTCGCCGGGCTTCGCCGCCATCTTCGTCTTGGTCTGTTCAAGCAGTTTGAAGAGCTTGAAAGGGTTCTCGTTCGTGAAGATCATGGCGCTCTGGCCCTCGGCGTGCTCGTTTAGAGCCGCGACAGTGCCGCCGAGCTCGTTTAAGGCGTGCTCGATCAGCGTGTTCCGGGCCATCTTCACTCGCGCCGTGCCGCGGAGGTTTCGCCGGATATGCT
Organism: Methanomicrobiales archaeon HGW-Methanomicrobiales-2; assembly: GCA_002839645.1. Lineage (GTDB taxonomy): Archaea > Halobacteriota > Methanomicrobia > Methanomicrobiales > Methanoculleaceae > Methanoculleus. Next base: position 14,444 of record PGYL01000012.1, on the reverse strand, counting down.
GGATCTGTGAGGCAGGGATGCCGTACATATCCACAACGCCGACGAGGGTGTGCTCCGCGATACCGCGCTTGATCTCGTCTACTTCGTCCTTCTTCCACCTGGGCAGGTGGTGTGTGTAGAGTGCCATCAGATCACCCTCACTGCCGGCCCCATGGTCGTCTTCACGTAGACCGAGTGGATGTTCATCGTCCCGCTCTCCAGGACGGCCTCGACCCTCCGGAGAATCGCATCGATGTTCTCTGCGATCTCAGTGAGCTCCATGCCGGTGGACCCGACCTTCGTGTGGAAGACTTTCTTGTCCTTCGTCCGGATCTTTACGGAACTTCTCAGGCGCTGAACGATGGGCCTGATATCCATTCCCTGCGGAATCGGCATAGGCATTCGCCCGCGCGGACCAAGTCTGACACCGAGGTAACGGCCGACGAGAGGCATCATTGCCGTCTCAGCAAGGAAGAACCGGTATTCTTCCGCCATCTTACGTGCTTCCCGGGGTTCTCCCCCGAGCCGCTCGATCTCCTCAGGTCCAATGATAAGTTCCACACCCACATCTTTTGCCTGCGTGGTGATGTCGCCCTTCCCGAGAACTGCGATCCTGACGTTGTCAAAACCGTTCGGGAGGAGAATCGTCTCATCGATACGATTCTTTGGCTGGGACATATCAATGTTCTTGAGGTTGACGGTGATATCCACGCTCTCCTTGAACTTCCGTTCCGGAGCCTTCTCCAGTGCCGTCTTCACGGCTTTCTGTATACTGGTTTTATCAACCATCCTTTGCCTCCATAGTACACGACCTCATGATCTTCTATGGTTGTCTGACATCTATGCGACGAGCACGCTGTCGTATTCCCCGTCATTGATGGCCGAGATCATCTCGCGGGGTTTCTTACCCTCGACGGTGACACCGACACTCACGCACGTTCCAACGACCTCTTTGACTGCCGATTTAAGATCGTACGAGAGCATATCATCAAATTTCATACGGGCAATACGAACAGCGGCCTCCAGCGGCAGGTTTCCCGCCACCAAAGTACCCGGCTCTGTCGAACCCTTCGTGATACCGGCCTCTTTCATGACGAGAGCCGTGGTGGGCGGAATGCCCACCGCAATCGTGAAGTTCCGCTTATCGTCGACCGTGACCGTCACCGGCACTTGCATGCCGTTGAAATCGGCCGTCTTCTTGTTGATCTCTTCGACGACTGCCTTCACGTTGATACCGAGGGGTCCGAGCGCAGGGCCCAGAGGCGGACCTGCTGTTGCCTTGCCACCGGGTACTAATACCTCGACCGTTTCTGCCATACAAGTTCTCCAGCTTATTCCTCAGGGGAATAGTTGCCTGGGTTATCTAAGGTCATCGTAAGAGGATTTAAAGTATGGTACCCGGGGGTTCTGCTCCGGCACCCGGACCCCCGGCACGAGGAGGTGCACCCAACCGCTGCGAATCGTATCGTCGACGGTGCAACGACCCGTGCCCGGGCAAAAAGAAGAGTGAAGGGATATTGTTCAGTTGGCGTCTTCCGACCGCTCCACGACGCGGACGGAGTCGCCACGAACCGTGATCGGGATGGGGACCATACTCTCGTACAATTCGACCGTGATCTCTTCCTTCCCGGTATCGATACGCTTGACGACCGCCTTTTCGCCCTTGAACGGGCCGGCGATGATCTCGACGATGGTGCCTTCGGTGATGCCGCTGACCACCGGTTTGGGGACCAGGAAATGCTCAACCTCCGATAGAGCGGTCGAGCCCTGCACCACCGCGCGCGCGTGGGGGATCAACTCGACCAGCTGCTCTATCCGGGCGATGGAGTCGGGGCTCTCCACAAGGACGTAGCCCTTCAGTTCCTCGGGAACCATGACAGCCATCACGTGGATGTCTTTCTGTTCCCTCGTCACCTTCTCGATGTTGTCGGCTACCGTCCGCTCCTGCTTTGCGGTCGTCTTGATCGCGTATACTCTGTTTGCGCTCTCAGCCATATCCATCATTTGGGCAATACCAGCAGGGTCTCGTATATAATAAAGCCGACAAGGCCGATGAGCATGATCCCGGCTGCCGCCACGATGGCGATCTTGGAGAACTCGTCGCGAGTAGGCGTCCGTGCCA